>NC_013790.1:2045000-2645000 GCF_000024185.1 Methanobrevibacter ruminantium M1
ATTTCTTCAACAGCTTCCTTATCAACGTCATCAAGCTCTCCTACAGGATCATCATAATTTCTATCTTGAACTGCAGCAAATCTTGCAAGGTAGTCAAATACCTTTACAGCAGTTTCAGGGAATACATAGGTAGGAATTCCATTATCCCTTAAGACATCGTTAGCATTTTCAAATATAGGTCCACCCATGTTAACAGCAATGACCGGCTTGTCAAATCCACTTGCACCTTCAACAAGTGCATCGGCAATTCCATCAGCATCTGCAGATGCAGTAGGACATACCATGACAACCAATCCGTCAACATCATCAGAATCTAAAACAGCTTCTAAAGATTCCTTATATCTTATAACAGGAGCGTCACCTAAAACATCAATAGGGTTTTTAATACTTCCCTCTTCAGGAACTGCCTCTTTAAGTCTTGCATTGGTCTTCTCATCAAATTTAACTAAATCCAAATTATATCTTTCCATAGCATCTACAGACAATACTCCTCCACCACCTGCATTTGTAATGATGGCAAGGTTACGTCCAGTAGGCAATGGACATTTGGAGAATGCCAAACCGACATCAAACAATTCATCCATAGTTGTTACTCTAAATACACCAGATTGCTTGAATGCTGTGTCAAACGCAATGTCACTACCTGCCAATGCACCGGTATGTGAGGATGCAGCTTCAGCACCAGCAGAACTGGAACCGGATTTCAAGATAATGACCGGTTTCTTATAGGACACTTTTCTTAAGGTTCTAACGAAGTCGTCATCTTCAGTGATTGATTCTAAGTAACAGATAACCACCGCAGTCTCATCGTCATATGATAAGTATTCGATAAGCTCGATTTCGGTTGTTCCAGCCTTGTTTCCTAAACTGATAATCTTACTGAAACCAATTCCGGAAGTTACGCTCCAATCGATAATAGCTACCATCATAGCTCCACTTTGGGAAATGAATGCAATATTTCCTTCAGGAGGCATGATCTGTGAAAATGAAGCATTTAATGGAGTGTGTGAATCGGTGATACCTAAACTGTTAGGACCAATAATATTTATGCCATATTTTTCTCCTAAAGCTACAAGCTGGTTTTCTCTTTCCACACCGTCTCCGCCAATTTCCTTAAATCCTGCAGTGATGACTACCATGTTTTTAACGCCGAATTCACCACATTCTTCAACGACAGGGTTTACTAAAACACTAGGAATGGAAACAATTACAAGGTCGGGTACCTCTGGTAAGTCAGATACATTTTTATATGCTTTTAATCCTTGAATTTCATCATCTTTAGGGTTAATTGGATATATATTTCCTTTAAAACCATCATTGATCATATTATTTACAATAATATAACCAACTTTTCCTTCAGAGTTGGAAGCTCCAACAATAGCAACAGAGTCTGGATTAAACATCTTATTAAGATCAGTCATAGATTTTAACTCCTTTGTCTAATTAATTTTAAATTTTAACAATTTTAATAATCCTTAACGATTAGAAGATTTTATTAAAATTATGCATACTAAAATAATTACTATTTAGATTTCAAACATGAAATTCACATGTGAAAAATAATAATTTTATAATATAATATAGTATATGTATTTTATCATATTTATAATGATAAATAATTAAGAATTATTTTAATGTTTATTTTACTTTAAAATTAATATTATTTATATATTTCTAAAAAATTTTTGTTTATGATATATGAAACTGTTTTATAAATATAAAATTAATTATGGGTCAAAAATAAACAAAATTATTAAAATTTATATTAAAATCAATAATTGAATAAAAAATTAATAAAAAATTGAATATCTAATTGGATAAAAATTGGATAAAAAAAAGAATATCTGATTGGATAAAAAAAGAAAAATCCATTAAAAAAAAAAAAAAAGTAGATTAAAATTAATCACTTACTTCAATGCCTAATGATATAAGCTTATCTCTAATTTCATCAGACAAATCATACTTCTTTTCAGCTCTTAATTTTAAACGAACATCAGCAATTATATCTAACAATTCCGCTTCATTTCCACTGGTTTCGTCCTTATAAACAAAGAAATCGATACCTAAAATTTGGCTAATGTCCTTAAACCAGTGTTTAATTGCTAAAAGATCATCTATAATCAAATCATCTTCTTCTAAGTCCTTATTTGATTGCTTTATAAATGAGAAAATTGCAGCAATTGCCTTTGGAGTGCTGAAATCATCATCCATACTTGTGAAAAACTCATTTACTCCTTCTTTTAAGGCAGGGTAATTTGATTTGAAATAATCAAAATTGATTAATTCTTCATCAAATTCATTTTCTTCCAATTCTGCTAATTTAAGAAGGTCTTCAGAGAGATTTCCCTTTTCAAATATGTCATTTATTTTCTCATCAAGATTTTCAAGATAATTCTTGATTCTAGAGACATTCCTTTCAGCCTGATGCAAGCTTACTTCACTGAAGTCAATTGGGCTCCTATAATGGGTTAAAAGAACAAATAGCCTAAAAGTGTCTCCAGAGTATTCCTTCAATAATTCTCTGATTGTAATGAAATTACCAAGAGACTTAGACATCTTTTCTCCTGAAACATTTAAGAATCCTGTATGCATCCAATATTGAACAAGAGGCTCCTTGCCAGAGACAGCTTCCATTTGAGCAATCTCAGAGTCATGGTGAGGGAAAATAAGGTCAAGTCCTCCTCCATGAATGTCATATTGAGGGCCAAAGTACTTTTCAGTGATTGCAGTATCTTCAATATGCCAGCCAGGTCTTCCTTTACCCCAAGGGGAATCCCAAACAGGTTCTCCTGCATATTCTGGAGCTTCCCTATTTTTCCATAAGGCAAAGTCATGTGGACTTTTCTTGGAACTGTCAATATCTATCCTATGGGTTTCTAAATCTTCCAATTTACGATTGGACAATTTTCCATAATCTTCAAACTTGGCAACTTCAAAGTAGACTCCAGTTTCAGTAACATAAGCATATCCCTTATCTATAAGCCTTTGGATCTGATCTAAGATTTCTTCTATGTGGTCAGTTGCCCTTGCAAAATAGTTTACGCTTGTAACATTTAATGCAGCCATATCTTCTATAAATCTCTTTTCAAACTTCTCAGCTAAGTATTTAGAATCTATGCCGCTTTCTTTTGCACGATTAATAATCTTATCATCAATATCTGTAATGTTTTGCAAGTAGAATACTGAATATCCCTTAAATTCAAGATACCTCTTGATTGTATCAAAGGATATGTAGGTCCTTCCATGACCTATATGAGCATCATCATAAACTGTAGGGCCACATACAAAGAGTTTGATCTTATCTGCGAATAATGTGTTCAACTCTCCTTTTTCCCTTGTCATTGTACTATAAATTTCCATTATATCTCCTTAAAACTAATTTTAATAAAAATAGGATAAAAATAACTATTTAAACATAATCTAACTAAATCAACGAAAATAATTATCTAAACATAATCTAACTAAATCAATGAAAATAACTATGTAAACATAATCTAACTAAATCAATGAAAATAACTATGTAAACATAATCTAACTAAATCAATGAAAATAACTATTTAAACATGATTTGAAATAATTAAATAAAATTTTAAAAAATACCTTATTAAATATAAAAATATGGCTGAAATTAGTTAAAATAAAGTCAAATCAACTAATATTCCAGCAATAGATAAAAAAAATAATATTATAATAAATGTGCCTCTGAACCTAAACATGCTTGGCAATCTGCAGGCATATGTCCTTTTTCCTTATGGATTTGACAGATTACGTCTTCTGTTTTGATTCTTTTACATATATAACAGGTACGTGGAATTATATCAAATTTGGTTGCGGTACCATCATTTAAGTCATTAGCAAATTCTTGAATCAATGCCTTAACATCATCATTAAACCCAATTCCGCTGCCTCTTTTATCAGTTAAATACTGGGATACAGCTGGTTGAGTAATATCCATTAATTCAGATATCTTTTTCTGTTTCATGCCTAATTTTAATAAGTCTTTAGCTAATTCAGATCTTATGGCTGGTATGATATACCATACTACCATTTCACAAGGTGGTTTCATAAAATACCTCCTAATCGCTTAATATTTTTTATATCATTAATATACATTTAACGTATAAAACAAATAATGAAGACCAATCATTCATCTTCAATAATATTATTCAACTTATAAAAAGACTTTTCATCAGCGCCCTTAAATACCTCTTCAACTTTAGGGTCATGACTAAATTCAACATGATCGATATCGTGAAAGTGGCTTAGAATATTGATTCTTTTTTCAAGCTCTTCCTGACGTTCGAAAAGCAAATCAATAGCTGATGAGACAGGGTCTGGGAATTCGTGCTCTAAATCCAAAACACATTTACGGTCTTCATGAATGATTCTGCTTGGAACACCAACTGCTGTAGCTCCCCTTGGAACATCCTGCAATACGACTGCTCCAGCTCCAATTTTAGAGGAACATCCTAATGTAATGTTTCCTAAAACCTTTGCTCCGGAGCCTATTACAACAGCATCTTCAACAGTAGGGTGTCTTTTTCCTTTGCTTAAACTTGTTCCACCAAGAACGACTCCTTGGTAAATCAAAACATCATCACCAACAATAGTTGTCTCACCGATTACAATTCCCATTCCATGATCAATAAACACTCTTTTTCCTATTTGAGCACCAGGGTGGATTTCAATTCCTGTGAGGAATCTTGAAATCTGTGAGAAGAATCTTCCCCAAAATGGCAAATTATGAGTCCAAAGCCAATGATTCCATCTGTGCAAAAGAATAGCCCATATTCCAGGATAACAGCAAAGAATCTCTAAGCTACTTCTTGCAGCAGGGTCTCTTGCTTTTGCAGCTTGCAGATCATCTTTTAAATCATCAAACATAATTTCACCATCTTTTTAAAGAATCTTATCTAAAATAAAACTTTATTGAATTTTAATTTAAAATACATTTTTATTTTAAATAATTCACTATTGTTATTAGAATATTCATATATTTATAACTAATTTAATATAAACTTAACACAAGTTATATAATAACAAAGTTATATTTTATCGCTCTTAATATATAAACTATTTTAAAAATAATTATTTAAGGAGATATAAATTATAAAAATAGTTTTAAAAATGATTTTAAAAAATAAAATATACTATTGTTTCAATAAGAAAAAAATAATAAGATATTCCTATTTCAATAAGAAAAAATAATAATATGCTCCTATTTCAATAAGAAAAAAAATAAATAAAAGTTTATTTTTTAAAATAAAACTCTTAAAAATGATTTAAACAAATAAACCAATATTTAAGAGTTATTTATAAATAAAAAAATTAGAATAAGTCTCCAAAGACCCATTCAGTAGACAAGTATCTCTCACCAGTGTCTGGCAAGATAACTACAATAGTTTTTCCTTTGTTTTCAGGACGTTTAGCAAGCTCTAATCCGGCCCAAGTAGCTGCACCTGAAGATATACCTGTAAAGATACCTTCTTCTCTTGCAAGTCTAAGAAGAGTGTTTCCAGCGTCTTCATCCTTAACTGGAACGACCTCATCAATTAGGTCCACATCCAATACATCTGGAACGAAACCTGGTCCGATACCTTGGATTTTATGAGGTCCTTTTTCTCCTTTTCCTAAAGTCTGAGAACTTGCAGGCTCTACAGCAACTGCCTTAAATTCAGCCTTTAAAGGCTTAATGTATTGAGCAATACCTGTTACAGTTCCGCCGGTTCCAGCTGCAGATACGACAATATCCACTTCACCATCAGTGTCCCTCCAGATTTCAGGACCTGTAGTCAATCTGTGTATTTCAGAGTTTGCCTTGTTTTCAAACTGCTGTGGCATAAATGAATTTGGAGTGCTTTCAGCCAACTCTTTAGCCTTAGCAATAGCTCCGCCCATACCTTCACTACCTGGAGTGAGGACAATTTCAGCACCGAAGACTGCTAAAAGCTTTCTTCTTTCAATAGACATGGTCTCAGGCATGGTTAAAATTAATTTATAGCCTTTTGCAGCTGCTACAAAGGAAAGACCAATACCAGTGTTACCGCTGGTAGGTTCAATAATTACTGAATCTTCCTTAAGCAATCCGTCTTTCTCTGCAGTTTCAATTAAGTTTACTGCTATACGATCTTTAATACTACTTACAGGATTAAAAGATTCTACTTTTACAAGCACTTCTGCTTCTAATCCTTCTGTTAATCTGTTTAATCTTACAAGAGGAGTGTTTCCAATAGCTTCAGTCATATCGTTAGCTATGCCTCTTTTTAGTTCTGGAATATTCACCATAATAATCACACCATAATAATTTTATAATAAAAATAATCATTTGACTTAGAAATAGATAATTATATACATTTTCAATACTAAATCAATAATTATATATTAAATTCATATTTTATATTTAAATTTAATATTAATTTGCCAATTAATATTTATACAAAATCACATTTTTAATATTTGTTATCATAAAGAATTTTAGGCTTTATATAAAATTTATATAATTTATATAGAATTTAATATAATTTTTAATATCAGCAAAAAAATGTTTTAGAGCTTTAATCGCTTAATTTACAATGATATATTAAGTTATATGATTAGGACATAATATTTCTTAAATTGAATTTAAGAAACTTGAATTAATAAGATATTTAATTTCTTGATTAAAAATTCTAAAACAAACTTTTACTGATATAAAAAAATAACAATTGTTATATTTTAACGATTGTTATATTATAGTTGATTATGATAGTATATAAATATTTCTATGAAAACAGAGATTTTTAATAAGATAAATTGAAAATATATCTTTAAATGGGGATAAATGCACCCTCTAAAAATATTTAATCTTAAAAAAAAGGATTAATTTCCATTTAAAAATCTTAAAAAAGATGATAAAATGACTCTCTTTAAATACATTATAACTTCAAGCCCTATTGGAGAAATAACAATCATTTGGAGGAAAAAACCACAATTCCAAATTGAAGAAATTATTATTTCCAATCCAAATCAGACATCATCACAAATAGCTAAAGAAAAATACGAAAAAGAAGGAGAATTAGCTATTAATAAAAAGTCAAAACAATTAAATAAGGTCTTAAGGGAAATGGAGAATTACTTTAATGAAAAGGACTATAAATTCTCCCTTAAATATCTTAATCTAGATAAATTAAAACCATTTCAAAGAGCTGTGCTTGAAGCTGAATTCAAGACTGAAAAAGGAACTGTAAATACCTATAAAGACCTTGCAAAGGAAATTGGAAGTCCTAAAGCATATAGGGCAGTTGGAAGTGCACTTGCTAAAAATCCATTTCCAATCATCATTCCATGCCATAGAACAGTAAAAGGAGATAGGACAATTGGAGGATTCAGCGGATTTGCAGGAGGTCTTGAATCTAAGAAAACACTTCTTGAATTGGATGGTTTAATGATTCAAGGCAAAAAAATAGTTGGAGATAGTCCTATAATTTCACTGGATAAGACTTCTCAAACAAAACTGGTTTAAAAACAATAAGTAAAGTAGATACGACTATCAAACAAAACTGGTTTAAAAACAATAAGTAAAGTAGATACGACTATCAAACAAAACTGGTTTAAAAACAATAAGTAAAGTAAATACGATTTCTCAAAAAAAAGTTTAATGGCTTGATACTATTCTAATTTACTCACATCATAGTCACAAAGATCACTAATAGGACATTTATCACATTGAGGGCCAATAGGCCTGCAGATAGTCTGACCAAACTGAACCATCAAATCATTCAAGTCAACCCATAAGTCCTTTGGAACCTTTTCCATTAAAACCTGTTCGGTTTCCTCTGGATCCTTTGTATCAGCAATTCCCCACCTGTTGGATATTCTATGAACATGAGTATCAACAGGAATAGCTGCATCCTGGAATGCAAAAACAATCACACAATTAGCTGTTTTTCTCCCTACACCTGGAAGCTTTAGCATCTCATCCATTTCTCTTGGAACTTCCCCGCCATATTGGTCTATCAATATCCTTGAAACCTCTAAAATACGAGCTGCCTTTACCCTATAAAATCCTGCAGGCTTGATTAGCTCTTGAACATGCTCAACAGGAGCATCAGCAACTGCGTAAATATCTGGATAAACTTCAAATAAAGCGTTTGCAGCTTGATCTGTATTTTCATCCCTTGTCCTTTGAGATAAAATTGTTCTAATCAATACCTTGTATGGGTCATGGTCATGAAAAGTACGGATAGTATAAACTTCATTTAATCTCCTAAAGATCTCTCTTATTTTCTCTTCATCATTCATTTTAAATCCTCTCATTATTTATTTAAGCTCCAAATCTATTCCAATCTCTGCCATAGCCTCTATAAAATTAGGGAATGAAACATCAAAGCATTCGCCATTTTCCACTTCAACATCATGTTTCAATCCAATCAATGAAAATGCCATAGCCAATCTATGGTCTCCATGAGACTCTACAATTCCATCTGAAATTGTATTTCCGTAGATAGTCATTCCATCTTCAAATTCCTCAAGTTTGCATCCTAATTTTTCAAGTTCCCTGCATGTAGTATCTATCCTATCGGTTTCCTTTAATCTGCCATGCTTTACTCCAGATATGGTTGTTTTTCCTTCTGCAAGTGCTCCAAGAACCGCTACAGTAAGGAGTAAGTCTGGAGCATTTGATAGGTTTACATCAATTCCCTTTAAGTTTCCATCAGACCTTAAAGAAACATAATCATCAAAAACAGTGACATTTGCACCCATTTCCTCTAAAATATCCAGAATTAACTTATCTCCCTGCTTGGAATCAGCGAATAAGTTTTGAACTCTTATATATCCACCTGCAATAGCTGTTGCTGCAAGCAAATAAGATGCAGATGAGAAATCTCCTTCAACAATATAATCACTTGCAATGTATTTTTGAGGCTTTACAATGAATTTAACCCCCAAACAATCAGTATGTTCTTTCTTGCAGGTTTCATGGAATTGATACTCTTCCTCTTCAACGGATATTCCGAATTTTTCCAAAATGGAAATGGTCATGTCAACATAAGGCTTTGATACAAATTCAGGATAAACCTCAAGCTCCACACCATTCTCAGATAAAGGAGCAGAAATAAGAATGGAAGAGATAAATTGAGAGCTGATGCTTCCCAAAATGTCTGTCTGTCCTCCTTCATATCCTGGATAAATCTTAAGAGGAGCCTTATTGTTTTCATTCAATGACTCTATCTTAACACCTAAAGTCTCCAATGCATCAATCAATGCACCCATAGGCCTTGTCTTAAGTGAATCGTCACCTGTAAATATCACTTCATTGTCAGATAAGGCTGCTACGCTTGTCATGATTCTAAGTGTGGTTCCAGAGTTTGCAAGATCAATCATGTCAGAAGAAGGGTCGTCACTAACATTATGCAATTTACCCCCAGTTCCATAAACTTCCAAATAGTCAACTGTCTGACTTTTATCTCCCTTTAAGATGATTTCTTTCTTTTTATCTATCCTTGCCCCAAGGGCTTCACATGCCCTAATGGTTGATAGGACATCTTCAGAGTACAATACATCAAAGAGCTTGGATTTGCCTTCAGATAAAGAGGCAAGAATAACTGCCCTATGACTATAGCTTTTAGAGGATGGCGCTTTAACAGTTCCATTGATTTTAGAAAAGTTTTTTATTTTAAGATTCATTTATTACAATCCTTTGATTAATTTCCTATTATAATTAATCCTTTTTTAAATTAAATATTTCTTATTAATATTTATGATTAATATTATAATTAAATCTTTATCAAAAATTTAAAAAAACTAGAAAATAATAAAAGCAAAAAAATAAGAAAAAATAGGTAAAATAAAAAGCTTAAAAAAGTAAAAAGAGCCTATCTCAAGCAAAATGAGATAAAAATTTTGGTCAAGGTTATTTGGCCGAAGGCCAAAAAAGCTTGAGTTAAAAATCCATAAAATACCTAACAACAGTAAAGACTCCAAGCGCCAAACTTATTGTAAATCCTACAAAACCAAGCAAAGGCAGTCCAAAGAGCTTTGGCCCTGCCTCAACCATCATTGCCAATGAAGAACCTATAACAAGAGCAGCAATAATGATAGCAAGGGAAATCTGGTTAGTTATCTCACTTATCTGCTTGACTTCAATATTTATAGTCAGCTCCCCTTCATCAACCTTATAGAAGGTTTTTGAAACAAGGCTTGGCAATGCTCTTAGCATATGCTCAACAGTGAAAAAGGTGTTCCTAGCATTATGAACCATTTTCTTAGGATTATACTTTTGAATCATAAGCTTGCGGGCAAATGGCTTAATGATTTCTACAATATCAATATCTGGATCTAAACTCAAACCAATATTTTCAACCATTGACAATCCTCTTGCCATTAGAACAAACTCATTTGGCAACATCACATCATATTTTTGCATTAAAAAGAGCAAATCCTCAATAACACCATTAAAACGACTGAGCTCTACCCCATAATACTTTGCAAATAAGTCGTTAAGGTCACCTTTTAAAATGCTAATGTCTGTTTTAACATTTAGAATATTCATATAAATTAACTGATTGATTAGCCCATCAATGTCACGATTTGAGAAACAAATCATCAATTCAGCCAAATCTTGTCTGAAGTTTTCATCAAGAACTCCCATCATTCCAAAATCAATGAAACATATGGAATTGTCATCTGTAATGAAAATATTTCCAGGATGAGGGTCTGCATGGAAAAATCCGTCAAGGAAAATTTGTTTAAAATAAGCACGAACCATCCTATCTGCAATGAGTATCTTATTATATTTTGGATCATCCCCTGCAATAACTTCAGATAATTTGACCCCATCAACATATTCCATAGTCAAGACTCTTTCAGAGGAATAGTCTGGATAAATAGTTGGAACAATGATCTTATCATTATGAATGAAATTGTCTCTTAAATGTCTGATGTTCATCAGTTCATTGTCAAAATCCATTTCCTTATGAATGGACCTGTCAAATTCCTTAACGACAGCGGGAAGATTAAGATGCTTAAAGGTGGTATTGAATCTGTCTGATTCATTAGCAAGGAATTTCATTATATTCAAGTCAGTTTCAACGATTTCTTGAACATTGGTTTTTTGTACCTTAACCGCTACCCTTTCGCCACTATGCAGTTTAGCCTCATGGACTTGAGCGATTGAAGCTGTAGCAAGGGCTGTATCGGAAAACTCTGTAAAAAAATCTTTTAGATTTCCTCCAAGATCCTCTTCGATAATTACCTTAATTTCCTCAAAGTCAATAGGAGGATTATCATCATGGAGCTGTGAAAGTTCTTCGCTGATTCTCTCTCCAACCAAATCAGGCCTTGTGCTTAACAATTGGCCAAATTTGATAAATGTGGTTCCAAGCTCTTGCAATGTCAATCTTAATCTTTCTGGAAAGTCTTCCTTTAATAATTCTTTATTTTCTGATCCACTTCTAAATGGGCTTATCCTATTACGGGTGGTTTGGCCTAAAACCTTATCCATATCATATTTCCTAAGAATTTTTACAATTTCATCAAAACGTGATAATGTCTTTCTTTGCATGATAAGCACCTTATTGAAGTTTATTTGAATAATAGATTATTAAATATTTATCTTAATATTTATCAGAAACCATATGATTAAATGGGATTTAAATAAAACACTTTAGAACCAATTAATTTTATTCATTGAATTATTTTTATTTCATTAACTTAAATTTCATTAAAGAAAAATTAATAAATTGCATTTTTAATTATTATATTTTCATATTAATATTTGATTTAGTAATAATATAAACTTATCTAAAATAATAAAATAGTTAAAAAATATAAATAAATGACCATTTAAAGGCAAAAATATAATTTTATGTCAGAACTTAGTTTATTTATTTGCTAAATCTAAAGTCCTCTCATCCCTATTTCCATCAAAATACTTTTCTAAAACCAAAGAAAAGACCTCATTATCACTAACCAATTCAAATAAAGTCATGGAACTCTTTAGCTTCTTGCTGTCAGTAGACCCAAATATCTCTATAGGGTCATCAGTCTCCAAATCCAATAATTTTTGAGAAATTTTTATTAGATTATTGCTTAAATACTCATTTTCCATATATTCCTTTGCTTCTTCAAGACCGTCAATTCCATAATATCTGGAAGTGGAACTATGGCCTAAGCCTTTGATTTGAGGAAATATATACCACATATAGTGATTTCTCTTTCTACCATTGTTGATTTCTCTAAAAGCCATGTCATAATCTTCTTTTTGTGCTTCTATAAACCTATCAAGACTCATAATTCTCCCCCAATGATTTTAGTAGAATTTACTAGATTCTACAAGATTTTAATAGATTTTAATAGATTTCAGTAGATTTTAAGATAAATAATTATAAAAACTTATATCTTAAAATCCTTCTAAAAGTCTATAAAAACTTGTCTTCAAATTTAATTAAAACATTCAAAAGCCTATAATCCAACCTATGAATTGATTTATATGCAATATTCCTAGGAACTTCCCAGTATGCAGCTGCAATAGGTCCTGCAATAGCAGCCATTGTATCTGCATCTCCTCCTAAAGAAACAGTGTTTCTAATGGTGTCTTCAAAGTCATCGGCCTCTAAAAAGCAGATGATTGATTCTGGAACACATCCTGCACAGGAAACATCAAACTTATAGCCTGGCCTTATCTCATCAACTGTTCTATCCAAGTCATAATCATATCTTATTTCAATATGCTCCTTAATTTCTTCCTTAGATGAACCTATCCTTGCCAAATAAATGGCATCTGCAGTGGCAAGAGCTCCTTTGATTCCTTCAGGATGATTATGAGTAACCTCAGAAGACAGCCTAGCCAATTGTTGAACTTCCTCCAGGCTCTCTCCAGCCCATGCAACAGGAGATACTCTCATGGCAGAGCCATTTCCCCAGCTTCCATAAGGCAATGGATTCTCTGACAGCACCCACTGCATAAACATTCTTCCATATCCTGCATTAGGATATTTCTGACCATAAAACTTTAATTTTTGAATTAATACATCTCTTGAATTCTTATCTTCAATTAACCAATCTGCAATCGCTAAAGTCATGACAGTATCGTCTGTAAAATGAGATTTTTTATTAAAAAGAGAAAAGTCTTTAGTTTTAATTGGATGAAACTCGTGAGTAGATCCAATTATGTCTCCGGCAATTGCTCCTATGATTCCTTTCATATTAAACCCCCTAAATTTAATATTTATTTTAATTGTGATTAATTCATTAATTTATCACTATTAATATTATGTGCATCGGAATATATAAAATCATCTTTTTTGATTGTTGGGGAGCCCTTAAAACAGATAATCCCTTGAAAATAAGGTTAAACAAATCTTTTTAATTCATAATGTCAATAATCACACCATCAATATCATCAATATTAACCCATGTAGTGATTCCCTTATATTCCACATAATAATCATCATAATACTCGCGAGTAACCTTCTTATTGTCACTGACAAGATAAACTGAATCTCCATCTATATCAGCAACCCTTTTACAGATAGGGCCATACTCTGAAGAGTTTGCTGAAACAAGGTTTCCAACGTGAATATTATGACTCTTATTCACCAAGACCTTATCTCCACTTTTTATGGTAGGAAGCATGGAATCTCCTTCAGTTGTAAAAATAACTGGAATTTCATCCTCTCCAATTACAGAATCCACATTAATCTTGACATCATCTGCACCATACTCAGAGCATATGTTCCTTATTCCATCCTTTAATGTAGTTATATTGGCTTTAGGATCTTCCATAACCTCAAATGTATAATCTATAATCTCATCATTTAAGTTATCCACATCAATGGTAGGATTTAAACTATAAAAGCTTACAGAGACATTTTCTCCATCGTTGTAAAGGTCTACGCTATCAAATGTTGGAACATACTCAAAGAGATCAAATTCTTTTTTAAAACCATCATTTAAAGCGCCATGATTAAAATCAAGATAAAAAATAGTTGGATTAAGTTGATTATCAGTTAATGGGTCAGCGTCAACTGCTGCAACAGCAGATAAGCCAAGTAAGGCAATCAACATCAAAATAAAAATGATTCTTTTAGACATTTCTCTACCCCAATACAATTATAAATATTTCTTTATTTGTAAATGAGGGGTATAAATAATTTTTTAAAAAATTCTTCAAAGATGAAAAATCCTTTAATTATCTTAATAAGATGGATATAAATTGATGAAAAAAATTCTTGAATTGCCTTAAGAAAGATAAAAATTGATGAAAAAAAATTCTTGAATTGCCTTAAGAAAGATAAAAATTGATGAAAATTATTGATATTAAATAAAAAAAAAGAATTAAAAGAATTAATAAGAGTTTACTAATTCAATAAATAAATTTACAGTATCTTCAACAGTCATTTCAGCACGTTCACTGACTTCGGAAAGGTCAGATTCCCATAAGCTAATTTTACCCATTGGAGTTACCAAAAATCCAAACTTAGGATTTTTCTTAACCAAATCTGTTTTAAGCAAAGGATATTCATTTAAGAGATCCATATATTTTGTTTTGCTAGTAATTTCAACCATAATATCACTTAAACATATCTTTTAAAATACTTATTTTTAAAGATTTTGTCACTAAAATAGGGTAAAAAGTAAAATTGGGATAGCTAGATAAAAATAGAAAATAAGAATAAAAAAAAGAAAATAAGAATAAAAAATGATTCCAATAAATGATTAGAGAAAACATCTGAAATGATTAAAAATATAATGGAAAATGAAAAAGAGTTTAAATTATATTTAGGGGCCTGAATTTTTTTATGTATGAAATCGTTCAGATTTTCTATATTTTTATTCATTACCCTATAAAAATGTATTTATTTCTAAAAATACAATTGTATTATTAGTTATATAAAAAAATAGGTCTTTAATATCGTTAAATTTAAATAATATGCTTTACAAATATATTATTGGCGATAATAATGAAGCATAGATTAAATTTAGATAATAAAGACCCAAATTATATTTTGTTGAAAGAAATATTTAAAATTATGGATTCTAGAAAATCCAAAAGTATATTAGCATCCTATGGATTTAAAAACTTAAATAGAACAATATTTACTTTTAAAATTATATTTATAAGTATGTTCTTTGGAATTGACATTCCATTCATTTTAAACGAGCTTAAATCCAAAAAAGAACTTCGCAAATACTTTAATATTTCTGAAGTTTTGACTGCAGATCAAGTTTATAAAATTTTTTCAGAAATAAACTCTGAAAAACTTATAAAATGTTTAAACAGAATCTTAAACTCAAGGAATATGGTTAAAAGAATAGGAAAAAAGACTTTTATTGTTGATGCGACCCCAGTGGACGTAGATATTAATTTCCACAGAAATAAAAAGACTAAAGAACATCTGGAAAAAATTAATCTCAAATGGAGTTATTCATCCTCTAAAGGTTATTATATTGGATTTAAAGCAACTGTTGTATTAGATTATGATTCTATGAATCCTGTTTGTATTTTAGTCCACTCTGGAGCTCCAAACGATGCAAAACTTTTCGAAGAAATTTTAGAAAACCTTCAAAAAAGACGAATAATCAGAAAAGGAGACACATTAATCTTTGATAAAGGATATTACACCTATAAAAACTACCAAATCGGAATCAGCAAATACAAAATCATTCCTTTCATTTTTCCAAAAGAAAAATTCAGCAGAACCCGATTGGATGACATTTTAACTTATCCACTAGCCGTATTTAACAAAACAAAGAGAATAATGAAAGAAAAAAGATTATACAACAGTTTAAAAATGGAATTAATGAAAAAAATAGATTCATGGGAAAAATTTAAACCAATAAGGGGCAAAATAGAAGATTTTTTCAAATTATTAAAACAAGGCTTGAATATGAGAGAAATCCACAAATATACTCCAAAATCAGTAGAAAAAACCGTTTATCTAAATGTATTTTTGGGAGCACTGATTATATCACAAGGATTTTACTCAAAAACGACCATACAACAATTATCTGAAAACTAAAATCGTCAGGCCCCTAAATAATTATATAAGAATAAATAAAAAAACCGATAAAAATAGATAAAAAAGAATAATTATATAAGAATAAATAAAAAAACCGATAAAAATAGATAAAAAAGAATGAAAAGTAAAAAAAAACAAGTTTTTTTACTTATCTAACTACTTCTACAATTACGCCAAGTTTTTCAGATTGCAAAATGTCAACCTTCTTACCGCTTGCACCTACAATTTCCTTTTTCATCTTTAAGAAATCTTCAGTGATGACGCCGTCTGCAATAGCTATCTCGCCATCTTCCTCTAGCTGTTTAGCTATCTCATTCGGATCGGTTGATTTAATGAATCCAATGACCTGACCTGCATTCTTCTTAAAGGTAGGGCCTATCTTACTCATGTCTGGCTCAATTTCAATAACCTTTTCATGAACTTCAGGCTTACCTGAGGTGACCTTAAAGTCTTGAATCTTTAAAGTGCCTTTAATGTCGTCTGCAAAGTATTCAAATACATCCTTAAGGTTCTCTGTTTTCTCATTGATGTAGACAGTAGTGCTTTCAACATCTGCATTCAATGGGATTTTGGAAGCAGACTTGAATCTTCTAACCTCTCCAATTAGTTCAATAGCCAAATCACCGTCTTCTTCCACTTGAGTGGAGTCTAAGTTAGGGTCAATCTCTGGCCAGAGAGTGCTGTGAATGCTTTTATCCTCATCAAAGTATTGATAAACCTCTTCTGCAAAGAATGGAGCAATTGGAGCAAGAAGTTTTAATGAATCTTCAATTACAGTTCTGAGAGTGTATTTTGCTGCAATCCTTGACTCTTCACTAATGTCATCATTGTATAATCTGTACTTTACAGCTTCAATGTATTCATCACAGAAATCATGCCAAATGAACTGTTCGATTGTATTTATTGCAGTAGCATAGTTATAGTCATAGAATGCTGTATCAACTATCTTATTTACCTTGTTCAATTTTGCAAAAATCCATGTGTCCATTGGGTTTAGCTTTGCTTTGATTGATTCGATGTCTCCGCTTAAGGCCTTTTCAGACTCTTCATCAAAGATGTGCATGCTGATGAATCTGAATGCATTCCAGAATTTTCTGATGAACTTGTATCCATGCTTGATGTTTTTCCAGTCAAATGCAACGTCAGAGCCTGGAACACTGTTTGCAGCCCATAATCTTAAAGGATCTGCACCATATTCAGCAATTACCTCTTCAGGACCTGTTACATTTCCACGGGATTTGCTCATCTTATATCCGTCTTCACCGAATACCATACCATTGATTACAATGTCATCAAATGGCTTCTGGCCAGTGAGGGCCAAGCATCTAAGGGTTGTGTAGAATGCCCAAGTTCTGATGATATCGTGTCCTTGCGGACGAATGCTTGATGGGAAAATCTCTTCCCAGCCAGGATTTGGCCAGTCAGCAACAGATAATGGAGATATGGAACTGTCCATCCATGTATCCAATACGTCTTCCTCAGGGATGAATTCGTTGCATCCGCACTGGCAAGGTTCAAGTGGCTTGTCTATTGTAGGATCAATTGGCAATTGCTCCTCTTTTGGAAGTATAACCTTTCCACAGTCCTTACAATACCAGACAGGAATAGGGGTTGCAAATAACCTTTGCCTTGAAATACACCAATCCCATTCCATAGCATCTGCCCAGTTTAATAAACGGCTTTCCATATGTTCTGGAACCCAACGCATTTCATTTGAAGCCTTTTTGCTTTCTTCAATCAATTTGGTTACGCCAACAAACCATTGCTTTTTGACAAGAATCTCAATAGGGGTCTTGCATCTCCAGCATTGGCCTACATTCTGGTCCACTTCCTCTTGCTTTGTAAGGTATCCTTCAGATTTTAAGTCTTCGATGGTCTGTTTCTTTGCATCCTGAAGTTCCATTCCTTCGTATCTGCCTGCAGCAGCAGTTAAGATACCTTGTTCAGAGATTGCTTCAATGACATCCAAATCATATTTATTTACCCAAGCGACGTCAGTCTTATCCCCAAATGTACAGATCATTACCGCACCGGTACCGTATTCCATATCTACCTCTTCATCTGCAATGATTTTAACTTTTTGGCCAGATAAAGGAACTTCCACATATTTTCCGAGCAATTGGTTGTACCTTTCATCATCAGGGTGAACCACTACAGCCACACAAGCAGACATAAGCTCAGGACGGGTGGTTGCAATCAATACACCTGGTACGCTTGCATCAGCATTGTCTGGACAATCTGCATATCTTACATATGAATTGCCTTCAACATTAGCCAATACTTCCTCTGGAACGTCTGCTGGCGGGAAATTGACATAGTTTAGGAAGGTGGTGTTTTCGCTGTATTCCACCTCAGCAAAAGCGATAGCTGTCTCACATCTAGGACACCAGTTTACAGGGTGAATTCCCTGATAGATCAATCCCTGATCATACATCTTTAAAAAGGACAATTGGGTTCTTTTTCTGTACTCTGGAGTCATGGTAATGTATTCCCTGCTCCAGTCTTGTGAGAAACCTACTGAGCGCATCTGTCCTCTCATAAGCTCAATGTTATGTGAGGTCAATTCAGTACACATGTCCCTAAATTCTGCCCTTGTAACATCATTTTTCTTGATATTATGTGTCTCTTCCACTTTAACCTCAGTTGGAAGACCATGACAGTCCCAACCTTGCGGGAATAAAACATCCATGCCTTTTTCTCTTCTGTATCTTGCATTGAAATCCATATAAGCCCAATTTAAGATGTGGCCCATATGAAGAAGTCCAGTTGGATAAGGCGGCGGGGTGTCTATAATGTATCTTGGTCTTGTGCCATCACCTATGAATTTGTAAATCTCATCTCCTTCCCATTTTTTCTGCCATTTTTCTTCGCTCTTATGGTCATAATCTTTAGGAATTTCTTTATTTGTCAAAATATTCCTCCAAATAAAATGAATAATAAAAATAATTAAAGTTAAAAATGCATTCATTGAAAATTAATAGTTAAATAAATAATTTAAAATTCTAAAAAGAACTATTTTCTAAATTTAAAAAACAAACACAATAATCTATTTAAAATTCTAAAAAGAACTATTTTCTAATATTATAAAATCAATTTCAATAAATAAAACATTCTATGTTAATATTTATTAAAAGTATTTATTAAAGATTTTGTAATTTTAGATTTAAGTATGTAATTTTAGATTTAAGTTAGGGAATTAAAAAAATAATCATCATAAATTATTTAAAACTTCAAAAAACAATAGTTTTATAATAAATAATGTACATAAAGAAACATAGTATAATATATAAAAGAACATATTGATGTCTTGTTGAAATGCAGGAAAAAATAAATCTAATGTTCAAAATTATTAAAAAACAAATTAACGAGGTGAAAAAATGCACTTATTATGGTTTTATGTAGCTATCGTACTTGCCATAAGTGATGAAATCCATAGCAGAATAGTATGGGGCTATGTCAGAGACTTTTACATAGTTTTTGGCGGAATCATAAGCAGTTCTCTAGATTCTGTAATGGAAACTTGGATTGTCCATGAAGGATTAGAAGCATTATTCCATATGATATTCGTATCAATAGTCTTCTTTTCATTAAAAATAGGATTTTTAGCGGCTTTAATCCATTTCCTATTAGATGTAAGTCATTCAATCGTCATAAGACATATGCCATGGTTACCTCATAGAGCATTGCACTTTGTTATTGAATGTTTATTCTTTATAGCCGTATTTGGATTATAGCATTTTTTCTATTTTTATAGAGATATCTTAAAAATAGATTATTTAAGGCTCATATTCCAATATGTCAAAAAAAAATTATATTTAACAAATGAAATACGCTTAGAAAAATCATTTTTCTAAAATAAAATATTTTTTGAAAAATTATAATTACTAAAATAAATTATTAACTGATTATAGGAGATAAAATGCCTGTTATTACATTTAAATATCAAGATTTAAAAGATTTAGGTATTGATATGGAAAAAGACGAACTTATCAATACTTTGCCAATGATGGCAAGCGATATAGAGGATTACGATGATGAGGAAATAAAAGTGGAATTCTTCCCAAATCGTCCGGACAACCTTTCTGTTGAAGGGGTTGCAAGATCATTTAAAGGTTTTTTAGGATTGGAAACTGGAATACCAAAATATGAAATAGTTCCATCAGGTGAAAAAGTCACAGTAAGTCCGGAAGTTGCAGAAATACGTCCATTTATCAAGTTTGCAAAGATTGAAAATGTGGACTTCTCTGGAGATAAGATCAAATACATCATGGACTTTCAGGAAAACCTTCACTGGGTAATCGGAAGGGACAGAAAGAAAGTAGCTATCGGAGTTCACAATGCAGATGTCATTAGCGGACCATACAAATACATAGCAACTCCAAAAGACGAAAATGCCTTTGTTGCCCTTGAAATGGAAGAGGAAATGACTCCAGGAGAAATATTGACCCAACATAAGAAAGGGGAAAAGTATGCTCACTTGATTGATAAGTTTGACAAATACCCTCTTATTCTCGATAAGGACAATCAAGTATTATCAATGCCTCCAATCATCAATGGAGAACTTACAAAGCTCACAGAAGACACTAAAAACATCATTGTGGATGTTACTGGAACTGATGAAATTGCAGTTACACAGGCTTTAGATATTTTATGCGCATCATTCGCTGAAGTGGGAGGCCAAGTCAAATCCATGGAAGTGGAATATGAAGATAGAACCGTCATAAGCCCTGACTTTACTCCAAAAGTCAAGACAGTTCATGTTGACTTGACAAACGAGCTTATCGGAGGAACTGACTTAAGCCCTGAAGATATTAAGAAGCTCCTTGAAAAGGCTAGATTTGATGCTAATATCCTTAATGAGAATGAATTGGAAGTATTCATCCCACCGTACAGAGTGGATATCCTCCATGAAGTGGACATTGTAGAAAACATTACAATCCAATATCATATCAATGCAGTTGAAGCCAAATTGCCTGATATAACCACTGTAGCAAATGAACATAATTGGTTTAAATCTGAAAAGACAATCAGAGAGCTTATGGTAGGACTTGGATTCCAGGAAATCATGAGCCTAATGCTTACCAGCGAAGAAAGCCAATATGAAAAAATGAATGCTGAGGAAATCGACCATGTTCAAGTCTCAAAGCCAATAACAATCAGCGGAACAATGATTAGAACAAGTCTTTTAAATAGCCTAATGGAATTTTTAGAAGACAACAAGCATCAGGACCTTCCTCAAAAGATATTTGAAATAGGAGATGTCCTATATATGGATGAGTCAAAAGAAAACAAGACAAAATCCGCGAAAAAACTAGCTGGAATGATTTGTCATAGCTCTGCAAACTTTACAGAAATAAAATCAACTGTTTCAAGCGTGCTTTCCAATTTAGGATACACTATGGAAATATCCAACTCAACAAATGGTAGTTTTATTCCAGGAAGAGCAGCTGATGTGATTGGTGAATCTAAAAGTGGTAAAGTGGTTGGATTCTTTGGAGAAATCTCTCCAGAGGTTATTCGTAACTTTGAATTAGAGTATCCAGTTACTGCATTTGAAATAGAGTTCAAACTTTAATAAAAAGTTTGAACAAACTTTCTTTTTTTAAACTTAAACTTTAAATTAAATAAATCTTTAAACTTATTTTCTCTTTTTTTAACTAGAATAAAAGTTTTATCTTTCATTTAAATTATTATAAATTTCTTTTTTCATTAGAATTATTTTTAACTTCTTTTCTTTCATTTAAATTATATAACTCCTTTTTTCATTTAAATTATTAAAACTTGTTTTCTTTATTATTTTAATCAATCATTTCTCTAGACCTTTCCATCGTATTTTTACCACAGATAGGACAAGGATTCTTTAGACTGATTGGATAAAACTCCTCTCCGCACTCAGGACAGACATCCATATCAAACATCTTTCCCTCCAAATCCAAATTATAATTATCCTCAGTCGAATTCATGCAAATAATAAAATCATCAAATCTATCTAGATTATCATTAATGGCATCTAAATAAAGCCCAATATCCTTTATCAATTGATTTGAATTGAATCCGGACCTTTTAGTATTCAAATAATGATTTAAATTTAATTCATAAATATTATAAACATGATTATCCTCTATAAAAGAACTAATCTTTTTCAAATTCTCATTATTCTCTATTAATTCAATCAATTCCTTATGAAAATCAATGGATTCTAAAAGAAAATCATGCTTTTTAGGAATATAGAATTTTAAAAAGTCAAAAGAAGCGTCTGTAGTGTAAATGCTAGAGTCAGGAGTGAACTGATAGATTCTTACAGTCTTCTGGCAACTTGAACAGTACTTTTCAATTACACGACCTTTGATTAAGGAATCATTACCATAATCAGAATCAGTGAATAAAGCCATATACTCTTCAATGCAATCCATTTTATCATCAAAGCAAAATCGATAGTTATGAATTGTAAAATAAAAATCACAAGATCTGCAATGATAATTAAAGACTTGAGCCATAATATCTCCTTAATAAACTAAATAAAATTAAGTAAATGAATAAACTAAATAAAATTAAGTAAATGAATAAACTAAATAAATAAAGTAAATAAATAAAGTAAATAAATAAACTAATTAAATAAAGTAAATAAATAAAGTAAAAAGATAAATTAAGTGATTTAAAAATAAAAAGAATGATTAAAAAACCTTAAAACTTAAATTGTAATCCCATAATACTTTAAAAGGGCTATCATCATATTATAAGACTTTCCAACACTGCCACTTGCTATCTTACCATGAGGAGTGAGAGCCTCACAAGTCACTGAAGTTATTCCTTTTAAATTACAAACGTCCTCAACAGCTCCAGGATACTCTTCACCTGCCTTTTTATAAATCAAAGAGGAATATCCTGTTGTCTTGGAAATATATTTAGCAAGAGTTGCACTTGATGCCATTGGAGAAGAGGTTCCCATAGCAACATTTTTACCTGGATCTCCATTTGGCCTTGTACAATGGAAATCGCCGAGAACATCCACCTTTAAAGACAAAGCAAGATTAACCAGTTTGTTTGAAACTGTTCCATTCTTATTTGCAACACTGTTTAAATTTACATTATTGAAATATCTTGCATTCTGTTCAGTCATCTTAGGGCATAAGACAGGCACTATATAGACAGTACCATTTATCTTTTTCTTTGAATTATAAATATTATTGATGAGTTTAAATGCTGCCGCTTGAGAGGAAAGCTCATGTCCATGAACTCCCGCATTAATAAATACCTTCTTGCCGCTGCCATTACCAAATTGAATTAAAGGAGTTCCATTATTACAAGCAGAGATTATAGCATTGGTTAAGCTTGATTTTGGAATATTATTCATAAGAACAGAATTCTTTTTAATGTTTCCCTTTGTTCCCCATTTTAAGACAGAGAGATTATAAGGATTTTGAGAGCTTACAATAATATTATTGGAATTTGTATTGCTATAATAAAACTTATTATCATATACAGATGAGTTTATAATATATTTTCCAATTATAAGATTTATTGGCAGGCTCACTAAGCCATTCTTATCGCTTGTCCTATAATATGTCTTTGCTGAAAGCTTTAAAGCCACCTTTATATCAGAAATAGGATTGCCGTTATCAGTTATCTTTACTTGAAAGCTATTTGAATCCCCATATTTCTTTGACAAGTCAGAGCTTGATATTGAAAGCTTCTTTTTGCTGATTGTAATGGAGTTTTTAACCACAGCAGATGAATAATTGCTATCTCCTTCAAATTTAGTGCTGATATTATATTTCCCCGGAGCCAGATTAATCATTAGACTAGCTAGGCCATCCTTATCTGTTGTTCTGTAATATGTCTTTGATAAAATGACAAATGACAGTTTTGCACCTGCAATTGGATTTTTGTTTAAATCAGTGAGTTTAGCTGTGAAATTCTTTGTCTTATAGCTAGCACTTAGATTGCTTGTGGTCAAAATAACCTTTGACTTGCTAGAAGCTGATAATGATTGGCTAGAGAGATAATTCTTAGAATGGTTCAAATTAGAGTCTTCCAAATAGGAATCTTCTGAATTAGAAACTACAAATGCAGAATCTGAATTAGAATCCTTTAAATAGGAATCTGAACTAGAACCTACAAAATAGGAACCTAAATTAGAATCCTTTTTATTAGAATAGACATTAATTAAAATAGAATCCGAACAATCAATATTTTCTATATAAACATTATTAGAATCACTGAAAATTAAATCTGAACTTTTAGCACTATCAAAATTATCTGAATTTGCATAAACTGAATTAAAACTTGTAATTAGAACTATTAGCAAAAATAAAATAGATAATGATTTTAATAGTTCAGATTTATCATTTAAAAGCATTTTAACACCTATATTAACTTTATTTAAATTGCCTTATAAATATTTTTGATATTTCTTAAAACGCACAAGTTTTGAGGTGATAAAAAAACAATTTTTATTCACCAATAAAAACCAAATCAATAGTCCTATTTCTTCTAGGACCATCCAATTCAACAAAAAAGATAGATTGCCAAGTTCCCAAATCGATTTTCCCATCTACAATCGGAATTGTCTCAGATGAACCGAGCAAAAATGACTTAAGATGAGAAGAGGCATTGTTGTCAATCCGATCATGAGCATAATTATTCTTATCGGCGACTAATTCATCTAAAATAAACTCAAAATCAGATAAGAGTCCTCTTTCATTCTCATTTACAACAATGGCACTTGTGGAATGTTTAGTGAAAATTGTTAAAATGCCATTGGAAATCGAATTAGGTTCATTAAACTTTATTTCATCAAGGATTCTACTAATCTCATTTGTGATGTCAATTATTTGAAAATTAGAGTTAGAATTAATTTTTAAAGATTTATTTATTATCATCTTAAGCACCTGTTTTTAATTTATGATTTGTCTTAAAGATTAATAATTTTTATTATCTAGAAACAAAAAGCAAAACAATAATTTTTCAAGGAATAAAAAACAATAGCATGAAAAAGGAAAAAATAACAAAAGCTTTTATATAAGCAATCAAATATATTAATTAAATAAAACTAAAGGGTGAAAAAATGATTACTTGTAATGTTTGTGGCCATTTAAATCCTCCATCTGCTCTAGTCTGTGAAAACTGCGGTTCTGATTTGTCAGACAGCCCAGACTTAGGCGGCGGATTTGATGATGACGACCGGTAAAAAAAATAAGTGAAAAGTAATTTTTAAAATTACTTCTTCATTTAAATCCAAATAAATTAAAATAAATAAAATAAAAATTTAAAAAAAGTATTATTTCAGTATTTCAACAAAAAAATATTAAAATAAGCTATTTTTAATAAAATAACTATTTAAAGAACAAAAGTTGTTTTTTATAAAACAACTATTCAATATTAATCTTAATCTTTTTAGCTCTTTCTTTTTCTTGATCCTTTTGAATCTTGATTTCATTTAATTTTTCAGTGAATTCCTGAGCGTTCTTTAATTTTTCTTCAATTTCAGACAATTCTTCCTTTAATTGAATTTCATCCCTTTTTAAGGATTTGATATAATCATCACGACCATTATAAAATTCCTCATAAATTTCTAGGATTTCCCTTGCTGAAAGTATAGAGTCTTCCTTTAGGAACCTTTTGGTATGTGGCTTTACCCTTACGCTTAATGGTTCCAATCTTTCTTTTTTGTCTTTTCTTCTGCCAGAGGCCTCTGTTTTGGATCCTTCATAGGCTTCCCAAAATTCATTGTTTAAATCCTGCAATATTTTTACTCTGTCCTTAAAGATTTGCTCCAAGTCCCAAATTTCAAACTCCTCTGCATCATCATAATCCTTAGCCTTAAATCCAGAGTTGTCAAATTCATAATTATTGGTTTTTCGTGTTTCATCTTCCTGATTTTCACTCATTTTATCACCCTAAGTAAATAATATATAGCTTAACAAAATTTTAGATTAAATAAAAAAAATATCTAAAAACTAAAAAAATTTAAACGAATGTAATACAAAAATTACTTTTGTATACTATTAAATTGTCATACAAAATATATAAATGTATTCATTTTTAGTGACAAAAAGAAAAAACTTAAACCCAAATCCTTAGAAAAAGAACTAGACTAGGCTGTAAAAATGAGAAAATATTTAAAAATAGTAAAAATAATAAAAAATAGTAAAAATTAAGCATTATTTATCTTGATTTTGCTTTTTAGTAGCTTCCACTTCCTTTAAGACCTCAAGAAGTCTTTTAGCATTCCAATATACATACTTTGAAGGAGTAGTGGGGTCTATTTCATGAGATGCCAATCTATCATTCTCATATCTATACATAAAAGACAAAATCTTAACTCTTTCATGCTGTATAGTGCGTAATGATTGTTTTTCTAACCATTCCTTATAATCGCTTGGAAACATCAATGCCATAAAATCACCCCAAAAATTAATAAAATTCATTTTAAGTTAAAAATTCAAATTCCAATTTGTATTTTAAAAAAGAGATTAAAAATTAATCTAATCCCAATAAAGTTAAAAAAAGAGATTAAAAATTAATCTAATCTCCAATAAAGTTAAAAAAGAGATTAAAAATTAATCTAATCTCCAATAAAGTTAAAAAAAGAGATTAAAAATTAATCTAATCCCAATAAAGTTAAAAAAAAGAGATTAAAAATTAATCTAATCCTCATTTATCAAGAATAGACTAATTTTAACCTAATCTTCTTTTCCAACTCATGTCATCTAAAGATCCTCCACGACTGATTTCCTCGTGAGCATCTCCAACAGAATCAAACAAAGCACCTAATCCTGCAGAAGTTTTTTCATAATTAGCTGCATGGGATTCGTCAATTCCAAGAGTTAATGCCTCTCCATAAGAGTCAATATCTGCACCGATGAATAAGAACTCCCAGTTATGATTAGCAATCATGTTTTTAATGTCGGACTTTGAAAATTCCCTTGAAGAGTTTTCCAATCCATCAGTTGTAATTACAAATAAAACATCATTGTTGACTTGCCTATCAAGGCGATTGATAGTTGTTCCAATTGCATCTAAAAGTGCAGTGCATCCATCTGCATAGTATTCATTTTTAGTGAGTTCTTCCACTTCAGCAATTGGCTTTCTAGTGTATAATACATTATATTCAGTGTCAAAAAGCACAAGAGTCACATGAGTGTTCGGATTTTTCTCTCTTTCTCTTTCAATAAATGAATTGAATCCTCCGATAGTGTCTCTAACCACACCATACATGGATCCACTTTTATCAAGTAAAAAGACTAAATCTACATCTTTTACTTGAGTTTCTTCACTTTTTACTTCTTCTGCTTTTACTTTGTCTGACATTTGTCTTTTCTTCTAAACCGTTAAAAGATTCTAAATTAGTTACATTCTTTTCCATTTCAAACATAGCCATTTTTTAGTCTCCTTAAATTCATTTATTCGTATAAAGTCTGTATTGGGAATTAATTTAATTATTTGTCTTATTCGAAAAGACAATTCTAATTAATTCTTTTTAGAGAATTCGTTTTATTTCTCTTAAAACAAGTATGTTTTGGAGCATATATAAATTGAATAAAGGAAAATATTTATAGAAAAATGAGATAGTAGAATAATTTAAAAAAAAACCAGATGAGAAAAAATAATCATAAACAAAAGAAAAAAAACCATAAAGAAATAACTTATAAAAGTAAATGAGAAAAAATAAGTTAAAAAGAAGAAAGAGTCATAAAAAATAAGTTTAAAAACTCACACATTTTCATTTTCATCCAATTTTCTTAATCTGGATTCTGAGATAAGAGATATCCAAGGGTCTTTATCGTTTTCTGCAATATATTTTAAAACATCTTTATCATAAATGCGCTCTATTGCCTTTTCACGAGGATAGTTCCATGGATTATTGAGTGCAATGTCAATTAAAGTCTCATCATCTGTAAGAGGATGCTCTGCAATGATTTTAGTAACCCAAAAGTTTGGATAACTGCCTATCTTATTTATGGTTTGTCTATCATTGAGATTAGGATTCTTTAAAGCGGCTATGATAATCATAACGTTTGGATCGTTTAAAGCTCGATCTATTAAAATGGATTCGTCTCTAATTTTAGAAACCGCCTCCTCTCTTACAGCCCAATAGGAATCATCTACAGCTAATTTAGATAAAATTTCCTGGTCATTTATTTTTCGAACTGCATATAAGCGAACTCTGTCACAATCATCTTCAAAAACCAGCTTAGATAAAAGCTCCTTATTATTAAAGTTTGGCAAACTTACAATTTCCCTTCGAAATCCAGTATATGAATCGTTTAAAGCCCAGTATTCCAATAATTCCATATCCCCTATATACTTAACCACTATTCTACGGGTCTTTTTAAATCCGGAATATACTGCCAAATCAATAAGCTCTTCTTGAGTGAACTTATGGATTGACAGGCATTCATCAAGATCGTAAGAAAATCTCCTTTGCAAACTACCTAGGGTATCGTCATATAAAGAGTGTCCTGTTCGGAAATTTGAAACAATATCAATTAAAAAATGCTCGGATTTTATCTTTTTAAGAGCAGCTAGGCGAATTCTTATATCATTTTGAACATTGAATATCTTTAACAGTTCATAATCATCTTCTGTATAATCAATTATGGCAAAGGCCAAATCCCATGTCAATATGGCCATATTAGTTAATACGCGACGAGAGAATGATTTTTCTAAATGATATGGAACTTCCTTTAAGTCTGAAAGCTTAATATTAATTAAATCATTTAAATAATCTTTAAATTTATTTAAAGCATCATGGCTTTCCTTATTAAAATCTTTAGATAGACACAAGTCAATAAAGTCAATTAATTTTAATGCATTATCAACATAGCGTCCACTGCAATTAAAGTTGTAAAATAAAGAGTTTAAAGTGCTTAAAAAAGGATATAAATCAACTGCCTTAAATGAAACCAAATCATTTGAATCCTTTACTGCAATATCCAATCTTACAGCAATATCTGAAATCTTTTCCACTGCAATCAAGCGAGAGGCAAAATCAAGGCTTTCTCGAGCGATAATTGTGAGAGTATCCTGATCGGTGATTCTTTTAATGGCTGCACGGCGAATTTGAATATTCTCATCATTTAAGCCAATATCAATAAATAATGATTGATCATCTAAATTAAGATTTTTTATGGCACCACGACGTATCTTATAGTTTAAATTAATGTTTGAAGCCAGTTCTTTTAAAAAATCCTTATTATTTAAGTTATAATTAGAAGCAGCAGCACTGCGCCTTAAATCATCTAAATTAGGATTTTGAATGATGCTTATTAATTCCTCTTGATTTTCCAATTCTTTGATTTCAGATAGTTGATAATCCAAAGTCATATTATCTCCTTAAATTAGAATATTGGTAATTTAACTAATAAATTTATGCTTATAAAAAATAGATAATTTTAAATACCTTAAAAGTCCTAAAAGAGAAAATTAATATTAAAAAAGTAAATTGAGTAAAAATTCCAATAATAAAAGAGAAAAAAAGGATTGAAAGATTATTCTAAATCCTAAAAAATTAAATAAGGCTAGAGAATAAATAATTTTAAATCCTAAAAAATTAAATAAGGATAGAGAATAAATTATTTTAAATCCTGAAAATCATGCTAAGAAATAAATTGAAAGCCTAATTAGTAAAATTATTCTTTTAAAGCTTCCTCAGCAATGTCAAACATCTTAATTGCATATTTTCTATCAGAGTCCTTCATTTCTTCAGTTAAATCCTCATATGGAATCCATAAAGCACCCCATCGTTCAAGACGGGATTCAAATTTTTCAACCAGTTCAATAGCTTCCTTATTTTCAACGCCCTTTTCGTGAGCAAACTCAATGTCCTTTTTCAATACATCAATTGCAAGAGCCAATTCCTCAGAAATGTTCTTGCTCCATTTTACCCATTCATCATGACATACTTCAGCCATATCTTCGATTACTTGATTTGTCATTTTATCACTCCCATTTTAAAAAAAATGTAATAAAAATAATTTTTTCTTAAATTAACTTATATAAGTTTTAGTATATAAATTGTATAAAGCAAATCATTGATTTAATAAAATTAAAAATAGGTTATATTAAATATAACTTATATTACAAATAGCCTATCTAATTATCTTTCTAGTCCAAATCGTCCCTAATCTCTAAGATCTTTTTTATGTGCTTGCAGTGATTGGCCTTATCACTTAGACGGACTCCTCCAAACCTTAAGTTTTCCTTTCTATACTTAAAGTCTTCACAGTCACAGCTTACAGTGCCTTCTAAAAGATCTATAGTGATAATGTATTCCTTATTGGATGATTTGCTTTTTATGAAGTAATCTTCCCACTGGTCATTTTTAGAAACTTTCTCCACTATCATAAATCATCATCAAATTTAATTAGAGATTCATAATTTATAAAGATTTTTAAAAATTTTTTCTCAAAAATCAAATAAAAGAGTTTTTACTTTAAGAAATAAAGAATAAAAATTAATAAAATAAAAATCATAAATAAAAAGAGCTAATAAAAAGAACTAATAAAAAGAGCTAACAAAAAAACAAGATAAAAAGAACTAACAAAAAGAACTAATAAAAAGAGCTAATAAAAAGACAGGACAAGAAGAACTAATAAGAATTAAGTGAAAAAATGAAAAAGATATATCTTATTTTCCCAATCCTTGCTGGAATAATGTTTGGATCTACAGGAATATTCGTTAGAACATTGACTGAAAACGGAATAGATTCTACAACATTGCTTTTCTTGCGTTTTTCAATTGCAATAATTTATATGCTAATTGCAATTGTCTTAACTGATAAAAGCCTAATAAAAGTGTCTAAGGAAGATATTCCACTATTTCTAATATGTGGATTATGCATACTTGGATTAAACCTATGCTATAATAATTCAATAAATACGGTGCCACTGTCCCTTGCTGCAGTTCTCTTAAGCACTGCCCCTGTATTTGTAGTGATATTTGCATATTTCATATTCAATGAGAAGATTAGCTCCGCTAAAGTAATTTCCATAATTCTAGTGATTATCGGATGCATATTGACAACCGGACTACTTGAAGAGAGCATGATTCCGATTACAAGCATTGGACTGATTAGCGGAATCGGATCTGCAATATTTTGGGCAATCTATACAATAGCCTCTCGAAAATCAATCGATAGGGGAAAGCATACATTTACAATATTATTCTATTCATTGATTATAATTACAATCGTTACAATACCGTTTACAAACTTTGGACAAATCGAAAGCTTTGTTTTGGCAAATCCGGCCAATAATATAATCTTTTTATTATTGCATTCATTGATTTCATTTGCTCTGCCGTATATTCTTATTACAATATCCTTAAACCATTTGGATGCAGGAACTGTGGTGATTCTATCCTCTGGAGAGCCTGTAGCTGCCCTCGTCTTTGGTGCAATAGTTTATAATGAGATTCCAAGCCCATTGATGTTTTGTGGAATAATTATAACAATTATTGCATTGATAAGCTTGAGTAGAAAAATAGAGATGAAAAGTGAATAAGAATTAAAAGATAAATAATTAATAATTTGAACCATTTTGGAGGTTTTTATGAACAATAAATACTTTTTAGGAATAATTATAATAATAATTGCAGTTTTAGCAGTGATATTTGCTTTTTCACTAGATTATCAAACAAATTATTTGAATGGAAGTTCCAATGGATCTGTAAATACTAATGAAAATAGTTCATTTAATCAATCAAATAATGGTCTTCAAACAAATGTCCAATTGACAATATCTGCCGAACAGTCATTCCCAATGGAAAAAATAGCTGAGGAAATTAAAACACACCCTGCTTATGAAGGCTACGATGAAGATACACTAAAATGGCTAGAAACCTTTAATGGAAGCATTATGTTTACATCAAAGGATTATTTTGTAGTTATGGATAAAAATGATGCAGAAAATCTACCTACAAGCTTTGTTAATGATGCATTTATTTATGATGACTTCACATGCGATATAATTGAAAAACGTTCCTTAGGAAAGGATTTAAAAGATATAATATATGTTAAAAATGTTAAATTTGAAAATCAAAGGATAGTGCCTATGATTTTTTAATCTAACATTTCCCATATATCCTTATTTTTCGTGTTTGTGTTTAAAAAGTCCCTATTAAAATAGCTACAAACTATTTTTTAAAATACAGATGATGTGAGTTGGCATATGGAATTAAATTCTAAAAATATTAAAAGTCAGGTCATTTAAAAATTTAATAAAATTTAAAAACTCTTTTAGCCTCCTTTTAAAATAATACAATCATCATCCATTTTAAAAATCAAGTTTGCATATTTGCCTTTTATAAAATTTTGCTTTTTTAAACTCTTTTCCTTTTCTATAAAATCTCCTTTATTAATAAAATCTTCTTTATGCGAAAAGAACCCCTTATACATAAAAGATTCTTTATTTTTAAAGATTCTCCTTTCTATAAATCCTTGTTTTTCAAACATAATTTACATTTATACCTCTTTTTATTCGCCTTTCTACAAAATCACCAAAATACAATCTTATCTCATTTTAATCAATTTTATAAAAGATAATGGGGAAATAAGGAATAAATTTAATTTAAATTTAATCCTTTAGTCATTTCCTTATATCGGGTCCTGATTGTTACCTCAGTTACACCTACAACGCTAGCAATCTCCTTTTGAGTTCTGCGTTCTCCAAGCACGCGAGAAGAGTAGTATAAAGCAGCTGCAGCTACACCAGCAGGGGTTTTACCTGCAATTAATCCCTTTTCATTAAGCTCATTAATTATTTCAATAGATTTAACCACTACTGGGCTAGATAACTCTAACATAGAGGCAAATCTAGGAATGTAATCAACTGGAGATGCAGGCCTTATTTTTAAAGCCAATTCTCTATTTAAAAACCTGTAGTTTTTAGCTATGGATTTTTTGCTGCCAGTTGAAACTTCAGCGATTTCATCGAAGGTACGTGGAACTCTGCATACTCTGCATGCAGCGTATAAAGAAGCAGAGATTAATAAGCTAATGCTTCTGCCTCTTACCAAATCCTTTTCAAGAGCTCTTCTGTAGATTGAAGCCGCTTCTTTATTAACGTCTCTAGGAAGGGACAGATTGGAAATTAATAAGGACAATTCACTGAATGCCCTTGCTAAATTTCTTTCACGACTGCCGCTGACTCTAGATTGTTTTTGTAATCTTCTAATACGTGCCCAACGAGCCCTGTCATGTTTAAGGTTTTCTAATTTAAAATCAGTAGCTAAACCTTTATCGTGTTTAGTAATACTGCATGGTGCTCCGTTTTGAGTGAGATTTTGACCGTCCCTGTTTATTGCGGTTCCGCTAGGGCTAAAATCAATGATGTTTTCTTCAAGAACCAAACCGCAAGACTTACAAGAGACCTCAGAACGAGCGTAGTCGATTTCGAAATCAACAGATCCGCAAGAGGGACATTTTTTAGTAGCTTCATCATTGCTTTGGATGTTAACATCCCCTAAGCCAGTTTTCATGTTTCTGCTAGCTCTTAAATTGGTTCTCATGCTTCTGTTGTCTCTTAAGTTGCTCCTTACATTTTTGCTGTTTCTTGAATTGTTTTTAACGCTTTTATTATCTAAAGTGGTTTTCATTATATCTACTCCTATAATGTTTTTTGTATGATTTTGTATTGAAACTGTTTTGACGTCTTTTGATTGTTTGAGATTATTTCTATTTGCGATATCACCTTCATTTGTTTTTTCAATATTAACTTTAATATAAGACTTAGATTCAGAATGAACCGCGTTCCAAAGAAATTAGAATCGCTATCAGTCATTTCATTGAACTTGGTTTCATTAATATTACTGTTAATACTTAACTCATTTTCACCTTTAAAATAAGCTTTACTACTGGATACATCCTTTTCTAAATTTCTTGCTTGACTCATAATTAACCTTAAAATACATATAATTCAGATTACTACTTCATTATCAAACGTTTGAATAAATAGGGAATATATGGTTTTATGCAATAGTGGTTTGATGGAAGTTGACAATAAATAGTAATTAAAGTATACTATTTTTAATTAAATCCAGTTTATTGTCTAAACTCGAATTAAACAAACAACAATGGGTGGATTCAAAATTAGAGAGAGAATAGGCTTTAAATTAAAAATATCAGAAATTAAGCGATGGAATGGTCTTAAAAGTGTTATTTTTAACTTCTTAAAGCTCAAGTCTCATTAGAACTAAAGTCAAGATCATTATCTGCCGGTTAACTCAGATAATCCAAGACTAAATTCCAAGAGCAATCTCTAAGAATTAACCCCCTTTATTGCTATATATAATTCAAATTATAGAATCATCTAAACTCCAATTTAATTTTTTTAATTAAATCTAGAACCAAAAAAAGAAACGTTCTATAGCAAATAAAAATTTTAAATATTATTATAGATGCCGCTGTCCTTCAGCAGTATAAATCAAACTCTCGTGATTCTGTATGTGTAATGGCAAATTGTCCCAAAATATGGTGTTCTTAAGGCGACTTTACCCTAAGATATAGGCGTTCTTATGACAACCTTGCCTCAACTAATAGGCATCGTTACTACAATCCCAAATTTAAAAATTAACATTTGCAAAATTTATTGAAATGTTAATTAAATTATTTAAATTAAATTATTTAAATAAATATGATGATTTAAGTGTGTAAATTAATTATAAAAGAAATATAATTAAAATAATTTTTATAAAAAATTAAATTAGATGATTGAAACAATCATCCATAGAAAATTAATCTAATAATCTTCTTTTAATACTTTTAATTCACCAGTTACAATATCAATTATAAGACCATGCACTGGAACTTCAGGAATTAATGGGTGGTTTTTAATCTTTTCTACAACATTGAGGACGTTTTCTTCCTCATCGTCAAATCCACCAATCCATTCAGCGATATCGTATTTGGCGATGTCTTCTTCTTTGATGCCTCTTGCAAGCATTTTTTCCTTTAATGCTTCAGCGTCAGCACCTGCCATACCACATTCAGTGTGGCCGACAACCAATACTTCTTCAGCGCCTAAATTGTATAATGCTGCGCCAATGGATCTGATTGCGTCTTCTCCTACAATGGAGTTTCCAGCATTTCTTACAATCTTTGCATCTCCTCTTTCAAGTCCTAAAGCAGGTTCGAAAAAGTCAATCAATCTGCAGTCCATACAAGTTAAAATAGCTAATTTTTTCTGTGCATGGTGAGACATTTCTTCTCCTTCAAAGCTTTCTACAAATTTCTTATTATCTTCTAAAATACCATCTAAAATAGTCACATTTTCACCTCTTAACTTTAAGACATACAAGAAAATGATTAAAGTCTTTATTAATTGCAACTATATAATAATATGTTTTACAAACTATATAAATCTTACCAAAAGATAAATTAAATTGATTAAAATTGTTTAAAAAGAATCAAACCAACCAAGAATATTCAAATTAATCTTTAACAATTTTAAAATCTTTAAAAATAGTTTTAGCCCATTATATGAGTCATAAAAATATTTAAAAAATAGGATAAAACAATTTACAAAAATAAGGAGTTTTTTATGAAAAAAGTTTAATAAAATTTAAAAAAATACAATAAAACTTATAAAAAATAGATAAAAAACTAGATAAAATTAAAAAAGAGATAATAAAGCTCTCTTAAAAAAACGATAAAAAGTTAATAAAATTAAAAAAGAACTAAAAAGCCCTCTTAAAAAAAATGATAAAAAGTTAATAAAATTAAAAAAGAGTTAGTCTAAAAACTCTTCTTGAATCTTATCAATCATTTCTAAAAAACTTAGTGGCAACTTCAGACTCTGCATAGGCATTTACCATAGTGCTGTCCTTATTGGCAGATTCTGGAACTTGCTCAGTTAGTGGAAGGTTTCCTAAATATTTAACTCCCATCTCATTTGCAAAGTCCTCCCCTTGGCTTTCACCAAATATATTAGTCTTTTCACCACAGTGAGGACATACATAATAAGACATATTCTCAATAAGCCCAATCTTATCAATATGGAGCATCTTAACCATTCCCACACATTTTAAAACATCCTCATGGGATAGGCTGTTAGGTGTTGTGACCATAATTACTGCATCGACTTCAGGCAAGGACTGAAGCACTGTCAATGGCTCGTCTCCAGTTCCAGGAGGGTTGTCTATGATGAGAACATCAAGATCTCCCCAAGCGGTATCTGCCATAAACTGCTTAATGGAACCTGACTTTTGAGGCCCTCTCCAAATGATAGGAGTGTCTTGAGAGTCAATTAAAAATCCCATAGACATTACCTTGATCCCGTTTCTGCTCATGACAGGAATCATTTCCCCATTTGAGATGATTACATCCTCTCCTTCGACATCCAACATTTTAGGAATATTAGGTCCGTGAATGTCAGCGTCAAGAATACCTGTCAGCAATCCTTTTTTCTGGAATGCCTCAGCTAGATTAGCAGCTACTGTAGATTTTCCTACACCGCCTTTACCGCTCATAACAGCAATTTTGTATTTGATGTTTTTCATATGTTCAAAGAGCTTCATCTCTTGCTCTATCATCTTTTTCTGTTGTTCTGGAGTTAAATTTGCAGCTCCATGATGTCCATGTCCATTATTCGCCATCCAATTCCTCGCATAATCTTTTAAAACTTTAAATCAATATGATCTCTTTAAATCCTAAATTGATATATTTAAAGCAATTTAATCATATATGAGATAAATTTAAAATATCTTTTATTATCATTTAAAGATGTTTATAAATTTCTTAACAGTTTAATATTTACTGATTTTGATATTTAAATCTATTTTTTAACTGTTGAAATAGGGATAAAAATAAGATGAAACTGGAGCAAAAATAAGTTTCTACTAAAGAAGATGTATATGTTAACCAACAATATTTATATGAAAGAATAATAAACTTATTTAAAATGATTTATTGTTTAATTAAAAACAATGAACATTAATCAAATAGCACTTTTGTGATAGCTAAAATTAAAATAAATTAAGAAAAATTTCTTCTAAAAATTGAATGGCAAAAATATCATTTTTGAATGAATGAAAAATTAATCAGGATTGAAAGAATAAAATTATAAAAAAAGAAAAATAGTTGAAGTTAAAAAAGTTATAAAAATTAAAAATAAAAAAATCTAGGTTTAAAACCTAGAAAGATAAGTGATCATACTGTTTTAAAGTATTATAATGATTGGTATTCCAATTTACAATATTTCCCAAGCTGTTTCTTCGGCTTGTAGCATCTGCAGTGTACCAAACACCATCAATGTATATCTGAGCCCATACATGACCTGCAACCAAACCGCTTGAGAAAGTACATCCTTGTGCATGTGAGAATCTTGCAGTTATATTAGCTGCTCTGCAGAGGGATACAATCAAATTGGAGTGATCACAACAGTTTCCGCTCTTTGAACTCAAAGTCCCTGCTGCGCCTTTTTTGGAATCCGCATAATAACTATAGGTAATGTTGTCTCTTGCAAAAGTAAATATTGCATTTGCCTTATCCCAAAGGGAAGTCTTTCCTGAAACCAACTTAGCTGCCAATGCTTTAATTTCAGAGTTTGTAGCATCATGGCCTGAAGCAACAAGGTATTTTGCAATCTGAGCAGCAGTCAAGGTCTCTGCCTCATTCAATCCTGCCTTGAATTGGGATGCATTTCCCCTTGCATTGCTAGGGATTACAGTTGAATGTTTCTCGCCAACATCGTCACTGCTTAAAATCAAGTAGTTTGGCAGGTAATGATCGCTGTTAAAGAAGACCAATGCCTTAGCAAGGCCAAAGCTATAGAGGTCATGGGAAACAAGACCTATATTAGTGGAAACGCTATTTGGAACGAGTTTATTTGCCTCAGCAGAGCTTATTACCTTTTTAGCCAAATCAATATAATTTGCCTTATAGAGATTAGCGTTGATACGGCTGCCGTTATTTGTATAATTAGAATCTACAGGAACTAACAATATGCTTCCAGAGGTCTTATTTGAATTAATGCTTATTGTTGCCTTAGCCATAAGATATGTAAAGCTTGTTAAGTTAAGGGAGACTCCATTCACACTAACTGTAGCTGGAACCTTCTTATTCTTCAATACATATGACTTTAAGCTTGAAGACGCTGATATAATCTGAGAGATGGTGAAGGCGTTCTTGAATTTAACAGTTAGATTGACAGTTCCAGAGGATGCTCCATAATCGCTGTCTCCAGCGAACTTATAAGTCATCTTATATGTTTTAGGAACGTTTGCATCAATCAATAGAGTGACTGTTCCGTTTGCATCAGTTATTTCATCATAGGTCTTTCCATTGAATCCAATTGATATTGTCTTATTGGAGACTAAATTGGATTTAGAATCCTTCAAGACAATATTATAGCCAGTTCCATTCATTACAGACTTACCAGAGTTTGTAAGACTTGTTGGGAACTTGACTTTTAATTTTACAGATCCTGAAGAGCCATTATAATATGAAGTACCTGAGTACTTATAAGCCAAATTATAAGTCTTTCCTGCAGCCAATCCGATTTTTAGGCTTGCTTGACCTTTAGCATTTGTAGTTCTGTTATATTTCTTAGTATCTAAAGTGAATACGATAGTCTGATTAGCTAAAGGAGTGCTATTGGAATCCTTCAAAGTTACAGTATAGGATTTTCCTTGAACAATGCTAGATGCGGAACCCTTAAGGCTTGTTGCCTTCTTGACCCTAAGACATAATGAACCGGAGCTAGGTCCGTATTTGCTGTCTCCTGCAAACTTATAGCTTAAAGGATATGACCTTCCAAAGGTCCCTTTGATTGTTAAGCTGGCTTGACCGTTGGAATTGGTTGTTTTGGCATAGGTCTTATTATTGAAAGTTATGGAAACTTTCTTATTAGCCAAAGATTTTCCATCAGCATCCTTTAAAGTGACCTTATAAGTCTCTCCGCTCACAATGGTCTTGCCAGAGTTCTTCATAGTGGTTGGAGTCTTGACAAAGAGGGAAACCTTGCCGGAAGATCCTCCATAATATGAATTGCCGGCATACTTATAAGTCAAATTATAGGTCTTTCCAGAGCTTAAACCTATCTTTAGGCTTGCTTGACCTTTTGCATTTGTAGTTCTGTTGTAAGTCTTGCCGCTTAAAGTAAAGGCTATCTTTTGATTAGACAAAACAGCACCATTGGCATTCTTTAGGGTGACTGTATAGGACTTTCCCTTGACGATGCTTGATCCGGAACCGATTATGGAAGTGCCCATCTTGACCTTAATGCTTACAGAGCCTGAACTTGAGAGATAATTGGAATCTCCTGCAAACTTATAGGTCATTTTATAAGTTTTACCTACATTTACATTTATGGTTAGGTTGACTTGGCCATTTGAATTTGTAGTCTTGGTATATTTCTTTCCATTAAAGCTAATGCTGATTTTCTTGCCGGATAAGGCCTTTCCTTTAGCATCCTTTAATGTAAGCTTATATAATTTGCCCCTGACTATTGACTTGCCTGAGTTTGAAATGCTGGTTGGAGTCTTGCTTAGAGTGACATTCACTGATTTTGAAGAGGCCTCATAAAGCTCATCACCAACAAAGGCAATTTTCACCAAGTACTTTTTAGGAGTCGCTGTAAGAGTTAAGCTAGCAATTCCTTTAGCATTTGTGGTTTTATTATAAGTTTTACCATTGAAGGTAAATGTGACTGTCTTATTAGATAATAAGGTGCTAGCATTATCCTTTAAAGTAATATTGAGAGAATTTCCTCTAACAACAGTTTTAGAAGAAACTGATATGCTGGTTGCATTTTTGATGACAGTTTCTGAACTATCAGAGGAATCACTTGATTCTGAATTGGATTGATTATTTGACTGTGAATCTAATAATGTTGAATTATCAGAATCTAAACCAGATTGAGATTGATTATTAGAATCCAAAGTAGATTGAGACTGATTATTTGATTCATTGCTTGATACATCAGAACCAAGAACATCACCAGAAGCATCATTTGAACTATCATCAGAACTAACACCACTATCAGAAGATAAAATATCTGAATTTGATGTAGATACAAGATCTAGTGAATTACTGTCTGAAATGGTTAAATCATCCAAATTATCACTTGCATTGCTTGCAGACACACATGACATTGCAAGAATAAGCAAAGCCATTAGAACTAAAAGCAATGATTTGTTTTTAATTGAAATTGTTTCACCTCATTATACAAAAAGACATTTAATGATTTGTTAAAATTGAATTAAGAATTAAATAAGAATCTGATTCAATGAAAATCATTAGCATATTAATTTATAAAAAAACTTTTACGATATTTTATTATAATTTTTGAGATACAATACTTTTATTGTAATTTTTGAAAAATTAAAAAAATAAATTTTTAAAATGATAAAATTAATTAAAGAAATTTAAACATAGTTTTGTCTAAATTAAAGATTAATTAATCCTAATAAAAGGTTTAATAATAATATAATATAAATCTTTCCATTAAAAAAAGTCAAATAAAAGGAATTTAAAGAGATTAAATAGAATATAAAGACTCATAAAAGACCCTATAAAAAAATTATACATTTATACCAGGAGAACAATTAAAATAAATACAAAAATAAATTTTTATTTAAAATAATAACAAATAATAAATTAAAATAAAAACAATATAATTAGGCTCCATTAGATAAATAAAGAGTTTATAATAACTATTTTAATAAAATATAACTAAATTAAAATTATTTAAATGAAATATTAATAATATAAAACGAATTAAATAAAAATAACTCTTATTAGACTTTATTAAATTGAAATTGAAAAAAGGTAACTTAAATATATTTATTTATAAAAAGACTTATAAGAATGTTTTTATTTTAAAGAACAGAATAAGCCCCAATAATAAAAAATAATTAAAAATCAAGAGATTTAGCCCCAAATATCCATTCTTATAAGAAATAGAAAAAAAGATAGAAAATGCTTAAATTTGGCCTTTAAAAATTGTGAAAAAATGAAGATGAATAAGAAAAAACAGGACTAAAAAACTGAAAAAAAATGAAAAATATAAAGAAAAAAAATGACTAAAAGAAATGAATAATAACTTGATTTAGTTAATATTCAAATAAAAAAATCACAAAGAATTAATAATAATAAATAAATAAAAATTACCAAATATAATATAAAATAATAGCTATAAAAATAAAAATTCCAAATTTTGATAGCAATAAATATAAAATAATAATTATAAAACCATAATCTCTCATTATGGGCAGGGATTAAAAAAATGACAAAAGCCATTTAAAACAAGTTATAAGGGTAATAAAATGATAAATAGACTAAGAAAAGACTTTGGAAGAATAATAAAACTCATAATCTTCCTTATATTGGAAGTAATTCTTTTCTTTGCAATCACCCAAACATTTGGCGGGATCATAATCCCCGACTTAAAGACTGCATTTGCAATAATCATCGCTTTATCAATATTAAACGCCCTACTTTGGCCAACTATCACTTACCTATCCCTAAGATTCATAGTCTTGACCTTAGGATTTGGAACCTTTTTAATAGACGGAGTCCTTCTTTATATAATAAGCTTATTCATACCTGGAGTGTCCATTAACGGAATAGCATTATTTTCAATTCCCCTGCTTATCGGACTAATATCCTCTATGCTTTCAATAATCCTAAACATTGATGACGACTATACCTACTATCGATACATCTTGGAAAAGGAGATGAAGGTGATACATAGGAACATCCCCAAAAAGGAGGGATTCCTATTCCTGGAAATAGATGGATTATCTTATAGAATCATAAAAGAAGCCCTAGACAACGGAGATATGCCTACCCTCAAATCATGGATTGACAAAGGCAGCCACAGATTGATCTCTTGGGAAACCGATCTTTCAAGCCAGACAAGCTCATCCCAAGCAGGAATTCTCCATGGAAACAATAACAACATACCTGCATTCCGATGGGTTGAAAAGGATCATGAAAACAGAATCATCTCCTCAAACGGAAGGACAGATTCGAAATTGATTGAAAAAAGAATATCCAATGGAAAAGGCTTATTGTCATTAAATGGAGCAAGCAGAAGCAATCTGTTCTCAGGAGATGCCAAGGACCATCTTTTAACATTCAGCAGATTCAGCGATTCAGAAAGCATCAATTCAAACAGCTGGTTTTATCTTTATTCAACTCCCTATGTAATTGCAAGAATATTGGTTCTCTTCATCTTTGACATGATTATGGAACTGTTATCAAGAGTCAGGCATCTGTTCAAGAACATTCAGCCTCGCCTCAAATGGAGAGGATTGAAGTATTTTGTAGCACGTGCAGGAACCAATGTTGTTCTAAGGGAAGCAACAACATTCACATTAATCGGAGACGTCTTTGCAGGAGAGCACAATGTAATCTATGCAACATATATGGGCTATGATGAGATTGCACATCACTCAGGGATAGAGGACTTTGACTCATTCTATAGCCTAAGGCAAATCGACAAGCAATTCAAGCATATAGAAAATGCGATAAACAATTCAAATAGGGACTATAAGATAATTGTGCTCTCAGATCATGGTCAATCAAATGGTCCAAGCTTTAAACAGAAGTTTGATATTAGCTTAAATGACTTGTTAAGTGAATTCCTACCTGAAAACATTACAGTACATAGTATTTTGCATTCAAATGATGACCACTTCAGCAAAGAGTTTTCCATAAATCACCTTGGCTCAGAAAACCTTGAAAAATTAGATAAAAGAGTGGAAAATACTAAGGAAAAGCTGGATATCAAGATAGACAATACAAAAGAAAAACTAGACCACAGAATAGACAACACAAAAGAAAAACTAGACCACAGAATAGACAACACAAAAGAAAAACTAGACCACAGAATAGACAACACAAAAGAAAAAATAGACACCACAAAAGAAAAACTAGACCACAGAATAGACAACACAAAAGAAAAAATAGACACCACAAAAGAAAAACTAGACCACAGAATAGACAATACAAAAGAAAGGATAGATTCCAACTTGGACTACACTAAAGAAAAGATCAACACCAGTTTTGATGGAGAATTAATAAATACATGGGATAAATTAATCAAATTTAAAAACAAATCATCCAATAAGGCCTTTTTAGACAAATTAAGAAAGAAAAGAACTTTAATCAATAACGATGAGCCAATAATAGATAGGATAAACAATGTTTCAGAGGACCTCTCTGAGGATTTGGAAGTTAATATAGAGCTTTCCAAAGAGAAGATAACAAGTGACAAGGCGGCTCAGACAATTGTTCTATCTTCAGGAAATCTTGGATTGATTTATTTTACAGACTGGTCCAATAGAATGAGCTATGAACAGATAGAGGATGCATTTCCTGGACTCATCAATCAACTTGCTTCACATGATGGAATAGGTTTTGTAATGGTTAAATCAGATATATATGGCACATTGGTTTTCTCCAATGACAATTTATTTTATCTTGAAAGCGAAGAGTATGTGGGAGAGAACTTTTTAGACAAGTTTGGTAAAAATACAGTACAAAAACTTAAAAGAACTGATAAATTCGCTCATGTTCCGGACATACTTGTAAACAGCGAATACAATATGGAGACAAATGAGGTCTATGCATTTGAAGAATTGATTGGAAGCCATGGAGGCATTGGAGGAACACAACAATATCCATTCATATTATGTCCAAGCAATTGGGAAAGCGAAGAGATCTTTGGTGCTGAAAATGTATATAAATTCTTTATGAAAGAGATAAATAAATCATGGAATCAAAGCAAGAATAAATAGTAAATTAATAGAATAGTGAAATAATTGAAAAATAATTAAAATAAGTAAATTAATGATAATAAATGACCAGATTAAATTACTAAAAAAGTGAAAATAATTAGAAAAATGGATTAAAATAAGTAAATTTGTGAAAATAAGAATAAAAAGTTAAAAAAAGTAAAAAATATTGGTTAATAAAAGATTAAAAAAATAAAAGATTAGCGATAAGTCGATTACCAATCGAGCTCATCACCAGAGTTTACATCATAATAATGTCCGCCAGATTCAACAACGCTGCCTCCAGAGCCTGAATCATAGCTAGAACCAGAACTGGACTGGCTAGAACTAGAACTTGAACTTGAACTAGAGGAACTAGACTGACTAGAACTAGATTGACTTGAACTAGACTGACTAGAACTAGAACTAGAAGAACTTGAACTACGCGCAGGGGAAGAACTAGACTGACTAGAACTGGAACCAGTATTTGAATTGCTTGAACTTGAATCTGAAGAATCGCCGGAATTAAAAATGCCTAATAAACCATCATCACTATTATTGCCATCATCGCTTACATTTCCAGAAGGACCTGCAATTGTAATATTGTCCCAAGAGAGAGAATTATTGCCTCCGCCATTTGAAACAATAGCAAATACCGAATAAGATCCTCCTATAACAATAAATGCAAATAATAATATAACCAAAAACATCTTTTTAGTTTCCAAGAGAAATCCTCCTTAAAATTTAAGATAAATGTTATTTTCTATATAATATCTGCTTTGGATTTAATTTGAAGATTCGCCACTGGCTGCAGGTTCAGAACCACCACTGGATGAACCGCCCCCACCAGAATCAGGAGCGACAGAACCACCATTACCAGAATCTGATGAACCACCATTACCAGAATCAGGAGCGACAGAACCGCCATTACCAGAATCAGAAGAGGAAGATCCACCATTATTGGTGTTAGAACCGCCATTATTAGTATTTGAACCGCCATTATAGGTGTTAGAGCCACCATTATAAGAGTTAGATCCACTCAAGCCATTAGAACTAGAACTGTCTATGGAACTGGATCCATAAGCCCCATTATTTAAAGGAGCATCAACTGTTGTAGCGTTAGCAGTATCATTAGTCATGTTTGTAACATTAGTTTGATTAGCTGTGAGATTTGGCTCAACAGGAGCTAAATCATTGCCTCCTGTACCGAATGTGTATAAAAATGCACAGAAAATTCCGGCCATAGCTATTAAAACTAAAAGAATTACAATAATTAAATTTTCTGTTTCCATATATAATTATCTCCTAAAAGATTAAATTCAAAAATATAAGCCAAATTCAATCCAAATGATTATGAAAATCCGATTGAAATTAGTTAATATTTTTTTCTTGTAAAAATTTATAATTATATTTTATTTATAATTATCTATTAATATATAATTTAATTTTTTAATAATATAAATATTTTTATAAAAAATCCCAGAAAATGGTTAAAATTAGGGTAAAAATAAAAAACTTAGAATAAAAAATTAAGAAAAAAGTTTAGGGTGTCCGCCAAAATAAAATTTTGACAACACCAGTTAAAATATGGTTGCTCTGACCTCTAATTTCTCTTGGACAGAAATTTTCTCACAGAAATCAACTATATCTTCTTTATCATTTTTTATTTCTTGTTCTAAGTTAAATAATCGTATTAAATTATAAGCCACGGCATCTAATAGTATTCTTTCTTCTGTCTTTGTTTTTCCTATCACTACTTCGCTTTCTATATGGAATTGTTCCTTTAAAATGCCAAAAGGTCCTTCGACAGATGACCTTTTTGCATATTCTTCCTTATATTCCTCTGTTTCCATTTTTTCCCACATTGCTTTCTTTAAACTTCCGCCATATTCGGTGATTGTTCTGTGGGTTTGGGTGGATGAAAGGCAGTTTTCACGGCAATTGCAAGCCTTACAAGCACCATAATTGGAATATAAACGCTTAATTTTGTCTGGCTTGTCCAAATCATCATTTTTTTCAGTGTATTTGTTGAAAAAATACATTATTTGGCCTTCTGGACATTCAAATGCATCAATTTCAGGGAAGTATTTGAAGTGATCCTTGTGATATGGGTTCTTGTTCAATCTTCCGATTTTTTCCTTGGATTGCTTTCTATCTGGTATAACTCCATTTATTTGATTATCTGCAAGATATGATAAGCTTTCTTCATTCAGATAGATTGTATCTGCCAATACGAATCTTGGTATTACGTTTGTGTTGTTTATTGCCTTATCTACGATTTTTGGCAATTGGTAATGGTCTGTAGGGGCTTGTACGACGTTTATTGCACAAATCATTTTTGTATCGTAATCGACTGCAGATTGGATATTATAGCTTATTTGTGAGTTTCCTTTCTTGCTTTTCATCCAACGTGCTTCTATGTCGGTTACTGGCACTGATTTTTGACCAGACAGTGTGAATTGTGTTTTAATGTCATCCAAGAGGTATAATTTTTCTTGGTTGCTGATTTTTTTATTTTCAAGAATCTCTCGGGCCGGTTTATGGAGTTTATCTAGCTCTTCCTGACTTACACGGCCTCCTTCGAAGTAACGGGTTAATATTTCAGTTTCTTTTTCTGTGATCACTTTATTTTTTGAATTGTATGCTTTTTTGATGGTTCCGTCAATGGAAACTTCGTTGAAATCAGTGTAATCCACATCTGAAGCTTTTTTTAAGGTTGCTTTTAACAATTCATTGTAATATTTGCCGTATTTTTCTCTGTATCGTTGTAATGATCGTTCTGAAGGACAAATTCCATTTCCAACGAATTTATATACGTCATGATATTTTACCATGTCTGCTAAGAATCTCATACTATCAATATGCTCGATTTTAGCATAAATAAGCAATTTTAACATCTCTTTCACAGGAAAACTGTCACGCCCTTTCTTCTTTTTATTTTCTTTGATTCCTAAAAGAGGATAATATTCGTCAATGAAATCCACAACAAAACGAGAAATATGATCCTCTGGAATGTTAAAATCTAAAGTTCTAATGCCTAATTTTATTTGTTCTTCATCAGGAATTCTTTTAACCATAAATAACACCAAAATATTAACCCTTTGTTGATATTATTTATGTTTAAAGTAGTATATAAAGTTTACTATAATATTATTGCTTTATTTCATATTTAAAGAATAATTAACAAGTAAAAAATTTTTTCAAGGTGCAAGCACCAAAATTAAAAGAAAACAATAGAAAAAACATCGAATTTTAAAAAAATAACTAAAATAAATAACTTAAAAAATTGAAAATTTTAAACTTTTTTAAAAAAATAGCTTTTTGGCGGACCCTCTTTAAGAAAAAAAAGTTTAAAAAAAAGAATTTTATAAAAAAATAATGATTTTAGAAAGACCAGAAAATTAGAATCTGAATAAAATCAAACTATCTCACAAAGTTAGTGGCTATTTTATCTTCAAGATTAGGCAAATCACTGTTTTCAATGGATTTAAGCATCCAAGCCATATTCTTTGCCAAGGTTCTCATTGTTTGAAGCCCTTCCAAGTCTTGTCTTACTTCCTCTGGAGTGTTTCCATGAACCATATTCCAATACTGTGAGGATATGATTGGCATATTTGAAATTGTGAAATACTTATTCAATCTGTCAAAGCTAGCGCTTGCTCCACCTCTGCGGCCGCTTACAACGGATGCTGCAGGCTTAAATGCAAATCTGCCACCTGATGCATAGAAAACCCTATCAAGCACAGCGCATAATGCACCGTTAGGCCCTGCATAATAAACAGGAGATCCGACAATTACCCCGTCAGCCTCAATTAGTTTATCGATTATCTCATTTGCAGGGTCATCATCAAAGGCACATTTTCCTTCCTTATGTCCGCATTTCTTACAAGCAATGCAACCTCTTACAGGCTTTGTTCCTATCCAAAAAATCTCACTATCGATATCTTCCTTTTCTAATTGGTTTTTTATTTCGCTTAAAGCTGTAAAGGTACATCCTTCCTTATGAGGGCTTCCGTTAATTAATAATACTTTCATTTTATCTCTCCAAAGCTTAATAGATTAATGATTAATTAAATTAATAATCAAATAATTTATTTTAATTAGTATTATTTAATAAACTAATTATTCTTATAATTTTAGGAAATGATAATCGAATAAAGTTAAATCAGACAATATCCTTAGAAAGTTTTTTTAAACAATTTAAATAAATAACTAAATAAGTGAAATTTCTAAAAATCTAAATGAATAAGCAAAAATTCCGAATAAACAAGCAAAATTTCTAAAAATTTAAAGAAATAATTAAAATTTCTAAAAATTAAAAATATTATTTTATTGGTGCTCTAATGAAAGAAAGATTAGATAAGTATTTGGTAAACAACAATCTTATCGCTAGCAGAACAAAATCAAAGGAAATGATTAAATCCAAGAACGTTAAGGTAAACGATAAAATTATCACCAAAGCAAGCTATACAGTCAGAGATGGAGATAAGGTGGAAATAATCAACGACGAATCCTTAAGATATGTCTCCAGAGGCGGATTGAAGCTTGAAGGAGCGATAGATTCATTCAATCTCAACTTTAATGAAAAATCCATTATGGACATTGGATCTTCAACAGGAGGATTTACCGACTGTGGGCTGCAACATGGAGCAAAGAGAGTGGTGGCTATAGATGTAGGAACAGACATAATGACAACCAGCCTTAGGGATGATGATAGAGTCGACTTATATGAACAAATGAATTTCAAAAATGCTCCAAGTTCATTATTTAAAGATATAGACATTATCGTTTCAGATGTGTCTTTTATTTCATTAAAGCACATTATTGATAGAATTGCCCAAGAAGATGATGACTTTGAATTGGTGTTTCTCATAAAACCGCAATTCGAGTGTGGAAAAGAAATAGCCGACCAATTTAAGGGAATAATTACAGATAAGGAAGTCCATAAGGATGTTATTTTAGAGATAAAAGAATATTTTAAAACAAAAGGATATTATCTAATAGATTTAGATGTGTCTAAAATAAAAGGCAAAAGTGGAAACATTGAATATTTAGGCCATTTTAAAGCAAATGAAAAAGTTAGAGAAATAGATATAGAAGAAGTAATCGATAGGGCCTTTATAGATGAAGAAAATTAAAAAAATAACATAGAAGAGTTATAGAGTAAGAAAAATAAATAAAATTAATAAAATAATTAAATAAAATAATTAATAACTAATTAATAACTCATTAATAATTAAAATAAAATAATAAAAAAAGCTAATTATCCTTTAATAAATAAAAAAAGAAAATGGATAAAAATTAATTTAAAAGAATAAAAATTATTCTTTTAAGTATTCACAGACCTTTTCACCTGCAAATAAACATACTTCAACACATGGAGACTTGTCATCACCATCTTTTGAGATGTATCCACAAGTTACAGACTCATACTTATCTTTAAATTCATTAAATAACTTTTTAGAAGCTGAAATAATCTGTTTTTCATCAGCACCTAAAAATCCTAAAGCCATTACAGCACCGGTTACAGCACCACAGGTTCCTTCAGAGAAGGTTCCGCCAATACCACCAGAGAATCCTTTTGCAAGAAGGGCCAATTCCTCAGTAGGCATGCCTCCAACTTCACAAATTCCCATAAGGGTTGCTTGTGAACAACTGTAATCTTTTCTGAGTTCTTCTATTCTTTTTACAACTTGTTCTGAGTCTAATTCCATAATAATCCCTCAATAATTAATTTAAATCAAATTTTACTTTATTCAAATCAATATCTTATTAATTTAAATAATTTAAAACATTGTTATATTTAATATAAATTTTAATGTTTATATATTTTTATAAATCATTTTAAGAAATAATTAAATTAAAAAAAGGAAAAAGTAAAAAAAGGAAGAAAGTAAAAAAAGGAAAAAGAAGTAAAAATTTAAACTAAAAAAATTAAAGCTCAAAAACTCGAAATCTAACTTTTTCTAAAAGTTTGAGGGCTAGTTGTGATAAGCCTCACAACTCTGCCGATTTAATGCATGCTTATGAATATGCATATGCTTTATTCCATTATCTGTCTTGATTTCATCAATTATCCTAATGCCTTCATGAGAATGGGAATGTTCTCCGTCATTATGGAAATGATAATGGGAGTGCTCCACATTTTCAGTGTCGATTCTTTTGATTGAATCATCAAATTTCCTATCATAAAGCAATGCTGCATTGAGCACTACAAGACAAGATCCTGCATTATGGACTATGGCACCAGTCACTGGATTCAAGAGTCCTAAAACAGAGCAAACAATAGCTACAGCATTTATTGTCATGGAAATTATAATATTTGCCTTAATTGTAAATAAAGTTGAATTTGAAAGCTTCTTAAGATATGGAATCTTGCCAATGTCATCACCTAAAAGTGCAATGTCTGCTGCCTCGATTGCAACATCACTTCCAACTGAACCCATTGCCACGCTTACATCGGCAGTCTTAAGAGCAGGTGCGTCATTCACCCCATCTCCAATCATGCAGACCTTCTTGCCTTCATCCTTAAACCTTTCAATCCAATCAAGCTTTTCCTGAGGAAGGAGATTGCCATATACCTTTCCAATTCCAAGACGTGAAGCAAAATAATTTGCAGTTTCAGTATTATCTCCTGTAAGCAATACTGTTTCGGTTCCTAAGTCATGCAAGCTCTCAATCATGGCTTTAGAATCCTCACGCATTACATCAGACAATCCGATTAAAGCTATGATCTCACCATTTAATGCAACTATAATTGAAGCCTTTCCTTCTTGTTTTAAATGATTTAATATGGAATCAACGTCCAAGTCATCCTTAGAACCAATATTAAAATCAATATTATTTTCATTTAAAAATTTGGAGTTACCTGCACATATATGGCCATAGGAATTCTTACAATATACCCCTTTGCCAGGATACATCTTAAAGTCTTCTGGCTCTTCAATATCAACTTTAGCTTCATTTGCATAATTTACAATAGCTTTAGCCAATGGATGTTCGCTTAATTTCTCACAAGATGCAACAATCCTTAATACATCCATTTCGTCTAAATCATCCTTTAAGGAGATAATATCTGAAACTGCTAAATTACCATAAGTTAATGTACCAGTCTTATCAAATACAAGAGTGTTCAATGCACCTAATGTTTCAAGCGCCTCACCAGACTTGATTAAGACTCCATATTTTGTCGCTTGGCCAATGGCTGCCATAATCGCAGTGGGTGTGGCAAGTATCAATGCACATGGACAGAAGACTACAAGAACAGTCACTCCCCTTTCAATATTACCTGTAACTAGCCAAGCTACGATTGCAATGGCCAATGCAACTGGAACAAGCCAAGTGGCCCATTTGTCTGCAATCCTTTGAGTCGGAGCCTGCTTTTCATCAGCTGCCTTTACAAGGTCAATCAATTTTTGAAGAGAGGAGTTTTCACCTAAGCTTGTTGCCTTAATGTCAATGGCACCATACATATTCATGGTACCGCAAAATACTTCATCGCCAACTTCCTTATCAATAGGTAATGATTCCCCAGTCATGATAGATTGATCAAGAGAGGAACTGCCCTTTATGATTTCACCATCAACGGGAACGCTTTCACCAGGAAGGATTCTTAAGACATCGCCAATCCTTATCTCATCAACAGAAATCACTTCTTCGCTATCTCCAACGATTCTTCTTCCAGTCTGTGGAGTTAAATTGATAAGATTTCTCAATCCTTTCTTAGCTCGCTCTACAGTCCAATCCTCTAGAAGAGCACCTAATGCCATAATCCATGCAACTTCACCTGCTGCAAAGATTTCGCCAATCAATAGTGATGCCACCATGGCTATTGCAATAAGAAGAGCAGAGGAAACCCATTTTTCGCGAATCAATCTTGTCATGGCAAGAAGAAGCATTGGAATTCCGCTAATTATTACTGTACCCCATGCAGGATTTAGATAAATCGGAGTGTCTATTCCAAAAATCATAAAAATAACAGCAATCAAGAGAAATATCCCTGAAATAATAGTCATCTTTAAGCCAAATAGGAAATCGGTTATTTCATCAATCACATTTGTCACCTTCTTTATCATTTTATATTAAACCATAATTTTTATTTAATTAAAAAGTATTACTTTTTTTAAGTTCATTTATATACTCAGTATTACTTTTTTAAATTTTTAAAAAAATCCCCACAAAAATCAAGAAGTTTTTAAAAAAAATAGGGGTTATAAAATAAAAAGTATTACTTTTTTTTGAGTTCATTTATATACTTAGTATTACTATTAATAATATGTGCAAACTCAAATATAAATGTTATTACTTTTTTTAAGTTCATTTATATACTCAGTATTACTTTTTGAAAAAATTGATAAAAAGAAGATAGCAAGAGGTATAAAAATAATAAAAAGGAATTATAAAGATAAAAAAAATAATAAAAGAAGTATAAAGATAAAAGAAATAATAAAAAAAGAATTATAAAGATAAAAAAAATAATAAAAGAAGTATAAAGATAAAAGAAATAATAAAAAAAGAATTATAAAGATAAAAAAATTATAAAAAAAGATTTATTTAAACCATCATATTAACTAATTTTTCTAATTAAAACAGAAGTATTATTTGTTTTTCCTCTAGGAAGCAACATGACTTCCTTATGGAATCCTCTTGTGTCCTTTTCAGTTACAGGAGAATAAAGAATAGCTCTCATACCTGTATAAGTCCTATAAAGCACAGGAGTGTCTTCATCTACAATGTCCCAGACATTTGCAAATACTCTGTCTTTAGGCTCTGCAAATGCAGCAATCATTAGAATGTCATAATCTAATTCTGCAATTGTCTTTTCATTACCTGTTACGATTTCAATTCCTTCATCAAGATCTAAACGCTTTAATACTTTTCTAGAAAGGTCTGCAACATCAGGGTCCTGTTCAATGCCTATGCACTTGCAGCCTGTCACCATATTAAACATGATAATTGTAAGAGGCAATGGCCCGCTTCCCAAGAATACAAAGGTCTTGTTTTCATTGAAATTAGCTAATTGCCTTTCATTATCTATAAGGCCTATGTATCTATCATAAAAGTGGAATGAATCCAAAGCGACCTTAGGATCATCGGCCTCCAATATTGTCAATGCATTTTCCCTCTCTAGCCTTGCTCCTATATAGACATAGAACTTACGAATCAATTGCAATGCCTTGTTCATCTTTTCATCGTCTAGAATGTGCTTTGCAGAGTCAAAATCGATTTCCTTATCGTGGGCTATGACTTCAATCTCATCTAAAATCTTTGTAATCTCATCAATATCAGTACCATCCAATGCAGAAAGGCCTTCATTATCCAAATCACCATAGCTTGAAAGTTTGTTTGCGATTTCTTCAATTTTTCCCCAGTATTTATAACAACTCATATTAATCACAACATAAATCAATTATTTAATTATCTGACAGTCTAATTATCTATTATCCAATTATCCAATTATCTAATTTAAAATTTTTTTAGCTAATTATTACATGAATTCTTCAATATTAATACTAATTTATATAGAATTAAGAAATCCGAAATTCATTGAATTATAAATAATAAAAACATTAAAAAAATTATTAAATTGTTTCTAATAATAAGAACAAATTTTTTACATACATTTTATATAAAATATGTTTTATAAAGTTTTGCAAAAAATAGAAAAAAATAGAAAAGATATTTTATTAAATTTTTTACTCAAGCGAATTTAAATAAGATTAAAACATATTTTTAATAATTTAAAAAAAAATCAAATCATATTAATAAAATCTCTTCTAAAAAAAATAAAAATAGATATTAAAAGTGAATAATATTCTAAAGAAAAACATAAGAAATGTTAATCCTTAGAATAAAGACAATTAAATATTATTAATGTCATCAAGGTAAATGACTTCATCACAGATAATATCCATTAAGTCCCTATCGTGGCTTACAACCAATAAACCCATATTGCGCTCTTTAACTATCTTTAAAACTGATTCGAATATCTGAACCTGTGTAATGGCGTCCAGCATAGTAGTCATCTCATCAGCTATTAAGAACTTGGTATTAGGGTTTAATGCTCTTAAGACAGAGAATCTTTGCAATTCACCACCGGAAAGCTCTGCAGGCCATCTGTTAAGCCAAGACTTTTGAATACCAAAGTCTTCCAACAAGTCATCAGGAACTTCCCAGGATTCTCCTAAAACATCATGCATCTTCCATTTAGGATTCATAACCTTTTCCGGGTGTTGGTAAATCAATTGAATAGGATCGAAGCCCTTTGGAATCTCCTGTCCATCTAGCCTTACCTCACCTTCATATCTTTTGATATGTCCTGCAAGAATCTTGCATAAGCTTGATTTTCCGCTTCCGCTGTCTCCAAACAATCCTAAAATCTTCTTGTTGTCAACGGTTATGTTAACATCCTTTAAGATTTGTCTGGATCCGGAACTGTATTTAAAGGATATGTTTTTACCAGTTAATTCCATAGAACTACCTCGCATATCTTAAATAAATAAAATTCATCCATCAAATCTACTCCTCAGAGCCATCCTTTATCTGATCCTCAGAACTGTCCATAACCTGCTCCTCAGAACTATCCACAACCTGCTCCTCAGAACTATCCACAACCTGCTCCTCAGAACTGTCCTTTATCTCTCCCTCATACTTAAAGCATCTAACCCTTTTATTCTCATCAATAGGGATTAAATGAGGTCTTGTCTTATCACAATCATCCATTTTATGAGGGCATCTGTCATAATATGGACAGCCTACCGGAATCTCACCATGCAATGGCTGATGTCCCTTTGTAAGTTCAAATCCGTTAAGAGGCAATGCCTTAAAGAGAGACTTGGTATATGGATGGAGCAAGTTCTCACCTTCGCCACTGAAATCCTCTGCATTGGCAATTTCAATTACATAGCCTGAATAGAAAATCGCAATCCTGTTTGCAACCTTCAATGCAGCATCAATATCGTGGGTAATGAGCAATACTCCCACATTGTCTGCAGCCATCTGCCTTAAATGGTTCAAGGTTTCCTCTACAGACTCCTCATCAAGCCCAGGAGTAGGCTCATCTGCAATTACAAGCTTAGGATTTGTTAGAAGAGCGGTTGATACAAGAACCCTCCTTGCCATACCACCAGAAAGCTGGAATGGGTACATGTCATCCACTTCCTCAGAGAGATTGTACTTTTCAAAGATAGCTCTTTGCTTGGCTCTTTTTTCCTTTTCCTCTGCTTCATCCTTACATTCGCCGATTACCTGATCTGAAACCTTCATCAATGGGTCTAGGAAATTGACAGACTGTGGAATAAGTGCAATCTCATCACCACGCAATTTTTCCTTTAGCTCTTCTGTCAAGACTTCTCCCTTATAGACCATTGTACCTGAAAGGTTTGCGTTATGTGGCAATATTCCAAGTATTGCATGTGCAAGCAAACTCTTACCTGACCCGCTTGAACCTAAGACAGCTACGATTTCCCCTTCCTTAATGTCTAAGGTCAAGTCGGTGATAACCTTCAATTCCCTTTGGTTAAGGCCTTTTACATATTGTGTAAATGAAATGGAAATATTTGAAACATTAATTAAATCACTCATAATATCACCTAATCATTTGCGCTTGCCGGATCTAGCATCTTCTTGATGTTTTCTCCTGCAATATCAAAGAGCAATACAAGAATCAATAATGCTAAACCAGGGAATAAAGCCAACCACCAATTACCAGTTGCAAGATATTTCATGGATTCGGAAAGAATGATACCGATAGCCGGTTCGTGTGGAGATAAACCGAAACCTAAGAATGTTACACTAGCTTCGTGCATGATTGCGTGAGGGAAAATCAATATTGTACCAACGATAACTTGGCTGATTACCAATGGCAAGATTTGCTTTCTTGCAATCCAGAACTTGGATTTTCCTAATCTTTCAGAGATTGTTACAAACTCTGAAGTCTTGATACGTTTGATTTCAGCCCTAAGGACCCTAGCAAGAGATGTCCAGTGAGTGAATGCCACACCAACCAATACACCGAATGCTCCTCCACCGAGAGCGATGGAAATAAGAATGATAAGCAAAATATGCGGAATAGAGAGGAACACATCTATAAGCCAAGATACAAAGCTGTCTAAATATTTGTTGAAGCTTGAAAGGAAAGCTAAAGCAACAGCAATGATGCTACTTAATATGGAAGCGAAGAATCCTATCTGAACACTTAATCCTAAACCCTTGATTGTACGTGTGAACATATCTCTTCCCATCCAGTCAGTACCGAATAGGTGCTCAAGGGAAGGTGGCTGATTCATAATGGACCAATCGGTTGTGATGCTTGTAGGGTCAATGAAGAAACTGACAAGAACCACTACAATCAATATGAAGGCAGAGAGTCCTATTGCAAGCAGGGTCTTGGTTCTTAAGTTCATGCTTCCTAAAACGTCAAACTTATTCATCTTATTAGCTGACTCATCCATTTTCCTCACCTTCTCTTATTCTTGGATCTACAAAGTTATAGAGAATATCTGCAATCAGGTTACCGCAATAAACGAATATCGCACTGAAGATAACGATTCCCAACAGCAGAGGTACGTCGCTTCTCAAACCTGCTGAAACGGCTGCCTGACCGATTCCAGGATACATGAATACCTGTTCGACAAGAACGGTTCCACCGAAGAGTTCACTGAATGATAAGAACTGCAAGGTGATTGCAGGTAGTAGAATGTTTCTTATACCGTGCCTTTTAATCAAGGTCCATCCGGATTCCCCTCTTGCCTTTGCAAAGAGGAAGTAATCGGTTGTCATTACTTCAATAAGCTTGTCACGAGTATAGAGTGCAATTGATGCAACTCCTAAAATGCTCAGCGTAAATGCCGGCAATATCAGGTGCTTCAACCAATCGAAGAAGGACACATCCTGACTCAGCGCCCCAATCGGAACGCCCCCGCTTACTGGGAACCATCCCAGATAAATACTGAATACCATTACAACAAGCAAAGCAATCCAGAAGGTAGGTGCAGATTGCAATACGTAACAGTATACCTTTACAACCCTATCAATCCAAGTGTCTCTTTTAAATCCTGCAAGAACTCCTAAAGCAAAGCCCAATATTCCAGAAATCACCCAACTGGTTAGCATCAAGATAAGGGATGCTGTGAACTTTTCAGCAATTACCTGCAATACAGGAGTTCTGTATATTAAGGAAGTTCCAAAATCACCAGTGATAATATTTCCTAACCAATTGATCAGTTTTTCAGTAATCGGCTGATTTACACCCCAATATGCTTCTAGTTTAGCAATCTTTTCAGGGCTTACAACCATATTGGAAATATAAGCGTTAACCGGATTAATAGGAGACATGTCAATTAATATAAAACTTAATAATATTACAACTATTAATAAAATAGCAAAACGAACGAGTTTATAACCTAAAAACTTAAGTATTTTCTGTTTGTCTAACAAAAAATAACCTCCTATATCTAAATTTTTGTATAATAATTATAAATAACTCAAAAACTTATTATATAATGCCAATCCCCAACTTAAGAATACTTATACAGACAATCTCCAACTTAAAGGGGGCATATAATAATTTAAGAGAATAATGAAAAAATTTAGGTAAAACTAAATTATGAAATCTTAAAACACATTATAATAACTAAATACACATAATGAAAAATCATGCCCTTAAAAAACTTTTCATAAATCATCTGGGAAAAAATGAAAAAGGTATAAATTATTTTTTAAGGAAAAAATAAAACTAATTTTTTTAATATGAATTAAAAAAACCAATTTAAAACTTGAAACTAAATTAATTTTTTTAATAAAATTAAAAAAACTAATTTAAAATGATAAAACTGATTCTTTTATAAAAAAAATCATATGATTAATATTTTAATGAAAATAATAATTTCTTAAAACTAAAAATATTCTTTATAATAATTAAAAAAATGCAATTTTAATTAATAAAAAAAGTAGAAAAGGTTTTTAAACTTTTAGAGTTTTTAAAACTTTCTAAAGTGTTTAAAACTTTTTAAACTGTTTAAAACTTTCTAAAGTGTTTAAAACTTTTCTACTTAATTGATATTAATTATTTTTCTGCAGTAGCGTTAGTCATGGTCCAATCATATACGTTACTGAATAAGTCTCCTCCGTGAGGTTGTAAGAGAGCGGTGTCATTGGAAATGTCCACTCTGTCGTTTACGAAGTAACCATATTTGATTTCACCTAACCATAACCAGTTTGCGTCACCTTTAGGGGAAATACCGGTAGAACCGTCCCAGGATACTGCAGACCAATCTTTGTAAGAGTCTTCACGGGATTCAGCAAATGCGTCATCCATGTGTTTGTCAACAGCACTGTTGTTTACTCTTGCAGGGTTGAAGTCAGAGGAACTGTAGTATTCTCCATACATGTCAGATGGATCTGTGGAACCGTATCCCCAGAGAACTCCTTGTGAGAATTCGTTAGGATAGATTTCGTCCCATTCAGCACCTACAGGTTCGATTTCAATACCGAATTGTTTAGCTTGTTCAGCAGCACCGACAGCTAAAGCTTGTCTTTCAGGTGCACTTGCAGAGTAGTAGATCTTAAATGAAGCTTTGGTTCCGTTTTTCTCTCTGATTCCATCTCCGTCAGAGTCAACCCAACCAGCTTCTTCTAAGGTTTTGTTTGCGTATGCAACGTCACCGTCTTCAATTGCTGCTTCTTTGTTAGCCCATGGTAATTGGTGAGCAATACCGTCATAGGAAGGATAACCTAATCCGTTTAATGCTCCTTCAGCTAAAGCAGTTCTGTTAATACCATAGTTCAATGCTTTTCTGATTGCAATATCGCAGGTTACATTGTTACCGATTGTGTAGTTGTCATCTGGAGATAATTCTCCGGTATCAGGTACACTAGGTAAAGATACACCACGAACGTCGATGGTGTCTTGTAAGTACATTGTGTAACCGTCAAGTTTTTCTTTACCATATTCGAGAGGTACAGCTACGATATCAGCTTCTCCGTTTTTAGCTAAGTTGAACGCAGCTTCGTTTTGAGCAAAGAGAATGGTTATCTTTTCGATTTCAGGTTGTTTACCATAGTAATCAGGGTTTTTCTCTAAGATAACTTGTTGACCTTTGTCCCATTGTACGAATTTGTATGGTCCAGAACCGATTGGGTTTTCACCATATGATTCGTTGTTATAAGAATCGGAAGGAACAATACCAATGTAAGCCATCTTATCTAAGAAAGTGGAATCTGATTTGTTTAAGGTGAATTTGACTTTGTAATCACCTTGAGCTTCAGCCTTATCTAAAGCGGATAAGTCTAAGCTTGCGCCAGATTCTTTAGCTGCGTTGTATGTGAATGCTACATCTTCAGCAGTCAAGTCAGAACCGTCAGTGAATTTGACATCTTTTCTTAAGTCTACAGTGTATGTCTTATAATCATCGCTAATCTCATAGTCTGTAGCCAAATCTTTTGCGTAAGTACCGTTAGGGGTCATTTTCAATAAGGTACTTTGAATGAGTGGCTCAGCATAATAGTTCCAACCTGCAATTGGATCGAAACCAGCTTCTGGTTCTCCTCCGTGACTGTAAGCTGCAACTACGATTTCTCCAGGACCTCTTTCAGTAGTGCCTCCTCCCATGAGGACAGCAGCACCAACAATTATAACAAGAAGTGCAACAACTGCACCGATAATAATTTTTTTATCCATAATTAAACTCCTTAAAGTTACAAAAATAATAAAATATCAAACAAACAATTTTAATTGGAAAGTTTTAGAATACTTTCCAAGATTAAGAAGTAATACTAATTTTAAAATTGTTAATAATTTAATACTTTATATTTATTTATTATTACTTAGGAATATAAAAATATTTCTAAAAAAAGTAATACAAAATTGATTAATTTGGACTATAAAGTAATAATTATTACTGAAATTAATTTATTTTAAATATAAAGTAATACTAGGCAAATAGAATAAGTAATACTTATTAGTATTACAAAACAAGCAAAAATAGGCAAAATAATAATACTTTTAAAATGCAAAAACATATATTCAAAAATATGAAGATTTAAATCAAAAAAGTAAAAAATCAATTATCAGAACCATGATAAAATTAAGGATTATAAAAGAATATATTATAAAAAAAATAATTATAAAAAAAATATCCTAAAAAAGAAATATTATAAAAAAAATATCCTAAAAAAGAAACTATTATAAAAAAAAATATCCTAAAAAAGAAACTATTATAAAAAAAAAATATCCTAAAAAAGAAACTATTATAAAAAAAAATAATCTAAAAAAAATATCCTAAAAAAGAAACTATTATAAAAAAAATAATCTAAAAAAAATAGCCCATAAAAGTAGATTAAAAAAAAAAAATTAAAAAAGAAAAAGGAAATAATAGCTAAAAATAGCTACTATTTATTAAATTTATTCTATACCAAAGGATTTTTTAAGCAATTCAGCGTTAACGAAACCTTCTTTGTATAATTTACCAGTGGTTAAATCGTTGATAACAACTTCAGCTGGTGCAAACATTCCTTTGTCGATTTGGTAGAAGTCAAATCCTGCATCTTTAAATACGTCAAAGAATGGTTTGCCGTATCCGTCAGCTGCTGAGGATGGTAATTGAGCTGCAACTGCTGCAATGTCATCTCCTTCTTCTGATTTGACATAATAGTAAGTTCTTCCGCCAAAGAGCACTGCATCGTTGGTTTTACCCATAGCCTTTAATCCGTCTGGGTCGATAGGAGCGATTGGTGCAATACCTGCTGCATGTACAACCTTTTTAACATCGAACTTTAAGAATTCTAACATTTTGTAGGTACCGTTTTCAACGACTCTTCCTGCAATTTGAATGGATCCAACTAAGGAAGCGGTAGGAGCTACAAGCAAGAATACGTTTGCAACATCTACGCCACATTCATCTGCAATGTATTGAGCTACATCTTCACCAGGCAATACGTCAGCTTCTAAAGTTAGAATTGCAAGATCAGCTTCATCTTTGTAATCAATTTCTTCATAGGTTTCAGCTGGTTTTAAGGATAATGCTCTAGCTGGACCGGAACCTAATGCAAAGAAGTCTCCTACACTGACGGACCAACCTGCTTTTTGTGCACCTAAGGTGGAAATAGCTGGGAAGTCTGTTTTTATTTTTACAGAAGGCAATGCGAATTTTTCAGATAAGTCTCCAGGAATGGAAATGCCTACATCAGCTAATCCTCCAAGACATACTTTAGTATATAATTCACCTGCTTTGAAACTACCTGCGACATTTACACCACAGTCAATGACAGTTGCGCCGTTTTCTAATTTGGAAACAGCAATGTTAAGATCGTCAGCCTTTTCAATCATTACATCTACAGTTTTTTTAGCTTCTAAATTGACACTAACCATATTTTAACCTCAATTAAAATATTTTTAATATTTAATATCTAATTCTATTAAATAGTTTTATAATCTTTATTCAAATAAAATGAATGAATTTTATTTAAAAATGAATAAAATATTATAATTATAATTTTGCTTATTAAACTATTTAAAATTTTATAAATCATGTTTCATTTAAATTAGAAAAATAAATAAAAATAGTTCTTAAAAAAATACGATTAATTAAAAAACGACATAAAAAAGAATATAGAATATAAATAAAAATAAAAATAGATGAATAAAAAAAGAATATGGAAAAAAATAGTTAAAAAAATAACTCTAATTAAACTCACGAGCTAAATCAGAGAGTATTTTTAACTTTTCCATAGCTATTGGAATATCCACTTTTCTAAGTCCGCAGTCCGGATCAAGAAGCATGTTTTCCTTGCCTACCGCATCGATTCCTCTTTGAACGAGTGCTCTTACCTCTTCCTTATCGTCAACTGCATTCATAGCAGAATCCACACAGCCGAATCCTAATTTCTTACCTGAAAGCAAGCTAGCGTTTTCTTCTAGAATTCCAATATTCACATTGTTTCCAGCAAACTCACAGTCCAAAATATCAATTGGAAACTTGGCAATCTCCTTAAAGCAGCCATCAAGATTACCACAGACATGCATTGCCATAGGCATTTCGATTCCATCTGTAAGGATTCCAATGGATTCCTTTGCAACCTTTAAGTCAACCATTCCAGTGGATAAAAATGGATCATCGATTTGTACATAACTGGCTCCTGCCTTCTCTGCTGACTCGACCTCACGCCTTAATGCATAGGCACAATCAATGATTGCCGGATTACGCTCCTTATAGAAAGATTCTAACCTTGAAGAGTGTACAATGGTTGAAGGTCCTGTCAGCATAAGCTTTACTCCTTTTCTATTGGCCTCATCCCCACTCATGTTTCTTGCTTTTATTTCCGCTTCAAGAACCTTTTTAGCATATTTTAAATCCTTTATCATTATATCCACTTGAGGAGCCCTTATCTTAGATACAATGACTGAAGAGTTCATTTCATAAGAGAATCCTGGAATATGCTTTACAAAAGAGCCTACCATATCTCCCCTTGGCTGACCGTCCCCTATGATGTCTATGCCACAGTCAAGCTGCAGTTTGACAGCCTCTTCGATTGCTATCTTATATGGGTCGTACATTCCAATTGAAGACTTTATCTTTTCGCCTAGAGTCTTAGGCTCCTTTAAGTCAATTCCAAAACTACCTACAACAGTTGTAATCAAATAATCACCAGAAAATAAAAATATATCCAAATATAAAAATTAAAAGTTTATTTACAAATTAAGACATAATTAAGAATAGACCTTAATTAAGCACCAATATCCATGTCCCTAACGTTTTGAATCTCTTCCTGAGAGATTGGAATCTCAATAGCTGCAGTTCCATGGCATGGCTTGGTATAAGTAATCAAAATGGTCCCTTCCTCTTCGTTTATTCCAACAGGTATTGGAGGAAGTCCAATCAATCTAGCACCTAATACTTTATCTCCAGGGTTTACATGAATAATCTCTTTTGCATTATCTTCAATGAGCTTATAGCATTGCTTGACCCCAGAACGTTGTATAAGTATTTTATAATCATCATTTTGTTGCAAATAAGTTTCTAAACAGAAAGACATATAATCACCATCATTTTCTTCTAAATATCAACTGTAAAAATTAAAATATTTTTAATTGTAAATATAAAATTTATTATTCTTCCTCTAAAGTCTTTAAATATTTGTCAAATCTTACCTTGATCGGATTCGGATTATGGAAAGCCCTTACAGCAATGATATCTGCATCGGTAGAGGATTCAACCATATCAGCAAACTCTGCAACCTCTTCTGCATCTCTTGAGAAGACAAGGGCAAGAGCCTTGCATTTTAATATATGATAATAAGTTATAAAGAAGGTGGCTGCAGCATCCTTGTGAACACAACCGACCAAGAGGTCATAATCTCCCTCTTCGATTTCATCCAAACACTTTTCAATATCTACCCTCTTCTTTACATAAACCCCTTCAGGATCTGAAATGTCCAATATCTTTCCCGCTGCAGGGTTGCTTGATACTGTAACGTCATATCCCATTTGGCCTAGCTTATAAGAAGCATACAATCCAATGGGGGTCTGTGAAGGAGCTTCAGGACATCCGAGTAAAACTAATGCTTTCATTTTATCACTTTAATAATTTTTTTAAATAGATTTTATAATAATCAATCACTTAATATTTATGTTAAATCTTATACATATAATTAATCTAAATTAACTTAAATAAAATAATTTATCATAAGACAAATACAAAAATAATATTATAAAAAATCATATCTTAAGGCAAAATCATGAAAATGGGATTAATATCAGACACACATATAAGTGAAAAGAGAGGAAAATTGTCCAATCAAATATTGGAATCTTTTAAAGGAGTCGATTTGATACTTCATGCAGGAGATATAAGTTCACAAACCGTTTTGGATAAATTGAATTCGATAGCACCAACCATAGCAGTTGAAGGAAATAATGACAGAGCTCGAAAAACCCTTGATTTAAATCCCTCTGAAATTATAGAGATCGATGGGATAAGAATACTTTTAATTCATGGCGATAAGCTTCCAAGCAGAGATTTTGATAAATACTGCAAATTTGCACTTAAAGAGAATGCAGACATTCTAATAAGTGGACATAGCCACAGACCACATCTTGAAAGACAAGAAGATATTCTTATGATTAATCCTGGGAGCCCTAACAGACCAATAAAAAGCGACGCATCAATAGCCATTTTAACAATTGATGAAGAAAAAGAGCATAAAAATAAATTAGATAAGGTTAAAGTAGAATTTATAAAAATAGAAAAATAAAAATGAAGATTAAAGATAATAAAAGATAATAATAAGAATAAAAAAGAATAAAAAATTTTGATCAAACTTTTTCTAAAAGTTTGAGTTAATAGCCAGAGCCTGGCTGGAATGGATCTAATGGATGAGTCTCAACCCAATAGCCACAGTTCCAACAACGGCCATCGCTATCCAATGGATAGCCACATATAGGACATATAAGCATAAAATTCCCCCTAAATTAAAATATTACAATTGCGGTTCGAAGTCGTCATAATCATAATCATCCGGATGGTCACATGGAGCCATGTTGTATCCGCAAACCCAACATTGACCCTTTTCGTCTAATTCACTTCCACAAACAGGACAATCTAACATAAACTCACCCCATAATTAATATAATTATTTAAGTGGATTTACAATCCAATCAAATATTTATTTAATATTTATAATGAAAATGATTACATTTAAAGTTTTCTATTTAATTATAAGATTTTAATTTTGATTATTAAACTAAAAGTCAAAAAATCAGCAATAAAAGCAAATCTTAAGCAAATAAATTCAGAAATAATAATCAATCTTAAGCAAATAAAGCAAAATCACCAATAATAATCAAGATTCCTAACAGAATAATCAAAATCCCTATAGAATACAAAACTATAATCCAAAGGCTCATCAAAGCCTGCAATCTTAAATGGTGCGTCTCCACTTATATAATCAACTATCTCAACTGCACTGAATCCCATAAGATTATCCAAGACACCACCTACAACAATCAATTCCTTATAATCCAAATCAATATTGTGAAGGCTTGTCAGATAATATTTATTGATATGATGGTAATAGTATGGCTCCCTTCTTCTGTATATCTTGTTATAATAAATCAATTCACGAACAATCTCATCAAAATGGCTTGGAACTGCTCCCAAATAGGATTTAATATATATTTCATTTGTTAATGATTCTCCATATGTTTCAAAGTAATTAAAGTCTATAAAATATAGCATGTTCGATAAGACCGTTTTTCCTACATTATAATTGTCTGAAGACCTGCTGATGATAAACATTAAAAGCTTGATGAATTTCTCTTTTTTAAAAGTCATTTTAAAAACCGATTCAATTACTCAAACCCATAATCAATTATGAACATGATTCAATTTAAAGGAAATGGGAGAGCGATTGAAAACTAATATTTCAAAGATTAACTAGAGTGACACACTAAAGACTTTATATTTTAAAGATCAACTAATGATAACTAAAACTTATATTTTAAAGATCAACTAATGATAACTAAAACTTATATTTCAAAGACCTCAAGCTTGGAAAACTAAGAAAAACTTTATATACTAAAAAACTAAAGGTACCTGTAGAAAAAATCTAAGGGTACCTGCAGGAAATAATAAAAAAGATTTGAACAAATAATCTAAAGGTACCTTTAATAAATATGAATGAGAAAAATAATTAATGAAAAAATAAGCTAAAAAACTTTAAAATAAAAATTAACTTAAGAAAGTTTAAAAAAAGAAATTAAAAGAATTAAACTTAAGTTTGAAACCACAATAAAGCAGATATATTAATCAAAATCAAGATTAAAGTAAAAATTTAGCTTAAATAAAACTAAAAAGAGCAAAATTATGAAAAACATAAGACAAACACTAAGCACAATAGGAAAAATGCTCAGTCCTCTAAAAAAGAGCATACCTTCCATATTTCTCATCTTCATATTCCTGCTTATAGACGTTTACTGTAACCTTACCCTCCCATCATACACTGCAGACATTGTAGATGTGGGAATACAGAATACAGACTTCAACTACATAATAAGCGTTGGAACAATGATGATGACCATGGTATTGATAGGAGTTCTAGCAACAATAGCGCTATCCTATTTTTCAAGCAAGGTATCAGCAGCATATGGAAGGGACTTAAGGGAAATAAGCTATGAAAAGATACTTAAATTCTCCAACTTCGAACTTAACAAGATATCAAGATCATCCCTCATAACACGTAATACAAACGATGTATACCAAATACAGATATTCTTAGGCCTGCTTTTTACAACCATCCTATTTGCACCTATATTAGGAATAGGAAGCATCATCAAGGCAATGGAACTTGGAACAGACCTCCTATGGATTATTGTAGTGACATTCGCCTCAGTTGCAATACTCCTCGGAATAATATTCATAAGAACAGTTCCCTACTTTAAGGTGATGCAGGAACTTATTGACAAGATCAACCAGACATCAAGGGAAATACTGATGGGAATGCCAGTAATCAAGGCATTCATAAGGCAGGATTACGAAGAGGAAAGGTTTGAAAAGACAAATGAGGAGTTCAAGGAAGTAAATCTCCATGTATTCAAAACCCTCTTCCTAATGATTCCTGCAATGACAATGATATTGAATGTGATGATAGTCCTTATCCTATACTTTGGGGCATATGATGCAATCAATGGAAAGATACTGACTGGAACCATCATAGCATTCATCCAATACTCCACACAGATTGTAATCTCATTCCTGATGCTTGGAGGATTTACAATCATGATTCCAAGAATCCTGGTATCTGGAAGAAGGGTTGGAGAAGTCCTGAATACAGAGATATCAATTAGTGACGGACCAATAGATAAGATAGATGAGAATCCCACAATAGAATTTAAAAATGTAGGCTACAGCTATCCAGGAAGTGAAAAGGAAACCTTAAAAGACATTAGCTTTAAGTTGGAAAAGGGAAAGACCACAGCAATAATCGGAGGAACCGGAAGCGGAAAATCCACAATCCTAAATCTTATTCCTCGCCTTCAGGATGTGACAGAGGGCCAAATCCTAGTAAACGACAAAAACATAAAGGAATATAAGCTAAGCACACTTAGAGAGCGAATATCATACACTCCTCAAAAGGCAATTCTTTTCCAAGGTACCGTAAGGTCAAACATGCAAGTGGGAAAGGAAGATGCAACAGATGAGGAAATAGAAAAAGCACTGAATATAGCACAAGTGGACTTTATAGAAAGCTTGGATGACGAGGTCACACAAGGAGCAAGCAACTTCTCAGGAGGCCAAAAGCAACGTCTTTCAATTGCAAGGTCAATAATGGACAAGCGTGACTTTTACCTATTTGATGACTGCTTCTCAGCGCTGGACATGAATACAGAGGCAAAGGTTAAGGAAAACCTTAAGGACTTGAAGGAAAGCTCTTCAATCCTTATAATTTCACAAAGAATCTCAACAATCATGGATGCAGATGAAATAATCGTTCTTGATGAAGGAAAGATTATTGATAAAGGCGGTCATGATTATCTTTATAAAAACTGTGATATCTATAAAGAGATTGTATCTTCCCAAATAGAAAGATCAGAAGACTTAATCTATGATAATGAAGAGACTGCAAGCTTTACCATAGATAGCAGTTCAATTAAAAAAGCAGCAGGAGGCAAATAATATGAAAAAAATAACACCTCCTAAAAGAGAAGGAGGCAAATAAGATGGCACCAAGACCAAGAAGATTGCCTCCGGAAAAGCCAACAAATGTAAAGGAAGCCATCAAAAACATATTTGGACTCCTAATGGGATACAAGCTAAAGCTAAGCATAACAGTCATTTGCGGTATCCTATCAACTGTATTCTCTGTAATAAGCCCTCTCTTGATTGGACTAGCTACAACTGCAATATTCGATGGAATAAACTCTGGAAACATGAATCTGGAATATATAATAAACCTTCTAATCACAGTTGTGATTCTATACATCATAAGTGCAGTCTTCTCCTATCTCCAAAGCTATTTCCTCTTGGAGATAACAACAGACATCAGCTATAACCTAAGAAAAGAGTTGATTGAAAAAATCACCCACCTATCCATGGGAGAGATGGATAAAAACACAAGAGGAGACATCTTATCAAGGATAACAAACGATGTAGACTCACTACAGACAGGACTTAATCAGACATTCAACCAATTGCTCTCTGGAGTGATTACAATAGTTGGAGTCACAATAATGATGCTTTCCATCAATATCTGGCTGACACTTGCAACAATTGTGCTTATACCAATTGCATTTTTAATCATAACATTTGTCACAAAGCATTCTCAAGACTATTATACAAAGCAGCTAACCTATAGGGGAAGCCTGAACGGACAGATTGAAGAGTCATTTACAGGCCATGAAATCATTCGTTCATACAATCAGGAAGAGCAGTCCATGGAAACATTTAGGGAAGACAATGAAAACTGGTATGAGCAGGAATGGAAATCCAAGTTCTATTCAAGCCTCTCCGCCCCTCTGATGAACTTCATCTCAAACTTCCAATATGTGATAATTGCAGTTCTTGGAGCGGTATTCGTGCTTCAGAATGCAATAGCTGTTGGAGACATATTGGCCTTTATCCAATACTCTAAAAACTTCACAACTCCTATTCAGCAGATAACAAGGGTTATGAACATGGTCCAGACTGCAATGGCAGCAAGTGAGAGAATATTTGGATTTTTAGAGATAGAAAACGAAGAGAACCCTTCAAAAGAAAAGATAGAGAAGATAAATGACTCAATCACCTTTGAAAATGTCACTTTCGGATATACAAAAGATGAACCTGTAATCAAGAACTTGACATTTACAGCTAAAAAGGGCGAAAAGATAGCCATTGTAGGTGAAACAGGAGCTGGAAAGACAACCATCGTAAAGCTTCTTATGAGATTCTATGATGTGGATGATGGAGAGATAAAAATCGACGGAGTCAATATAAACAGCTACGATAAGCACAGCGTCAGATCCCTTGTAGGAATGGTGCTTCAAGACACTTGGCTCTTTAATGACACAATCTACAACAATATCAAATACGGAAAGCTTGATGCCACAGAGGAAGAAATCATAAGCGCTTCAAAGGAAGCTCATGCAGACCATTTCATAAGGCAAATACCTGAAGGATACCAAAGCGAGCTTAATGAGGATGTGGACAATATCTCCCACGGACAAAAGCAGCTTTTGACAATTGCAAGAACAATCATATCAAACAAGCAAATCCTAATCCTTGATGAGGCAACATCTTCAGTGGATACAAGAACCGAGAAGATAATTCAAAAGGCCATGGATAAGCTGATGGAAAAGAGAACAAGCTTCGTCATAGCCCATAGGCTTTCAACAGTCAGGGATGCAGACAAGATAATTGTAATTGAAGATGGAAGAATCATAGAGCAAGGAAGCCATGAAGAATTGCTGGAACAAAAAGGATATTACTATAATACCTTAAACACTCAAAGAAGGGAGAATATTGTATGAATGGTGGAAATAACTTAGATAATAATTGTAAAAACCTTGGCAATATCCTTAATCCCACTGAAGTGAACAATCAGCTATTGTTCCATAAGTTCATAATGATAAATGAGATTCTGGATAAGCGAAACAAGAAGCAAAATCCAGAAATGAAAAGCATTACAAAGGGCCAGGGAAGATTGATTGTTCTTTTAAAGAGAAAGGACAAACTATCCACCAAAGAGCTCTCTGAAATATTGAATGTCAGTGTAAGCTCCCTTAATGAAACTCTAAACAAGCTGGAGCAAAAGAACTTCATTAAAAAGGTTCCTTCCGAAAAGGACAAAAGGATTCTTCTTGTGGAATTAACTGAAGAGGGAAGACAACTCGAATTTAAAAACCATGAAGACATTGACATCTTTGACTTCTTAAGCAAAGAAGAAAAGGAAAACCTTAACGACTATTTAAATCAATTGACACTATCCCTTCATGAGAAATTCAAAAGGGAAGACCCTGAAAAGTATGCAAAGATAGTTAAAAACAGAAAGGAAATCTTTGATAAATACTTTAAAGATGAAAATAACAATGAAACCTGCTTTGAATTCATTGATTGCAGTAAAAAATAGGATAAATTAATTTTTTTTATTTTTCAAATGAGTAATAAATAGAAAAGTTTAAAAAAAGATAGATTTTGGAAAAATAAATAAAATAATATAAAAAAACTAGTAAAGGAGTACAATACTCCCAACTAGAGAAAAAAATTTTGATCAAACTTTTTCTAAAAGTTTGCTAAAAGTTTGATTATTGAAGAACAAATCCACCGTTAGGTGAGATTACTTGTCCGGTTAAGTAAGGTGCAGTCAAAATGTATTCAAGAGCACCAGCGATTTCTTCAACTTCACCAATGTGTCCAAGAGGGATTGTTGCTGCAAGAGCGTTCAATTCATCTTGGTTTACTCCACGTAACATGTCAGTCATAATCATACCAGGAGCAATTGAGTTGACACGTACTTTTCTAGGTGCAAATTCCAATGCTAATGCACGGCATAATCCAATTACACCAGTCTTAGCAGCACAGTAGTCTGCTTGATTAATTACACCAGTCAAACCGCCTACAGAAGCAGTGCATACAATAGCAGTGTCACGGTCTACCATATATGGGAGACATAAGTGGCACATGTGCATCATGCTTACAAGGTTTGTGTTGATTACCGCTTCGTATCTTTCAGGCTCTAAGTCAATGAAGTTAGAGTTGTTGGTAATTCCTGCATTGTTTACAAGGGCATCGATTTCTTCGCCGAATGCATCAACAGCAGCTTCAACCAATTTTTTACAATCTTCAAATTTACTTACATCAGCCTGTACGGCAATGGCCTCTACACCATATTTATCTTTGATTTCTGCGATTACATCTTCAGTTAATTGTTTGGATGAGTCACTGCGATAGTTAATAACTACATTGTAACCTAATTCACCTAACTTTAAAGCCATAGCTTTACCAATTCCTCTGGATCCACCAGTAATAATTGCATTTGCCATTTTTATTCACCTTTATTTATTTAATGAAAAGTAAAATTCTAAAATAATTTTACAATTAATAATCTGTATCATAAAAGTATTAAATCTTACTATTTAAATTAAAAATAATTCATTAAAATGGAAAAATAAGTGAAAATTATTCGATAATTATCAAATAAATAATTTAGTTATTCATAATAAATAAAATAAAAATAAACATTGTTCATTTAAGTTTATAAAGCCATTAAAATTAGAATAAAATTTATTGAGAAATTGCTTGGAAACTTATAAAAAAATATGAAAAAATTACTCAAACAAATAAAGGCAGATGGAAAAAAAACAGAGATATGAAAAAATAAAAAAAATGAAAATAAAAAGAGAAAAAAAACTAAACAATAAAAAGAGAAAAAAAGAAAAAACAATGAAAAATATAAAAGTAAAAAGAAAAACCATTAAAAATAAAACTTATTTCTTAGAACCGCCCAGCTCATAAGTATTTTTCACAATCAAATCAAAGAGATCATCTGTTTTAAAGTCAATAGGCTTATGTGGATTTACAATAAAGCTAAGTGCCTGTTTAGTAATGTCCTCTAAATCTGTAGTCCTATACATAAGACCATTATTCACATAAAACTGGTCTACAGACAATGTGTCTCCAGGATAGCATGAGATAACAGGTGTCTGAAGTATTGCAGCTTCCCTATTCATTGTTCCTCCAGCTCCAATTACAAGGTCACATGCCTTAATTATGCTTGAAGTGTCTACCGGAGGCTTAAGGATTGTCACATTCTTTATTCCTTCAAATATCTCAGCCTGTTCCTTAAACCTAGGAAGAATAAGAATATTTGCATACTCCTTTAAGACATCTACAACAGGGGATAAAACTGATTTTCTGCAGTCTGTATTCAAATAGGACGCAAGAGATGGCTCAGGCCTCATAAGTATGGTTCTTTGAAGAGGCAAATCCAATCCCAAATCCTCAAAGATATTCTCATTGAATACAAAGTTATTGAAGTGCATAAGCTCAGAGGTTCCGTTATATCTAATTATATCATTAGGATTAGCCCCATACTCCATTAGTTTCCACATATCTATAATGTTTGGAACAATAATTTTGCTGCATAATGGAAGGGTCAGCTTATTGGCAGCCATTGCATGCTCATTATCCAAAACAAACAGGCTTGGAATTCCAAGGCCAAATGCAACCCTTGGAAGCTCAATGGAATGCTTTGAAAGGGCAACATCAAATCCTTCACCGGAAATCAAATCCGCTAAGTTAACGACTCTCTCTGCACTTTCCTTTAGCTTCTCTTCCAATGTGACTCCATGCTTTCCTACAGATATAAAGTCTATATCATACATATCCATTAACTTATGAATGTCTCCAAATTTACGGGCTGTAACTAAAACATCATCTCCTTCATCTTCAAAATACTTAATGACATCTTTAAAAAATCTTACATGAGGAGCATTTGATATATCAATCCATATTTTCATGAAATCACCTTATAAAATATTATTTTAGTAATACTTAATATATTTTAGCAAAAATCCAAATAAAAAAACAGAAAAAAACAAAATCGAAATAAAATAAATTAAAAAAAAAGTTAATTGCCAGCAACAATAGATAAGAATAAGCTAATTGCAAGAGGCAATAGATAAAAATTTTGGTCAAGGCTTTTAGCCGAAGGCTAAAAAAGCTTGAGTTAATGGGAATGTTCATGACTGTGACTATGGTCATGGCCATGACTGTGCTCATGGTCGTGACTGTGGTCATGCTCATGCTCATGGTCATGATGGTGATGATGTTCAGCTACATGAGCCTTGCAATCTTCAATAGCAGCAATTACTTCATCTAAACCTTTTCCTTCTTTTAAGCTTGAAGTAATAACCTTAACATCAGGATTAAGACGTTTTGCATCACATACCATCTTATCAACGCTAGCTCCAACAGCTTCTGCCAAGTCAATCTTATTGATTATAACAAGGTCAGAGTTTTGGAAGATAAGAGGGTGTTTCTCTACAGTGTCGTCACCTTCAGTAACGCTTACAACCACAACTCTCATATGTGAGCCTAATTCAAAGTCGACAGGACAGATAAGGTTTCCCACATTTTCAATGAATAGATAATCAATATCATCAAGAGGCAAGTCACCTAATCCGTGACCCACCAAGTGGGCATCCAAGTGACATTCCTTGCCGGTGTTCAATCCGACTACAGGAACATTGTGAGATTCAATTCTGCCTGCATCAAACTTGCTGATTACATCCCCAGCGATTACACCGATTTTTTCATCAACATTTTCAATAATCTCTTCAATAAGAGCTGTTTTACCAGATCCGATTGCTCCTACAAAGTCTACACAAAAGATATCGTGGTCTTCCAATAAATGTAAATTCTTATGTGCCAATTTTGCATTGGCATCCATAATGTTCTTTGCTACTTCAACATCAGCAACTTTATGCATATAATACACCTTCCAAATATATAATTATTAAATCAATGTGAATTTTTTATAAATACGATTAATATTTTTTAATAGTTTTTCTATAAGTGTTAAAATAATTAATTGTGAAATCAATTATATTAATGAGAATTAGTGACCATATTTTGAATAATATTTAAACAGAATAATTGATTTTTATAATGATTAAAAAACTGAGTCTAATAATGATTATTCGTCCTCTTTTTCAATACTAATGTTTCTAACGGTTACATCCTTGCCGTTTTTGACTTCCACCCTATGACTTTCGCATTTTGGACATAAAATCATAGGAGCATAATGATCGCTGTCATCAACATTAGCGACTCCTTCAAAGTCACAGTTGTGGCACTTGATTTCAACATCAATATCCTCTACAATAAGTTCAGCATTCTCTGCGATTGTCTCGGAACATAAGACACCTAACATAAATTTCAATTGTTCCGGATTAAGCATAGCCAATTTGCCAATTTCAATAACTATTTCAGTTACCTCAATTGCATTGTTAGCCTCTGCAGTTTCCAGCACTGCATTTAAAATTCCTTGAGCCATAGCTAATTCGTGCATTCTAAATCTCCAATTAAAAAAAATCTATTTAAAAATATAATCAAAATTAATATTAATATATTATTCATTAATATAATATAAAACTATTGATAAAATATCAAACAGTTTAAGAGTAATAAAACTAAACAAAGATTGTAATACCTAATCTGATAATAAAAAGAAAGATAAAAGTTTTATCCAAAAATGAACAGTACGGATAAAACTATCTTTAAAAAAATGATTAGTTGTTTAATGTTTATCCTAAAAAAAGGATAAAAACAGTTTAAATTAATAACTGCAAAGTAAAGTTATCTTAAGACATCAGCAATGATCTTAGCAACGGATATTGAACTGACATCTGATTTTAAGGTATCTGTACTTGCCAATTCACGAGCTCCAGCTGCAGATATCTTCAATACAGCATCGTTTACAAGAACTGGGTGAACACAATAGACATCTACTGATTTAGCGCCGTGCTCCTTTAATATGCCAATTGCATTGACGATTGTTCCTCCGGTTGCTATGATGTCGTCAATGATGATTGCTTCCTTATCCTTTACAGAATCTATATTTACCTTAGAGTCTTTCTTTACTTTAGCCAAATCTTCGCTGTCAAAATCGCTGTGAATGTCTACAATAGTAGTTTCCACCTTATCAGGACCTAATCTGACTTTGCTCATATAAGTGCAATTGCATCCTAAGATTTCAGCGATCTCTTCTGCAAATCCTAAAGCGCCCTTATCCGGAGCAATAATTATTGGATTTTCCACAGTGTTTGCAATATATTCTGCAATAGGAGGCATTGCTGAAAGATTTGCAGTTGGAATGTTGAAGAAGTCTCTAACGCTGTCCTCATGGAGATTGATTGAAATGAACTCATCAGCACCTGATTCCTCAATTAGGTTAGCTACCAATTGAGCGGAAATAGCTTCCCCATCTTTAAATCTTAATTCCTGTCTGCCATATCCTAAATAAGGCACAACCACTTTAACATGCTCTGCACCTAAGTCCTTGACAGTCCTGATTAAAAATAAAAGTTCAACCAAGTTTTCATCTTGAGGAAAACCAGTGGATTGGATAATTGTAACTTCCTTATCCACTTCTGATTTAATTCTGATATATCTCTCACCGTCAGGGAATTTTTTAGTTTCTATAGGACATAAAACATCCCCTAATTCCTTTGCAACATTAGCCGCTAGTTTTTGTGATGCTGAACCACCAATAATCATTTAATCACCAAAAATATATTAAACTAGAAAAATTAACCGTATCTTCTTAAAATAGAACCTTTTACAAATCTTTTAAATTAAATGAGTGATTTAATTAAGTTTAAATTAAAGTATTAATTAAAATATTGAGAAAATTTAAAAGATATTCATGTTTTATTTATATTGATGTTTATAATTAAATATTACTATTTTAATATTTATGAAAAAATAAGTGATAATTTTGGAACAAAGCAGTAGGTTTAATATTGGAATGGAAAGAAGATAGAATAAGTTAAACTAGTAATATGAATCAAAAGATAGAAAAATAATTACCAATAGAATAAATTAAAACTAGAAAAAATAATCTAAACTAAATAGAATAAGTTAAAACTAGAAAAAATAGTTAAAAATAGAAAAAATAATCTAAACTAAATAGAATAAGTTAAAACTAGAAAAAATAAGTTAAAAATAGATAAAAAGTAAAAATAATTAAAAAAATAAAAAATAAGTTAAATTTGTTGGCTTAAAACTTCATTGCTATCACGTCTAATAGTCACAACATGAGCCAAGACCAAAGAGCCTAAGAACAGGAATGTGAGCAGCGCCATACCGTTTATTGTCCTGTTAAAGAGGAACAAACCAATGATCGCTTGAGCAATAAATCCAGTAAGGGAACCAATTAAAAGAACTTCCTTACCTAAATATTTCTTATTGTTCTTTTCTCTTTTAAGTCTGTATTCGCGAAGAACAAGCAGGCCTATTATGATTGTAAATAAGACTAATAAAAGCAATATAACGAATGTCAAATATCCAAAGTCATATGCATAACCGAAGATACCTGGAAGCATATAGTCGATTGTATCCTTCTTGGTTACCAAAAGACCAAAGAACAATGGGAATGGCAAGCCAAACATCAAAATGAATTGCATTGGCAAGCTAATATAACCATCTGCAAATCCAGTACTGTCAGACCAATAGGATGAAGCAGGATCGTGACCTATCAATTGAGTATTTCCAATTACCAATTTTAGACTTGCCAAAGAGTTCTGAGCAAGTCTTGAAATCCTTAACAATGGAGAGAAAACTTCCATGCTTAAAATCCTGGAAACAAGCTCAAGCAAACCGAATGCAACTAAAGCTGCAAGGAAAAACATTAAAATCCTTCTGATTGTAAGGATAGACTTTTGCCTAAAGGATTTGGAAATGATAGTATAACCTATGAACAGACCGATGAACCATAGCAATAGGAATGATCTGTGCATTGCTCCACCGAATACGGTTATTGCTATAAGAAAAACATATACGATATTTTTAAGCCTTGATATATCAACACCCGACCCTTCCATAACCTTAAGCGACGCTAATGCGGTTACAATAGCCAATAGGGCAATAGGACCGAAAGGGTGAGTAAATTCATGCTGACCAAATGATAATACCAGGAAAGCCAAGTCGGCTCCAAATAGAATTGTAAATCCTCCAGATAGGAATAATGAGAGGAATGTTACCACACTTAATGATAAAGGAACCAAATTGATTACGAATATCATAGTAGCAAGTAAAATCAAACCTACTTCAAGTATAAGTTGAAAATGATTTTGAGCTATCAATAACATGAAATCACACAATAAAATAATAATTTAATAAGTTTAATAAAATTTTTGAATTTAAGAAGTTTCTTAAATTTACATAATACTATAATATTAATGTTTTTATTTAACTAAGTATTTAAATATTGGTGCTAAGAGAGGGCATTTTTTATTTCTAGGATAATAAATTATAGAAATAATAGTAGGTTGGAAAATAAAAATTTATTCCAATTTTTTAAAAAATGAAATGAATATGGATTTGGAATAAAATAAGGGTAAAAAGACTTAGTAATAGTTAAAATAAGAAAATAAATGAAAAAAAGATAAAAGATAAAAAGGGAAAATAAATGAAAAAAAGATAAAAGATAAAAAGGGAAAATAAATGAAAAAAAGATAAAAGATAAAAAGGGAAATAATAATTAGATGAACATTATCTTAATATTTCCCATTAAAATGTCTGGAATTATCGGCAAAGGATTTACAGAGGTTATGCTCATTCCAACGGCATCTCCACGGGAATGGCCTTCGACCCAATCATGCTGACGGATTGTATCCAATATATTGTCCCCAAATATATGGGCAGCAGCCTGGTCGTTTATTATAACCAGAATATGAGGATCCACATTATATGTGTACTGCATGATTGTCTTAACTTCGCCATAAGGGTCGTCAAGCATATAGATATTGTGAAGAGTACGGCCTTCAGGGTCAAAAGAGCTTCCAGGATATATCCATTGGAAACCACCATTCAAACTCCATAAAGCAGCCATATCAACTCCAGGAATTCCCCCTTCAGTATCATCCTGAGCTAAAATCACTACATTGGAAACAGCAAATATAGCCAATAAAACAACTATGATTGCTATAACAGCTAATGCAACAGTTTTTATATTTACCATATTATCACCTTCCACTTAATTAAATCAATAAAAATGGATTTTGATTAACTAATTTTTTTAATCTAAATTATTATAGTTAGATTTAAGTATATAAACTTTTTGCATATTTGTTGATGGGAGAATCAAAGGGGTTTAGAATAGTTATAAATTGATTATAAGATTTGAAATAGAAAAATAAGGAATTACAATATAGATAAAAATAAGATATAATAAGAATTGATAAAAATAGTTAAAATTAATAAAAATAGTTAAAATTAATAAAAATAGTTAAAATGGATAAAAAAATAAATAAAAGTGGTTAAAAGAATAAAAAAATAAAAAAAGAAGGTTTGAGAAAAAATAATTAATTAGAGTTTCCCAAACTAGAAAACATTTTGATCAAACTTTTTCTAAAAGTTTGAGCTAATTATGAGCAGGCTTAGACAAGCTAACCCCTTCAGTAGAGACCTTGCTTGTGACTGCTCCACTGATTTCTCTCATTTTTATTAATTAATTTTTCCTTCTTGCTTCCGTTGATTAGAATATTTTCCAATACGTCTTCGATAGTTTCGATTGGAACTATCTCAATCATATCCTCATACTTCTTCTCAAGCATGACATCTTCCATATTGGACTTAGGCAATAGAACTTTCTTAATGCCTGCTTCAGCTGCCGCTTCAATCTTAGCGGTTGCACCACCAATAGGCATGACATCTCCACGTACGCTTAAGGAACCGGTCAAAGCAATTGATTGGTCTATCGGAATGCCTTCAACAGCAGAGATAACCGCTGCAGTTATTGAAACACTTGCGCTGTCCCCTTCAACTCCATCATAACTTTGGAGGAACTGAACGTGAATGTCGTGATTGGAAATGTCCACTTGAGTGTATTTCTTAATGATTGCACTTACATTCTGAACGGAATCCAAAGCGATTTCTCCAAGCTTACCGGTAACGATGATCTTACCTTCGTTTTTGCTGTTAGCCGGAGCCATTTCAGCAGCAATTGGCATGACAATACCGCTTCTATCACCCATTACAGCTAAACCATTAACCATACCGATCTTTCCACCTGAGGAATGGAATACGCTGTATTCTTTCCTTTGGATAATGGATCTGTCTACAATTTGCTGCTCTAAGGTTCTTGCAAATCTTTTAGCGGTTACAACATGTTCAGCAGTTACCAAATCTGCACCTTCTTCAATTGCAACATCACCTGAGGAACGTACTAAACCACCTAACTCTCTTAATCTAAGAGTTAAAGCGTTCTTTCTTCCTGCTCTACGTTTAGCTTCCAAAATAATTTCATCAAGAGCGTCAGTTGCAAAGTGAGGAATTCTGCCGTCGTTCTTGACTTCTTGAGCTACAAACTGTACAAGCTTTTTACGGTTTTCTTCGGTGTCTTCCATATAATCTTTCATAAAGACCCCATAACCATATCCTCTGATTCTTGAACGCATTGCAATGTGCATTCCTTCAAGAACTTGGATATTTCCAGAAGCTACAAGAACAAAATCACATGGAACTGCTTGAGAACGGACCATAGCACCACTGCTGTTTTCACTTTGACCAGTGATTGCATATTTCTTCTCTTGCATAGCAGATAATAGCTCTTGTTGAGTTTTCATGCTCATTGTACCTATTTCGTCAATGTATAAAACTCCCTTATGAGCCTTGTGAATCATTCCGCTTTCAACACGTTCGTGTGCAGGGGTTCCAAGACCTCCAGATTGGTAAGGGTCGTGCCTTACATCACCGAGCAATGCGCCGGCATGAGCACCAGTAGCATCCATGAATGGTGCAAATCTTTTATCTCCGTTGTTTACCAATAATTTAGGAGACATGTTATTTGCCTTAGGCTTGATTTGCATGGAAATAAATATTACAAGCAATGCAGCAATGATAGCTTCAAATATTCTTTGGTATAGGATTCCAAGAACAAAGATAGCTGCAGTTGCAAACATGGTGATCATCATCTTCTTCTCATCGCCGCTTTTTGCATTGGCCTTGTTTGCCTTGACTATCTTTTTGCCCTGACCTGCAGGGACTGTCCTAATCAATGGATAATTACTGTCTTCCCCGTTTGGATAAACCAATACGTCTTCTAAGACTTCAGGAGGCAATAACTCAGCCATTCCTTTAGCGAGCATTGACTTACCTACACCCGGATCACCAATAAGAAGAACATTTCTTCTTTGCTTTGCTGCTTTTTTAATTGTTTCCACAGATTCCTCATGACCTATGACCTGGTCGATGAGAAGTGGAGGAACTTCAATTTCAGAGGTATTTGAAAGAGATTCGTAATCAAGCATAGGCTTTATCCTACGTTTTCCATCTTCTTCAACATATTCTACATCAAGAGGATTGCTATCCTCCTCTTCATCCTTGACAGATTCAGAACTGTCTATGGTTTCGCTTACCACATCCGCTTCAACCACTTCACTGGCTGTGTCAATGACTATGGTTTCTCTTACTTCAGAGGAAGTGCCAAGTTCTTCATTCTCATCAATTTCAGAGGAAGCGTCAAGTTCTTCAGTCTTGTCAATTTCATTATTCTCTACAGTGGAATCTAAGTTTAAGTCTTTAGATTCATTCACTTCAACATCTGTAGATTCTATTTTCTTTTCTTCCATTTAAAACCTCCTTAAAGTTTTTAAATTCATACTTATTAATTTTTTTATCAGTTTCATTTCAGATTGAAGTTTTTAATAATCATTTATCATTATATAATATAATCTTGGTTTATTATATTAATATATATTAAACTACATTCTTAATAACTTTATGATTTTAGTTATATAAAAAGGTTTGTATTTTAGTAACTTTAATTAACTAAAATAACAATTCAAAAAATGATAAAAATAATTGTAAAAAAAATCGAAAGATATGGGGATTAAAATAAAATTTATTATTTATAAAAAATAAATGAATAATCATATTGGAAAATCATATGAAGAAAATATAAAATTTATATAAATTTTATAAGTTTTAGCTATAATCCCTTTTAAAAAATAAATTTATATGAAATTTATAAAATTATAGTTATAATCCATTTTTAAAAAAAACCATATTAATTTTAAGGTAAAACCATGACTAAATGTTTAATGATTCAAGGAACAGCATCAAATGCTGGAAAAAGTTTGATTGTTGCAGCACTTTGCAGAATATACACAAAAAGAGGATACAAGGTTGCTCCATTCAAGTCACAGAATATGTCTTTAAATTCATACACTACAAAGGAAAATAAGGAAATAGCCATTGCACAGGTTTTGCAGGCAAAGGCTGCAAATATAGAGCCTACAGTAGATATGAACCCAATTCTCCTAAAGCCAAAGGGAGAATCATGCTCACAAGTTATCATACAAGGAGAAGCAGTTGGAAACAAGGACTTCTTTAGAAAATATGATAAGACAAAGGCCACCCAAAGGGATATAGACAATAATCTGATGGATGATGAGGACTATAGAATCATTGCAAAGGAAGCTGTAATAGACTCATTAAACAATCTCAAGGAAGATTATGACATAATCATTATGGAAGGTGCAGGATCTCCTGCAGAAATCAACCTAAGGGAAGGAGACCTTGCAAATATGGGAGCTGCAGAGATTGCAGATGCAAATGTACTTCTTGTAGGTGACATTGACAAGGGAGGAGTCTTTGCATCAATAGCTGGAACATTCCTATTGCTTGACGATGCAGACCGCTCAAGATTTAAGGGAGTCATTATAAACAAGTTCAGAGGAAAGCAGGAATTATTATGCTCTGGAATCGAAAGGCTCGAAGAAATCATTCAGGTCCCAGTCCTTGGAATTGTTCCTTATGCTGAAAACCTCCAGCTACCAGAAGAGGACTCTGCATCCTTAAAGGAGCACAACTGGACAAAGGAATTTAAGAATAATGATGATCACATAATAATTGGAGTTGTAAAGCTTCCAAAGATTGCCAACTTCACAGACATAGACCCATTTGACACAGAAGATGATGTTGAAGTGAGAATGATTGAAGTCCATAATTACAAAGACAAAATCAAGGACATTGATGCATTGATCTTACCGGGTACCCGTAACTCCACTGAAGACATTATGGAACTTGAAAAGACCGGTTTGGCACAAGAGATAAGGAAACTGTCAAATGAATCCAAGATTCCAATCATCGGAATCTGCGGAGGATACCAGATATTGGGAAACAAGATCTATGATAAAAACCATAAGGAATCCAAACTTGATGAAGTTGAAGGATTAGGTCTTTTAGACATTGAAAGTGAGTTTATAAGGGAAAGCAAGGTCGTAAAGCAAAGCATAGGTAGAATAGAAATAAATGATAATATCACTGGTCTAAATAATTCCGATGAAAATAATATCTTTTATGAAATATTCTCTAAGATCAATGGGGAAACTGTAAGCGGCTATGAGTTACATGAAGGCACTACAAATCTTATAAGCGCCAAGCCATTATTTAAAATAGAAAAGGGAATTGGAAATAATGACAATGACCAATTTGATGGTGCTTACAGCAAGAATGTATTTGGAACCTATTTCCATGGAATATTTAATAATTATAATCTTAGAAGAGAGTTTTTAAACCATTTAAGAAAAAATAAGGGTTTGGATGAAAAAACTGGTGAAGATCCATATGAAACAAGCGTTGAAAATTCTCTTGAAAAATTAGCAAATATTGTAGAAGAAGCTCTTGATATGGATTATATTGATAAATTGGTTTTTGATGAATAAAATAAGTGAAAATAATTGGATAATAATAAAATAAGAAAAATAAATTGTAAAAAAAAGAACAAAAAAGTATATAAAATAAATAATAAAAAAGAATAATTTAAAAAAATAAAAAAGAAAAGAGCAAATCTCAAAAAAAAACAGAGATAAAACTTTTGGTCAAGGTTTTACGATTTTGGCGAAGCCAAAATCGTCAAAAGCTTGGGCGTTAGTTAAGGTCTCTGCCAAATATATGAACAGCACAAGTACCGCCGGTACCACCAACATTATGAGTCATACCGATTTCAGCACCATCCACTTGACGTTTGCCTGCTTCTCCTCTTAATTGCCATACAATTTCAGCAGCTTGAGCAATACCAGTGGCTCCAAGAGGATGGCCTCTTGCCTTTAAACCACCAGATGGGTTAATCGGACAATCACCATCAATATTAGTCTGACCTTCTTCCAATACTTTGCCGCCTTCTCCTTTCTTAGCAAATCCAAGGTCTTCAATTGCAAGCAATCCATTGATTGAGAAACAGTCATGGACTTCAGTTGCATCAATATCCTTTACAGTGACTCCTGCCATATCATAAGCTTTTCTGGAAGCTGCAATGGTTGCATCCAAGGTAGTGATGTCCTTTCTGCTATGAAGCGCAATGGTTCCGGAAGACTGTGCAGATGCCCTTACATAGATAGGGGTGTCAGTGTATTCCTTAGCCTTTTCTGCTGCACAGATAACGATAGCTGCTGCACCGTCTGATACAGGGGAACAGTCAAGCAATGTTAAAGGATCTGCAACAGGAGATGAATTTAATACCTTATCTACAGTAACTTCAAATGGGAATTGAGCATTAGGGTTGTTTGAAGCGTTCTTATGATTAACTACAGACATCATAGCCAATTGTTCCCTTGTGGTTCCATATTCATACATATGTCTTTGAGCAATCATGGCGTATAATGATGGGAAAGTGGCTCCTTGCTGTGCTTCCCATTCCTGATCGGATGCTGTGGCAATAGCCGGAGTTGCATCCACCACATCAGTCATCTTTTCCACACCTGCAGCTACCACAACATCATGGTATCCGGAAGCTACAGCCATGATTCCTTGTCTAAGTGCCAATCCTCCAGATGCACAAGCAGCTTCAACTCTTGTACATGGAACAGGGTTCATTCCCATGCTGTCTGAAATAAGTGAGGCAATGTGCTCTTGACCTACAAAAAGACCTGCAGACATGTTTCCAACAAACATGGCTTCCAAGTCTGCACCGCTTAGGTTAGCGTCTTCAATAGCTCCAAGACCAGCTTGTGAAATTAATTCTCTAAATGAAACATCCCATAACTCTCCAAATTTTGTTTGGGAAGCTCCAATAATCGCAACATCTCTCATTTTTTCACCTTTTTAATAAATATCATTAATTAATTAGTCCCAAGTTTATCCTCTTAATAATTGATTAATTAGAATTATTATTCTCATTCAAAATTGATAATTAGAATTATTCTCATTTAAAATTGATTTATTTAAATTTCATCTCCACATCTATGCCATTCTAAGTTTTCCTTTGAATTTAGCATAAACTGCATAGTCAACATAAATCTTTTTAGAGAGGATCTCTTCAGTTGTAGGAGCTAAATTCCTAACTTCATCAATTCTGTCGTTTACAGTCAATGTAAATCCGTCACTTCCTGCACCTGAACCATATGATACAATAAATATCTTATCTCCAGGCTCTGCCTTGTCCAATACATTGGAAAGGGCTAAAGGAACTGCACCAGAATAGGTATTTCCAACATTAGGAGTCAAGAGCCCATCCTTATATTGCTCTGGAGTGAATCCTAATTTCTTAGCTGCCCTTAGGTAAAACTTACCGTTAGGCTGGTGGAAAATAGCATAATCATAATCTTCAACTTTAGAATCTGTCTTTTCAAGCAATCCTTTTGCTGCTCCTAAGACATGCTTGAAGTAAGCAGGGTCACCTGTAAATCTTCCTCCATGACTTGGATAAGGCTGACCTTCCCTTCTGTAGAAATCAGGAGTGTCAGTAGTGAAACTGTAAGTGGTTCCAAAGTCTGCTATTGTGTCCTTATTTCCGATGATGTAAGCAGCGCCACCGGCAGATGCAGTGTATTCCAAAGCATCTCCAGGAGCTCCTTGAGAGGTATCGGCACCTATAGCCAAACCGTATTTTATCATGCCAGAATCCACTAAACCCATTACCGCTTGAATACCTGCAGTACCTGCCTTACAAGCAAACTCCAAGTCAGCTGCAGTCATATCCGGAGTTGCACCGATTGCTTCAGCTACGATGGTTGCAGTTGGCTTTACTGCATAAGGGTGGGATTCAGAACCTACATAAACCGCTCCAATATCTTGTGGGTCAATTTGTGCTCTTCTTAATGCATATCTTGCAGAGCTAACTGCAATAGTAGCAGTGTCTTCATCAGAAGATGGAACTGACTTTTCATTAACAATTAAACCATTGGAAATTGATTCTGGGTTATCTCCCCAAACTTTTGCAATTTCTTCTACTTTTATTCTATATGAAGGCACATTAGCCCCATATCCTACAATTCCTGCCATTAAATCACGACCATATTTTTAGTTCATAATTGAATAGTTTATAATTAATTAAGAATAAATTGATTAAATTTTATTAATTCTCTTAAATTAAAATCTTCAATTTAAGAATAAATTAATTAATTCTTCTTAAACTAATAGATAATATAATTTAAAAGCCTAATTCTTAAATTAAACAATGATAGTTAATTAAATAAAATAAAAAATTAACTTTTATTAATTTGATTTTAAATTTTGAAATATTTTATTTTTAAAAATATAAACTAATTAAATAAATTAAGTTAAAAATTTTTAATTTAAAATTAGATTTAAATAAATCTTATAAATTAAAAATTAAAAAATTTTATATCTTTAAAAATCATTTAAAGTTTATATTAATAATACATTATGTTTTTACCCATATAAATATATTTAGAAAAATAGCTAAAAAAATGGAATTTTTTTAAAATAATTTAATTAAATAAAAAAAGAAATCAATTGAAAATAGGGCAAGAAAAACCTAGATCAAATAGTCCAAATAGGAAAAAATATTTTGAAAAAATAGAGTTAAAAATAGTAAAATCATGCAGCTGCCGGGATTCGAACCCGGGTTGTAGGCTTGGAAGGCCCAAGTAATAACCAGACTATACCACAGCTGCATTAAAAAAAAAGTGCGGCGTCCGGGATTTGAACCCGGGTCTCTAACGTGGCAGGCTAGAGTCTTAACCAGGCTGGACTAACACCGCATAATAACAACATATAAATGTTGGTCAACATAATATTTAAATCTTTCTATTGTTTTGTTAAGAGAAAATAGAAAATATTATAATATTGAAAAACTCGATATTTTTTACAAAAAATACAAGCAAATTATAAATACTATTAAATAAAAATAAAAATTGTTTATGGTAAAATTATATTTTTTATTAACTATTATTTGTAATTATGAAATATTTCTAAAAAAATTATTCTTAAAAAAAATTCCAAGATTTAAAATAATCATAAATAATAGCTAATACAAAGTATATTGATTAGATGAAGAGGAATGATTAGATGAGTTCAGGATTAACTATAGGATTGCTCTCCTTAATAATTTTTGGGAATATAGAAAACTTGATTCTTGCTTCACAGGGAGTAGTAAAAGCCGCAAATCCACTTAAACTTGCAATATTCAGTTTAATATGCGTAAGTTGTTGGCTAATTTTAGGAACAGTATGTACACAACAATTACAAAATTATGGAATTTACATTGAATTCATTGGCGGATTTGCAATATTCGTATTAGGACTTCAATCCATGATTGAAGCAGCGAGAGGATAGGTGAAAATATGTCATTTGCAGAATCATTAAAAGAATATAAACCATTTTTAGGTTTATTGATTTTTGGTAACATTGAAAACTTAGTTCTTGCTGCCCAAGGTGTTATTGAAGGAGCAGATCCTTTTCTTGTTGCAGGAGCAAGTGTTTGCTTTGTAATTATTTGGCAATTTATAGGAGTCTTTGGAACCAAATCAGCAATGAAATACTCTAGACACATTGAATTCATTGGCGGATTTGCAATATTCGTATTGGGAATTCAATCCATGCTTCCTTTAATATACCAATTGCTTGGATAAAAGGAAAAATTAAAAAACCACTACCTCCATACTATACTCATTACTTATTTTAAATCTATTTTTAATAAAGAGATTAACTATTAAACCGCCAAAAAGGGGACTATTTTTTATAAAAAGAGTGCAAAAGCAAAACTATTTTTTAGCTATTGCACAAATCCAACCACTTACGTCCTTGGATTCAACTTTTGAACTGCTCTTATCAAAAATAATTAAATCTGAGAATCCTGCTTGCCTTAATGATTGGTCCAACTCATCATCTGAATAAATATTCATATCCAAAAGTTCTTTAAGCTCCTCTTGACGAGCGTCCCCATCTCTAGGAATTGCTTCATTGCAGATAAATATTATTCCATCTTCCTTTAACACCCTTCTGACTTCTTTTAAGTCATTGACAAAATCTGGCCAGAAATAAACTGTTTCAAAGCCTGTTACAATGTCGAATATTTCATCATCAAAAGGCAATTCAGATACAGAGCCTTGAATGACTTCACATCTGCCTTCTTCGATTGCTTTTTGATTAAGTTTTTTAGACTTTTCTACAGCGACTTCTGAGTAATCCAAACCATAAACCTTGTTTTCAGTCATTTTAAGGAATCTTTCAACGTTGACTCCTCCGCCGCATCCAATATCTAAAATGATATCATCTTTAGAGATATCCAAATGACTTACGCCCCATTGTGCAAGAGATTCGTGACTCTTATTCATTCTATCCAATAATTGATCACCTAATTCTCCTTCAGGCTTACGTGCATTAATCAATAATTCATTATCTTCCACTCTTTCCATCTTTTCATCAGACATCTTATACCCTCCATATAAAAATTAATACAATGAATAAATTTAAAAAACTAAATAATAGCCCATAAGATTAAAAAAGCAAAAAAACGCTCTAAAGAGCATTTGTTTTTGCATAGCTTACAAAGGGCCATTAAAAATTAAAAATATTTTATTTTTAAAATCTTATCAATTATAATATAGATAGCATAATTAATAAATTTTAGTATAAAATTCATTAAACTAATTCTATGGAGGTCTTTATGAAAATGATTATTCAATGAGCCCTAAATCTAAAATAAGCTATTCCTCAAAATAGACCTCCTTAATCATATCGCTAAAGTTCATCTGGACTAAAGTAAAATCCTCAAAGACAGAAAGGAAAGCAAGCTCCTCTGGATGATTTTCAAGATATGGATTGAAATGCTCTTCCAAGGAATCCCTATTTATCCCCCCTTCCTCAAATGGATTGAAGCCTAAGCTGCAGATGTATTCTAATTCTTCATCAAAGAGAGAATAATCCACACCATCCACAGAATCGTCAGAAGTTCCATCATTATTAGAACCATTTGAATCACCTTCATCCTTAAAAGTCAAGATATTGATTATCTTCTCATCAATTGAAGATGGAACAGAATCAAAATCAGATTTAGGGGACTGACGATTGGGAAAAAACCTGCCAAGGTTAGAACTCCTATCAGATTTACTTAAATCACCATAATCAACTACATTTTTTACAAAAATATTTTCCTTATCGTTTCCAAAAGTCATTTTTTTTACCAACCTTTACATTTTTTATGAAAAAACTTCATATATAAAAATTGTTTTTAAACTATATAAACTTAAACAGAGAGCATTTGAAAACTAATATTTGATTTTGGTAAACTATACATTATAAATAGTAAATCGGATGGAAAATCGTTCTTTATATCCAAAATTAAGGCTAATTTTTATAAATAGTTATATATAGTAAACCGAACCAAAAAATTGTAAAATTTAGAAAAAATGTTAATGATACTTAAAAAAGCTAAAAAAGTGCATAGAAATTAATAATGGCATTCAGAAAATAATAAAAAAATAAGTGAAAAGCTAACTATAATGAAAAAAAGCAATCCAATACATGAAAATTAAAAATAAGATACAAATAGGTACAATAACAATAGTAAAAGAGATAAAATAAGTTAAAAACAAAAATCGATAAAAAAAGAGCAAAATAAATAAAAAAAAAAATAAAAAGTAAAATCCCGACTACAGTCGAGATAAAACTTTTGGTCAAGGTTTTACGATTTTGGCTTCGCCAAAATCGTCAAAAGCTTGCTTACATCATAGGAGGCATGCCGCCCATACCTGGGTCCATTGGCATGTCGCCTGCACTGGTTCCGCTGGAAGCGATTACATCATCGATTCTTAAAATCATTTCAGCAGCTTCTGAAGCAGATTGGATAGCTTGTTTTTTGACACGTTTAGGTTCTACAACACCTTCTTCTTTCATGTCAGTAACATCGCCAGTGAATACGTTTAATCCCATGTAAGGGGATTTTTCATGAGCAGCTCTTAAGTCCACAAGGGAGTCGATGCTGTCTAAACCAGCGTTTTCAGCTAAGGTCTTAGGAACAATTTCTAAGGATTCTGCAAATGCAGTTACAGCTAATTGTTCTCTTCCGCTGATTGATTGAGCGTATTCTTTAAGTTTTTTAGCCATAGCGATTTCAGGAGCTCCTCCACCAGCTACAACTTGACCGTCTTCTACAGTAGCAGCAACTACACCGATTGCGTCATCTACAGCTCTGTCGATTTCAGCTACGATGTGTTTGGTACTTCCTCTAACGAGTAATGTTACTGCTTTAGGTTCTTGACATTCTTCTACAAAGATCATGTCATCACCGGAAATCTTTTTCTGGATTACAGAGCCAGCGCTTCCTAAGTCAGCTTCAGTTAAGTCATCTAAGTTGGATACAACAGTAGCACCAGTTGCTTTAGCTAATTTTTCAATGTCAGATTTTTTGACTCTTCTTACAGCCATGATTCCTGCTTTAGCTAAGTAGTGTTGTGCTAAGTCATCGATACCTTTTTGTGCGAATAAAACAGTTGCGCCAGAGTCTGCAACTTTGTTAACCATGTCTCTGACCATTTGCTCTTCTTGTTCAATGAATGCTTGCATTTGAGCAGGGTCGGTGATTCTAATTTCAGCGTCAACTTCAGTTTCCTTGACTTCGAGTGGGGAGTTGATTAAAACAACTTTAGCGTCTTTTAATTCAGAAGGCATACCAGGGTGTACTTTTTCCTTGTCTACGATTACACCTTGGATTAAAGTGGATTCTTCAACTACTGCACCGTCTTTCTTCTCGATTTTAATGTGATCGGTTTCAACTACGCCGTCATCAGCAACTTGCTGTACAGCGTCTACGATTAAGTTTGCTAAAGGTTCACGAGCTTTTTCAGTTCCTTTACCAGTCATTGCAGTCATAGCTACTTTAACTAACATTTCACGGGAAATGTCTTCGATTGCAATGTCATCTAAGATTTCTTGAGCCTTTTCAGCAGCTTGTCTGTAACCCATAGCAATGATAGTTGGGTGAATGTCCATATCCAATAAGGTTTCGGATTTCTTAAGGAGTTCTCCTGCAATGATTACTGCAGTTGTGGTTCCGTCTCCTACTTCGTCTTCTTGGGTTTTTGCAACTTCAACGAGCATTTTAGCTGCAGGATGTTCAATATCCATTTCCTTTAAGATAGTAACTCCGTCGTTGGTTACTACAATGTCTCCGAGTCCGTCCACTAACATTTTGTCCATACCTTTTGGACCTAAAGTGGTTCTTACAGTTTCTGCTAATACTTTACCTGCTAAGATATTGGTTCTTTGAGCATCTCTACCTAATAATCTGTTGGTTCCTTCAGGTAAAATAAAAATAGGTTGACCTTGTGCCATATTTTACACCTCAATTTTTTTAAATAATTAGTTTTTTTAAATAGATAATAAATATAATTCAAATCATATCTTTAAAGGGATATGACCGGTTAAATCCAATTAATAGAACAATGAATCATCTTTCAAAAATTGGAATTAACATTATTAAAAATATTTATTCTATAATAACAATGGGTTTAAAGTAATATATAAAGTTTTCGTTTTTATTATAAACTTTAGGATAATTATTATTTTGAATATAATTGCATAAAAAGAGTAAAATTTTAAATAAAATTATAAAAATTTATAAAATATTTTAACAAATATATATTTTTTTAATTTAGTTACAAAAATATATTAAAATTGATAGTTCCTTTGCAGTTAACATATGTTCCTTTACGGTTTACACATGAAATGCCACATGCTTTAAAAAAAAAGATAGTTAAGAAAATAGATATCTATTAAACATAAATGGAATGAATTTCTTATTTAGATTAGTGAATCTGGAAAATTCTCCACCATTGATTATTCCCTTTTCATAAGCCTCTAAAACAACTGCACAGTAAGGCTCTCCGTTGTATTTTATCTGATTATTCAAATAATTTCCACCGGCGCCATTGGAAATAGTATCCATATTATCTGCATTTGTATTTTTGCATAAATCTTCATTTGGAACAAGAAACTCACCTGCAACTGCATTGTAGAAGATCTCTTCATCAATATTCTCATCATCTCCGCAGATTGCACTTTGGCCTAATAGAAGATGGGTCAATTCATGGAAGAGGGAAAATATCCTTCCATTTACACTATCCTTTCCATTCAATAGGATTATAGGAACTTCCTTATGGAATATGCATAATCCTCTCATTTCATTAAGGGCAACTCCTTCGCTTTCAAAGATTAGAACCCCAATCTTTCGTGTTATGATTTCCTTCCATTTATTTAAGAAATTATAATGCCTGCTGTCTTTTGACTTGTTCTTTCTTATCCATGTCTTTTGAGTCTCTAAAGAGATTCCCAATTTTTCCCTAATGTAATTTGAGACATGCTTTTTATTTAAGGAGCCTTCATATATTTCAAATGATGGAATGTTTTCCTCTAATTCATACAATAAATCAAGATAATGTTCCCTTCGGCTTTGGGATTTTCTTATTTGTTTAATTAGGCTTGGGGAGTTGTTTTCAAAAATATCATCAGCGTCTAACTTTCTATAATTAATCATTTTTGGAAAATCATCATCTTCAGGGACCTTCTCCAAAAAGAAGAATGCACTAGGAAGGCAAAACTTCTTGCTTGCCTTTCTAAGCTGTGTCCAAGTAGGCTTTTCCTCTCCACTTTCCCAAGACTTATATTTTGATTTGATGTCTTTAGGCAAGTCTTCCTCAAAGCCATTTATGTATCCTGCACGCTTTCTAGCCCATAGCATCATTGCCGGATTAATATTTGCCCTTTCTACCATTTTACTACCCTCCTTTTAAGTTTTAATACAAAATTGTTTTTTAAAAAACCCTCATTGATAATGGTTTTTTAAATTCAGCACCATAATTAACTTAAAAAGTTTTCATTTTCTTACAAGCAAAGATATATTTATTTTCAAACTTAATAAAGGTTTTTTAAATGCGAAAAAGTGATTTTGTGAAATTGTGATTCTGTGCAAAAATGCAAAAACACAAATGTGATTTTGTGCAAAAATGCTAAAATTGCTCATAGTTTTAAGAGATAAACTTTTAAATTTAGTTTGCTAAAATGTGGCTAGTGAAAGAAAAACAGTTTATTTCTTTAACTTTATTCCACATTATCTGTGAATAAATTTATCTTTTTAGGTTATCTTTATTTTAATGAATTTTTTTATGCCACTTCCATTCACCATCTTAAACTAAAGCCAGTATATTTTTCTCCATTTATCAAGTAATTAACTATTTTTTTAGCTTGCTTATCAATTATTTGAGCATAACTTAAGTTTTCTCCTTCGTAATTTATATTGGAATTGACCTTGTCCAAAACTCTGCCAATGATTAATTTTCTAACATCAAGTGAAATGCTGTTATTTCTTTTGTCCAAATCATCATTGCTGATTTGTTTTGTATTAACCAATGAAAACACTACCTTATCCACTAATTGCTGTCTGAATTCTTCCATCAAATCAAATGTCAGGCTTGTTCTCTTTTGCCTGTCAAAATGCAGGAAAACCGCAATATGAATCAAGCCCATTTATGACAAGCGCCTTGTTTACTTCGCTTGCAAGTATTGCATAGGCATAGTTAAGGCTTGCATTTGTAATATCATTAGGATGCCTGTTATTTCTTGAGAAGAAACCTATCTCTTTAGGCAGAAGTTCATTTACAGCAAGCCAATAGTCCACTGAGGCGCTTCCTTCAATTCCCATCATCTTCATTTTTGATTTTTCAATGTCTGTCCTTTCTCCAAACCGTAAACTGCCAATTTGTTTAATTGCTTCATTGATGTTTCTTTCAAAAATCTTAACATTTTCTAATTTTTTGTTTTTATTAAGGGTCTTAATTGTCGATTTTTGATTAATCATCTTAGACATTATCATTTCCCGTGCAATAATCAGACCTTTGTGGTTTTCACTTGTTTTATATTGCTGCTTTCTTAGGAATATGTTTTCATTGCTCGGATACTCAAGAGTATAGTTTATCTTTCCAAAGTAGTCTATAGACATTAGCCGGACATTATTTTCAGAGATTAGTCTCAAGGCATCAAATGTGATGGATCCTTTTCCGATAATTGTTATATCATCAATCTTTTTTATATTGATTTTTTCCAATTCCCCCTCCTTTTCCATGATTAGAATTTGATTGTCTCTCTTATGGATTGATTTGTTGTATCCCTCAATCAGTATTTTCATTCTATGGCTCCTTTAAAATATTTTGTATAATTCGTCCTTAAAGCTTAGATTTCTTCCAAATACATTCAGCTTCAGATAGCAGGATTTGCAGATGGGAATTGTCAGTATGCTGTCATATTCTCGAATGTTCTCCATAATATCGGACTGCATAGCATATAGTTCATCATATTCGACATCCCCAAAATATAAGTTTTCTTGCATCCTTCTAAAGCCAAAATGCTTTAGAATGGATATAATCTTTTCCTTGTTGGTTTTGAATTTGATTTCAAATGAAACTAAGACCTTCATATTACCACAGGATAATATATTTTAAGAAGCATATTTTAATTTTTTTAAAAAACCATAAAATGAGTTAAATAAAGAATATTCTTAGAAAAGCTTTTGAGTTATATTTAAAATTAGAAATCGGTGAATAGGACGTGATTTGTTTTTATTAAAATGTGGAAAGCTATGGCATATAACTATGTTATAAATACATTCCACAAATTTAGCACGATTTTAACATAAAGTTTATATATTAAAAGAATGAAAATGTGGAAACCTATATCATATAACTGTGTTATATTCACCTTCCACAGAAAGTTTTAAAAATAAGTGAGATAAATAGTTAAAATAAGTAAATTAAGAAAAATTAATAAGGGTTTAATTTAGTACGTTATACTGCGGTTTAACGAAACTTTTTTATTTCTTAAAATGAGTTTATTTTATTATATAATGATTTAATTACTTCTTTTCGCAAAATAAGCTTTCAATTAAGATAATTGTTTAAATAATTTTTTAAAATTAGTTTTTTATTAAAATCATCTAAGATTCTTCTTTTTAAAATTAGTTTTGTATTAATAATTTAATCTTTTAAATCGTTTTTAAAATTAGTTTTATATAGATTAAGAAATAGTTTTAATCGTTTTTAAAATTAGTTTTGTATTAATAGTTTAATCTTTTAAATCGTTTTTAAAATTAGTTTTAGTTAAAATAATCAATTATAATTCTTTTTTAAAAAAAATAAAAGCATAGGGGAAAAATCCCCTATAAAAATTCAATTTTATAACCAAGCTCTACTTTATAGTCAGCTTTGAAGTAACACTCACCTTCTTGTATGTGCTGTCTCCAGCAAAGGCTGCAGTGTATTTATAAGTTCCTTTCTTGTTAAGGCTTACGTTTACAGTTGCAATTCCTTTTTTATCGGTTATGGCTGAGTATTTCTTGCCGTTTACAGTAAAGGTTATCTTCTTGCCTACAATAGCGGTTCCCTTGAAGCTCTTGAATTTTGCAGTCAATGTCTTTGTATTTGCGCTGGCCTTATAGCTCTTGTTGCCTGCAGTCAATTTAGGGCTTTGATGTGTCACGTTTATCATGGCTACATTGAATGCGCCTGTGTAGTTGTCGTCTCCGCTGAATGTTACTGCAAAGGTGTACAGGTTTACGCATCTCAGGTTGATCTGCAGCTTGGTCCAGCCGGTTTCATTGGTTGTACGGTTGTACTTGACTCCATTGAATCCGATGCATACGTTCTTGTTGGCCAATGGGTTTCCATCCTCGTCGACTAGCTGGAAGTAGAAGTATTTTCCTATCCTTCCTTCGATTCTGTAGTCGAATGCGGTGGTTGTCATGTTCTTGAAGTTGAACCTTGTGCCTGTTCTGTTGATGTTGACGATTGCATTTGACTCGGATGCCATGTAGTTTCCGTTTCCTGCAAAGCTGATTGTCGCAATGTAGTTGCCTGCTGTCAGGTCTTTGGTAGCAATCTTGATCTGTCCGTTTGAGTCGGTAACGATTGTCCTGTTGCCGTCCAGATCTACATTCAGCTTGACTCCGCCCAAAGGATTGCCTTGGCCGTCTTTCAGCACTGCTGTAATATAGTCTTCAAGGCCATACTGTGTATTGACGTTTGTTGCAGCTATTGATGTTGGCTCCTTGTCTACAGCCACTTTGATGCTTGCGCTTGACTTGCCGTATATCTCTGTGCCTGCAAAGCTGATTGTAGCTGTGTAGTTGCCTGCAGCAAGGCTCTTCAAAGGAATTGAAATCTGTCCGCTTGAATCGCTGACATATTTTTTGCTGCCGTTGAGGCTGACGGATACTGTGGCGTTGGCTACAGGATTGCCGTTGATGTCCCTTATGATTGCGGTCAGGTTCTTGTCTGCGCCGTGGACTGTGCTTATGTCATTGGCTGAAATTGCGGTCTCCAGCTTGTTTACCCTTATTGCAGATTTTGCTGTAACAGGGTTGTGGTTTTCGTCAGGGACTGTAGTGACTTCCAGGGTGTAGCTTCCAGGCTTCAATCCGGAAACTGATATGGAATTGCCATTTATCTCTACTGTTGCGTTTGGCTGGCCGACGACTTTGGCTGTGATGCCTGTTGCGCCTTCGAATGTTGCATTGGTAGTTCCAGTGCTGTTGTAGTCGAATTCAAGGTCTTCGACAGCCAGTTCTGAGTCAAGCTTGGTTATTGTAACCTTGACGGTCTTGCTGACAGGATTGTGGTTGCTGTTAGGGATTGTTGTTACTGTAAGGTCGTATTCCCCTGCATCCAATGCGGAGATAGGGATTGTGTACTTGTCGACGCCGAGTTCCTTTCCGTCGATTTCAGCCATTATTCCACTTGCCCCTTCGGTCTTTACGGTAACGTTCATTGCAGATCCGTAGTCTACAAGGTTGTTGAAGTCAAGCTTTGAATCGATCTTGTTGACTGTGACATTGACTGTTTGGCTTACAGCCTTGTGGTTCTTGTCAGGGATTGTAGTGATTTCCAGAGTATAGTTTCCGGCATCCAATCCTGAGACGGAAATCTCCTTGCCCTTTACATTGACCTTTGCATTTGGCTGTCCGATTACTGAAGCCTTTACGCCGGTTGCGCCGGTGTATGTCACTGAACTTGTGCCGGTGCCCTCGTAGTCGAATGCCATGTCATTTGCTTCCAATGTGGAATCTATCTTGTTTACAGTGATCTGGGCTGTTTTTGTTACAGGGTTGTGGTTCCTGTCAGGGATTGTAGTCACTGTCAGGTTGTATTTGCCTGCATCCAGTCCGGAAATAGGGATGGAATATCCGTTTACTCCAATGCTCTTGCTTCCGATCTTGGCGCTGATGCCGGTAGCTCCTTCAGCTGCTGCATCAACATTGCCTGATTCGCCATAGTCCAGCTCAAGGCCTTCGACTGAAAGGCTTGAATCGATCTTTTTGACTGTTACTGTGATGTTCTTGCTTGCGCTGTTGTGGTTGTCGTCTACGATTGTTGAAACGCTTAGGGTGTAGCTGCCTGCATCAAGTCCGGATACTGTAATCTCGTTTCCGTTTACCTCGACGACGGCTTCGTCATGGCCCGCCACTGAAGCGACGATTCCTTCTGCGCCTGAAGTCTTTGCTTCGGCTGAGCCTGTCTTGCTGTAGTCAAAGGCTATGTCATTGATTTCCAGTGTAGAGTCTGCCTTTATTAGGGTCAGCTCTTTTTCTGCACTTGCATCGAGGTAGTTGCTGTCTCCTGAGTAGTTTGCAAGGATTGTGTATGTGCCTACATCGAAGGTTGGCAGGGTCAGGCTTTCGTCTACAGGAAGTTCGCCCAGTATTGTTCCGTTGCTTAGGTAGTATATCACTGTTCCTGTTGCATCTTCTGGCAGAACAGGGCTTGCTGTGACTGTTTCGCCGTATGCTGCTTCCTCTGCGCTTATGCTGATTTCGAATCCAGGGTCTGCCTGGCTTACAATCAGTGCTGTTTCTGCGCTTGCATTGAGGTAGTTCTTGTCTCCTGAATAGTTTGCCAAAATGTCATAGACATCTACATCGAAGGTTGGCAGGGTCAGGTTTTCGTCTGCTGCAAGTTCGCCTAGTATTGTTCCGTTGCTTAGGTAGTATATTACTGTTCCTGTTGCATCTTCTGGCAGTGCTGGGCTGACTGTGACTGTTTCGCCGTATGCCGCTTCCTCTGCGCTTATGCTGATTGCGAATGCAGGATCTGCCTGAATGACTGTCAATGTTACATTTGCGCTGTCTCCGTCGAAGTTTTCGTCACCGGAGTAGTTTCCGATTATAATGTATGTTCCAACATCAAGCTTAGGCAAGGTCAGGTTTTCGCTGACCGGAAGCTCTCCGAGGAGTGTTCCGTCGCTCAGATAATATGTTATATTTCCTTTGGCAAGGCTTGGCAGTCTGTGGGTGACTGTTGCAGTTTCGCCGTAGCTTATCTCTTCTGCGCTGATTCCAAGATTGAATTCCATGGATACCTCATTTACAGTCACTGTCATGCTTGCGCTTGCATTGTTGTAGTTGCCGTCTCCTGAATAGTTTCCTATAATTGTATGTGTTCCTACATTCAGTATAGGCAAGGACAGCCTTTCGTCTACCGGAAGCTCTCCAAGGAAGGTTCCGTCGCTCAGGTAGTATGAGATATTTCCTGTAGCGTCGTCAGGTAAGTTAACGAAGACTACAGGGCTATCTCCGAAGTCATAGGAAGGGAATGCGATATAGATTTCGAAATCAGGGTCTGCCTTATTGATTGTCAAGGTTGTGCTTGCGCTTGCATTGTTGAAGTTTTCGTCTCCGGAATAGTTGGCAAGAATCTCATAGCTTCCCACAGCCAATTTAGGCAATGCAAGGTCCTCGTAGTAGTATAGTTCGCCGAGGGATGTTCCGTCGCTCAGGTAATATAAGATGGTACCTACTGCAAGGCTTGGCAGTTTATGGATGACAGCTGCAGCTTCTCCGTATTTTATTTCGCTTGGGCTTGCATTGATCTCGAATACTGTTTCGGTACTTAGGACAGTAAGCCTTACGTTTGCGATTGCAGGGTCATAATTCTTGTCTCCCAAGTATTTTCCTACGATTTCATGGACTCCCACGTCGAATTCAGGAAGCTCCACTCCTGGAGTTTCGTAGTATTCCTCTCCGTCAACCATTATGATTTCATATTGGCCTATTGTTACCTTGCCCAGGTATGTGTCGTTATAGTAGAATTCCACGGTGCCTGTAGCGTCATAAGGCAAGCTTGGACGTACTGTAGTGGTCTGGCCGTATATGACGTCGTCTTCGTCAAGGTATATGTCGAACGAGAAGTCAGGATTGATTCTGAATTCCATGCTGTCTGATGCCGGAACAAAGTTCCTGTCTCCGGAATAGTTTGCGGTTATGTTATAGATTCCGACCTTCCATTTAGGTGAAACATATGTCTCGCCGACCTGCACTTCTCCAAGGAAGGTTCCGTTGCTCAGATAGTAGCTGATTGTGCCTGTAGCGCCCTCGGATATGCTATGGGTGACATAGGCAGGGTTGCCGGATATGACCTGCTGCTGGAGGCCTATATGGAATTCTGTTTCTACTTGCTTTACGAGGACATCTGCGCTGTCCCAGTCAGGCTCGAAGCTTTCGTCGCCTGAATAGTTTGCAAATATTACATAGTATCCTGCATCAAGGTCCAGTGTCAGTTTTTCTTCGACCGGCAGTTCTCCAAGGACAGTGCCGTTGTTCAGGTAATATTTGATGGTTCCTGTAGCATCTTCAGGCAATTTGTGAGTGACTTTGATGCTTGCGCCGTATGTGATTTCGCTTGCATTTGTATCAATCTCGAAATTGGTGCCTTCCTCTTCAGGATATACTGTAAATTCGGTAGCGTTTGAGATAGGCTCATAGAGATCGCTTCCTCCGAAGGATACTGTAGCTTCATAGGTGTCGGTTTCTAGGCTGCCGAAATTGACTTGGCCTATTCCTCCAATTACAGTAACGGTCTTTGTCTCTTCTCCTATTGTCACTTCATAGTCTTCGTCTACGCTGGCATAGACGATGGCCTTGACCTCTTCAGGATATGTCCTGTTGTTTACCACGATTCTCAGTTCCTCGATGTCTCCTTTAAAGACATCGAAGCTTGCAGTTGCATTGGATGATAGATAGTAGTATGTTTCAGGGATTGTGATTGTTATTGAATAGGTTCCAGGCTTCAATCCTTCTACATATAATGTCTCAGGGCTTGTAAGGTTTCCTGACTTTACTGTGTTTCCTTCGCTGTCATTGATTATGTATGTGGCCGCTTCCGCATTGCTTATGGTATAGTTGACTAGGGTATAGTTGACCTCCAATGCATCAGGATACTTGATATCCTCGCAGGATCTTATCTCTACCATAGTTGAATTCTTGGTTAGCGGATTGACATTCAGATATACTTTCTGATGGTCAAGCTGTCCCCAGATCTGTCTTGATTCTGGAGTGAGGACCACATCTGCAGTCATGTCATTCTTGTCCGCTTTGATATTGGAGTATGTGCCGTCCCCTCCAAATTTTCCGGTGGAATGGTAGAGGGTGTTTGAGCTGAAGCTCACCACATTGTTGTTGACATTTCCAGTGAAATAGACGGTTACCTTATAAGGATTTCCTGCAATAGGACGGGTATTATTGATTTTTATATTGATCTTCAGGTATTCTGCACCGAAGTCTGAAGGTTTCTTTTCTTTGTCGCTTGATACCCTGTTCTGGTCAACAAGCTGTTCAGTGAAACTAGGATTGTTTGATCCGAACCAGCATAGGGAGATGTTTGTATAGGTTCCCTTGGTGAATACGCTGTGTCCTGCCATGAATGTATATAATGTGCTGGAATGGTCATCCCTGCCGGCATAGTTGTCGACGAATGTAGAGTAGGATATCTTGGTCTTGATTTCATAGGAATCCATATAGATTGCTCCTCCTCTGCTCTTTGCTGTATTTCCTTCGAATCTGCAGCTCTTGATTTCAAAGTCGTTGTCGTTTTCTATATATATGGCTCCTCCGTCACCGTTGTTCTTTACATAATTCGCGCTGTTGTTGTGGAATCCGCAGCTGTTGATTGAAATGACCTTATGGGCATAGACTCCTCCTCCGCGTCCTGCAGAATTAAATCTGAATGTTGAAGAAGTCAGTGTTAGCTTGGCGTGTTCGGATTCCACATGAAGTCCTCCCCCTTCATCCTTGCATGTATTTGAATCGAATTGGCAGTTCTTTACTTCGGTTTTAGGGTTATCTGCAATTCTGTTAGGGTAGTCATTTTTAATGTGGACTCCTCCACCTTTGCCCTCGGTCGCCTTGTTTTTGCTGAAGCTTGACCATTGGATGGAGTTTATCATATGGGCCCATACTCCGCCTCCGTTATTCTTTGCAGTGTTGCTTGTAAAATTACAGGAGGTTATTTTCAGTACGGAATATGTTGAGTCCATGCAGAGTCCTCCTCCATTGTCTGTACATGTATTGCTTGTGAATGTACAGTCTACGAATTCGGTTGTATATCTCTTTACTGTTTCAGTAATGTGATAGTTTCTAACGTATATTCCGCCTCCTTTACCGTCGGTGGCCTTGTTGCTTATGAATCTGTTGGATGAGACTTTTGCGCTCATTTGTTGAGCATATACGCCCCCTCCTTCTTTTGCAGTGTTCTTGGTGAAGTTACAGCCGGTCAGTTCTAGGTAGGAGTATTTTGAATTAAGATAGACTGCTCCTCCTTTGTCGCCGCCCACGTTTTCTTCGAAGACTGATTGGCGAATCTTAGGATTGCAGTTTGGTTCTATGTATACTGCTCCTCCGCTTTTGCTTGCACCGTTCTTCTTGAATACTGAATTGGTGATTTCGTTAACCTTGCCGGAAAATATGGCTCCTCCTTGGCCTGCAGCATTGCCTGTGAAGTTTGAGTTGGTCACCTTTAGCTCGGAGTCATCGTTTCTTACATAGATTGCTCCTCCTTGGGAATTTTCAACTGAGGATTTGACTACGCACTTGTTGTCTGAGAATACGCAGGAATCGAACTTAGGCCAAGATTTGTCATTGATGTAGATTGCACCGCCGTCTCCATTGGTTCCAGTGTTCTTCTTGAATATTGAATTTGTCACTTCGTCATTCATCACGCTTGCATATATTGCTCCTCCATTGTTTGCGCTGTTGACTGTGAAATTGCTGTTTTTCACTGTCATCTTTCCGTCGGTATATGCTGCTCCTCCATGGTGTTTTGCCATGTTTTGCTCGAAGCTGGAATCGCTAATGCTCATATCTCCTTTTGAGAAGGCTGCGCCTCCCTGGCTGTTTTCGGTCTGTCCGTCTCCATCGACTGAATTTCTCTTGAATACGGAATTTTTGATTTCAGTCTTTCCTCTGCAGTTGAATGCTCCGCCGTCAAGATGGGCAATGTTTTGAATGAATGTGCATTTGTTCAGCCTTAAAAGTGAATTTGAATTTGCTATATAGATAGCTCCTCCGTCGCTTTCTGCAGTGTTTGCGCTGAATTCGCAGGATTCAAATCGAGCATCGCTTTGGGCGATGATGTATACTGCTCCTCCGTCACCGCTGCCTTTGGTTACTGAATTGCCGGAGAACTTTGTATTGGAAATTGTTCCTATTGTATCTGCATATAGGGCTCCTCCGTTTTGGTATGCTGTGTTGTATAAAAATGAGGAATCGCTCATTTCCAGGTGATGTGCACAGTAGACTGCACCGCCCTTGCTTGGAGCGGAGTTGCCTGAAAATTCTGAGTTTCTGATGGTTGTTGCATTTTCTGCATGGATTGCTCCGCCGTCTCTGTTTTTTCCTTGACTGCTCATGAGTTCAGAGACTGCGCTGTCTCCACGGAAAACCTTGTTTGATGAGAATGCGCTGTTTTTTGCTGTTACCTTTCGTTCGCTGTATATTGCGCCACCGCCTTCGGCTGCATGGTTTCTTTCAAATGTACATTTATCGACATTGCAGTCGAGTCCAGTGTAGAGGGCGCCTCCAACGCTGAAGTATTGGCCTGTCAGGACATCGACACTCTCTACGCCTAAAAGATCAAGGAAATTTTGCAGGGCGCCGTATATGTCCCCTATGATAGGTATGCTGCCTATAAAATTATCTATAAGGAAATCAAAGGAGTGTTCATCCATCCATGTAGTGCCTATTTCGCCACCGTTGTTGGAGAATGTTGAACCTTCTGCATTAAGGTAATAGAAACAGCTTATTGCACCTCCCACGTTTGCTACATTGTTTCTGAAAGTGGAGTTGTAAATAAATCCGGATCTGTTACAGAGGATTGCGCCACCATGCTGATCGTAAGCCTTGTTGTTGGTGAAAGTGGAGTTGCAGACGGTTATATCGTTCATGGAATGAATTGCTCCTCCACCGGTTCCCATCTCATTCGCTTCTCCTGCCTGGTTGTTGTCAAAACTTGAGTCGTTTATCTTACAGGTTCCGTTACAGAATATTGCCCCTCCTGTAGGGGGAATTACATCGACACTATAGAAACTGTAGTATTGAATTACCTTTGCCCAATATCCTTCATCTGTAAAGGTTGTGGTTAGCATGTCCATTCCTATAAGTCCATGTCTGACGCGGTTGTTGCTGAAAGAGCAACCGATAGCAGTCAAATTGCCGTTTGCATAGACTGCGCCTCCGCTTCCCAGTTCGATTTCATTGTTGAAGAATCTGGAATCTATGATTTTGAGAGATCCGTTCCAAAAGATGGCTCCTCCTCCGTTGACTGCTCCATTGTTTTCAAAGGTACAATTGTTTATGATAAAATCGGCCGGTTCGCCGCCGATTGCACCGCCTTCAGTTGTCGGGTTGTAGTATATGGCTCCTCCCCAGTTGGTTTCCAGGTTAGTGTAACTGTCCTTTTTTCCGCCGTCTTTGAATATGATGTCGTTCAGGATGATTGGCTGGGTGTTGAGGGAGCTTATGTAAAGTATGCGGTCAAGCCCTACGCCATATAGTGTATGGTTATTTCCGTTTATGGTCAATCCCTTTGTAAGCTTTAGGGTTGATCCTCCTGCTCCAAGGGAATAGTCATAGTTCAGTTCTATTGTCTCTCCGCCATCCGCTTGATTGAGAATTGTCTGCAATTCCTCAAAGGAATGGTAGTCTCCTACAGATAGGGATTGGTATTTTCCTTTATCCAATGCGTTAAGTTCTTTGTCTGATGTGATAAGAGTATTATCGTCATCTTCATATCCGATATTTCCCCCATTTCCATTAGTTGCGATAATAGTCTTATCGTCATTTTCATATCCGATTTTTCCATTATCCGTTGCGATAATATTCTCATCGCCATTTTCCTTTTCGGATGTGATAATGGCATTATCAGGATATGCACTATTTGCTTCAGATGCAATAACGGCATCTGATGTGCCATTGGATGCTGTGACTTGAATGTCTTCAAGTTCGCTGGCACTTACGCTGGCCATGGTCAATAAAACAAGAATTGCCATAATCAGCATAATCATAGTTTTTTTGCTTTTATTCATTTGTTACCTCTAAAAAAATTTTATATATTTTTAAAAAGTTTTAAACTTATAGAAAAGTTTTAAACTCATAAGAAAGTTTTAAACTTATAGAAAAGTTTTAAACTCATAAGAAAGTTTTAAACTCATAAGAAAGTTTTAAACTCATAAGAAAGTTTTAAACTCATAAGAAAGTTTTAAACTTATAGAAAAGTTTTAAACCTTTAGGAAAGTTTTAAACTCATAAAAATAGTTCTATACTTAGCAAACAAGCAAAAAATAGTTTATTTCAGCTATAAAGAATAAGTATATAGTTTAAGGTCTATCGCAGGATATATATATATATATAGCGATTGTTTTATATTGTGCATGCGCCGTTTATTTTAAAAAGCGCAAATTGGCCTTTGTCGGTTTTAAGCCATAATGCTTGGAAATCTTTTTTGTTTTATTTCTTATATTGTGGAGGCGATGTTTGCATTTTGGGCCTTGCTCTTTTAAAATTTGCAAATCTTTAATTTGTTTACTTTGTTTAGTTTTTGATTGAAATTTTTGTTTCTTCGGACCTTTTTTTCGCATGATTTTTCTTGGATTGTTTAACATTGTTAAGGTTTAATCTAATTTTGTTAATTCTGGGCAAGTGGTATTAATTTGCTTTTTATATTGATTCAGAAATAAAAAGCAGAAAGAGTATTGGGTGAATCAAAGGGTTCTTGTGTTTTTTGGTGGCAAAAATTTTAATAAAAATAAGAATTTAAGGGTTTTTATCTTCTTTCATTGGTGGAAATTTTAAAAAGCGATATGTGGGGTTTTATTGGTTTCAATTCTTTTATTGGTGGAAATTTTAAAAAGCGATATGTGGGGTTTTTATTGGTTTCAATTCTTTTATTGGTGGAAATTTTAAAAAGCGATATGTGGGGTTTTTATTGGTTTCAATTCTTTTATTGGTGGAAATTTTAAAAAAAGTGATATGTGGGGTTTTTATTGGTTTCAATTCTTTTATTGGTGGAAATTTTAAAAAAAGTGATATGTGGGGTTTTTATTGGTTTCAATTCTTTTATTGGTGGAAATTTTAAAAAAAGTGATATGTGGGGTTTTTATTGGTTTCAATTTTTTTAATGGTGGAATTTTTAAAAAAATAAGAGAAGGGGATTGAACCCCTAAAAATAGTTTATTTTGTTTTATTTTATAGGATTTGATTCCTATTTTTTATTTGATTTTATTTCGTTTATAGGATTTCCTATTTTATGGTCAGCTTTGCAGATTTAGTGACTTTCTTGTATGTCCTGTCTCCTGCAAATGAGGCTGTAAACTTATAGGTTCCTTTCTTGGATAGGCTTACCTTAACTGTAGCGACTCCTTTCTTGTTTGTCTTTGCAGTGTACTTCTTGCCGTTTATGGTAAAGGTAATCTTCTTGCTTGGAATCGGAGTTCCCTTATAGCTCTTGAATGTTGCAGTAAGCTTCTTGGTCTTGGCGCTTGCCTTGTATGTCTTGCTGCTTGTGGTCAGCTTAGGGGTCTGGATGGTTACGTTGATTGCCGCAACATCGAATGCTGCCGCATATTCATCGTCTCCGCCGAAGTTTACTGCAAATGTGTAGTATCCGGAATATTTAAGGTTGATCTGCAGCTTTGCCCATCCGGTCTCGTTGCTTGTACGGTTATATATCCTTCCGCTGAATCCGATTGAAACGTTCTTGCCTGCTACTGGGTTTCCGTATTCGTCAAGAAGCTGGAAGTAGAAGTATTTTCCTATTCTTCCCTCTATCTTGAAGTCGAATGCAGTTGTTGTCATGTTACTGAAGTTGAATCTTGTATTGATCCTGTTTATTATGACATCTGCGCTTGAAGTGGATCCTGTGTAGTTTTCATTGCCGTCGTAGCTGATTGTTACAGTGTAGTTTCCTGCTGTCAGGTCCTTTGTAGGAACCTTGATTTGGCCATTTGAGTCGGTAATGAATGTCTTCTTGCCGTCCAGGTCAATTGATAGCTCTGCACCGATTATAGGATTTCCTTGGCCATCGGTTAATGTTGCTACAAGATACTTTTCTTCCTTGCAGCTTGCATTGACATCATCTGTCTTGATTGAGCTGTTTAATTTAGTACGTTATACTGCGGTTTAACGAAACCCTATAAGATTCTACCTGTGGAAATAGATGACTATTTTGACATTTTCGGTCCAAGCGGCCACGCCAGTATGATGTACCCGGGTGACCTTGCTGGTGGTGCAGAGAATGTTGCCAATTGCCGTTGCTGGGTACGGTACACTAATGAGAGACCAAGCAACCTAAAACCATATGGAACCATATAAACAAACCCCAATGTATACTTAACTAATCAGAATAATGAAACATTCAAGTTTAATTTAGTACATTATACTGCAGTTTAACGAAAACATATATAATTTTTTAATTGTTTTTAATAGTATAAATTAGTTTATTATGATATCTTGAGTTTTAGAGTATATCCTTCCACTTTTCCCATAATCATTTTCAAAAGAAATTTTTACTAACTGATCTGGATTATTGGGAGTGATTTCTAATGTGGCATTATCTTTAATAAATATATATTTATCTTCAGTGAAAGATGTGAAATCAGGTTCTTTAAATGATGGTGGAACTCTACAAATATCATATAAATAATCTGGAAGTTCAATTTTTAAATTAAAAAAACATAATAGTTCTGAAAGTTTAATATCCCTATTTCATCATTTTAATGTTTAATTTAGTTCGTTATACGATGGTTTAATGAAACAAAAGGAGAAGATAAAAAACAATAATTTTTTTTTAATAATGTAATCAGATAAATTATATTATCAAAGAATAATAGGGGATATGTATTTGACTAAGTTTTGTCCTAAATGCGGAGAAGAAAACGAAGATGTGGCTCAATTCTGCAGTAACTACGGTCATGACTTCAAGGATGTGAATCAAAGAATGAAGGAATCGAAAAGAGAGAACTCTTCATTCCCCTTGTCTGGAACAAAGATACTGCTGTGCATTGTGCTTCTTATTGTTTTAATTATTGCAGCATTCCTCTTCACTGGCGGAAACGCTGACAAGCCTCAAAACATTACCATGATTAAGGAGAATACTTATGGCTTCACTTTTGTCAATAGAGGGGTTCTTTTCTATAATTATCACTTAGATGAGGTTTTACCAATCTGCCGGATGATTTCGAGGGCTATGACTTTAAGGCAAGATTCTACGATGCAAATGACACATTGGTTAAGGAGTATCATGATAACTATATGAAATATATATTTTCAGATTCCGAAAAGTCTCAAACAGGAACGCTCGCATCCATTCAAACCAATGAATTCTATAATATGAGTTATATTCAATTGTAGATTTTAGATCCTAACGGCACCCTTGTTTTCAATGAGAGCGTCAAGTTTGATATGGGCAAGATGGATTTAAGTGGGCTTAATGAAAAATGAATGTTTTCTATTTCTTAGATTTCTAAACCCATTATTTTTAACTTAAATTTAAGTAAATAAAGAGTTTACTAGAATGAACTCAAATTAAACAGAAAAAAGAGTTAACTAAACTGTAGTTTGAAAAAAGTTCAAAAACAAAATACTTAAATATACTAAACGATATAATATAATTATCAATTTTTATTACAATTTTTCAACGGGGCCCGTAGCTCAGTCTGGCAGAGCGCTTGGCTCTTAACCTTGTTGTCGCGGGTTCAATCCCCGTCGGGCCCGTTTCTTATTTTTTTAAAACTTTTTCTTTTAAATGCTAAATTATAACTGTTTTTATTCATCTATTTCTTATTTTAGTTTCTTAAACCCTAGTTTAGAACATAAATCAACATTTTTTTTAAAGAAATTCTAGATAAAATCGATCTGATAAAATTTTTTTAAAAAATCTCTAAGTTTTCTTTTGAGTAAATTATAGCCATAAATCACTTAGAAAAAATTAAAATAATAAAAAATACATAAAATTAATTAGATTAATTAAATTAATAGAATAATTAATTTAATAGAATTATTAGTAGATAAATTAGATTAATCAGATATCAATTATCATATTTTATGAAAGGGTGATTTTATTAAAGACAAAAGCAAATCCTCAAAGATTGATGGGGATGAAGATTTAATTGAAAGATATGAAAAGTTGAATCAGCTGAAAGAGGAAGTCGACTCTCGAATGAAATCCATTGAAGACAATGCAAGCGAAAAGACCAAGCAAAAGCTTCAAAAGAAACAGAAAAAGATCGATGACATATCAGAAGCTGACATAGACGAACAGATAGAAACACTGGAAAAGGAAAACAAGAAGCTTAAGCGCTACCAAAGAATCTTAGATGCCCTGCAAGAGAAAATGGAGATTGATTCCGGAAGGGTCATGGGCTTAACTGACGGAATATTCTCAATTGTAATGACTCTTCTAATCTTTGGAATAACATTGCCTAGCACCGAAATCCTAACTGATGCCGGACTTTCAAGTTTCATTAGTTCCATACTGCCAAATATTGGAGTCACACTTGTAAGTTTCATCTTGCTTGCCTCATTCTGGATTTACCATCATGAATTTATTAAATTAAAATGCTTAAACTTGGTTTACCTATGGCTTAGCATGTTCTATTTAGCGACAGTCTGCTTCATTCCATTTACAACAACCCTTATTGGAACATATCCTGAATTCCGCTTATCAACCAATATTTTTGGAATAAATATATTGCTAGTTATTATATTCTTCCTATTGATGCTTAATTATGCATCTAAAAGAGGATTCCTTGATGAAGAGGTAATTGAGAAAGATAAGAAATATGTCCATCACACATTATATATAATCCTAGGATTGGCAGTGATTATTAACCTTCTTGACTTTAGTGTGAATGAAAACTTCATTTACTTGTTCTTCCTAGTGCCTATTATCTCTACAATAAGGGATGTACGTTTCAAATTAAAAAATACCGAGTAAATTGTTTTTTGACAAATTAAAACACCTGCCATACCTGCCACTATTTTAATTTTTTTTATGATGAGTTAGTGTTTTTATTAAACTAAATGATTAGAAGTTTACTATTTTTGTCATATATTAAACCAAATATCATTCAAGTTTACTATTTATTACATATATTAAACCAAATAATCCATTATTTTAATTAAAATTACATACGATTATTCTATTAATATAACTAATTCCATTAAGATTATAATAGCTATTTTTAATATAATTGATTCAATATTGAAATTTATAAAAAAATAATTTATAGATGTAGATATGCCATATGAGTTATAGAAAAATAATGTGAAAATAGACTAGATAACTAAATTATAAAATATAAAAATTAAAAAAATAAGAAAAATAAGAAACAATATTCCTTAAATAAAAAAATAAAGATAAAATAGATAAAAAAAATAAAAAAATAAAAATTAATTATTCTGCAGGTATAGGAAGCTTTTTCCAGAAGAATATGTCGTTTTCCTTTTTAACAACTTCCACATATCCCTTTCTCTCTAGACTCTTTAGGATATTCTTTGTATTTCCAAATGAAAGGTTCTTGAATGCAACCTCATTAAGATAATCCTTGATTGAAAGAGTGTCCATTGCCTCATCCGGAAGAAGATAATAGATTTGGGATTGGATAGAGTTTAAGTTCTTTAGCTGAGGAGAAGTAAGCTTTTCATAAACGTCCTTATATTTGTTTAGCTCCTCTTGTTGCTTTTTATATTCTGCCTCTTGTTTTTTATAGGATTCTAACTCTTCCTTAAGCTTTTGAATCTCTGCATTATCTGATTGTGGAGCTTTGGAAGATTCTAAACCAGCAAGATTAGTCTGAGAAGAGGTATAATCTCCTTTAGAACTGGATGCATCAGTGGACTTAGATTCTTCAGCTTTTGCATCCCTACTCTTAACAAGATCATCGAAGTTATCTATCTCTGAATTTACCAATTCCTCTAAATCTGTATTTAGCTTGCTCTCATCCAATTTTACCTTTTTATCTAAATCGGCACTTGCCTTTTCATCATCAAGAAGATTCTCTTCAACTATCTTGAACTTGACCTTGTTTTCTTTCGCAAGCTCTAGCTCTTTCTTGATATTATTAAGCTCCATCAATGACTTATCATCTGAAGATGTCTTGTTAACAACAGATGAGGACTGACTATCCATAAAGCTATTGTCTGAAAGTTCAAAGAAGAGATCCTTGACCTCATTGAGGCGCTTGATCTGCAAGTCCTTCTTAGAGAGCTCATTCTTGACCTTGGCATACTCTTCCCTTGATACAGACTTGTCCTTAAGCAACTGTATCTGAACATCCTTTTCCCTTATTGCAACATCCCTTGAATCAAGCTCCCTTTGAAGGGCAACAAGATTGTCCTTATTTACAAGATTGTTCTTAAGGTCAATGATATTCTCATTCTGGGAAGCGATCCTATTGTTTAATGCCTGTATTTCAATATTCTTGTCATCGAGTGAACTAAGTGCAGTTGCCAGCTTAAGATTCAATTCATTTGCATTTGTTTTTGACTCGTTAAGCTGACGCTTCAAGTCAACGATGTCATTATTTGCAATCTTTAGGTCATTTGAGATGGATTGAATCTCATTGTCCTTAGAGGTTATGTCATTTAAGGCATTCCTTAGCTTTAGGTTAAGCTCCCCTAACTCTAGGGTTTTAAAATTAGTAAGTTCAGCATCAAAGGATTCCTTCATGTTTGAAAGGGAATCGTTCATATCAGATAGCTCCTTGACCTTGTCATTTAGCTTGTCGATTGTTTCATCCTTTGATGAAAGGAGGTCCTTTGATTTGTTTAAAACTTCAATATTGGCATTCAATGAATTGGTAAGGCTTTCTATTTCCATATCCTTAGATATGATTTCCTTATTGTAATCCTCTTTGATTTGATCAATCTCATCATTTTTGGACTTGATGTCCTCATCAAACTTTTCAAGGAAATCTGCAAGCTCTAGGCTCTTGCTCTTAAGGTCCTGGTTAAACTGCTCCTTAAGAGAGTTTATTTCGCTATCCTTAAGCTTTAGCTTATTATCAAAATCATATTCAATATCTATGATTTCATTATCCTTTAATCTCAATTCCTCATCATGCTTTTGCTTCAACTGGTCGATTTCGCTATCCTTAAGCTTCAATTCATCATTGTGCTTAACTTTAATATTGGAAATCTCTGTAGATTTATTTTCCAAATCCTGCTTATGCTGAATCTTAAGGGCAGATATTTCATTTTCTTTAGTCTTTAAATCATCATCATATTTAAGCTTCAATTCATCAAGGTCGCTTTGGTGAGAGTCCTTCAAGTCAAGGATTTCCTGGTCTTTTTCACTTAAGGATGCTTCATATTCCTTTTTAAGTTCATCAAATTCCTTATCAGACTTAAGAGAGTTTTCATTCTCCTTAAGCTTGACAATTTCCATTTTCAATTTGTTGTTTTCCAAAAGGGATGATCTTACCAATTGTTGAAGTCTTTCATTATCATTTGCCATTTTATCACTTAAATATAACTTAATTTAAAGCTAATCTACAGATTCCTAAAAAATATTTCTTTAGATTGACCTATATTTTTTATAGAAATCAATTGAGATTAATCGTTAATTAAAACTATCAATTAAAAATATGTATAAACTCTTATTTAAACTATTTGATAAAAATTGTTGTTTTAATTAAAATATTGCTATATTTGGATTAATTATATTGAAAAAAAGATAAAAAAATAAAGTGGCATTGGATAATGGAAAGTTTATGAATAATATTTAGAAAAATAAGTTTTTTTATGTGTTAAAATATATTTATTATAATAATCCACAGACAGATTTACCTTCATTTGATTTAAGAGAGGCAGTCCATTGCTCCTCATATGAGTCAATGATTCTCTCAGATTCATCATATAAATCATCCACAAGTTCACAAAAGCAAAACTAACTGACAAAAGCTTTTCCAATTATGCTCAGCATAAGAATAATTTTTATTATTTTAAAAAACACTCCCATTCACCTTTTTTAATCATTTAAAGATGCAAATAAGCACTTGCATTCGAAAAACTATTTATATACTCTTGAATAAAGTAAATACTGTGTCTGATGTGTTTAACTTAATCAAAAGTTAAAAACATCAGTCACATATCCAAAATATATTTTTATTAAAAAACCAAATGAAAAAAAAAATAAAAAGGTGAAAATATGAATAACACTACTAAAATATTAATTGGAGTTCTTATGGGACTGCTTATCGTAGGTGCTGCAGTAATGTTTGTATCAGCAACTGCAATAAATGATGTATCTGACGGAAACTCTTTTATGGGACAAGTACAAAATACTGCAAATCATGTGAAGAATGTTGCTTCCAATGACATTAAAAGTGGCAGCAACATCATAGGTGGAGGATCTGAATTCAATTCTCAAGAAGGAAATGGGTATTTTTATCAAATAAATTATACTGATGGAAATTTCCGCCAATATGATACAAAAACAGGAAAGCTTATAGGTTCAGGCTTTAATGAAGATCAATCAATCCTTGGCAATGACGATGGATTTAATTTAGAATAAGATAAAATAATTTTATTTTATTCTTTTTCTTTATTTTCTTGTTTTATTAAATTTATTTTACTTATAATCTTATATTATTTCTTTTTTTTATTTACTAATTTTATATACTTATTTTATTTAAAAATTATTTAATTCTTTTTCAAGATTTTACTAATTTTGCTTAATTTAAACCAGAGTTTTACATAATAAGACATTGACCAAAGTTTTCTTCATTAGGAGTGGTCTCTTTTCTTTTTTTCTTCATTTCTCTTTATTTTATGTTCTATTTAATCTATTTTCTCTTTTCTTTTTTCTTTTCTCTCTTCAAGACCTTGTCTAAATTCCTCTTTTTTCTCTTCCTTTCTCGCCTTTTTCTCTTCAATATTCTGTCTAAACTCTTCCTTTTTCTCTTCCTTTCTCATCTTTTTCTCTTCAATATTCTGTCTAAACTCTTCCTTTTTCTCTTCCTTTCTCAACTTTTTCTCTTCAATATTCTGTCTAAACTCTTCCTTTTTCTCTTCCTTTCTCAACTTTTTCTCTTCAATATTTTGTCTGATTCTTTCTCTTCTTTTTTCTCTTTTATCTTTCCTTTTTATTGTAAATGCCTTTACAGTGTACTTGAATTCATATTTCTTATCGAAGTGGTCGAATAGGTATCCTAAGAATTTATAATATACTATAGAAGAGATGATTTCAGAAAGTATAATTCCAATCAAGACTGAAGAGCCATCCTTCAAGTATTGTGTCAAGAGGGATATCAATGCAATTTCAATTGCGACCTTGATTATTGTAATGAGCAGGGAATAGAGACTTTTACCAAATCCGTCCAGCATCTTTGATGAGATTGTGGAAAATGGCAGTATGGTCATCATAATGATTCCGCCGACAGCTATCCAAAATATTTCATTGTCCATTCCTGTAATTGAAAATAGGCCAAATGCCCAGTTTCTAACGAAGAAGAAGACAATCATTATAACGAGTGATGTGCAGACTGCTATCTTAAGCACATACTTATACATTTCCTTCAGCTTATCGAATTGCTCCGCTCCAAACAAATGCCCTGTTACGCTCATCAATCCCCTTCCATAGCCTTTGGTAGGGGCATTGAGCAATGACCTTATCTTGTTTGACACGGAGTATAATATCGGTCCGATCTCTCCCATTGTCCCAATCAATATGACATTAATGAAAGACATTGTAAAGCTCCAGATTGCATCATCCAGGAAGTTTGGAAAGGTAACCTTAAATATTTCAACAAGTATGTAGCTGCGGAACTTGAAGTACTTTCGGCTTAAAGGAATCTTGGTCCTTCCATGAGTGTATAAAAACATCAGGACTGAGAATGTTATAAGGGAGGATAGGACGCTGGCGTAAGCGGCTCCCTTAATTCCCAAATTCAAGTCAAAAATAAAGATAGGGTCCAATATGATGTTTAGGATATTTGAACCGATAATCAGGATAGTTGGAGTATGGGAATTCCCTTCTGCCTGAAAGGTTTCAGAAAACAGATTGTTTAAGATGAATACATATGCAAAAATTATCATAGGGACCATATAATCAAAGATCAATATGTATGAATCGGCATCATCCACTTTGAACAGTATCCCCTGTGCGAATATAAGACAAAGCACAAGGATGAGCCATATGATATTTGCGATTAGAATCCCATGTATCAATGTATTGTATGCGCTTTCATAGTCTCCCGTACCTATAAAACGAGACATCATTGAATTGGTTCCCTGGCCTATTGAATCACCGAATGAGAAAATGAGAGATGTGATTGGTATTGACACTCCTATTGCATAAAATGCCTCTACACTTATCCTTGATACCCATAGCATATCAACGATGCCGTAGATTGCATCGAAGATGCAGAAAGCTATTATAGGAATGCTCAATTTCCAAAATGATTTTTTAGGCAGTGAAACCAAGTCAATTTTTTCTTGCATATTATCTATTTATATTTAAAGTACTTATAAATCTATTTATTCGCCTTTAATTAACTTAATTAAGGCTATTTATGCTTACTATGGGTATTACTCTTCTTTGAGAGGTTTTTGTAGAAATTTTAAAATAAATATCTGATAAATAAAATTATTATTATCAATTTTAAGGGGATAATCATCATTTACACTATCTAAACAACGCACCCAATGGAGGATAACCATCATCGCTCTTGTCATTATCCAAATCATCTTCAAGATTGGAATTTGTGCCATTAGATTTGCCATGACCTTTAAAGGATTCATAGATAGGAACATCCCTATCATAATCAAAAACAATCTCTCCAGAATTAATAATATTATCCTTTAATAAATTAAAGTCCTTTTCATCAATGAATAGAACATCATCATTGTTCAAATATGATCTTCCATCAATATTGCATGAAGCTATTTTACAAAGTCCGCTGTTTGCAATGACTCCCTCATCATATTTATTGGCGAAACTTGAATCTTCAACTTCCAGATATGGGCCAAAATCAAGTTCATCAGGACGGGAAACGCTAGAATACCACTGACTATTATATATCAGACTATCTTTGAATTTGCAATCGATTATACGGCAAATGCCCATATTTTTAATTGAACCAAGGATTCTGTTTTCATTTTCAAAAGTGGAATTGCTTAAGGAAACCTTTCCTGCCTCATTTAAAATGGAAACAATCAATTCTGCAAAATCATAACTGCAATATACATTTTTATTGTCTTTAAATTTGCAGTTATCCACAAGCAATTCCCCCTTTCGGTTAAAAATCACACAAATTTCACAATCTTCACCCTTGTTCTCATGAAAGATAGAGTTCTTGACTTCAATAAGCCCGTCATTTAAAATCAGCCCATAATGGGGATAGTTAACCTCATTTTGATAAAAATGAGAATCGCTAACGAATGCCTTGGAATCCTTTGCATTATAGATGCATACTGAATATCCTGAAGAGGACCTTGATAAGTAATTTCTATAAAAACAACAATTCTTTAGCCATATGTTTCCAAAATAATTATAGATTGTACCTTGATTGTGAATAAATCTGCAATTCTCAAATATCAAATCACCAGATTGATTTGATATTGGAAACTTGGATTTGAAATTTTTAAAGCAAAGATTCTTAAATGTGATGTTTTTCGCATGATTTTTTAATCTGCACAGCCCATCCTTGGCATCAATGACATGCCCATTTCCATCAATAGTTAAGTCATCAACATCCAGTTTGATTCCATCATCATATTCAGATTCTTCATCAAAATCTAATACAATATCTGAATCCAAAATAATCTCATTTGCACTGCTGTGAATCAATTCATCCAGATATTGAAAATTTTTTGAACCCATATCCAAACACCATACCTTATTTATTATCTATCATTTTATGAAAAACTCAAACTATCCTTGCCCAATTAAGATGAATTAGTTAAAATAATTTGGCTTCACATTGGCCAATGTGCTCAACTAGAATTAAATGGTAATTCAGGTTCTATTCAACATCAAAACCCTTTTCTATCATGCTGTTTTTAAGAATCTCCATGGCTTTTATCGTATCAGGTCCTGAAACCCTCTTAATCATGCGATTGTTTTCATTGAACCTTCCGATGAAATAATCCTGCTGCTCTTTGCTTACAAGGTCAAGTCGGGTATAGTTTGTAAGGCATTCCAGAAGTGCGAATACTCCCCTGTTTAAAGCCTTTGCACATGGATTGTTTTTGACGATTTTGACAACATCACTGCTTATGATATAAGCTTCCCCGTTTGATGTTATATGGTCCTTAATCGGATCCATTTTCCTAATGTCTGTGACCTCACAAATGACATATGCTTCCGCATTTTTTAATATTGCAATGTCCTCATCATCTGTAAACTCTTCAATATCCAAGTTTCCGATGGTTGAATTTACAAAATTTATAGGATCAAAGGTTATATTTACAACATATTTCCTGGTTTCCATAATGTTTTTGAGGGTTTTGGTACCGACAAATAATCTGCATCCAAGTTTGTCCTTGCCTTTGCATACAATTCCTATTGGCGCTGCATTTTTTACACCGTCCTTGCTCATGGTAGTGTAAATCCCTTCATATTTCTGTCCTTCTTCAATTCCAATATCTGTCAAATCCATAGCCATTTCATCACCTATAATAATTTACATCTTCAATATTAATATCTATTCTTTAATCTAATTAAAAATTATTATAAAAATTTAGGTATAATTGAAGTTTATTTAGTTCATTAAACCATAGTTTTACGAAACGTACCCCCCAAAAAAGAATAAAAAAACCTAAAAAAATAACTTAAAAAAAAACAGACAAAAAACACTCCCCTAAAGAATAAAAAAACTTAAAAAAAGAAAAAGAATAAAAAACTTAAAAAAAAACAGACAAAAAACACTCCCCCCAAGAATAAAAAACTTAAAAAAAGAAAGAAAATAAAAAACTTAAAAAAAACTTAAAAAACCAAATAACCCATCTAAAAAAGCACAAATAAACAAATTCAAATTATTTAGAACCTACATTAAAATTATCTGGCTTGTTGTGTTTAAATTTACAATTATTCAATTTTAAAGAATTATCATTTTCTGAATATATTGCTCCGCCAACCCTTTCGGATATGTTTGATTCAAACACAGATTGTGAAATAATGAGGTTCCCTTCAGAATAATTGAAGATTGCACCACCTTCAAACTTATTTGATTTATTTGCCCCAAATACGGATTTTTGAATGCTTGCCTTGCCATAATTAACTATTGCACCAGCATATCTAGCTGAATTTTCTTTAAAGGCAGACTGGCTTATATTCAACTTACAATCACTAGCATTGTAAATTGCTCCAGCAGATCCTGAAATGTTTTGCTTAAAAGAGGATTTGGTTATGTTCAATTGAGATCGCATCCAATTGCATATGGCCCCACCATTGCCATGATCTTCTGTAACTGAATTGTTAATGAATTCAGATTCCAAAATGCTTGCTTGGCCCCAATTATGAAATATTGCTCCACCATACCATTCTGCAGTGTTATCATCAAATATGGTTTTGGATATTGTCAAATCATTACGATTGATTATTGCGGCGCCTCTTTTTGCTTTGTTTTTATTAAATATTGATTCTGCAATATTTAACTTACCGTAATTTCTTATTGCTCCACCCTCTCCTTTAGCCATATTATTCTCAAATGTGGATTTCAATAGTTTTAAATTTCCTTTATTGAATATTGCTCCGCCATTTCCTTCATTGCATGTTCCATTTGCAATGTTATAAATAAATTTGGATTCTATAATTTCCAAATTAGAGTCCTTAGAAATCTTTATTGCCCCGCCATTTATTGCTTTTCCATTTTTCAATATTATGTTTTTAAGTCTGATATGTTTGCCGGAACAATCAAATATTCTTGCTTTCCCACATGCATCAATCCTATGGCCTTTACCATCAATAAGAACATCTTTATCTAATTTAATTCCATCCCAATATTCAAGCTCCTCATCCTCAGTTAATTCTATATCAAAATCCAAAACTATTTTTTTATCCTTTCTTAGAATCAAATCATCAAGATATTTAAAATTACGTGACATAACTAGCCCCCCGATTCATATAAAGAAATCTGTTAAATAATCAAGCATTCAAATTATTAATTAAAATAATTCACCCATTAAACTCCAAATACAAAAACAAAAAAACTCACCCATTATATTCCAAATTCAAAATTAATTAAAGTTTCGTAAAACTTGGGTTTAATGAACTAAATTAAACTCAAGTGTAAAAAATATTTAGGGGCCTGAATTTTTTGATGTGAAAATTCCCTCGAATTTTCCTTATTTTAATTCATTCTCCTAAAAAATAAGTTTAATTTCTAAAAATACAAATATTATTTAGTTATATAAAAAAATAGGTCTTTAATATCGTTAAATTTAAATAATATGCTTTACAAATATATTATTGGCGATAATAATGAAGCATAGATTAAATTTAGATAATAAAGACCCAAATTATATTTTGTTGAAAGAAATATTTAAAATTATGGATTCTAGAAAATCCAAAAGTATATTAGCATCCTATGGATTTAAAAACTTAAATAGAACAATATTTACTTTTAAAATTATATTTATAAGTATGTTCTTTGGAATTGACATTCCATTCATTTTAAACGAGCTTAAATCCAAAAAAGAACTTCGCAAATACTTTAATATTTCTGAAGTTTTGACTGCAGATCAAGTTTATAAAATTTTTTCAGAAATAAACTCTGAAAAACTTATAAAATGTTTAAACAGAATCTTAAACTCAAGAAATATGGTCAAAAGGAGAGGAAAAAAGACTTTCATTGTCGATGCGACTCCAGTGGACTTGGATATCAATTTCCGCAGAAATAAAAAGAGCAAAGAACATCTCAGAAAATTGAATCTCAAATGGAGTTATTCTTCCTCTAAAGGCTATTATATTGGATTTAAAGCGACTGTTGTGATGGATTACGATTCTATGAATCCTGTTTGCATTTTAATCCATTCTGGAGCTCCAAATGATGCAGGACTTTTTGAAGAGATTTTAGAAAACCTTCAAAAAAGACGAATAATCAGAAAAGGAGATACATTAATCTTTGATAAAGGATATTACGGCTATAAAAACTACCAAATAGGAATTGGCAAGTATAAAATCGTTCCTTTCATTTTTCCGAAAGAAAAATTCAACAGAACAAGACTTGATGATATTTTAACCTATCCATTAGCCGTATTTAACAAAACAAAGAAAATAATGGAAGAAAAAAGATTATACAACAAATTAAAAAAGGAATTATTAGAAAAATTAGATTCATGGGAGAAATTTAAACCAATAAGGGGCAAAATCGAAGATTTTTTTCAAATTATTGAAACAAGGCTTGAATATGAGAGAAATCCACAAATATACTCCAAAATCAGTTGAAAAAACAGTTTATTTGAATGTATTTTTAGGAGCGCTGATAGTATCTCAAGGATTTTACTCAAAAACGGCCATTCAAAAGTTATCTGAAAACTGAAATCGTCAGGCCCCTAAAAATATTAAAAGAATTTTAGAATTCATGTTAAAAATTCAAATAAATATATAAAATACAATAACAAAATTTTAATTAGGATACTATGTCACAAGAAAGATATAAACACATTCGCGAAAGTCTTTTTGATTATATCAATGCATTTTTAATCAACAAGTATGATGAATTATATTATTTTAATATGTACGAATCCGCTGAAAATATGAATTGGGATGTAGAATACATATTCAAATTAAAATATTCATTAACATTCCATGAAAAAAAGAATCTAGAGATTAGAATAAGAAAAGACTTGAAGAAATTTTTAAAAGAAAAATTTGAAATGAACATTTATGAACTTGCTATTTTAATTATTCTAGAGGATAATGAATTGCATTCCAAAATTTAGGAGTTAAAATATGTTTTATATTGAAGGAGAAAATATAAAATATGAAATTTTACCATATAAAAAAGGGAAAAAAGTAATTATTTACCTTAAAAAAACTGAAAACGGATTTGTTAGAAAAAACAAATGTTTTGGAACACATTATTTAGAACAGATTTTTGATTATAACAATAAATTATTAAAAGAAACAATATATGAAAATCCAAATTTTGTAGACTTAACAAATTTTCCAATTGACCTAGATTACGATTAATTCATCTTTTTAATCAATATTAAAAAAAAAAGTTTATGAATTTGGAGGTTTTTAAGATGGCTAGAATATTAATTCCAAATTATGAATTCGTTAAAAATTGGTCTGAAGATGAATTAAACGATTTTTTAACCACACCTGCAGGTATCCCACATGAACTTATGCATATAGTTCGTAAAGTTGTTTAATTTAGTTCATTAAACCATAGTTTTACGAAACAGAATAATATCCAATTCTGTATCTTCCATCCTATTTTACCCTTTTTTTGTTTAAATTTAATCCCTGCAGCCTCGCACAATGCTGTTAGTTTGACATCTAGGTTTTGTTTGTTTAATTTAGTTCATTAAACAATAGTTTTACGAAACACTCTAAAAAATCAATAAAAAAAGATTAAAAAATAATTAAAAAAAAGTAAAAAAAGAATTAATAAAAAATATTATAATATTTGTTTATTAATCAATTCAGCATTCAAAATAGAAGCCCAACTGCATCTCTAATTATAATTAAATTTACTTTTTATATAAATTTTGAAACTTAAAAAATACAAAAAATCAATAATATTTAAATTTTCTATTAAACCTTTTTAAATCAGCACAATCCTGATTTAAAAGATAAGATTCAGTGAAGTCCCCTTTTTTATTTAAAAGATTCACAATATATTCCATATGAGAAATTAATTCTTCATTAAACCCCAAATTTATATCATATTTATTAAATAAATCTTTTATGTAGTGCTTTTCAGCTACATTAAATGACTCTTCTTTAGCAATTTGAGATAATAAATTACCAATTTCTATTTGATTTATTTGTAAATAATATTCTGATAAAAACTCATAAATATAAAAAAGGTAATATTCATCATAAACAATGTCTAATGCATAATTAAAAATTTCTTCAATTTTCTCCCTATCTAATTCTATACAGTAAATTCTTAGTAATTGTCTTAAAATCCCAATATCAAATGGACTTATTTTATTAGCTAATTCTAAAAAGTATTTTGCTTTAGAAAACTCATCAAATTCGATTAATGTTTCTCCATAAGCAGCTAAAATAAATGGATAGTCATATTTTAAGATTTTATAATTTTTCAATACATCTTCTTTTTGGGAAACATTCACATATTTTGAGTGAATAAAAAAGATAAAATAAAAATTTTCTTCAAATTTATTATTAAAATAAAAATAATTCTCTTCAGATATTTTTAGAGGATATTTTTCTAAAAAATTCTCTATTTTTTTCCTTACTAAAGAATAATTCTCTTTACGAAGCAAATGATAACATTCCATGCGAAATTTTTCAAATAAATAATCTTCACTTAATTCTTCCAACTTATCCCCCCCAAACTTTAAAATTTCTGAAATTACTCTTTTAAAAAGATTTTTATTTTGACTGTCTCAAAAAAAAGATCTTTAAATAGTTCATCTAATATTAAATCATCAATTATAGCATAGATTTCTTTTCCAGAATCCATTAAACTAGACAATATAGGAATGTGTTTTCTAGGAACATAACCTATCATTAAATTATTCCATTTAACAACAATAGCTAATTCATCTAATTCATTTTGTGTATCCCTAAATAATGCTAAATAATCTCCCTTTTTAAATTGTGAAAAAAGATCTTCGAAATTACTGATTTTTCTAAATCCAACTAATTCAGTAGTTACTAAACAAATATCTTCAAAAAAAGGTTCTAATTTACCTCCTTTTTGGACATAATTGACATAATCTTTTATTTCTGAATTGATTTTTTCAATATTTGACATTTTATCCCTTTTTATAAAATTAATGCTGATTTTCAATAATTTCATTTATCTTATTACTATATTCTTCTATTTCCTCATTGCATGAATCTATTAAATATTGAATATTAATTTTATACTCCCCAATTTCTTTTTCATTTGAAAGTAGATCTAACTTATTATAAGGATATTCATTTTTAATTTTTTCAATCTTTATTTCAAATGAATGTATTAATTCTTTTAATTCATTTAAACTGGATTTTTCTTCAATATCTTCATCAGGTAGCATAGCATATAATGCTTTTAATTCCTCCAAATCACCATTTTTATATGCATTAGTAACTTTGATAAATAATTCTTTTTTAAAATTTTCTTGATGAAAATTTAAATCAGGATGTAATTTTTTTATAAGTATTTTATAAATCCTTTTAAGTTCTTTTTCATCTTCTTCATCTAATTGAAAATAGTTATCTTTATGTTTTATAATGTTTTCAAGTTCATTCATAGAGTTTTTAAGATTATTTGCATACTCCGTATATTTATCTATAACTTTTTTATCTATTTCGTTTAAATCTAATTCATTTTGATGATTAATTTCAGTTTGAAGTAATTTTAACTTAAATTTAAGTTTATTTAATTCTAACTCTTTCTTATATAATTCATATTCATATATTCCAAATTTAAGGAGATATTCCATTTCTATATTTGGACAGATATGATTTATTAAATCTTCATATTCATAAACTAAATCATATAAATGGTCCTTTAATTTTTTATACTCTGAATGAACAATCATTGACATAAATAATCATATAAACATAACAATATTTAAATTTTTATTTGAAAAATCTTAAAAAAAGTAAAAAAAATGCAAATATAAAAAATAATAAAAAAAAGACTTAAGAATAAAAATAAAAAAAGAATTAATAAAAAATATTATAATATTTGTTTATTAATCAATTCAGCATTCAAAATAGAAGCACCAGCAGCGCCTCTAATTGTATTATGTCCTACAAGAACATATTTGAAGCTGTTATCAAATGCTTGATCTTTTCTGAGCCTACCAACGGTTGCAGCCATACCGCCATAAGCCATTCTGTCCATTCTTGGTTGAGGTCTGTCATCTTCTTCTTTTACGATAACAGGTTGTTCTGGAGCAGAATGAAGACCTAATTCCTGTGGAAGTCCTCTGAAGTCAGCCATGGTCTTTTTGATCTTGTCAATGTCTGCCTCTTCATCCAACTCTACAAATACCGCTTCAGTGTGACCGTCAATGACAGGCACTCTGTGGCATGATGCGCTTAGAGAAAAGTTTGCAGGAACAACTTCATCACCATCAAGGGAACCTAAAAGATGCAAAGTTTCACTTTCCATTTTCTCTTCTTCACCGCCAATGTATGGAACCAAGTTGTCTAAGATAGCCATTGAAGGAACACCATTATAGCCTGCTCCTGAAACAGCTTGCATGGTTGAAACATAGATTCTATTAATGTTGAAGTTGTCATAAATCGGTTTTAAAGTTAAAGTCAAAGCAATGGTTGAACAGTTAGGGTTTGTTACAATGAAACCGTCCCAGTTGTTGTTTTTCTGTTGTGCTTCAATCATGTCCAAGAATTGTGGGTTGACTTCTGGAATGACTAAAGGTATGTCCTTTTTCATACGCATTGCACTAGCATTTGAAGCCACTACAAAATCCTTTGCATATTCTGGCTCGACTTTTGCAGCAAAATCAGCAGGAAGTGAGGAGAATACAATTTCCACATCCTTATCCATATGTGCAGGGTCAGTTTCAATTACTTTAATGTCCCTTACAGATTCCGGCATTTCATCATTCATATACCAAGTGGTAGCGTCTTCATATTTTTTGCCTGCAGATCTTGAGGATGCTGCAAGAGCAGCTATTTCAAAATCAGGATGATCAGCCAATAATTGGATAAATCTTTGACCTACCATTCCAGTTGCACCAAGTACACCTACTTTTACCATTTAAATCATCTCAATAATTATAAATATTCTTTTTAATTAAAAGGAATAAAAAATTAAATTCCTAAAACATCAGTCATATCATTTACTTTTCCAGGTTCTGCGGAACCTACGAATCTTAAGGCTCTGATAACACCGGCAATGAACACTTCCCTGGTATGTGCCATGTGTTTTACTTCAAGTCTTTCACCATCACCGACATACAATACAGTGTGGTCTCCTACAATGTCTCCTCCACGGACTGCATGCATACCGATTTCCTCTTTGGTTCTTTTGCCTACTTGACCTTGTCTACCATAAACGCCAACTTCTTCTGGGTTTCTTCCTAAAGCACCTGCAACAACTTCAAATGCAGTCATAGCAGTTCCAGAAGGAGCGTCTGCCTTTTGGTTGTGGTGAGCTTCAATGATTTCAATGTCAAAGTCATTTAAAATAGGAGTCAAGTCCTTTAGAACTTTGAAGAATACATTTACTCCAATGGAGAAGTTAGAGGAAATTACTGCTTTGATGTTTTTTTCCTTGATTACATCTGCATTTCCTTGAGCTTGCTCTTCAGTAAATCCGGTGGTTCCAACAACAAGGTTTACTCCGCAATCGGCAGCTCTTTTAATAGTTTCAACAGCAGCAGGAGCGATAGTGAAATCAACTAATACTTCAGCTCCAGATTCTTCCAAAGCTTTTTCCAAATCCTCTGAACCTACAATTGGCACTCCGATTTTGCCAATGCCTGCTTTTTCACCAGCGTCTACACCAGCTAAAGGAGTGTTTGGCATTTCGATAGCAGCCACTACTTCCATATCATCTTGTTCAGAGATTTTTCTTATAATTCCAGAGCCCATTCTTCCAGAGGCTCCAGTTACAGCAACTTTTATCATAATATCATCTAAGTAAATAGTTAAATAAAAATTAGGTAAAATAAAATCCTAAATAAATTTAAAATAAAAAAATTAGGTAAAATAAAATCCTAAATAAATTTAAAATAAAAAAATTGGGAAAATAAAATCCTAAATAAATTTAAAATAAAAAAATTGGGAAAATAAAATCCTAAATAAATTTAAAATAAAAAAATTGGGAAAATAAATCCCAAGAATAGCTATCCTATAATATTCCAGCATCTTCCAATGCTTTTCTTAGGATTGCTTTGTTTTCCTCTAACATAGGAACTAAAGGCAATCTTAATGGACCTGCAGGCATTCCCATCATGTTCAATGCTTCTTTTGCAGGTGCTGGGCTGGTTTCAATGAATAAGGCTTTGATTAAGTCATATTGTTGGTAATGCAATTCCATAGCCTTGTCATAGTTTCCATCCAAAATGTTGTTTACCATTTGAACCATGGTTCTAGGATCGATGTTTGCAGAAGCACTGATTACACCTCTTGCACCGATTGACATAAGAGGAAGGGTCAATTCATCACTACCGGAGAGGATTACGATTTCATCTTCCAAACCTTCGTCCCTTAAGAGTTTCATGGTTTTTGATGCTTTATCAACATCAGATGAAGCCTCTTTCAATGCAGCAATGTTATCCACTTTTGCAAGCTCGACAATGGTTTGAGGAGCCATGTCAAGGCTGGTACGGGATGGGACATTGTAAGCAATCAAGTCAATGTCTACAGAGTTTGCAATTTGGGTATAATGCTCAATTACTCCATGTTGTTGTGGTTTGTTATAGTATGGAGTGATTAGAAGAGCCATGTCTGCCCCTGCATCATCTGCATATTTAGTCAAGTCCAATGCTTCACTTGTTGCATTGCTTCCGGTACCGGCTATTGTGGTGACTCTGCCGTCAACCTCATCAATCAAGATGTCAAGAACTTTTCTGTGTTCATCATGGGTCAAGGTAGCAGATTCTCCTGTAGTTCCTACAGCAACCAAACCGTCTACATCGTTGTCAATCAACCAGTTAATATTTTGTCTGTATCCTTCTTCGTCTATGGATCCGTCCTCATGGAAAGGAGTTACCATAGCAACAGCTGTTCCTTCAAAACGCATAATAACACCCTAAATTATTAAAATTATTATTTTACTTGTTAAATACTTAAATTATTAGTTTTTATTTAAATTGAAGTTATAAAAACTTAATTAATACTTTTTATCTAATTAAAGTTCTTAAAACTTAAATAAATACTTTTTATCTAATTAAAGTTCTTAAAACTTAAATAAATACTTTTTATCTAATTAAAGTTCTTAAAACTTAAATAAATACTTTTTATTTAATTAAAGTTCTTAAAACTTAATTGTATTTTTAAAAATTTATAAAAATTCATAAATTGATTCTTAACCTTAGAAAGTTCGTAATTATTAAAACCAATTGAAATTACAAACTTTGGCAAAACCAATTGCAAAACATCAAAAATCGAAAATGAGAATAATCCCTTAATATGAAAAAAAGATTAAGGTCAAATTCCCTATAAGTTAGAATAAATAAAAGCGGAAGTTATAAAACTTCCTTTATAAGATCATATGCTGCCTTTCCATCTTCCCAATTGATGAATAAAACAATTGCAGTCTGGGATGATGAAATTTCAACAATATTAATATGATTTTCCTTTAGAGGATTGGTAATTTCAGTGATTACTCCTGGAGTTTCAATAAAATCAGGATTGATCATGGTGAGCATTGCAATGTCCCTTCCTAAGGAGATGGAGCTTAAGTTATCCTCTGCAATGACCAAATCATGCAATAAATGATAAGCGTCATCCGCTTCCTCCTTATCGAGGAACAATGTGATTGAGTTCTGGCCTGCTGAGATGCCGTAGATGTTGATGTTTGCATCAGCAACTAAGCTGGTCATCTTTGCAAGAAGTCCTATTTGATTAAGCAAGTCCTCTCCCACTACAGCCACTACAGAAATAGGCTCATGGTGTAGGCATACTTTTTTGCCCATTGAATCTTCAAAAGGGCCGACAATCTCTGTTCCAGGGTCTGATAAGTCTCCTTTTTCAAAACTGATAATCTTTGCTTTTATTTCAGGATCTTTAAATCTTAAGGCATGTGGATGCAATACTTGAGCGCCGTGTGTAGCTAAATCCCTCATCTCTTCAACTGAAATGTAATCAAGCTTTTCAGCCTCATCTATCTTCCTTGGGTCAGTTGACATGACTCCGTCAACATCGGTAACAATGATTACATTATCTGCTTTAAGGCAGTGGCCTAAAAGGAATGCAGTGACATCGCTTCCGCCTCTTCCGAGGGTTGTCACTTCCCCATTTTCAGTTCTTCCTAAGAATCCGCATACCACTGGAATGATACCTTGCTCCAAAAGTGATAAAAGACCTTGAGCTTGCTCTTCAGTTCTTTCAAAGTCGATTTGAGCCTTTCCATAGTTGTCATCAGTTATGACTGGCCATAATTCATGGCTTGGGTCAATGTATTCGGATTTCACTCCCAAGGATTCAAGGACTGAGGAAAATACTCTTATGCTGGTTCTCTCACCCAGGGATAAAATTTCCGCCAATTGCTTTTCGGTAACTTCTTTTCCAATGGACTCATCAGCAATAGCCACTAATTCATCAGTAGTCTTATTGATAGCTGAAACAACAACGACAACCTTCTTGCCATCCATATACTCATTAACAACAGATTGTGCAGCTTTCCTAATCCTTTTACCATTTCCAATCGAAGTACCGCCAAATTTGGCTACAATTAATCCCATTTGTTTACACACCTTTTTGATAAATAAAAAAAAAATAATTATGATTTTAATAAATTAAGATAAAAGTTTTTTAAAAACAAAATATCTTATTAATAAATTTTAAATAAAATTGATAAAGTTTTATACAATTATTAATTATTATTAAATGATATTAATATACTTATTTATTATTTTTACAAAAATCATTGAATTTTTGATTGATTTTTAAAAAAATCATTAGATTTTAATAAATTATTATAAAAAAGTATTAAGTTATAAAATAATTAAATTTTCAATCATTGATCCAAATTATAAAAATTAAAAATATTAAAAAGAAGTGATTAAAAATTAAAAGTTTAAGTAAAATAAGTTAAATTAAAAAATAGTTAATAAAAAAATAGTTAATTAAAAAAAGTTAATAAAAAAGAAAAGTAAAGCAAAAAGCAATTAAGCTTTGTTTGCTTCTTGTCTGACTAATCTGGTAATGTAACCAGCAATTTTGTTTCTTAAATGTTTAGTGCTTACGGTAGAGTATTCAGCTACTAAAATCTTGTTTTCTTCAAAATCGGTGGTAAATTTACCTTTGTGAGTTTCAATTAATTCTTTAGATATACGTTTTACAAATGAAGTTCTAATATTTCCCATAATCATTCCTCCAAAAATTCTCTCTGTTTATTTTTACTTAAAATTGTTAGCATGTTCATAATATCGCTAAGAATATCATCATCTATATTTTTTTCTTGAGCTAATTTACTTACCTTGGCATGGACTTCATCTTCTCTGGATTTGTCATAAATTTCCATGCCTAAAAAAACCTTAGCTGAAACTATATCCTTAGCAAGTGAAGTTCTTTCACTAATTAAGTTAACTAAATCATTATCAATTTCATCGATTCTTTTTCTAGACTTTAAAAGAACATTGCGAGCTTCTTCTTCAGTTTCATATATACTCATCAATTCCTTTTCGTCCACAAAAATAACTCCATAGTTTTGATAATAAATATACTTTATATTTCATATTATTTAAAGATAGTTATTGAAAGTGTGGAATTTATAGAAAAAATTGAAACTGTAAATTTTAAAGATAATTACAAAAGTGTGAAATTAATTTAAAGATAAAAATAATGAAAGTGAAAAATCTAGAAAGTTTTCAAAGGGGGAAGCTAAAATAAATTAAATTTTTTAATTCTGCCAATATTTAATTCTAATTTTTAAGCAATTTGAACAAAATGAGAAATTGACTCCCAAATAATGAAAATAAACCAATTAATAATAGATTTTTTATAAGGTTATACAAAGACAAAAAGCAAGAATAGTTCTCAAATGCTCTAATAACTTATTTAAATACATAAACCAATCTAATAATAATGATGATTGAAAAAGGGATAAGACACAAAAGAAATTGTGAAAATCAAGAAAAAAAAATAATAAAGATTAATAAAAAGAGATAAAGGATTAAAAGTGAAACCATGCATTACATAAACGCCAAGACAATATTATCAAGCAAAAACGGAATGAACCTATATAGGGGATGCTCCCATGGCTGCATCTACTGCGATTCAAGAAGCAAGATATACAATATGAACCATGACTTTGAAGACATTGAAGTAAAGGAAAACGGAATCAGACTCCTTAAGAATGCCTTAAAGAGAAAAAGGGAAAAGGTCATGATTGGAACAGGATCAATGACAGACCCATACATTCCTCTTGAGAGCAATCTAAAGTTTATGAGAGAATCATTGGAACTCATTTACAAATACGGCCATGGATTTACCTGCATAACCAAATCAGACCTCATCCTTAGAGACCTGGACCTAATCAAGAAAATAAATGAAAATACAAAGGCAGTTGTTCAGATGACCCTGACAACAGCTGATGATGAGCTATGCAAGATACTTGAACCTAACGTCTGCACAACAAAGGAAAGAGTCAATGTCCTAAAGACCTTAAACGAAAACAATATCCCTACAATCGTTTGGCTATGCCCAATCCTACCTTATATAAACGATACAGAGGAAAACATTAATCAAATATTGGATTACTGCATTGATGCAAATGTAAAAGGAATTTTATGCTTTGGGATGGGAATGACCCTAAGAGAAGGAAACAGAGAATATTTTTATAAAAAACTAGATGAGCATTTCCCTGGACTAAAAGAAAGATATAGAAGGACTTATAGGAATAGCTATGGGATAAAAAGCCCTAATAATAAAAAACTAATGAAGATATTCCTCCAAAGGACTGATGAACATGGCATTATGAACAATATAGAGGATATATTTGAATATCTTCATGAGTTTCCAAGCCATGAGAGCACAAAGCAGACTACTTTGATGTAAAAAAAGTATTAGAAAAATAAGAATAATATAAAAAATGAAAATAAGATAAAAAATAAGAATAAAGAAAAAAGAATGAAAATAAGAATTAAGAAAAAAGAATGAAAATAAGAATTAAGAAAAAATAATGACTAATAAAAGGAAGGAAACTAAATAAACCTAGTTCCTTCATTATTTACTTTTGTTTCAATAACATTTCCATCAAATGAAGCCCAAGCATCCTTAACATCATCAATTGTATCCTCTTCAACAATAGCAACAAAAGAGGATCCTGTTCCAGATAATCCAGAAGCTAAAGCCCCTGCACTAAGGGCATCCAAGGCAATATTATTATCAAAATTAAGTGCAGTTCCATACAAAAGACCATTCAAAGTCAATGCCTTAAGATACCTCTTATTCATAGCCTCTTCAAAAGCCATCTTAACATATGACCCTACCAATTTCATCCTATTTACATCAGATGAACCGCTTAATGACTCCTTATCAGGCATAAAAACCAAAATATCATATTCAGGCAATTTCTCCTGATGCAAAATCTTCCTTTCCATATTATCAGTTATGGTAAGTCCTCCAAAAAAGGATGCAGAAGCATCATCAAAAGCTCCGGTTATGGTTACTCCAGCCTCAAGAGATGCGTCAATTCCAAGATTAATCATTTCAAAATCGCTTAAAGGCTTTAAGAAAAATTCATCTGAAATCAAGCCTGCAGTTGCCATAACAACAGAATTAGATAAGGCACTGCTACTTGAAAGGCCAGAGCCTAAAGGAAGATTGGATTTTGTTCTAATTTTAATTCCTTCACCATTTCCAAAATCCAAATCATTTAAAAGATCATCCTGAGACAAGTCTTTTCCAATATTATAATGACTTAAAACACTTTTTACACATATGTTCATTAAATTGGGGTCCACTCCCAAGTCAGATGAACAGTCAATGCCTTGTGAAGAGAATTCCGCTTCACAAGTTATATTCAAATCAATTCCAAATGCAGAACCAAAACCGGTTGATATTGCATTTATAACTGTAGCAGAACCTGGAGACTTTACTATTTTTGCCAAATCAATCACCTAATCAAATTAACATCATACAATAAAAATAAAATTCTTTTTGATTTTTTCAATAAAAAATTATACTTAAGATTATCTTTGATTTTTTCAATAAAACTATACTTCAATATAAGCAACAAAATATATAAAATTATATATTAATTTAAACAAATATAAATTATTATAAAATAAAGTAAAATTTCAAAATATTTGATTATAATTTTATATCAATTATGAAAATAAACTGCAAACTACTGTTAGATTACTGTTAAATTGACTTAAACCAAAAGGAGAATAAAATGAGCGAAAATAATAGAACTTTGATTACAATAGGAATCGGCGCTTTTATTATAATTGCCATATTATTATTAATAGCCCTTGTTTTACCATTCAGTAATTTGGCAGTTGACAATGATGAAATAGCAGTAATCACCATAAGCGACACAATCACCTATGGAGACAATAGCACTTCTGCCCATACAAGCAAAAAGGAAATTGAAAGCGAACTTAACGATGCCTACTCAAATCCAAAGATTAAAGGAATTGTTTTGGATATAGACAGTGGAGGAGGAAGCTTGGTGGCTAGCGATGAAATTTCAGACTTAATAAAGAAATCTCCTAAACCAATTGTAAGCTATATTGGAGATAAAGGATTTGATGAAGCTTATCAAATAGCAAGTGCCACTGATTATATTTTCGCAAGCTCCTCATCATCTCTTGGAGGAATCGGCCTTAGCTATATAAATACAGACAGATACTCCGATGAAAAAGTCACAGGAGTCTTTAATGAAAAGTATCTAAAAAACAATAAAACAAAAAGCAATTCTAAAGTCAAAAGTGCAAATGACTTAGCAAATGCTCAAAAGATGGTTGATCAGGACTATACTTTATTCATTAAGAAAATCGCTGAAAACAGAAACTTAACAGCAGATTATGTTGCGGAACTGGCACATGGCAAAAAATATAATGGAAATGAAGCTAAAAAACTAGGATTGATTGATGAAATCGGCTCTAAAAGCCAATCAATAGAAAAAGCAGCTAAATTGTCAAATGCAACTAATTATACAGTAATCACTTATCCAGAGCCTCAAAAGAAATTAACTGAGATTTTAGGTGAAAATGATATTTTTAACCTTAAAGAGTTAATTAAAATCTAAATTAAAAGTAAATAATAGATACAAGAACTGATAAAATCTAAATTAAAATCTATTTTTTTCTCAAAAGTGCCAATTAAAAATTCATACTTAATAATAGGAACATTTATATATTAACGAACGAAAATATATAATCAAATTGGCATAAGTTTATCAATTGTTATACTTATAAACAAAAACCAAAATAATAAAAAATAAATTTAAGGTGATAAAATGGTATATAAAGTAGAAGTATTTACTTCCCCAACCTGCCCTCATTGTCCAGGAGCTGTAAGACTCGTAGAAAAAGCAAAAGAAGAATTAGGAGATGCTCTTGATGTAACCATTTACAATACAGCAGAAGCTGAAGCTATGGAAATTGCTAGAAAATACCACATCATGTATGTTCCTACAATCATTATTGATGGTGAAATCAAATTCCAAGGAGCTCCTAGCTACGATGAATTAATGGCAGAATTAAAATAAATAGATTTTTTCTATTTATCTTTTCATTTTTTTTATTTCTAATTTTAAACTACTAATTTTAACTATTTTTTTATAAAAACTCTAAATAATAATTTAAACTATTTTTTAAAAAACACCAAATACTAATTTTGACTTTTTAACAAGTATTTAAAACTAATTTAGATAAAATAAAGAACGAATTGCTCTTTTTTCAAATACTGATTTTTAAGTTTATTTCTAAAAATTCCAATCAATAAATCACCAATATAAAAAATTAGAATCGAAATAAATCACCATAAAAAAAATCAGAATCAAAATAAATCATTTAATATATTAAAATAAAAATAAATAAAATTAGGTTAAATATATTTAATAGAGCAATTATTTAATAATAATAAAATTAGTTTAAATATAATTAATAGAATTATTAAAGTAATCCAATTTTTATAATTAATAAAATTTTAAAATTAATGATTAAAAACCAATTAAAACTTATTTTGGAGATTAAAAAATGAAAATAGCAATGGTAGGTCAATTCCCACCCCATATCGGAGGAGTTGGAGTACATATACACAGCCTAGCAAAGCAACTAATCAGGGAAGGCCATGAAGTATATGTGATTACATACCCTCACAAGGACATTAAGGACATTGACGGAATTCATGTCATTGGAACAAAAGGAATAAATATACCAGGCCTTAGAGGATTGATGTTTGGAATTAATGCCAAAAAAGAATTAAAAAAGCTTATAAATGAAGAAAACATTGATATAATCCACGGCCATTACCTATTCCCTGCAGGATGGGCCAGCGTTAAGGCTGGAAAATCAACAAATACCAAAACCTATGTGACTGCACATGGATCAGATATCTTTGAAATGTATAAAAAACAAAAATTTATGAGGCCCTTTATAAAGAAAGTGCTCTCTGATGCAGATATAGTCCTTGCAGTAAGCAATGCATTGAAAGATGAAATAATAAAGATTGATGTTCCAGGCATAAAGGAAAAGATTAAGATTCATTGGAATTCAGTAGACATTGAAAAATACAAAACTACAGAAGAGAATAAGGATAAGTTTAAAAAGGAACTGGTTAATGAATACAATCTAGACCCAAATAAGCCAATGATTCTTTTTGTAGGAAATATAATTAAAAGAAAAAATGTGAATCTCCTTGTTGAAGCCAAAAGACTAATTAAAACCGATGCAAATCTTGTAATTGTTGGAGAAGGTTCTGAATTAGGAAAGTTAAAGGAAAAAGTAAAGAATGATGATAAAATCAATGACGTTTACTTTACAGGAGCTAGAAGAGATGTGGAAGACATCTATCCAAGCTGTGACTTGCTTGTACTGCCTTCCTTTAGCGAAAGTTTCGGACTTGTTTTAATAGAAGCATTAGCATGTGGAAATGCAGTCATTGGAAGCAATATAGGCGGAATAAAAGAGATAATCACAGAAGACGTTGGATTATTGATTAATCCAAATGATAGCCAAGACCTAGCCAATGCAATTGATAAGATACTTCAGGATGAAGAATTGTTGAATAAATTTAAATCAAATGCAAGAAATCGAGCCAAAGACTTTTCTAAAACTGAATTGCCTTATGATGAGCTGAAATAATTATATCTTAAATAAAAACCCTTGAAATAATCAAAACTCTTGGAGTTTTCTAAGATTATACTAAAAAAATAATAAAAATTCAAGAGCTTTTTAAGATCGAGACTTAATGAATTAATAAAAAATTCCAATTGTCTAATCTTATTTTTTAATTTAAACAGTTTTTAGAACTTATTCTTAAGTCACATCAAAATTGATGTCAAAGTGTGAAATTGATTTAATTTCGTAAAATTGATTTCAACTTGTTAAATTGATGTCATCTTATTAAATTGATTTAATTTCGTTAAATAAGAACTTTAAATCAATATAAAAATAAAAAAATGCTAAACATTTATTAATAATGAAAATAAAGATAAATGTAATAAGTAAAATTAAATAAAATGTAAATAATTTTTATCTAAAATATTTTAAAAAAGGAAGTAAAAGGTTGATTATATGGGAGAAAAAGAATTTACTCATTTAACAGAAAGTGGAGTTCATATGGTTGAAGTTGGTGCAAAAGCCCAACAGAGAAGAACTGCAATAGCTAGCGGAAAAATCCATCTTCAAAAAGAAACAATCAGAATGATAGAAAATGCCGAAATCAAGAAGGGAAATGTATTAACTACAGCCCAAATCGCTGGAATTCAAGCAGTTAAAAAGACATCAGACCTTATCCCTCTTTGCCATCCGTTGAATCTTAGTGGAATAGACATAGAATTTGAAGTTGAAGAAGAGGAAATCACTGCAATCTGCGAATGCAGATTAACTGGCCAAACTGGAGTGGAAATGGAAGCCATAACAGGAGTAAGCGTAGCCCTTCTTACAATATGGGATATGACAAAAGCTGTAGAAAAAGATGAAAACGGACAGTATCCTAATACAAGAATTTCAGACATTAAAGTCCTTAAAAAAGAAAAAATATAAAAAATAAGCACTTTAACTAGATTCTAATAATTTAAATAAATAATAAAGTCGTTTAAAAAAGAATATAAGACTATAAAAAAATAATACTTTTCACATGCTCTATCTCAAATTAAATTAAATATAAACAATAAAAATAATTATAAAATTTAATTTTAGAAAAGGGTAAAAACTTAATAGATCGCTGCTTTTTAAAAAAAAAAAAGAAAACTACGAACATTTCTCAACAAAAACAAAGAACTGATTACTATGAAAAACATTCCCACTAATATTAAACAAATAATAAATGATTGTTATCCATACATTAAAGAGTTCAATCCCGCCCAAAAGGCTGTAATTGAATCTGGATACCTTGAAAATGATAAGAATTACATCATAGCCATTCCAACTGCAAGCGGTAAGACTGTGCTTGGAGTCATGGCTGCACTTCAATCAATCCTATCTGGAGGAAAGGCAGTATACGCTGCCCCTCTCATATCCATACAGAATGAGAAGGTCAAGGAATTCAAGAAATTTGAAGAGCATGGGATTTCAGTTGGAAAGCATCCATCATCCTCTGACTTGTCAATCATGGTCTTTGAATCATTTGATGTCCTGACACGATTTTCCTGGGATGTATTAAGAGATGTTGACACAATAATTATCGACGAATTCCATATGATTGGAGAATATTCCAGGGGGCCTACAATCGAATGTGCAATAACAAGGGCTAAAATCATAAATCCAAACTTAAGAATCATTGCATTATCTGCAACATTGGAAAATATGTCTGAAATTGAAAATTGGCTTGATGCTACAGTTATAGAACACGATTATAGGCCAGTTCCATTGAATAAAGACGTATTGGATACAGAAATGTTCAACACTAAAAATAAAAATGATGTAGTGGTAAAAGTTATTGAAAAAGCAATTGAAGATGATTCACAGGCATTAAGCTTCGTATCAACAAGAAGGTTCACAGAAAGCCTTGCAAACTATGTTGCTGAAAAGCTAAAGAAAAAAACCACAGATGAACAAAAGAAAAGGTTTAAGGAAGTTGCAGACAAGATTCTTGAAGTTCCAGAGAAAAAAGGCTCAAGACCTACCTCCACCTGCTTGAAACTTGCTGAAAGCTGTGAGAACGGTGCAGTTTTCCACCATGCAGGACTCTTTTCCGAACAGAAGGAAATCATTGAAGAGGAATTTAGAAATGGAAACATCCTAATGATTGCAGCAACACCAAGTTTGATGTATGGAGTTAACCTCCCTTCCAAATATGTTGTTATACGAGATTACACTAGATGGACCTCCCAAGGACCTCAAGCGATTCCAGTATTTGACTACGAGCAGATGTCCGGAAGAGCTGGAAGGCCACAATACGACAATGCAGGATATTCCTATTTGATTGCAAAATCAATGGAGGAAGCTTCAACCCTGGAAGAGCGATACATCTATGGAGACATAGAGCCTACAAACTCCAAACTGATTGAAAATAAGGATGCAGTATTCAGGCAAATCATAGCCCAAGTGGCTTCCACCATATCAAAGACACCTGAAGACTTAGAAGATTTCTTTAAGAAAACATTCTATGGCTATCAGATGACAAATAACAGTTCAATGAGCTTTTTCGCAGAGGAAAGCCTAAAATTCGAAATACAGAATGCATTGGAATTTCTGCTTCAAAATCAGATATTGCAGGCTACACCAAGTGGACTTAAAACAACAGCACTTGGAAACTTAATAGCCAAATCCAACTATACAGTGGAAACTGCAGTAAAGGTTAAGGAATATGCGAACTTGGTTGACCAATTCAGTGCAGAGGAACTTATCTATCATTTAGCGCAGACTCCTGATATGCCTCTCATTTCATTTAAGGGCAGACGCTCTAAAGACCCAGTGCGAGAAAAGCTTGCTAATTATGGCCTATTTGCATTGGAGATAGCAAATCCAGAGGCAACTGCCGTGTCCCTTATCGAATGGATCGATGAGAGAAACGAATATGAGATAGAAAATGCCTATAATGTCTATGCGTCATCTACAAGACGGGCTGCATATGAAGCGTCCCTACTTGTCAGATTCACTAAAAACACATTGGAAGTTCTTGGAAAATACAATTATTCAAAGGATTTGGACTTCCTATCAGCAAGACTCTATTACGGAGTAAAGGAGGACATAATTCCTCTTGTGATTGGAGTAAAACGCTTAGGAAGAAAACGTGCAAGAGCATTGGTAAACACATTCGGAGAGGATTTAAGACCTGTTTCAGAAAATGAACTTCAAAAAGTAGATGGAATCGGACCTAAATTAGCTAAAAGCATAAGAAACTTTGCAGACAATTATTGATTCCATTCTTTAATCAAAAGCTAAAAAAAGTTGATTATTAAAGAAAGAAAGACAAATAAGTTTATAAAGAGAATAAGGAAAAATCTGGATAAAAAAAGATTAAATAAAAAAGAAAACAAGTATAAAGTAAAAAAAAAAGCTTAAACAAAAAAAAGAACAAAAATCAGATAAAAAAGGCCAAACAAAAAGAAAAAAAGAACTTAGAAGGTTAAAGGATTAACCTCCACCTTCACAGCCTTGAATATCATTTAAATTAGCATTAAGTTCTTCGTAGCCTTCTTTAATGTCTTTAACTTTTTCAAGAGTATCTCTATCCACAGTCTCAACATTAATGAGATCTTTTTCATCGACCACTTCTAAAGAATCTGCAGCATACCATAAAGCAGGTTCATCCAATTTAACCCATTGCTGTTTATCTTCTTCCTTTAAATCAACAACTTTGCTTATGGTACCTGTTCCAGTGTATCTAATAAAAGCGCCGATATCTATAGTTTCACCACGAATGTCACAAAAACTCATAGCATCACCTAAAGATAAAAAAATAGTAAAAAATAAATTATTAATAATTTATCAAATAACTATTTGCCAAATTTAAGAAAAAGAATTCTATTCTACTTTAACATCGGTAGTTTCTTCAGCTTCTACTGCTTCCTCAGCTTCTTCAGCATCGTCAACAATTTCAGCTTCAACAACTTCCACTTGTTTTTCGATTTGTTCAGCTACTGCTTCTTCTTTTTCAGCTTCTTTAGCTGCTTTTTTGGCTTCTCTTTCAGCCTTTTTAGCTTCTTTCTTAGCTTCTTTTTCAGCTTTCTTAGCTTCTTCAGCTTCTTTTATTTTAGTTTCCTTATCAATTGTAATTTTCAATAATACGTAATCTCCAATGCTTTTTACATCATTATACTCTACATCCAATTGGTCGGAAGTGAGGAAATTTTTCTTAAGGCTGACTACAATTTTTGTAATTGCACCAGTTTCAGGTTCAAAATCTGCGTCAATAATTTTACCAATTTCGTTTGCGTTATCGTCTAAAACTAACATACCTAATAGTTGTTTAATTTTCATGATTTCACCTAGAAGAAATAAAATAATTTTAAACTATTAAAAATAGTTCATATACAGTTTAATATATTATTAATAAAAAACAAATAATAAAATGTTTTAAATTAATAAATCAGTTTACATTTTTCAAGAATAAACTTGATTTCAAGATTAAACTTGATTTAATTAAAAATATGGATTGATAATATATAAACTTATCTAAATAATATTATAAAACTAAAATAAATCATTTAATTGAAGAATTTTAAAAGAAATTAATGGAAAAAGTAATAAAATTCTAATAAAATAACTATAAAAGTAATAAAAGTCTAATAAAAAAGATAGAAAAAATTATAAACCAAAAAGAGAATAAACAAAATAACTATTAAAACAAAAAGAGAATAAGCTAAAGAACTCTTAAAACCATTAAAACATAAATTTTATCAGTTAATTTATGGCATAATAAAAAAGAAGGAGGTAAAAAATGGATAAAGCATGCAGAATCATCATAGAAGACATTATGAATGGAAAAATAACTACTCGACGTGAATTGGAAGTAGAAAAAAGACAGCTATGCAGAGATAGAAAATTAAAAAAGTTCATGAGCAATTCAGTTATCCTAGAGCATGCAAGCCTTGAAGAGAAAAAGATCGTATCAAACCTATTAAGGAAAAAGCCAACTAGAACTATCTCTGGAGTGGCTATAGTGGCTGTCATGTGCCATCCACACCAATGTCCTCATGGAAGATGTTTCTATTGCCCTGAAAGTGATATTGCACCTCCAAGTTATACCGGAGAAGAGCCTGCTGCATTAAGGGGCAGAATGTTCAAGTTCCACCCTTATGTACAATGCTATAACCGATTAAAGCAACTTCATAAGGTAGGCCATCCTATCGACAAGGTGGAACTTATCATCATGGGAGGAACATTCCCTTCAAAGGATATCTGCTATCAGGAATGGTTCGTTTCACAATGTCTAAAGGCTATGTGCGATTTTGGAATTATCCTTGAAAACATCAGCCAAATCGATGATATCGAATCAATAAAGAGAGAAGGCCTTTTAAAATACCATCCTTATTCAAACAATGAATTGAAGACTTATCCCCCTAACGACTATGTCCTAATAGATGACATTCAAAGGATAAATGAAAATTCAAAGGTCAGATGCATTGGAATGACCTTTGAGACTCGTCCAGACTACTGTAAAGAGCCCCATGTAGATAGAATGCTTGACATGGGAGTTACAAGAGTAGAATTAGGAGTTCAGACAATCTATAATCACATCTACGAAAAGATAAAAAGAGGCCATAAGGTAGAGGATGTGATTGAGGCAAACAGAATCCTAAGGGATTCCGGAGTAAAGGTAGCCATGCATATGATGCCAGGGCTATTTCCACTTGCAAGGGAGAATCCAAGAATAGAACAATGTCCAGAACAGGACCTAAAGATGTTTAAGGAAATCTTCAACAATGAAAACTTTAAGCCAGATATGCTTAAAATCTATCCTTGCCTTGTAACTGAAGGAAGCGAACTTCACAAGCTTTATAAGGAAGGCAAATACAGGCCTTACACTGATGAAGAGGCTGTAGAATTGATAGTTCAAATCAAGAAGATCCTTCCCAAATGGGTTAGAACCATGAGAATCCAAAGGGACATTCCATCTACCTTGATTGAAGCAGGAGTCAAGAAATCAAACCTTGGCGAATTGGTCTATAACCGACTTGAAGAGGAAAAAATAAACTGCCAATGCATAAGATGCAGGGAAATAGGCCATAAGAAAACAGAACAGGACTATTCAATTGATGATTACAGATTATTCCAAGAAGATTACACTGCAGTGGGAGGTAAGGAACACTTCCTATCCATAGAAGATAAGAATGAGGAAAGCTTAGCAGGATTCTTAAGGCTTAGAATGCCTACAGAACAAGCCCATAGAGAAGAGATTAGAGACAATACTGCAATAGTAAGAGAACTCCATGTCTATGGGAACATGATTAAGATAGGCCATAAGGGAAACGCCATAGGTCAGCATACCGGATTTGGAGAAAGACTTCTTAAGAAAGCTGAAGAGATAAGCATCGACCAAAACAAGGAAGAGCTTTTAATAATCAGTGGTATCGGAGCACGAAACTATTATCGTAAGTTTGGTTATGAACGTAAAGGTCCTTATATGGCTAAAAAACTAATCTAATATAACTAAATAAAATATAATAAATGAAAATCAAATATTTTTATTAAAAAATCATTGCTAAAGCTTTTTAAAAAAAATTATCAAATCTAGTTTTATAATATTTGGTAAAAAAGACATGAAAATTAGAAAAGTTTCTAGTTTTCTGATAAAAAAAATAAAACAATCAAACAAGACAAAAGTATTATATAGTTCTAAATATAACTAACTATTATAGACATATGAAACTAATTAAAAAACTAAGTTTAAAAAAAATAGCTTGGTTTTAAAGGAAATAAATTTTATAATTATTTGTATTGGAGAAAAAATTGTTAAAAAACAAAGTTTTTAAATTGGAGGATGATTAAATGATTACAGCAGAAGAATTAGCTCAATATATCGAATTTACTAATTTAGATAATACTGCAACTGAAGAACAAATGAAAGCATTCTTTGATAAGGCAAAAGAATATAACTTTTATGCAGTAGTAGTCCTTCCACACTATGTTAAATTAGCAAAAGAAGAATTAAAAGACACTGATATGAAAGTTGTAACTGTTGTCGACTTCCCATTAGGTGCTGGAACCACTGAAAGCAAAGTTGCAGAGGCAAAAGATGCAATCAAAAACGGCGCCGATGAGATTGACATGATGGCAAACATCCCTGCAATCAAGGAGCACAACTTTAAGGCAGTTAAAGAAGACATCATTGCAGTTAAAGAGGCAGTTGGAGATCATATCCTAAAAGTCATCATTGAAAATGCCCTTCTTACTGTTGATGAAAAGGCAGGAGCTTCTGCAATGTGTGAAGCGGGAGGTGCAGACTTTGTCAAGACCTCAAGCGGATTCAATGGAAATGAACATTTCTATGCTTTAATGGAAAGCTTAAGAATCATGAAAAAGAACGCTCCACATAAGGAAATCAAGGCAGCTGGCGGAATTAACAATTATAAATTAGTAAATAATGTCATTGCAGCAGGAGTTACTAAAATCGGAACTTCCTCAGGACACATTATTATGGACCAGTTCAATCATGTGATGGACAATCAAAAGGTAAGTCCAGAACAGAAAACAGGCCCAAGGCTTATTTAGTTAATTAAACTGTCATTGATTAATTAAAAACAAATTGCGATTAAATTAGTTTTAAACTAATTTAATTATTTTCTTTTTTTAAACTTTTTTTAAAATATAAAAATACTCTTTTTAAAATACTTTTAAAATTGAAAAACTGATTTTTTTAAAATACTTAAAGTGAAAAAAAACTCTTTTTAAAAAATATAAAATTTAATAAAAAAAATTGATAAAAAATAGATAAACTTAGATAAAATAAGTGAAAATAATAAAAAAGTGTCAAAACAATTATAATTAAATATTTATAAAAAATAAGAAAAGATGCCATGTGCCGGACTTGAACCAGCGACATCCAGATCTTCAGTCTGGCGTTCTCCCAACTGAACTAACATGGCATAAATGGACCGAACGAGATTCGAACTCGTGATCACCTCCATGTCAAGGAGGTATCATACCCCTAGACCACCGGTCCTTTCTACTTACTAAAATATGTAAATGATTATATATAAATCTTTCTAAAATCTGAGAAATTCATATATAAATAGAAATATTTTTAAAAAAAATAGACATTTTTTTATCCAAATATCTTAAAACCGATGCCTAGAAATAAAAATTCCAATTTATTAACATTCTTATTCTGTAATTAATTATTTATATATTTTGTGGAAAAGGAAACCTTTGGAAAGTAAAATCTTCTAGAAAACTAAAACCACGATGAAAATATTAGATAGATCTGAAAAATAAGATAAATAAAGACCATGAATGCAAATATAATTAAAAATAGAGAATTATATAATGACTCGAAAAAAAATAGACTAGATAAAATAGGATTGATAAAAATAAAAAAGAAAAAGTTTAATTTGAACTAATTTTTAAAAAATGTTTTTAATGAAATCTGAAAAATAGATTCTTTTCATTAAAAAAAAATAAATTGGCCAAAAAGAATCTGGCCAATAGTTAACAGTTAAAAACTTAGATAACAAACTTATTTAATTGCTAATTTGATATCTTCAGCTTTTACGGTTTTTCTACCAGCGTGGCGTGCGAAATTAACTGCTTTTTTAGCTAATTCGTCACCTTTTTCTTCTAAAGCTTCAGCTAATGCAACTTTTGCATCATCGCTAATTCTTTGTGCGCCAGCATTTTTTAAGATACGACCGACAGGTGCGATTGGTAATTCACTCATATTTTCACCTCCAATTAAATGTTGTACTCCATATTATATAAAGGTTTTGATTTTTAATAGTATAAAATCACTTATAATCCAATATATAGTAATAGAAATATAGGAATTCAAATAATAGGAAATATTAAAAAGTATTAAAAAAATATAATAGGAAATTATAAAATATTACCCAATTAAAAGCCTAAGAACTCTTAAAAATTAAACTTTTTAAAAACTCTTAAATAAGAAAATAAAAGGTAAAATAAAGTTAAATTTACAAATAAATAAAAATAACAGTCTAAAAAAAGAAAATAAGAAAATTTTTCTTTATTTTAAAAATAAAAGATAAATTATCATTTAATAATAAAATACAAAACAAAATAAAAGTTATTTAGTAAAATAACAATATTTAAATCATTGTTTAATCCAATTTTTTAAAAGAATTTTCAAATGAAAGAATAAAGAACTTTAAGAAAAATAGATATCTAAAAAATAATAAAAAAATAGAAAATTTTTAAAATAAGTAATACTTTTTTAAAATATGGATTTGACTGATAATAATCAAATAATCAATCGGTCCTATGGACAATGCCCCATATAATAACCAAGTAATCAATCGGTCCTATGGACAATAATCTGTATAATAATCTAATAATCAATCGATTTTATGCCCAATGAGATAGGTTCCAGTTGTCTTATCAATATGAACCTTAATAAACTCTCCTAAGTTCACATCCTGAACCACAACAGGAATATATGAATTGGTCTTTGCAATGAATCCTCCTTTAGAGCCCTTTTCCACAACCAAAGCATCCATCTCCCTATCCTGCAAGAACTTATTTTCCTCTTCAAGCATTTCAAACTTAATCTCAGATAAATACTTTGATCTTCTTTTCATATCATCAAAAGGAATATTATCCAGGGAAGATGATATGGCTCCCTCCCTATGCTGATATTTGGAGAGATGAATAAGATTGAATTTGATTTCTCTAATAAGCTCTGCTGTCTTCATAAAATCCTCTTCAGTCTCTGTCGGATATCCGATAATGATGTCAGTGGCTATAGTAATATCTGGAATAGCCTGTTTGAAGCTATAGACAATATTCTTATAATCATCTACAGTATGGTTTCTTCCCATTTCCCTTAAGACCTTGTCACTGCCAGACTGTATAGGCAAATGAATGAAATCATATACTTTTTCCATCTTAAATGCTTCAATAAGATTATCCAAATCATTTCCAATGTTTCTAGGGTGCATCATTCCAACACGAACTCTAAAGTCCCCATCTAAGCTTGCAACTTCCTTAATTAAATCAGAGAGCTTTTCGCCTGTATCCTTACCAAATGCTGAAGTGTCCTGTGCAGTAAGCTCAATCTCAACGCAGCCATCTTCAATGGCCAATCTTGCTTCCTCCACAATATCCTTTATAGGATAGCTGTTTAAATGGCCGCGGGCAAATCTAGTGCAGCAATATGTGCAAGCACCTAAGCAGCCCTCACATATTTGGATAACATGAATGTATGGATCTTTTCGTATTTTAGGAACGCAGACTTTAGGTTCATCGGAAAAACCAAATTCCCTAACAATTTCACCGCCGATTGTAGATTTGACTACATCTGCAGTCTTGTTTAATTGGTGAGGACCAATCCATGAGCAATTAGGTCCGATTGCCTCAAGCTTTTTAGGATCCACTTCAACCATGCATCCTCCAACGATAATCTTCTTATCAGGGTACTGCTTTTGAAGGTTTTTGATTCTGTTTATTACCTTGCTTTCAGTAGGCAATTTTACATAGCAGGTGTTTACAATAATGGCATCAGCCTCCTCTTCAGTGGAGACAAGCCCGATATTGTTTTCATTCAATATCCCTGCCATAATTTCAGAATCCGCTTGATTAAATGTACATCCATAGGTTTCTATAAATACTTTCATATTATCCACATTAATTCTTAGTTTTCTATTATTTATGTTCTTATTCGGCCATTTTATTATGGCCTTATTAAACCGTACTACTTATTCAGCAGCTTAAAAGAAACTCATTTAAACCACAACTACTTATTCAACGGCTTAAAAGAAACTCATTTAAACCATAACTACTTATTCAATGGCTTAAAAGAAACAATAAATTTACTTAAATCATAATCGAAATGATTGAATTTAACAGGTTTTGCATAAACTCTCTTAATTACTCTTGCTTTTGCATAACCTTTAGTAGTCTTTCTCTCTTCAGTCTTTATCACATGAACTCTTGCCACATACTTGTCAATTTTAATAATGTCATCTACCGCTATCTTAAAGTCACGGTCTGTTTCGCATTTGAATGAAGCGACCTTTCCATGAAGGTCAATTGAAACACCAAAACGTGCAGGAATCTCTTCAGAAGATGCCCAAATAGTCTTTACTTCACTGGCAATAGCTTTTTGAACACGCTTTTCATCTGGAAGCTCTAAGGAAGTGATCTTCACTTCTCCAAGTTCAGACATCAAAAAATCTCCAACACGAAGTTCTTCATCAGGATACAAGTCAATTGACACCTTATGGGTGTCTTCATGCTCGCTGATAATCAATCTGAATGGTTTTGGCTTATCTTGAGTTAATCTTTCCTTATATACAGAGCCGCATTCGCCACACTTAAGTAAAAGCTCGCGAATTTCCTTAGATTTAGCGTCGATTAGTTTATTTTTTAATACGATTGCATCATCAGACCCACAAACTGGACATACCATAATCTTACCTCCTTTATAATCATTGTTAAAATCAGAATAAATATTCTTTTAGAAAAATAAAATTTTTTAAAACTTATTGTTAAAATTAGATAAAATATTTTAAAGAAATAAAATTTTTAAAAAATTTATTAAAATAAGTAAATTTTAATTATTATATTAATTTAGATTAAGTTTAATATAAACTTATTGTTTAAATGAAGTTTCTAAATTTTAAAAATGAAAAATCATAAACTTAAAAATGAAATTTCTAAACTTAAAAATGAAATTTCTAAACTTAAAAATGAAAAATCATAAACTTAAAAATGAAAAATCATAAACTTGAAAAATCAAATTTCTAAATTTAAGATAAGGAAATTTCAAATTTTAAAAATTTAAAAAATTGAATAAAAAAATTAAAAATAATTGAAAAATGATAAGAAAAAAATAAAATCAAAATGACGTGCCTAAAATTAAACATATCTTAATGTAAACTAAAGAAGAAAATCAACAAATTAATTTAATTAATCGAAGAATTAATTTAAACAAACTTATTCTTTAGTTTTAAGATAATGTTTAACTAGACCACCATCAGATAATATATTTACCATGAATTCTTTAAAAGCTTGGAATTCAACTTTAGTGTCTTTAGTCTCATTGATGATAATTCCATTTTCCAAATCAACTGAAACAATATCACCATCATCTGCTTCAATGTCTGCAACAACAACAGGAAGTCCTATGTTGATTGCATTTCTATAGAAGATACGGGCAAATGACTTTGCAATTATGACATCAACTCCTGCTGCCTTGATGGCTACTGGAGCTTGCTCTCTAGAGGAACCACATCCGAAGTTTTCACCAGCTAGAATGACATCTCCCTTTTCAACGTTTTTTGTAAAATCAGGTCTTTCCCCTTCAAGGACATGAAGGGCTAAGTCATTAGGATTGAATGTTCTTAAGTATCTTCCAGGGATAATTACATCAGTGTCAATGTTATCTCCAAAATTCCAAACTTTTCCTTTAATTTCAGCCATAGTATTCACTACAATTATAAAATATTAAAAAAATAAAAAGTTTGCCTTTTAAAAAAGGCAAAAGAAATTAAATAAACAAATAAATTAATAAATTAATAAATCAAAGAGATCACATCAATTAATTAATTATTTAATTATTTTTCTAAAACATAACCGTGGTTTTGAGCTTTTACAACTTTTACACGGTCTTCACCTACGATCTCACCTGCTGCTTTAACTATGTCTTTATTGTTCTTATCAAAGACAGTGTAAAGGGTAGGACCGAATGAACTGATACCAGTACCATAAGCACCGGCTTCATCAATCGCTTCCATAGTAGGCAAGAAACTAGCATCCAAACTGTGTTCAAGCTTATTGAAACCAACTTTTTGAAGCTCCTTGATTGCCCAACCAAAGTTGACAATGTCCTTTTCAAGCAAGAAAGGAAGAAGGTTCATTAGAATCAAGTGGGAAACTTGTTCAACCTCTGTTTTTGGAATAGGACAATAGGTTTGGAAAACATTTACTTCCTGTTGGTCATGCATATGCTCTTTAACTTCCGGAAGTGCAAGCAAAATATCCCATTCTTCAGGGAAATCGTACCTTGCTATTAATGTAGCAGGTTTTGCCTTTGAAGCGGAAGATGGCAAGAATCCAGGTTTTTCCTCTAAGCTGTGTCCACCGTCAACAATGAAACCACCTAAGTCGTGGGCAAAAGTTCCGATACCAGAGGTTCCTCCTCTGCCTACCATTGTACTTAATTCCCTGCTGGTATATTTTTGACCAACAGTCTCAGTCATCAAGTGAGCGGTACAGACTGAAATTTGAGTTCCAGAGCCTAATCCAGAGTGAGGAGGATATGCTTCTAAAACCTTAAAGTGGAATCCTGATTCAATATCACAAAGTTCTGCTATCTTTTCAGCAGCTTTTGGAATCTTTTCAATACATTCTTCCCTTGAATCTTCAGAAATAGAATCTGCAAACTCTAAAGTGTATCCTTTTTCATTTGTTTCTTCACTTTGCAATACAAATTGAGGGTCTTTAAGTGCAAGACCTATACCACCATCAATTCTCTTATAAGATCCATTTAAATCAATTAAAGACATATGGAGTCTTGAAGGTGCTCTAATAATCATTTTTAACAACCATCCGTTAATTTTTAAAAATCTAAATTATAAAAATTCCTAAAAAAAAATTTTTATAAAATATAAATATGAATATTTTTTTAAATTCATTAGCACTATATTAAACAAATGTCTAATGATAGTCAACATATTTAAATGTCCATATATAATTTATTAAAATAAGTATTTATATTTATTGTAAAAATTGCTATTGAAAAAAGAGTTAAAGGAATTTGTGATAATATATTAAAGAAAAATGTTAAAATTAAGTAAAAAAAATAGTTAAAAATTAACTAAAAAAATAGTTAAAAATTAAGTAAAAAAAATAGTTAAAAATTAACTAAAAAAATAGTTAAAAAAATTACTAAAAAAAATTAAAAAGAAGAATGGATAGAAATAAAAATTTTAATCAAACTTTTTCTAAAAGTTTGAACTAATCAGCATCTTCCTCTTCTTCTCCAGTCTTATCATTAAATTCAGTCATTTTCTGATTTAATGGAGTGGAGAACTCATCTTCTATTCCTTGCCTATAGATGGAGTTCATAGTACAGAATGGGATAACCCTTCCGTCTGGAACTGCATAGTGAATAACACAGTCCTTAACTCTGTCTGTGTCAAAGTTAAAAGGATCCATAAAGTGCATGCAAGAAATAAGCAATGAATTAATGTGGAATTCACCTAAAGCATCATAAGACTGGGTTTTGAAGATGTCCAATAATATTCTCTTCATATCCAATCCTGTAGGAGCTTCATCCTCATTTAAAACCTTAGGAAGGTTTTTAGCAGCGCTAGCCAATACTCTTGATTTTATAGCAAATCCACCATCCTCTAACTTTTCAGTATATTTATTGAGGAATGTTAGGAACTTATCAATATCCATGAAACGTGTAATAGGAATGATCTTATCATTATCCATAAATATATAGGTTGCTGAACCACAGTGCTGGTGGCAGTTTAGAGTTACTGGTGGCTCTTCATTTCTTAAAGCACCGATGAATTTTGATACTGGCTGAACAGAAGTTGCAGAATAGAAATCGTCCTTTGATATTTGGCCGTCTGTCTGCTCCTCAACCAAATTCAAGAAGTCAGGGATTGTGATTCTTTGCTCTTCCACCTGGTCAGATGGAGTCCTTCCAGAGAATGAGACTGGCTGGAAGTTTACGCCGTGAATAATGTCAATGTTTTGAATTGCAAATCTGATGATGTCTCCCACCTGTTGGTCATTTACTCCTTTAACAACAGTAGGTACAATTACAACACCTAATCCGACCTCTCTACATTTTTCAATGGCTTCCAATTTGACATCCAAGAGGTTTTTGTTTCTTGCTACAAGATAAGGCTCTTCAGTGACACCGTCAAATTGCAAGTAAACAGTGTTTAATCCTGCATCCTTTAATTCTTGAGCATAGCCTTCCTTCTTAGCAATTCTAATACCATTTGTAGCAATTTGAGTATGTGAAAATCCTTCTTCCCTTGCCATTCTAATCAAGTCAGGCAAGTCTTTTCTTACAGTAGGCTCCCCGCCAGCGTATTGAATCGCAGGGGTAGGAACAGGCTTTTCTCCTCTTAAGTTTCTAAGCATCTGACGAATCTCTTCTTGAGTAGGCTCAAAGAGCTTTTTAGAGGTTGCTGCATTTGCAAAACAGATAGGACATTTTAGATTACATCTGTTTGTAACGTCAATCAATCCTAAAACAGTGTAGGATTCATGTTCAGAACAGATACCACAGTTTTGAGGACATTTTGCAACCTTATTAACCATAGGGTTTTCTAAATCCTGAGTGATTGAATCAACTTGGTCAACCCTGTCATATAACTCTGCATCACTCCAATAAGTATTTTTAAAGACACCATGTTCTGGACATTCCTTTTCAATCCAGACCTTTCCATCCTCTTGGTAAACCTCAGCTTCTAAAGGCTTAAGGCAGTGAGGACATAAACTAGTTGTTTTCTTAATGAACATTTTACCACCGATAAATCATAGAAATAATATTAATTAAACACAATATATCAAAATAATATCATTTTAAAAATTAATTTTCTTATTAGAAAAAAACTTTAATAAAAAAGTAATTCTCTAAATTAGAAATAAATAACAAAATTTTAATCTAAAAAATTAAACTCAACAAATAAAAAAATCCCAATGCATGAATTTTTTTGAGTAATATATTATACTAATATAACTATTAATTTTATATTATTTAAAACATTTGTATAAAATAGATAAAAATCAATGGGAATTCTAAATTTAGAAAAGTATTTTTCTTGATTTTAAAAAAAGATGATAATGAGAAAAATCTCAATAGATAAACAAAGAGAGTAATAGTAAAAAAAAGATGATAATGAGAAAAATCTCAATAGATAAACAAAGAGAGTAATAGAAATATATAAAAAACAGTTAAAATATAAATAGAGTATATAAAGTTAAGTATCTATCCTTTAAATATAAAAAATGCTATTTAACTTTGAGCAATATAAAAATAAATAATCTTAAATTGGGATAATATGAAATTAAGTGAATGGATTATAATAAATAAGATACCGAACAATAAGATCTTGACTATTCTCGAAGAATATGAAAATATTGAAGCAATTGAGTTTAACGACCCTGAAGATGTAAAAGCGGAAGTGGAAGAGCATGGGCTTCGATATGTTGCCCATAAGTATGGAGTCAATGAAAAAGCGCTAAAGGAATATGGCTGGAGATTTAAAAAACGAGACGCCAAAGGCAAAAAACGAGAGGAAACTCCTATTATAAAAACAGATGAACAAAAACCATTGGTAGATATCTTTGGTGATGAAGAGTAGATAATAGACCTAATTTAAGATTATTTGAGTATTGGAATAAAAACAAAACATGAATTTTAAAAAATACTGCTAAAGCATTAAATCAAAAAAGAGCAAAGAACACTAATTTTAAAAAGAGCAGATTAAAGCATTAAATCAAAAAAAGAGTATAAAACACTAATTTTAAAAAGAGCAGATTAAAGCATAGCCAAAAATAAAAATTTTGGTCAAGGTTTTTTGGCCGAAGGCCAAAAAAGCTTGAATTAATACCAAACATCCTTAATTCCAAGCAAATATGCTATAGTATTACTACTTAAATGAAGTAAAATACTAAGCAGACAAATTATAATAAAAAAGCTCCAACTTATTCTAACAACTAAAAGGCTAAATATAAGGGCTCCAAGAACAAAATCTAATTGATCCATTATCGGAGCAGGCTGGCCACTTTGAAGATTCATTCTCCTTTTTATGAAACTTCCAACTGCATCACCGAATAAAGCGCCGAATGCCATTAAGAATCCTAATATAAGACCAGAGAATAGGCTTCCATAAACATGGAGATCGATGACTCCTCCAGTTAAAGTGCTTAAATCACCATAGTACATTCCGACTATGCCTAAAACCACACCAACAAGAGTTCCAATAATGGTTCCATTAATGCAACCTTTCCATGTTACTCCGTTTCCAATTATTCTATTCCCATCTCGGTAATTCGCTCCGCCATCAATTGGAGTTCCCCCTCCAAAAGCAAGACCACTTAAGTTAGCCACATAAGCAGGTAGCATAAAATAAACAGCTCCTAAGATGGAAATCAATAAATTCATAAGTTCTAATGCCATTATTTGCCTCGATAAATAAATTTAGTTTTTTTTTAATATTATTTTAAAAAATCTATTTGAAAAAAACTGTTATACTAATAAAATTTTTAACACATAATAATTTATAACTAATTATAAATAAATTTAGTGTTTTTTTAAATTATTTTAAAAAGAAATTGGAATAATAGAAAAAATAGAAATATAGGCATGAAGAGAAAAAAAGGCTTATAGAAAAATTGAATAAATGAATAAAATAAATTAAAATGAAAAAAAGGCTTATAGAAAAATTGAATAAAATGAATAAAATAAATTAAAATGAAAAAAAGGCTTATAGAAAAATTGAATAAATGAATAAAATAAATTAAAATGAAAAAAAGGCTTATAGAAAAATTGAATAAAATGAATAAAATAAATTAAAATGAAAAAAAAGAAAAATGATTAAATAAGCCTAATTATTTTTTCAATCGGTTATAAGTAGCATTAACTAACTGATAAGACTTATAAAATGCATTTACCTTACCATCAACTTCAGGAATCTCATAAACGAATACCCTTGTGCCAGCATCAACAATTGGCTTATCCACTTTTAAAATGGATGTGCTTGTAGTAGGTTGAGATTTATTCCTAGTGTAATGATTGAAGCCAATATCTTTAGTAACCTTTTTAGCCAGCTTTACAGAAGCATTATCCATAACAGGAGTTGCTATATAATATGCCTCACCATAGCCTGGCTCATGGTCATGTCCAATGATTACAACATCAAAGTCCTCTTTTTTAACATCTTTTACAACATAATCATGAACTAAAGATTCTCCATTGGCACGGCCTTTCGTAAAGTCTTCAGGATCTTTCGTTACATTAACAATATAATTTACAATCTTCACATCAGGATGTAAAAACGCAAAGGCCTTTGAAACATATGGCAATACATATTGATGAAGCTTTTCCCTTGAATGCATGCCTGAAACAATTCCGATTGTCACATTAGGGTCATTAGAATGACCATATGTAACCTTATACACCACACCAAGATTATTTTCACCAATCTTTTCAGAATGTCCATCAGAATAGATGAAAACACCAAGTATAGCCAATGCAATGACAATCAATATGATTGTAACAATTTTAAATATCTTTCCCATAATATCAACATTTATATATATGTATTATTATCTAATATACTTTTTCAAAAATAGGGCAATTATCTAATTTTTCAAAAAGAACCTCATTTAAAGAGAGATTGGAAAAAACAAAATAAGAACTATTTTAGATAATTCTTCATCATGATTGCTGTACCGATAGCTGGAGCAACAGTACACTCATCATCAGTGTAATAATCTCCCATGGACTTAACTTCAAGACCAAGGAGTCGAGCTGCCTCAGCACATAAAATATCCTTGCCCAAACCAGTCACAACAACTTTAGTTAATCCTTCCCTATCTGAAACATCTTTAAGGCCTGAAGCAATCTGCTTGACCTGTTCCTTATGAATATAATCGGCAATTTCTAAAATATCCTCTTTAGATAGGATATCCAAGTCTGCACATAGGATTCTTGATATTCTTCTTGCAGAGTCTTCCTTTGACTTGCCTGCACCGTCACAGGTAGCGCAAGTGAAATCATCTTCAGAGATTAGGCCTAAAACATTATAGACATCTGCAGTTGAAGCAAATAGCTCGGAAGCTACCCTATATTGGTTTCCATTCAGTGGAACTGAATCGACAAAGCTTGTAAGATTGGTTCTTAATGTGCCTGTATAGACAAGCTCTCCAGTTGCTGAGCGTTCAAAATCGGTTCTGCCCTTAGCACATTCACGCCCATCCTTGATTGGGATAATGTCTGTGGTTGTGCTTCCTGTATCTACAAATATGCAGTCCTTTTCAATTTCAGCAATGATTTGAGAGGTTGCAATCCAGTTTGCAGCTGCAACTTCAATAGGGTTTTGTACAAGTTCTGCAAGAGATAGGACTTTATCAACGCCAATATAAGCAACAGGACATTCAAATAGCTTTTCACAAGTGGTTGCAATATCCAAGACACCTTCAGTCTTTGTTTCAAATGCATCCACAAGCTCTGCAGTCATGGATATTCCAACTGCATCGATTTCTTCTAGGGGACATATCTTTTCTATTAAGTCAATTAAAACATTTCCAAGTCGGTTATTGTCTGACCACATAGGAAGATACTCGAAATCTGTTTTGATTTCCTTAATTTCATCATTTTCAAAATCAATAATTGCTAAGTCAGTGTTTGCACCACCGATGTCAAATCCTGCTACTTTCACTCTATCACCAAAAATTAAAAGAAATAATATTATAATTTTATTTTTTATTTATTAATTTAGATGAATTTATTGCTTATTCATATATTTCAATGAATATAATAACTATTCACCAGTTTAATGAATATTAATAGCCATTCATCTATTTCAATGCATCTTTATAACTATTCACCAATTTTTATATCTAAAATTCCATTTTCATCCTTGTAGAAACTTACCTTATCCTTGTATTCAATTTCACCAAGCTCTTCAATAGATATCTTCTTATCAATCAAATCTACAATTGTCTTTCCAATATTTATATTTGCAACCTTGGAAAGTCCAACATAGGAAGTTGTGAATCTAGAATTGATTTCAATCAAATAGACATCATCTGCTATAATCAAATCAACACCTACACATCCTTTTATTCCAGGGATTGATTCACAAGCCTTTTTAGCAACTTCAAAAGCTTTTTCTTTCATTTCATGCTCATATGGAACATATCCTCCAAGATATTTTCCTCCATTCTCATCGATTTCAACAATCTGTTTATTAAGACTGATTGGAATGGCGTTCTTGCCATCGCTTATTAAAGTGACACTGCAAACATCCCCTGGGATGAACTCCTGCACAATGAATCTGGAACCTTCAGGATAGATTTCTTCAAGCTCGTCAATATCCCTTTTTGATGAGATGATCTTTAGGCTTTCACAGTCCACTCCAAAGCGTGGCTTTGCAATAAGCTTGTACTTTTTAACCTCATCCCTATCTGAATTATCCAATACTGGAATGTCCTTAGGCTTTTGCATGATTGGAACTGCACCATTATCGCTTCCATCCCCATAGTCTCCATTGATCTTATCAAAGAAGATTTGGATAGCCCTTTTCCAATATGTCTTTTTATTTAGAAGAATATTATAGGTCATTGGCTGATTTACACGGTTGATTAAATAATCAAAGGTTTCATACTTGTCAGAACATAATTTGACTGCATATGAGTCAGAGCCATAAACCTTTACAGCCTTGTTTTCCAATAGCTTTGTAAGATTGTAGAGGTTCATGTCGTTTTCAGCTGCAATGAACATTGCCCTATCAAATATATAAGCATTTTCCTCAAGCCATTCCTCTAGATTATCTATTGTTATTGTTTTTACATCGAAATCAAAGTCATCGAATATGTTTTTGAATGGCTCTGCAATTAGAACATAAGTGTCTTCATCTTTTAAATCATTTACAAGTGATCTTATAAGCTCTACAGCTTCTGAAACTATTGACAAGTCTTCTATACCAGAGGCTGTGAATAATTCGAATACTAATATAGAATCATCTGTTACATCTTTTAAATCCATTTTATTACCTTTCTTTCTTTTAAAATTTTTTAACTTAAACTTTTAAAGTTTAAACTTTTCAGACTTTTTAAACTTTTAAAACTGATTAAATTCTTGAATAATTATTTAAACTTTTAAAACTGATTAAATTCTTGAATAATTATTTAAACTTTTAAAACTGATTAAATTCTTGAATAATTATTTAAACTTTTAAAACTGATTAAATTCTTGAATAATTATTTAAACTTTTAAAACTGATTAAATTCTTGAATAATTAACTATAATCTTCATAAATGATGGTTAATCCATTTAAATTAAGCTCATCATATGGGTATTTAATATCTTCCCCTTGGAATGCTATTTTTATTAATGAATTATTTTTTTCTTCAAAGTCCACAACAGTTATGTCCTCATCAACTGCTTTCATATGGCGAGTGAAACTTGCCATAACCTCATCTGGAGCCACCATCTTAAGGGTGTCATTCTTATCTGATTCCTCTATTATCTTTATCATCAGTTCTGCAGCATTTCCCATTCCATAAGGGTTTTTAGCAGATTTCATCCTATTTGCAAAGTCCTCATCATCTAAGATCTTTCTTGCATTTTCAAGTATCACTTCCTTATCGGAACCTACAAGGATGTTCCCTCCGGCAGTTACTGTTTCAGGACGCTCTGTATTGTATCTGAGGGTCAGTGCAGGAACATCAAGGGTGATTGCCTCCTCCTGAAGTCCGCCGGAATCTGTTAGGATGATTGTAGACTTGGATATGAGAAGCAAAAAGTCCAAATAGCCTACAGGCTTGATTATATGAACATGAGGGAGATCGTTTAATCTGTCAAAGAGATTGAAGTTCTCCATTGTCTTTTTAGTTCTAGGATGTATTGGGAAGATAATGTTCATGTCGCTTAATTCCTCAAGAGCTTCAATTATATTGGTTAGGCGTTCCTTATCGTCAACGGTTTCAGCCCTATGCATTGTTAGGGTGAGGATATTATCCATATTGTCAATATCCAATTCCTGAAGGCCTTCATCATATTGGTCTTTATCTCTAGACTTGGATATTTCTAGGTTCCTGAAGCAAGCATCCACTACAGTATTACCGGTTATGAAGATTCTTTTTCTGGAAATCCCTTCCATAGCAAGGTTGATTGCTGATTCTTCTGTTGGAACAAAGTATAATTTGGAGCAGATGTCTGCTGCAAGGCGGTTGATCTCTTCAGGCATAGTCTCATCAAATGATCTTAAGCCTGCTTCCACATGACCTACTGGAATGTGCAATTTGCTTGCGACAAGTGCGCCTGCAAGCACTGCATTTGTATCTCCTTGAACAAGCAATATATCTGGCTTTTCATCAAGAAGAACCTCTTCTATTCCTTCCATCATCTTGCCTGTCTGAGCTCCATGAGAGCCGGAGCCTACATGAATGTTATAATTTGGGGTAGGTAGTTTCAAGTCAATGAAGAAGTTTTCAGACATTTCCTTATCATAATGCTGGCCTGTGTGGATTAATAACAATTCATGACCTCTGTTTTCAATTTCATCCATAACAGAAGCCATCTTGATTATTTCCGGCCTTGTTCCAAGTACAATAGCTATTTTCATTTTAATACATCCTTTTGTTAGTTGAAAATTATAAAATAAATATGAATCCTATAATTTATATTAATTAAAGATATATTTTTTAAATAATATATATTTTAAGTAAATTTTAAAAAATCGTTTTAATAAAAAATAGTTTTATATTTTTAGTAAATTATTAAAGATGTCTTATGAAAGAAGTTTTAATTTTTTTATAAATTTTTAAAGAATGTCTAATGAAAGAACTTTTATATTTTTAGTAAATTTTTAAAGAATGTCTAATGAAAAAAGTTTTATATTGATAAATAAATATTTAATATTATGTTTGAATTTACAAAAAACGAATTAAGAGATTTAGTGATTGCATTTATCGTGCTTTCAATTGCTTTTGCAATAGCAAATGTCAAATTCGATTTGCATGCATTCATTTCAATTCTACCTATTGTAATGTTTGGAGTAGGAGTGGGATTCCTATTGCATGAGCTTGGACACAAATATGTGGCAAATAAATACGGTTACAAAGCGGAATTTAAATTATGGCCTATAGGATTATTAATTGCACTTATTACATCACTTATAGGATGGGTATTTGCACTGCCTGGTGAAGCCAAGATTACAGCAGAGAATATTGATGAAGAGACCACTGGAAAGATTGCAATCGCTGGACCGATGGCTAATATAGGGCTTGGATTGCTATTTATAGTAATAGCAGCTATAACATATCCATTAAAAAGCTCATTTACACTTTTTGAATTAATTTACCTAGTCAGCACTGTTGGCTTCTCTGTAAACGCATTTTTAGCTACATTTAACATATTGCCTTTCTATACATTGGATGGAACTAAAGTGATGAAGTGGAGTGTTAAAGCATTTATTGTTGCATTCGCAATAGCTGCAATCATGATGTTATCATCTATGTTTATAGGGGCTGAAAATATGATTTTAATGCTTATAGGAAGTTAATGGCTAAATTGAGGATAAGATGAACCAAGAACTAATAATAAACAATAAGGAATATAGAAAGACAGAGCCCTTAGAATCTTTGAATATGTTTAAAGGACAATTATATGAAACCATTGTCACCACCCAAAGCAATGAGCATATTAAAAATGCAGCCCCTATTGGAGTTATCTGTAAAGATTCAAATCATATAGTCATTCATTTGGACAATTGCGTCCATACACACAGAAACATTATAGAAAATGGAGAATTGATTGTAAACATTACAAAAGATCCACTTATTTTTACATATTCAACCATTGGAGAGTTGGATGATGAATATTTTGATGAATTCAATGGCTTCCCTTTAATTAAGGATTCTCTTGGATTTTTCAAGGCCCATGTAATAAAGAAAATAAACAAGAAAAGAGAAAATGACTTCAATGATGGAATCGGCCATGTAGTCACCTGTGAAGTGGAGGACATTTTTATTAGGGAGTATAATGAGATTGTTCCTCTGAATAGGGCTATGAATGCAGTTATTGAAAGCCTTGTCTATTATTGCAGATTTGATGCAAAGTACAAGCATATGCAAAAAGAGATTTGGACCCATATGAAAGAGCTGAATAGAGTTGCTCAAAAGGTGGGCAATGAGAAAGAAAAGAAATCAATGAAGGCCATCCTAGATAAAATGAGAGAAAATCATGATTATTTGGACTAATGATCTAATAATAAGAAGAATAAGATAAAATAGAAAAATATAAATTAAAAAAATAGAGAAAATAAAAAAATAATGATTTAAAAATATAAGAAAAAATTTAAAAAGAATAGAATAATAATTTAAATTACTTTTTAACAACACCTAATATGCTTGCATCAATGACAGAGTCAAAATCAACCTTATCCAACCAACCTGCCTTAGCAAACATGTCCATAAAGCATACACCAACGATCTTACCATCTTCTTTTAAGACATCACCAATCAATGCATTCAAGTCATCAAAGGCCACTTCATATTTAGGCATTGTAAGGCCTCCTAACAAGACAACAACATCAGCATCACGAGGATTTGAAACTTCATCCTTTAGAACCATGCCGTATGGCTTAAACTCAAACTGATGAGCGTCATCAATGTCAAGCAAGGGAATGAAATGATTTTCCTTATTTCTTACAGCATAGGACAATAGCTCTGCAAATGGGGTGCAAACACCAGGAGAGCCTATAAAAGTGATTTTATCTGCTCCTTCAACTTCATTTTTAAAGCTTACCAATTGTCCGTTAATTCCTTTAAATTCAGATACATCTTCCATTTAATCACGTCCTAATCATTGTTTAAAAAAATAAAGAATAATAAATTGCTTTAAATAATTAATTCATTTTACTTATCTTAAAAAGAATTAAAAATTATCAACATCTTTGACTATCTGGCCATCTTTGATTGTAATCATCCTATCAGCCATTCTAGCAACTTCCATATCGTGAGTAACAACTATCAAGGTAACATTATAAACATCATGCATTGCCCTTAAGAGATTTAAAACCATAGAACCTGTTTTTGTATCAAGGGAACCTGTTGGCTCATCAGCTAAAATGATTGATGGCTTATTTACAAGTGCACGTGCAATAGCCACCCTTTGACGCTCTCCTCCGGAAAGCTTATTAGGCTTTTGCTTTTTCTTATCAGACAATCCTACTGCATCAATCATCTCATTTGCTCTCTTTTTCATTTCCTTTTCAGGAAGTCCTGTTCCTACCAATGGAATCTGTACATTATCCCATACAGAGAGATTTGGAATCAGATTATGAAGTTGGAAAACAAAACCGATTGTTTCTCTTCTGAAATCACTTAAATCCTTTTCCTTTCCAATGTTTAATCCATCAATGAATATTTCCCCGCTTGTAGGAACATCCAATGCCCCTAGCATGTTTAAAAGAGTTGATTTACCTGAACCTGAAGGACCTATAATTGATACGAATTCCCCTTCATAGATGTCTAGGTTTACCTTGTTTAAAGCGATAACCTTTCCCTTATCATACTCCTTTACAATGTCAAACAGGCTAATTAGAGGTTCTTCATATTCATAATCTTCTGATTCATCATATTCTACATCATAATCATTTCTAGAGCCCTCATAGGTGTCATTATAAATGTATTCAGAATCATCATAAGCATTATCTTCAAAGATCTTATCCTTATCTGCCATAATATCACCTATTCATACCTCAATGCTTCTGTAGGAGCTAATTTACTTGCCTTATAAGCAGGATAAATTCCTCCAATCAATCCAACAACAATGGTTATTCCAAATGCCATGATGAAAGTGCTTGGACTGTATCCCAAAGCAAAATCTGTATCTCCCATCAGCCTGACACCGACCTCTGCAATGAGAATACCGAATGCTGAGCCTACAATACCTGAAAGGATTGTTAAAACCAAGGTTTCTCCAATAATCATCTTTAGAATCTTTCTGCTTTTCCATCCTACAGACTTTAAAACACCTATTTCCTTAGTTCTCTCATAAACAGACATGACCATTGTATTTACGATTCCTATTGCACCTACAATAATTGCAAGAGCGGAAACAGCAACGGAAACAGCATCAAGAATACCGATAACATTATCCAGCATCTGAGACATCTCTTCGCTGGTTATTGTTGTCAGATTCTCATATTTATCCTCTATCGCATCTGCCACAACAGTGTCGTTTACTCCTTCATCTGTCTTGACTATAACCTGATTTACCTTTCCTTCAGCACCTGTTACCTCATCCAAGGTTTCTAAGGAAACATAAACTCCACTATCTGCAAGGACTCCACCGGTTTCAAAAACCCCTACAATTTCAAATTCCTCTCCTAAAGCGGAAATATTATCTCCAATAGACATATTATTCATTTGAGCATATTGCTTGCCAATTATGGCCTGCTTAGTGCCTTCTTCAAAAAAGCTTCCATTTATGTCTTTTATTCCTTCAAGGTCAAGGTCTGCCCGATTTATTCCATAAAGCCTTGTAGAGGATTCCATAGAAGACATATCGTTCGATGAGGCCATATCAACAAAGTTTTGATCTGTGGCAGACAAAATCCCCGCAGTCCGTGAAACATTAGTTATGTTCTTTAACTCATCCACCAGACTGGAATCAATAGTCCCTGCACCAATTGAGGTTATATTGGTTACAGTTATCTCTGCAGCACCTTCGTTCATTGTTGTTTGAACGGACTGTTCCATACCTGTTGTAATAAGGCCCAAAGCAACTATGGTGGCAATTCCGATTGCAATTCCTACAATGGATAGGAAGCTTCTAGTCTTATTCCTAAATGGATTTTTTATGATTAAGCTTATAAATCTCATAGTTCACCTATTTTTATAAATACCCTTAAATATTACCTTAAATAATTAAAATAAATGATTATAAATTAAATTTAATCGTTTAGCAACTCAAAATCATTACAAATTAGATCAAATCGTCTAAGCAATTCAAAATCATTACAAATTAAATTAAATTAAATCGTCTAAGCAGTTCAACATAGACTCAGTTATCGAATATGTCTTCTGCAATTCAAACAAATTATCAATCAAATATCTCCTAAACCTTTCGCATGCATAGTCATCATATCTGAATCTTATCCCCTCATATTCTATATCCATAAGAATAAGATTCTCTGCATCAACCACCTTGATATAAGCCCTTGGCTCGCCTTCTTCTGGATTTAGGAGTCTTTCCACATCATCTAGAGTGAGCTTGCCATAATTTACATCCAAGAATATTCTCATCATCTTTCGAACCATGTTCCATAAGAAGCTTTCTCCATAGATATCAACAAAGATAGGGCTGTAGCTTTTGTTTAGATGAGCAAAATCACTTTTTTTGTTCTTGTCTTCTTCATCAATGATTGGCTTGGTGATTCTTATATCTTCAATGGTTCTAACAGTGGTCTTCTGCTTTCTTTTTGTGAAATTGGTAAAGTCATGGGTCCCCTTAAAGACTTCTGCTGTTTTCCTTAGAAGATCAATATCCAAGTCCTCTTCAAAGAGAATATATCTATACCAGCGCCTCTTTGCAAATCTTGGCTTGAATCCAAATCGAACTGGAGCCCAAGCGATTATTTGAATATCATCTGGCAGGCTATTATTTATCTGATTGACACGAACTTCCTTTTCGCTTTGAAAGCTTATCACATTTCCCAAGCTATGGACACCTGCATCGGTTCTTCCAGCTATCCTAAATCGGGAAGCCTTTAAATCATCTATATATTCCAGTTTCCTAAGATGATAAATTAATTCCTCTTCTACAGTCCTTACATCCGGCTGTCTTTGAAATCCATGAAAATGGGTGCCGATATAAGCAATCTTTAAAGCAGTTCGTTTCATAATAATCACAAAAAATATATCTAAATATAATTTTATCTTTATAAATTTAAATATTTAGCTATAAACTTCTATTCTATAAAAATTTGAATTGTTAAATCGTTCAAGTATTAAGCAATTCATTGAAAATTATATAAGATTTATTTATAATGATATCAAAATAATTAACTATGAGAAAAGAGAAAGAATCAAAAGAATCCATTAGCATTTATGATAATTATAAAATAGATATGGAACTTAAACACACTGACAAGCAGTATTATTTTATCTTTTATAAAAGAAGGCTTTTTCTAATAAATAACAAAATTCCGTTAGTTAAAGACTTAATATCACTTAATATTAATGATTCTGATGTGAAAAACTCCATTTACATTGGACAATTCCATTCTAAGGACTGCTTTGCAGTTGAATTGGATGAAGAATTTGACTGTGAACATTATATTAAAGCCAATGATGATTCCCAATTCATTGAATTGTATTTTGTTTTTGATATTGACGAAGAGACATACCTTGTGGCAGGCAGAGCCATACAAATAATCGATTGGGAAAACACTCACCAATACTGCGGAAGATGCGGAGCAAAAACAGTAACTTCCGATATTGAAATGGCAAAGGTATGTCCTGAATGTGGATTTACTTCTTTTACAAGGATTTGCCCTGCAATAATCACTTCCATCATTAAAAAAGATGAGTCTGAGCTTGACCAAGAGGGAAGACCTATAAATAAGGTTTTAATGGCAAGACACTCCTATCACACAGCTCCAAGATATGCATTGATTGCAGGATTTCTGGAAGCTGGAGAATCTGTAGAGGAAGCGGTTAAAAGGGAGGTTATGGAAGAGGTAGGAATTGAAGTGAAGGACATTGAATACTTTGGAAGCCAATCCTGGCCATTTCCAAACTCATTGATGATCGGTTGCATATGCAAATACAAGTCTGGTGAAATCAAGGTAGATGAAAATGAAATCCTAAAAGCAAAATGGTTTAAAAAAGAAGATATTGAAAGACCGGCATCGGAGATTTCTATATTTTCAAAATTACTCAAGAATTTCATTGAAAACTACTAAAAAACCATTTTTATTCCTTTTCTCATTTCATGTAATTACATGAAATAAAACTCTTTTTATTTAAATTGCATTAAAATAAGTATAAGTTAATAAATAAAGTTAAAAAATCAAAATAATGGATTATTGAGTTTAATATAAAAATAAGAAAATATAATATATTTTATTAAAAAAGTTATAATTCGTGAAAAAAATCAGAAATCTAAAAAAATTTGAATAAAAAAATTATAACAGTTATATAAAAATAAGAAATTTAAAAAAATTTGAATAAAAAAATTATAACAGCTATAAAAAATAAGAAATTTAAAAAAATTTGAATAAAAAAATTATAACAGCTATAAAAAATAAGAAATTTAACTATTTTTAATGATAAAAAGAAAAACTAAAAAAATCTTAATAATTAAGCCTTATTAAGATCTTTAAAGTATATTTTTTCATCACAGACAGTTTCTACCAAATCCATATCGTGACTTACCAATAAGAATCCCATTTTACGTTCCTTTACTATTTTTAAAACAGAATCTATGATTTGTGCCTGTGTAATTGCATCAAGCATTGTAGTCATTTCATCTGCTATTAGGAACTTTGTATTAGGATTAAGGGACCTTACCACTGAAAACCTTTGAAGTTCTCCACCAGACAATTCCTGTGGGAATCTGGTAAGCCAGGACTTCTGAATACCGAATTCAGATAATGTGGCATCATCAACATCCCAAGATTCAGATAAAACCTGATCCATTTTCCATTTAGGATTCATAACCTTTTCTGGATGTTGATAAATTAATTGAACTGGTTTAAATCCTTTTTTATGGAATGGCTGACCATCAAATGTTACTTCACCCTCATATTTAGTGATATAACCGGATAAGATTTTACATAATGTTGATTTTCCACTACCACTATCTCCAATCAAACCTACAATCTTCTTATTGTCTAATTCAATACTTACATCCTTTAATAGGTAGTCTTTAGCTGATGGGTATTTAAATGAAATATTCTTTGCTATAAGTTCCATTTTATGCACCTTCTTCTACTGCCTCTTCAGAAGATTCCTCAACTGTTTCTTCAGAAGATTCCTCAACTGCTTCTTCAGAAGATTCCTCAACTGCTTCTTCAGAAGATTCCTCAACTGCTTCTTCAGTGCCTTCTTCTACTGCTTCTTCTGGGACCTCAACTGCTTCTTCAGCACCTTCAACAGCTTCTTCAGCACCTTCAACAGCTTCAGCTACTTCTTCCTCAATTGCATCTTCAGTTTCACTAACAGCCTCTTCAGCACCTTCAACAGCTTCAGCGCTTTCTTCAATGTTGGATTCATCCACAAGTTCAGCAGCTTTTTCAACTACTTCATTAGCAGCATCTTCGATATTGGCTTCAGCAGTCTCCTCAATAGCACCGTCCTTAATCATATCTTCAGTGACACCATCATATTTAAAGCATCTAATCTTCTTAAGACCAATGTCCATCAATTCAGGACGCTCTTCCTTACATCTGTCAAATCTCCAGTCACATCTGTCATAGTAAGGACAGCCTTTGACTATCTCCCCATGCAATGGCTGATGTCCCTTAATGACTTCAAATCCATTTGCAGGGAGTGCCTTGTAGAGGGCCTTTGTATATGGATGCAATAAGTTTTCCCCATCTCCTGAGAAGTCTTCCTTAAGTGCAATCTCAATTACATATCCTGAATAGAATATTCCTATCCTGTCTGCAACCTCTAATGCAGCATGAATATCGTGTGTTATTAAAAGAACACCTATTCCATCATCTTTCATATGCTTAAAGTGATTCAATGTCTCTTCTACAGTCTTCTCATCAAGTCCAGGAGTAGGCTCATCCGCTACAACAAGGTCAGGGTCTGCAAGAAGTGCAGTTGAAACTAGAACTCTCCTTGCCATTCCTCCAGACAATTGGAAAGGATACATCTCATCCACTTCAGGACCTAAATTATAATGTTCGAAAATTTCTCTTTGCTTTATTTTCTTTTCCTTTTTCTCCTCTTCGCTATCACAGTGCCCTATTGCAATATCTGATATCTTCATTAAGGGATCCAAGAAGTTAACAGACTGAGGCACAAGCACTATTCCTTTACCTCTGATTTCTTCCTTATCTGCTTGAGACAATTCCTTGCCTTTAAATTTGATTTTTCCATTAAGTCTTGCATTTTCAGGCAAAATTCCAAATATTGCATGGGCAAGCAAACTTTTTCCAGAACCGCTTGAACCTAATACTGCTAAAATTTCACCTTCAGATATATCTAATGTCAAATCAGTTATAACTTTTAAATCCCTTTGATTTAATCCCTTTGTGTATTGTATAAATGAAATTGAAACATTTTCAACATCCAATAATTTATCCATCAAACCACCTAATCATTTTTAAATGAAAGGCTCCATTCATTATAAAACTAAAATAAACTAAACCAAGCCTAATTCTGTATGAATTATGCAGAGATTGGTTTAATTCATTATAAAACTAAACTAAAACCTTTATCATATGATTTGTTTCATCATAGTCATCTTCTTCTATAGTTACAGTATAACCAAGAGAGTTCCAAAATGGCAAAGCCGCTTCCAGATATCTATGAGTGTTTAAATAAATTTCTTTATATCCTTCTTCCTTTGCAAACTCTTCTATTTTTTTAACAAGAATGCGTGCAAGTCCATTTCTTCGATACTGCTCATCTACCATCAGTCTCCAAATGCTTGCTGTATTCTCTTCATTGTATTGACCTTTAAAGAATTCATAATCCTTATCATATGCCCTAACACCTGCTGTTGCAACTATCTTATCCCCATCATATGCTGCAAAGAAGGCATTTCTTTTAGGCAATATGTAATAGTCTTTCAATCCATCAATATCATAATGAAATTCAGGCATTGGACCAATACCATATTCTATTTTTATTTGAGCATATAAAAACTCTTGAACAGACTTTATTTGAGACTCATCGTTTTCTATTTCTTTGATTTTTATATCCATACAATCTCCAAAACTTAAGAATTATTGTAATTATTATCTAAACTTGTAAAATTTATTAATTTTCTAAAACTTAAATAGATTTATTTATCCTCTAAAAAGACATTTATCTTTTTAAAAGAAATTAACCCCTAAAAAAGTTTGATAAGAGAAATTATAAAAATTTCTCTTAACTTTGTGCTGTTTCAGGATTGAGGAGCTTTTCAACATTCTCTCCAATAAGATCAAATAGCAATACAACTATCAGCAAGGATAGACCAGGGTAGAATGCCAACCACCAGTATCCAGCAGAAAGATAGTGCATTGATTCAGCTAATATAACTCCAATTGCAGGCTCATGAGGTGGCAGACCGAATCCTAAGAAAGTGATTGCTGCCTCGTGCATGATTGCATGAGGGAACATTAGGATTACTCCTACAATTATTTGAGAGATAATCAATGGGAAAATGTGCTTTATAGCTATCCAAACCTTATTCCTTCCAAGATTTTCAGATAATGCAATGTATTCCTTGGTCTTAATCTCCTTGACTTCAGACCTTAGAACCCTTGCAAGAGGTGTCCAGTGTGTAAGACCTACGCCCATGATTACACCCCATACTCCTCCACCAAACATTATTGAAACGATAATGATTAGAAGAATGTGTGGAATGGAACCGAAAAGGTCAATGATTCCAGCAACAGCCTCATCTGCAAACTTATTAAAGCTTGAGAACAATCCTAAGACAATTGAAATGATGGTACTGAGAACTGATGCGATGAAACCTACCATAATGCTTAATCCAAGACCGGCAATGGTTCTTTGGAACATGTCCCTTCCCATCCAATCTGTACCGAAAAGGTGTTCAAGGGAAGGCATCTGATTAGCTGAAGCGAAATTTGTAGGGATGTCCCTTATGAAATATCCGCATACGAAAATGCTTATGATAATCAATGCTGCAAGTCCAATAATTACAAGTGTCTTTGTCCTAAGATTTGCACGGTATATAAACCATTGCTCCTTATCATTAGTTTTCTTCTTAATCATTGAACTCATTCTCCTTAATTCTTGGATCTATGAAGTAATAAGAAATATCTGCAAGCAAGTTACCTACAAATACAAATATTGCACTTATGACCACAATTCCTAAAAATAGTGGAACGTCGTTTTGAAGACCCGCTGCAACTGCAGTCTGTCCTATTCCAGGGTATGAGAATACCTGTTCCACCATGACAGCCCCTCCGAAGAGCTCACTGAATGATAAGAATTGAAGTGTGATTGCCGGAAGCATAATATTTCTTAAACCATGATCCTTTATCAGTGCCCAGCCCTTTTCCCCTCTGGACTTTGCAAACAATACATAGTCAGAGGATAGGACCTGAACCAATTCATTTCGTGTATACATTGCAATAGGAGCAAGACCTACAAGGCTTAATGTCAGCGTAGGAAGAACCAGCCTGGTTGCCCACTCAATAAAGGTTGCATCCGTACTCCTTACTCCAATAGGAACTCCGAATCCTATTGGGAACCATCCCAGATAAACAGAGAATACCATCGATATAAGCATACCCACCCAAAAGGATGGAGCGGATTGGATGGCATAACAGTAGACCTTCACTGCCTTATCAATCCAGGAACCTTTGTTTTTACCGGCTACAACTCCTAAAGCAAAACCGATGATACCGCTTAAAATCCAGGATATTGTCATCAATGCAAGAGAAGCCATGAATTTGTCAATAATAACATCCATAACTGGTCTACGGTAGATTAAGGAAGTTCCCAGATTTCCTTGAAGCAAATCCATAAGCCAATGGAAAATCTTCTCAGGCAATGGAACATTGGTACCAAAGTATTGCTGTAAAATTGCTCTTTGAGCTTCAGTTACTGCAGCACCTTTTAAATAAGCATTAACTGGGTCAATAGGGGATAAATCTAATAATACAAAACTAAATATTGCAACTGCAATCATTAATACGACAAATCGTACTAATTTCCAACCAAAATATTTTGCTATTTTTTGTTTATTCATTGCAAATAAACCCCCATAATTTTTTAAATCATATAAATTCTTTAAATTTATGTTAAAAAATTATTTTAAATCCGAATTATGTAAATTACTTAAATTAAAGTGAAAATAATACTTTAAAAATTCTTAAAGTAAAAATAATAATTTAAAACTTATATTAATCCTTTAAATTAAAGTGTAAGAAATACTTAAATCTTATATTTATCCTTTAATTTAAAGCATGGAAATTACTTAAAATTAAAATTATAAATTTGTTTAAAATTAATATGACTAAAAGTCTTTTAAATTATTTTAATAAAAAGAATAGCTCTTTTTAAACTTTATACTAATAAAAAAAGAAAGAACTTCTTTAATTATTCAAATTATTCTTAAAAAAAAACTAAAAAAAGAATAAAACTAAATTAAAAAAAATAAAAAAAGGAAATGAAAGAATTATGCAGTTGAATTGGTTCTAGTCCAATCAACAACATTAATCAAGAAGTCATTTCCTAAACCGTCAGGTTGGTCACCCATATCAATATCTTCTTTTACGAAGTAGTTGTAGTTGTAGTTAGCAAGCCATACCCATGGAGCATCTCCAGCAGGTCCCCAGCCTCCGCCGTTTACAAGGGCAGATTGAGCCCATAAGGAGTCTGCTAGTTTGAAGTCATTGGAGTGCATTGCTTGTTCCATCAACATATCGGAAGCAGTATTGTTATATAAGTTAGGGTTCATATAGAAGTCATCAGCTTCCTTAGAGTGATATTGTTGATAGATGGATTTATATGGGTCCGGTGAGGTCTGTTGCATTACAGAAGCAGAGGAATACATGTTAGCATAGATGGTATCCCAGTCAGCACCTTGGAGGTTTACTTGAATGCCTAAGTCTTTAGCTTGTTCAGCAAATACTGTTGCTAAAGATTGTCTGTCAAGGTAATCAGGTGGGTAGTATAAGTCAAAGGATGCTTTTACGCCATCTTTTTCAACGATTCCGTCACCGTCTGTGTCTTCCCATCCTCCTTCTTTGAGGATTTGTTTAGCTTTTGCTACATCACCATCTTTTACTTTAGCGTTAGGGTTTGCAAAGCTTCTGGTATCTACGCTGGTATATTCAGGTGAAGCGTGACCAGAGAATACTTCTTCACAGATTTTATCACGGTTGACACCTATGTTCAATGCTTCTCTGATGGACTTGTCAGCAGTTACATTGTTACCGATCTTTGCACCTGCTGGGCTGGTTTTTCCAGTATCTTCAAGATATGGCAAGGAGATACCTTGTGCCCTACCTGCAGACTTTTCAACAAAGTTGTATCCGTCTACAGATTCGTTAAGTGCAGAGGTTGCAACAGGAGCAATGTCAACTTGACCGGATTTAGCTAACTCTAGCCAGGTAGCTTCTTCAGGGAATAACATGGTGATTTGAGTGAAGTAAGGTTTGTCACCATACCAGTTGTCATTTGCCTTAAAGATAGCTTGTTGACCTTTATCCCAGTGGTCCAATACATAAGGTCCGGTACCGATTGGGTGTTCGCCGTAGGTAGCGTTGTCATACTCTTCAGGTACGATACCTACATACCTTAAGTCATAGATGAATGTGGATCTTGGTTCTTCCAATTCAAATACGACAGTCTTGTCATCCTTAGCTGTAACTTTCTTAAGATTGGTTAAATCTAAATCAGTTTCAGTGTCTTTTGCAGTGTTGAATGTAAATGCTACGTCTTTTGCGTCAAAAGTGGAGTTATCTGAGAATTTGACGTCATCTCTAACCTTTACAGTCCATTTTAAACCGTCAGCACTAATTGAATAGTTGGTTGCAAGGTCTGGAACTATGTCTCCATTCTTGTCTGTCTTAAAGAGACAGCTTTGTACCAATGGGTTATAGTTCATGTGTCCGCAACCCCAACCTGTAAGCGGGTTGAAACCTGCTTCAGGTTCTGCCATATTGCTGTGTGTAGCTACTGTCAAGTGGGTCGGATCGCTATCGCTGCTTCCGCCGCCTCCAAATGCGAAAACGGCAATTCCAGCAATAACGAGAATAGCTACTGCAGCTATAATGATTGTTTTCTTATCCATAATTTTTCACCGTATAAAATTATACTATTAAAATAAAAAGTATTACTTTTTAGGGAGTAAACGATAAATTAGTAATACTTATTTCTATTATTTTAATACTATACATAATTAAGTAAATAAGTATATAAAAATATATTTATTACTCTTCAAATAAACTTGATTTTTACAATATTGTACAAAATAATCCCAATTAAATTTACAAAGTTAATATTTGATATAATTAAGTTAATAATTTATTCAAATAATTAAAAAAATAATTTACAGACTAACAATTATACTTTTTATCAAAAGTAATACAAGTATAAATATAAATATTATTAAATCCAAATATTCGACCATGTCCTTATCAATAGAACTGGAAAAATACCTGAAAGGCAATGGCGCAATAGAAGTAGGATATGCAGACATCACCAATTTCACTCCAAAGAAAGGATTGAACACAGGAGTAGTCTTTTTCATCACCTACCCTAAGGAAGTGATACGAAACATGGCGAATGCTCCAACATTAGAGTACCTTTATGAATTGATTGATCTAAACACCAGACTGGATGCCCTTGGAATGATCTGTGAGGAGTTTCTTATAAATAAAGGATATAAGGCATATGCACAGACAAAAAAGAGATTAGGAGGAAACTTTGGAGAGTTCAATTCATTTGAGCTTCCACATAAGACCATAGCTACAAGAGCAGGCATGGGATGGATTGGAAAGTCAGCACTCTTTACAACATTCAAGTACGGATCCGCTTTAAGATTATGCTCAGTGCTGACAGATGCCCCTTTAGAGATAGGAGAGCCAATAATTAAGTCCAGATGCGGAAAGTGCATGATATGTAAGGAGGCATGTCCTGGAGGAGCAATAAGCGGAAGAAACTGGGATTATACTCTTAAAAGAAATGATTTTTATGATGATAAGAAGTGTGAGAAGTATGCGCTTATAGTCTCTGAGGAGAATCTGGGAAAACCTGATACAGTCTGTGGCAAATGTATTTATGCCTGCCCTCATACTCAGAAGTATGTGAAAAGAACTTGATTTTAAGAAAATAGTTATTTTTTTATCTATTTAAAAAATTATTATTATTTTATCTAATTTTAAAAAAAAATAGTTATTACGCACTAGTCTTAAAAATAGAATCTAAATTAGTGCTTTTTGAAATTAAAAATTAAATTAAACTTGTTTTAAAAATAGCGTTTAAAGTGTTATTTTTGAATGTTAATATTTAAATGAAATTAAGTTGTTAGAAAAACCCTATTTTTATTTTATAACTTAATTGCATAAGTTAAGATACCTGCTTGTGGTGAAATCTTTAATTTTTGAATGAATTTTTCCATATGGACAGTTTCAAGCTCATCACCTTCATCCAAGGTAATGATAAAGCCCATTTTCATCCAAAACTGAAGAGCCCCCTCTAATGTCCTATGAGTATGCAAATAAATATTTTTATAGTCCCTGTCTTTTGCAAAGTTTTCAGCTACGCTAAACATTTTAGAAGCCAAACCGCAACGTCTGTATCTCCTATCGACAAAAAGTCTCCAAATGCTTGATGTAGTGTCATTGGAATATATGCCTTCAAATTTTTCAAAATTCTTATCATAAGCCCTCAGACCTATTGTAGCAATAATTTCACCGCTTTCGGAATAAGCAACGAAAAATGCATTGCGTTCTGGATTTATATAATAGTCCTCCATATTCACAATGTCCTGATGCCACTCTGGGACATAATCATAGCCAAATTCAAGTTTTATCATGTGAAATAAAAAGTTTTGAACATTTTTTATTTCCTCTGGGTCGTTTCCTAACTCTTTAATATTAACATTCATATTAACACTTCAAGGAAGTTATTATTTTTTCTAAGAAAAAAACATATTTAGTAATACTTTTATGCAATTTTTGATTACTAATAATATTGAAGTTTAAAATTATATTTAAAACTTATTATTTAATCCTAGGAGAAAGGCCCAATTTAAAATTTGGCTTTAAAAGTAATACTAAATGGCTAAAAAAGACCATAAAAGTAATAAAAAATTAAATAAAGAAGAGAAAAGTATTACAAAATAAAGTAAAATGATAAAAAAAGTAATACAAAATATGATTAGATAAAATAAAAAATTGGTAAAATAGAATTAAAAAAATAAGAATAATAAGAGAATAGAAAACAGATAAAAAAAATACTAAAAAAGATGTTAGTGTGAGATAATAAAAGAGGTTGAAATGAGTTAATGAGAAACATCTTTTTTAGAATAAAAATGAATTAAATCATTCAAATAAATAGATAAATGAATAAATAAAATTTAATAAAAGGATTGTTAAATCCTTTTTTGATAGAATATCTAAAGAGGAACGTCCTTTTTAGTAAAGTAAAGATAAGAAATGACTATTCCAACTATGAAAGTAGCAAAAACCAATCCATAAGGCAATAGCATATTTATTCCATATTCTGCTATCTCTCCAGATGCAATAAGATAAGGACATACCCAAGGGACATATGGAGCCCAGGTTTGTCCGTAAACAAGCATATTAACAAGAGTTAGACTAGCTCCGCCAACCATAGCAGGCACCATATTTGTAACAAACAATGAAATAAATACAAACGGAGAGAATGTCAAAAAGAGCAATAGATTTGCAAATAGAAGCTGTGCAAAGCTGTTAATTAGCAAGTTTACAGTAAATCCGCTTAGTCCTGCAGCAAAACCAAATATCATAGTTGATAGGCTTGTAATAACTGTTAGAATCAAAATCCAAATAAGGAACATGAGATATTTAGACATCAGGAACTTTCCCCTTGAAATTGGAATGGTAAGCATCATCTTTAAGGTATGTTCATTGTATTCCCTTCCAAAGAGATATGCCATAATGATTGCAAAGATAAGAACAGCAAACAATACAGACATATACATGTTTACATTGGTAAATAGAGCGTCAAAGGCCTGGACTTCATCAAAAGCAAATGTTGCTATGTACATCAGAAGGGCTGGAAGCACAGCCATAAGAACGCTTAATAAAAATATTTTTGATCTTTTTAATTTTAAAAATTCCATTTGAATAAAAGTAAGCATTAATAATCACCTAAAAAACATTAAAAAATTTTTTAAACATTTAAATTAACTAAAAACATTAATGATATTTTAAATCTTTAAATCACCTATAAAACACCTTTTTTTAAGCAGAAGAAACAATCCTTGTAAAAAACTCTTCCAAGTTCTCTTCACATAGATTTACCTTTCTAACATCGATTCCAGAGCTTACAAATAGCTTATTGAATTGGTCTCTTAAATCAAGATTGGTCAATAAATGGATGGTTCCTCCGATGGCATTTTCACTAGATTCAAAGCCATCTTCAGAATTCACATATCCATCAGACTCAAAAGATTTAAGAGAATTCATATCTTCAATATAATTGCCAATGTTTCTTGCAAATGTAAAGTCACCGTTTTCCTCAAATCCTGTGTCCTTTAGAAGATCAACAGCAAGGTCAATGTCTGAAACCTCAAACTCTACAAACTTATTCAGTCTTGTATGAAGCTCTTCTTTTGTTATCTCATCAATCAAACATCCTTCATCCATAAATCCTATGACATCTGCAATGTTTTCTATCTCGCTTAAGATATGGCTTGATATGAGAATGGTAACTCCATACTCCCTTGATAGCCTTTTAAGAAGGTCTCTTATCTCCTTGATACCGAATGGATCAAGACCGTTTATAGGCTCATCAAGAATGAGAAGCTCAGGGTTATGCATGATTGCAGCTGCAATTCCCAATCTCTGCTTCATCCCCAATGAATAGTCCTTGAATTTCTTTGTCTTCTCATGGTCAAGATTGACCATCTCAAGAACCATCTTAATGATTAGAGGATTATACTTGCCTCTCAGCTTAGAAACTATCTCCAGATTTTCATATGCAGTCAGATTCTCATAGAATCCAGGAGTCTCTATGATAGATCCTATGTTTGAATAGACTTCCTTGGAATGCTCCTTTGGATTCATTCCAAATAGAAGGATATCTCCATCACTTGGAGCAACCAGGTTTAAAAGCATGCACATGGTAGTGGTCTTGCCGGCTCCGTTTTTGCCTAAAAGACCATAGATCTTTCCCCTTTCAACATGCATATCAATAGAATCGACAACATATTTTTTTGAATACTTTTTTGATAGATTTGTTGTCTCTATAACGTAATCAGTCACAAAATCACCTTTAATAATAAAATAATAGTTAATGAGTTGACTCATTAAGCAAATAATAGTTAATTGTTAAAATCACCTAGTCAAGAAATGACTAATATCTTTAAATCACTTATTAGTCAAAAGAATGATTAATAAGTTCCTTTTAACAATTTAAACAATGAATAAAATATGCTAATAAAATATCTTTTTATTATTTCTTAATTTTGAAAATTATGTGCACAAAATAATCAAAGGAGGAAATAAAATATATGTAATTAATTTTTTACTTTTGTTAAAAATTCTTTACTTTTGTAAAAAATATCTTACATATGTAATAATTATTTTACATCATATATAAATCTTTTGCTAAACCTGACTGAAATTCAACATAGCCCTAAAAAAAACATGAGAAAATAAGCAAAAATCAATTCAAAAAAATAATCCAATATTTTAAATAGATATAAAACAATATTAATATAGGCTTAAAACAAAAAGGGATTAAAATATGAAGAATGAGAAAACAGAAAATGAAAATAATAAAAATACTTCCTCACCACTAGTCAAATACCTGTTCCAAACAAGATTTTTCCTTTTTGGATTAACTAAAAAGTCAAAGACAATAAAAAAGATATTTAACAAAGTCTTTTTTGAAGACAATGAACTTTTCATTCTTCCAAATAAAAGCACAGTGAACAAAAGCAACACCAAAATCACTGCAAACATTGAAATTAAGGAGAGCTTTCAAAAGGATGACTCTGAGTTTCTGCCAAGTGAAATCCTTAAGGAAATAATAAAAGAAGCAAATAATATCTTTATTATGAATAAATGCATTTGCAGAAGCTCTTCAAACTGCAAAGACTATCCCCACGACTTTGGATGTATCTTTTTAGGTCCTGCAAGCAAGAAAATATCTTCAAAATATGGCAAAGCAGCCACAGTCGAGGAAGCATTGGAACATGTTGATATGGCAGACAAGCTAGGATTAAGCCATTTGATTGGAAGAAATAAATTCGATAGCCTTTTGATGAATGTGGGACCAAAAGAGGAATTGCTTACAATTTGCCATTGCTGTCCATGCTGCTGCCTATGGAAAATCATTCCAGATTTGGATGATGAAATCAGCAATAAGATAAAAAGACTTGAAGATGTGGAAGTAAATGCATTAGATGACAAGTGCAAGATGTGTAAAAAATGTTTAGAGGAAAATGTCTGCATTTCTAATGCAATAAGTCTTGAAGATGATAAGATAACTATTGATTAAGGCAAATGTGTGGGCTGTGGCCATTGTGTTCAAGCATGCAAATTTGATGCAATCCGATTAAACTATAGCAGAAAATCTGTAGATTCTGTTATTAATAGAATTGAAGAATTAGTCGACTATAAAAATTAAATAAATAAAATAAAGATAGAATTAAAGAATTAGTCGACTATAAAAATTAAATAAATAAAATTAAGACAGAATTAAAGAATTAGTCGACTATAGAAATTAAAATAAAGAGTAAGATAGATTGAAGAATTAGTTACTATAAAAAATAATTAATAAAACTTATCTGATTTTCACTTATTAAAATTTAAAAAAATCCAAGATTTGAAATGAGAAAATAAAAAATAATTAATAATATAAAAAAATAAATATTATAATATTATGATTGTTTATAGAAAGTTTTTCTATAGAAAATCAGTTTAGAATTGCTTAAAAAAATTCTAATTTAACAATTTAAAAGACTTAAAAAGGAATCAAAATGTCATTTCAAGATAATAAAATGTTAATTATGCCTGCTGTAGACATTAGAGGTGGAAAATGCGTACAGCTAGTGCAAGGAAAACCTGGAAGCGAGCAAGTAGTCATAGAAAACCCAGAGAAGGTTGCTAAAAAATGGGAAGATGCAGGGGCTGAAGTGGTCCATGTAATCGACCTTGACGGAGCCCTTGAAAGCGTTACAAATATAGAAACAATCAAAAAGATACTGAATGAAGTTTCTGTTCCCATTCAGCTTGGAGGAGGCATAAGAAGCATAGAATATGCAGAGGAGCTATTGAATCTTGATATTGATAGATTGATAATAGGCACTATGGGAATAAAGAACCCTGAGATAATAAGCAAATTATCTAACGAGTATGGCAGCGAAAGGGTGATGATCTCTCTTGACAGCAAAGACAATAAGGTAGTCATAAAAGGCTGGCAGGAAAAGATAGACAAGTCTGCAAGTGAAATAAGCAAGGAGTTTCAAGAACTGGGAGCCGGAAGCATATTGTTTACAAATGTTGATGTTGAGGGCCTGCTTGGAGGATTCTATGTAGACCCAGTAATAGACCTTGTAGACTCTGTAGATATTCCAGTTGTCTATTCTGGAGGAGTGACAAGCCTAGATGACCTAAAACAATTGCAGACAACAGGTGCAAAAGGAGTTGTAATTGGTTCTGCATTGTATAAGGATAAAATAAAGCTAGAAGATGCTTTGAAATATCAAAACATTGAATAAAAGCAATGAAAAATAGAATAATTAGAATAATAACTAGAATTTAGATTATTAATATTATTAAAATTAAAATATTTGCTTTTAAACTTATTAAAATTATTATTTATTAAAATTAATTATTAAATTTATATTTATTATTTTATGGAGAAAAGAATATGAAAGTAATGGCAACAGGAGCATTTGACATATTGCATCCAGGACATGGATTGTATCTTGAAAAGGCAAAGGAATTAGGTGGAGAAGATGCAGTCCTTGCAGTTGTAATAGCTAGAGACTCAACAGTTAAAAAGAAAAAAAGAATTCCTGTTATTGATGAAAACCAAAGATTAGAAATGATCAAGTACCTAAAGCCAGTTGATGAGGCATATATAGGCCATGATGGAGACATGTTTGAAATCGTAGAGGAAATCAAGCCTGACATAATCGCAATCGGATTCGACCAAGGCCATGATGTAAACAAGCTTCAGGAAGAGCTGGATAAAAGGGGAATAAAGGCCAAGGCAATGAGGGTTGAAGCCCATAGGATTGCAGATTTGGACAGTACTTGTAAAATCATCAAGAAGATACGTAATTCAGACTTTGAAGAGGATTATGTAAACTGTGACTAGAAGAATAATAAACTAGAATTATAATCATATTTTGTAACAAGAAAAAAATTAAGGTGTAAACATGGTAAGTATAGCAATTGTAGGCGGAAGCGGATACACAGGAGGGGAATTAATCAGAATTCTTTCTGCTCACCCTGAAGCAGAGATAGTGGACATTACTTCAAGACAGTTTGAAGGAACTCCAGTCCACAAGGTCCATCCACATATCAGAGGAACAGATTTAGTATTTAGAAACAAGAAGCCAAGCGAATTGGATGCAGACATCATATTTACAGCAACTCCTCATGGAGCTTCTATGAAGATAGTACCTGATCTCATTGAAACCGGAGCTAAGGTCATTGACCTAAGCGGAGACTACAGATTCAATGACATTGACGTTTATGAAAAATGGTATGGAATCGAACATACCTCAGACCTAAAAGGAGTTTTCGGACTTCCAGAGATTCACAGGGAAGAAATCAAGAAAACCACACTCCTTGCAAACCCAGGATGCTTTGTAACTGGAGCTATCCTTTCAGGATACCCATTGTCAAAGGCAAAACTTGCAGAGAGAATGATATTCGATTCCAAGACTGGAGTAAGCGGAGCTGGAGTAAATCCAACAACTTCCACACACTATCCAAACATTGGAGACAATGTAAACCCATATAAGGTAACAAGCCATAGGCATATGCCTGAAATCCAACAGGAGCTTGGTGCGTTCTCTGATGTTAAGATATCATTCACTCCACATCTTGTGCCAGTGATAAGAGGAATATTGACCACAAATCACTGTTTCCTAGTTGACGGTGCAGACATCACAAGCGAAGAGGTATTGGATATCTATAAGGAAACCTATAAGGGAGAGCCATTCATACAGATTTTAGAGGATGGGGAGATTCCAAGACTCAGCAGCGTAAGAGGATCCAACTATGCTCAAATAGGATGCTTTGAAATTGATGAAACCGGCAGACTTGTCATCATTTCAGCCATTGACAACCTTGTCAAAGGGGCATCAGGCCAAGCGGTCCATAACATGAACATAATGTGCGGATTTGATGAGAAGACTGGATTGGACTTCTTTGGAATGCACCCATAATCAAGCCCAAAGAAGATTGACCTAGACTTCTTTGGAATGCACCCATAATCAAGCCCAAAACATATCCATAAAAATCTTTTTATAGAATAGCAATCATAATAATAAATAATTAAAGGGTAATTTATCAATTCAGCAATAAATAAAAAAGTTTTTTTAAACAGAACTCTAAGGAGTATTTAAATGAACAGAATAATTCTATACTATTCAGAGGGAGGAACTACTCAGCAGGTTGCAGAAACATTAGCAATTAACCTAAGATGCGACATCTGCAGAATAAGAGATTTGAAAAGTAGGGACGGCTATAAAAACAGATTGTTTTCAACCTTTGATGCATTCAGAGAATCCAAGACAGAAATCTATCCTCCTAGATTAGACTTAAGCGAGTATGACACCATCTATATAGGAACTCCAATCTGGGCCAACAATCCAACCCCTGCAATAATTACCTTGATTGACAGGTATAACTTCCTTGGAAAGGACGTAGTCCTCTTTACAACATCCACCAACTCTGAAGGAGAAAACACATTTAATAAAATGGATATGAAATTAAGGGCAAGAGGAGCAAGAGTAGTTCAGGAATTCAATATCAAAACCAAGGACAAGAGCTTGGAAATGATTAGCGAAGATACTGAAAAAGCCATAAAAAACTTAGATTTAGAATTATATTAATTCTATTCTTTTTTCTTTTTTTTAAAACACCAAACATAGCCTATTTTAGCATAAAAACTTTTTACTTTTTTTAAATTACTATTATCTGCTTTTAATTATAGGATTTCCACTTAAAAAAATAATAAAACTAACCAATAATTTAATAATAATAAGAAATATAATTAATATCGTATAAATTTAAATCAATCTTTTGATTACTCATTTTTATATGCATAATCAAACCTTTGATTAATTATTTTTTATGCATAAAAATGAAACTCATTTTTATAAATTATACAAAAATAAAAGAATGCTCGTTTTTATTAAAAAGAATAGAATTGAGCTAAAATTTTATTATCATTAAAATAGAAACTAGAATTTTTAATAGGTGTAATAGAGACATGTTTGACAAAATTATGGAAAATCATAAAGCCTTAATTGCCATACCTATTATACTTGCACTTTTATCACTTGCTCTTATCTCCTTTAATGGAATAGAACAAGGAGTTGAACTTAAAGGAGGATCACTTGCTGAACTGCAACTGACAGGTTCAACAAGCGTAAATGACCTTGAAAGTCAATTAACTAAAGAATTGAATACAAACAACATAAAAGTGACAAGCAATGGCGAAAATAAGGTTACTGTAGAACTGGAAAATAATGTTAATTCAAGTACATTTTCAAAGGCCATAGATGGAAAGGCAAAGGTGATCAGCTATAATGAGATAGGTCCTGTTTTATCTGAAGAGGCAATGGGACAAATATATATCGCTATGCTATTTGCATTTTTATTTATGGCAGTTACTGTTTTTATTGTATTTAGAGAGCCTGTACCTTCAGTAGCTATTATCCTAGCAGCATTATGTGATATACTCATTGCTCTTGGAGGTATGTCCATTCTTCACATACCCTTGTCAATTGCATCTGTAGGTGCATTATTAATGCTTATTGGGTACAGTGTGGATACAGATATTCTTCTTACTACAAGACTTCTTAAAAGAAGGGAAGGAACTGTTGATGAAAGAGCTAGAAACGCTATGCACACAGGTTTGACCATGTCCTGTGCAGCTATCGCTGCAATGGGAATTCTTTACATAGTCACTGTAATTATCATGCCTGAAGCAACTACCTTAAGCAATATTTCAGCAGTTCTGGTTATTGGATTAATTGGAGATATTCTTTCAACCTGGCTTATGAACCTTGGAATCTTGAAGACTTATATTGATTGGAGACAGTCTAAAAAGCAAGATAAGTTTAATATAGATGCTCCTAAGTCTAATGAGTCTAAATCCAAATCTAAAGAAGAAGATGGCAAGTCTGAATCCAAATCATTTAAGGACAGATTTAAAAGGTCCAAGGATGATGATTCTAAAGATTCTGAATCTGAAGACTCTTCTAAAGATTCTGAATCTAAAGACTCTTCCAATGACATAGACAGTTCAGAAGAAGAAAAATCTTCAGGTAAAGATAAAAAATCTTCCAAGAAGACTAAATCCAATAAAAAAGGAAACAAACGTAAAACTAAAAAAAGCAAAAAGAAAGGGAAAGGAGGTAAATAGACATGGCTAGTAATTTATCCAAATTCTTCAAGGATAGACAAGTAATCATCCTAATTATTTGCCTCATAATCAGTATCATAAGCATAAGTTTCCTTGGAGTAGAACAAGGACTTGACCTAAAGGGCGGTTCCTCCATCCAATTGCAATTGGAACATCCTGTAAACGACTCTACAATGAAAGTGGTCACCTCTGTACTGGACAAAAGGCTTAACTTATATGGTGTAACCGATGTAAAGGTCCGTTCAAGCGGAGACCAGATGGTCATAGTTGAGATGGCTGGAAAGAGCCCCGAAGAGGTGGAGCGGCTGATTGGTAACCCAGGTATTTTTGAAGCAAAAATAGACAATAAGACAGTTCTAGTAGGCAGTGACGTTGCAACTGTAGACGCTCCTGTTGTTGGAGAGTCTGGAGAATGGCAAGTTCCATTTACATTAACTACAGAAGGAGCTAAGAAATTTGCAGAGCTTGCAAAGGGAAAAGGCGGACATGAAGTGGTAATGTATCTTGACGGAAAGCAGATAGATGACCACCCTCCTGCATTGGCTGAAGAGCTTGCAAGCGGAGAGGCTGTAACTGAAGTTCAGGTTACAGGTGGTGCCGAAGATGTTGAAACAGCAAAAGCAGAGTCAAATGAAGTATTCACTGTATTAAAGACAGGTTCACTTCCGGTAAAGATTCACACTGTAGGTTCCAATACAGTTTCCCCAGAGTTAGGTCAGCAGTTTGCACAAGGAGCATTGATTGCAGGTCTTCTTGCAATCCTTGGTATTTCAGCAGTTGTATATATCAGATATAGAAGAGCCTTCCTAGCTATCCCTATACTCATTACAACATTATCTGAGATAATCATTATCCTAGGGGTCGCTTCAATAATCCATTGGAACATAGACCTTGCAGCGATTGCAGGTTTGATTGCATCTGTAGGTACTGGGGTAGACGACCAGATCATCATTACGGATGAGGTGCTGCACCACGACGATGAAAACACCAGGCATAGAAGAACAAGAACTCAAATGAATGTGAAGAATGCTCTTTTCATCATATTTGCATCAGCAGGTACCTTGATTGCAGCTATGCTTCCATTAGCCTATGTAGGATTTGCAAGAGGAAGCAGTGGAATCGGTACAATTGCTGGATTTGCATTCACTACAATCATTGGTGTATTGATTGGTGTATTCATTACCAGACCAGCTTATGCTAAGTTTATTGAATTGTTTGTTTCTTAAATTAGCTAAAACAAAATAAATAATTCTAAAACAAAATTTAAACTTCGAATAAGTAACTACATTTTAGTTAACTTATTCTTTTCTATTTTTATTTTAATTTTTCACACTCAACAATATTCTTATAAATTAAAATATAACAATTGTTAAACTTTTTATATTAAAAAAATTAATATAAACATATAAAGAAAATAAATAATGATTAAGACTTAAATAATTAGTACTTTAAATGATTAAAATTTAAGCAATTAATATTTAAATCATTTTATAAAATTATTTTCTAAAAAAGAATTGGAGATTAAAAATGGTTATAGTTGTAGGAACTGGTGCCGGAGGAGCAATAATTGCCATGAAGCTTGCAAAGGCAAATATTCCAGTTACAATAATTGAAAGAGGCCCATATATAGCAAGCAAAGACGCATATGAAACATATGACATGAAATATTATGACAAGAGATTTGAAAGCGAACAAAGCCTAGACCTTCTTAAGACCACCTGTGTAGGAGGATCTACAATAGTGGCAGCAGGAAACGGCGTAAGGGTTCTTGAAGAGGAATTCAAGGACCTAGGCATAGACCTTAGCAAGGAATACGAAACAATAGAAGAGCTAATCGGCGTCCATCAAATGGATGACGACCATATAGGTGAAGGAACAAGGCTATTTTTGGAATCTGCAAAGGAATGCGGATTCGATGCAATCAAGATGCCTAAATTCATCAGGGATGAGGACTGCAAGCCATGCGGCAAATGTTCATTCGGATGTCCTAGAGATGCAAAATGGAGCGGAAAGGACTTTATAGACATAGCAATCGAAAACGGAGCAGAGCTTATTGAAAACGCAGAAGTCACTAAGATACTTACTGCCCACAAATCAGCAAGCGGTGTCGAATACATACAGGATGGCCAAGTTAAGACCATCGAATCAGACCTTGTTATCCTTGCAGCCGGTGCAATCGATACAGCAGTCATCCTTCAAAAGACTGGAATAGACGCTGGAAACAAGCTATTCTTTGATCCATTCATAAGCGTTGGAGGAGTCTTAAAAGACATAAAATACAACACAGAGGTACAGATGAACGGACTTGCAATAGGAAATGAATATATCCTTGCCCCACATTTCTCCTCATTCATTTCAAAATATATCAAAGAAACATACCCTGAAGTTGAGGATAAGGACATTTTAAGCATTATGGTTAAGGTTCAAGATGATATGGTAGGATCTGTAGACATTGATGGAAATGTTAAGAAATTCAATACAATAGGCGATATAAGAAGGCTTGGACAAGGAGCTGCAGCTGCAGGCTCAATCCTTCAAAAGGCAGGAGTCGATGCAACAACCATGACTTCAACAGTATTCAGGGGAGCCCATCCAGGAGGAACAGCAGCAATTGGAGAGGTTGTTGATAAGAATCTGAAAACAGAAATCGATGGCCTTTACCTTGGAGATGCAAGCGTTATTCCTATCTCTCCAGGCAAGCCACCTATTTTGCTTATCCTTGCATTAGCGGAAAGATTAGCAAACCATTTAATTGAAGAGGTTATTTAAATTGTTTTTTTAAAAAAAAAGACTGATTAAGAAGAAATAAATTCTAATTAAAAAAAGATCTAAAAGAAGAAAAAATTCTAATTAAAAAAAAGGCCTATAAGAAGAAAATAATTCTAATTTAAAAAAGACCTAAAAGAAGAAATAAATTCTAAAAAAAGATTGATTAAGAAGTTTTTAAAAACTTCTTTTATTTTTTTTTATTTAACCCATATTAATCAAAAATAATCCAACAGCACAAATAAATATGCCGCCAAGCTGCTTAAGTGTTATATTCTCACCATAAAGAATCGCCCCAACGAATACAAGAACAATGGCAAGTCCAATATTTGCAACAATTGAAGCAGAACTGACCTTCCAACCGGCACGGAATGCAAAAATATAAGCAAGCTCCAATCCCACAATAGCTATTCCAAGCACAACAGATGTCCAATTAACATGAGAAAGTTCCACCATAACATTCTCAGGCTTTACCAGAAATACAAAGATGATAGCAGTTAAAATAGCTGCAGTTATATAAGTTATCATCAATGTTCCAAAGGCATTCACATTCCCTGGAGTTGACTTGGTACAAATATTATAAATCGTATTAGATAAAATGACAAGCAAAATAGGCCAAACCATCTCCCACATAAATAAACACCTTATAAAAATATTATAAATAAAAAAAGAGTTATTTTAAGTTTTTAAATTTAAATTAGAATGTTAAAAACCTTAAAACTATTCAAACTGATTATATATCTCATCATACTGAACCAATCTTTCACAATAATGGCACCTTACTGTAATCGGATTAGAGTCAACAAGATAAAACTTAGTCTCTAGAGGCTCTTCAGTATTTGATATGCATTTAGGATTGGTGCATTTGATTATTCCATTCAACTCATTTACCTTTCTTACCTTATTTTTAGATACAATCTCATAATCCCTGATTATATTGATGGTTGCATCAGGTGCAATCAATGATATCTTATCTATTTCAGTATGAGCCAATTCCCTATTTTCAAACTTGACAATATCCTTATATCCTAATCTGGAATGGACATTCATAGCAAGTGTAACATTGGTTCCTTTCTTTGGAAGCCCTAGAATCTTTAATACCTGAAGCGCCTTATTTGCTGGAATATGGTCAATCACAGTGCCGTTTTCAATTGGCTTAACCTTTAACTCTACCTTAGTCATAAATAATTATTTCTTTAAAATTTTATTTATAATTTTTTATTGGCCTGATGAAATTAAAAGAAGAAAAAAACTTCAAAAATCATTTATGAATTGAAAAATTATATTTGAACAATTTTCAGTAAATAGATACAATATCTGAATGAATCATATCAAAGAAATTATTATATATATTATTTCGATATAAATATTATTAACCTTAAAATAGCTAAAGGGAAAAATGAAGTAAAACATTTCAATCCCAAAAATAATAAAAAGGGAAAAAAATGAAGATAAATAAGAAAAGTGATACCCTATCTTATTTATTCTAAACATTAATAAAATCTAAAAAAAGCAAATTTCAGGTGAATATATGAAATTAAATAAATTCTTCATTATCAGCATAATATTGATTATATTTCTATCAATTAGTGCAATAAGTGCAGAAAATACTGATAATGCACTCTCAACAGATACACACTCAAATGACAATGTACTCTCAACAGATTCACGATCAAATGAGAATGCACTCACAAACGAGAACACACTCTTAACAGATACACACTCAAATGAGAATGCACTCACAACAGACCCACTCACAAAGGAGAACACACATTCTTATAAGGATTCAGAAAAGTCTCTTTCATCAGATGCTTTTAATAAGACCATTTATGTAAATAAAACCGGAAGCGATGAGGGAGATGGAAGCGAAGCAAATCCTTACGCTACACTAAAAAAGTCCATTTCACAACTTGATGACTCTGACAATGCTGTCATCTACATCGGTCCAGGCAATTACACAGGTGAAAATAATTCTGCCTTGGAGATAAACTTAGACCATAAAGATCATGACGGATCCCTTAGCATTATTGGAGATTCAAATGGAGGAACTGTTTTTGATGGGGAAAACTTAAATCCAATAATAATATCAATCAGTGAGGATTCAATAGTGACCTTAATAAATATCACATTCACTCACGGCAAAAATAATATGGGCTCTGCCATTAGAAGTTCTGGAAATCTCACTATTGACAATTGCATATTCACGGAAAACTATGCAACAAATCTTGCTGCACTTTATGTTGATAAACATAGCCCTTTAACAGTAATGAACTCAAAATTTTTAGAAAATAGGGCCAAACAATGTGCAGATATCTATTTTTCACAAAACTCAGAAATAATTTTATTAAATAATCTCTTTGAAGGTTCAACTGCAGAATATTCCTATGCCTATAGCCCATCCGTATCCCTGCAAACAGGAAAAAGTTTAGTCAAAGGAAATACTTTTAAGAATCTGACAGGCGCTTATTATAAAGGTGCATTGTATATTGCCTATAACAATGGGATAAATATAGCCAACATTACTGATAATACATTCATCAACTGTAATTATACAGGGACAGATGGAGCAATCCTATTTTTCCAAAATGCCTATTTGAAGAACAATAAATTCATAGACTGCCATTCTTCCACTGCATTTCTATACTCCAACACTGAGTTTAATGCATACCTAAGTTTTGAAGATGCAGAAATTGATGGCACCACCTTCTTTTTAAAAGCCAATGTAACCGACGACATGGGAAATAAAGTTAAAAATGCAAAGGTCATATTTTACTTGAATGGAGAAAATGTGGGTTCTGCTAGTTCTGATAATAACGGCGTAGCAATGATAAGCATTAAAAAATTGCTGGAAAATGGAGAATATGTAATTTCAGGTACTCAGTCATACTCTGAAATCAATCCTTTTGGGGTAAACGTAAAAAATGCAACTGCAAGAGTTAATTACGACCACAGCTCTCTTGAAGTGTGGGTATCAACTGATGGAGATGATGGCTCTGGCAACGGCAGTGAAGACAATCCATTCAAGACTCTTAGAAAAGCATTGGATTATGGAACAGCATCTGCTGTCAATTTGACTGTGCACGTTAAAAACGGAATTTACAATGGGGATGACAATAGAGATTTGTCCTATTCCACTCTCGGCAAAATCACCATCGTTGGAGAATCCTACTCCAATGTAGTGATTGATGGAGAAAATATAACAAAGAGCATATTTGCTTTCTCTTCAACCTTAGACGTTACACTGATTAATCTGACCTTAATCAACTGTCCTTCCACTCTTATAAACGCATACACATTAAGCATGATGGACAACATTGTCATAAATTCAGGTACCATACGTGCCCAAACAGGTAACAATGGAGTAACAATTGATAATTTAAGAGTAATCAACGGTACAGATCAGGCCATAACTGGCTATAATCTGAGATTAACCAATTCCAGATTTGAAAATTGTGATGGTCTCACTCACACCGGTTTAATATGGCTATCCACCAATAATAATAAGGTCACCTATTTAGAAAACAATACCTTTTTTAATAATACAATTGCAGGATCCGCCGGCGGCGGCGCCGCATACTATATCCAAAGTGACTTAATAAGCATCAATAACACTTTCGACTCAAATTGGATTACGGAAAGTAGGGGAGAAAATGTTGCTTATGCAGGGGGCAGACATATAATTTCCATCAATGACAAATTCATCAATAACGAGGTTCCCAAATATGTTGCCCAATATCGAAGCATTGGAAACGAAGAATGTGAAATAATTGTGGAAAACATTACTTTCATCAACAACAAGGCATCTGGAAATGGTGCAGGTTTAGCGACCACTGGAGCCATAGTCAAAGGAGGGAAATTCATCAATAACAGCGCCTCTGGAAACGGCGGCGCAATATATCTCTTAAATCATGACAATACAAGTTCATATTGTCAAATGAGCCTTGAAGATGTCATTTTTGAAAACAATTCAGCCACTTGCGGAAAGGACATTTTCATCGAAGGGAGTTCTGGAAACAATATATTTACCTATTTAAATAATCTGACAATAGTTGCCAATGATTTGAATGTAACTAGTTTGTCTGATAATTTAACCGTCAGCGTATTTCACCCTTCCGGCGCCATAATCGGAGGAGGGGAAATAAGTTTCTATCTTGATGGTGAATACATTGGAAAATCCACTCTGGTCAATCAAAATGCAAGTTTAGAATATGTAGGATTTAAAAACAATACCATATACGAATTCACAAGCATTTATGAATACGCCTCTTTAAATGACACTTACATTGACGGCATAGTTTCCACCAAAATCCCTTACGCCTTGGAAAACATTGAACTTTATGTATCCGATGGCAGTGGCGATGATGAAAATGGAAACGGCAGCATAAGCAATCCATTTAAATCAATTTCCAAGGCATTGAGCGAAGGATATCAAAAATCAACAAATATTACAGTGCATATTTTGGAAGGCACTTATACAGGAAGTTTAAACAGCAATTTAAGAATTCCAACAACTGTTAACATATTGCTTATCGGCGAAGGGGCAGCCAAGACCATAATAAGTGACAGCTCCTCAGACTATTTCATTACAGCATTAAAAGGCAAATGCGAATTAAGAATATCCCAGATGACATTGAATAGGGCGGCCCGTGACACACAATCAGCCATCTATATTGAAGAGGAATCCAATGTGGCCATTGACAATGTCACATTCATTGGCGGCCAAGGAAATTACGGCGGAGCCATCAATACTGCAGGAAACCTTTCCATAAGAAATTCATATTTCCATGACAATGGATATGCAGATAGAACTTTACGTGCAAATGCCTATTACGGAGGAGCCATTTGCAATGACGGCACCCTAATCATTGACAATACAATATTTGAAAGCGACCATGCAGGCAGACTAAGTGAAATTGCGAATCAAGGCACATTATACATGAACAATTCAAAAGTGATTGACAGCATAAACGCATATAGCATAAACATGGATTTGGTTGCTATCGGCGCTTATGGTGGCCAAAAGGGCGAAATTACAATAGAAAATAGCCAATTCATAGTTAGCTCCAAGACCATCAATGAATTGAATGACAGAATCTATGATCCTACAAGGGCATTGACCTGCTTGGGCATTGGTTCATGCCAACATGCAATCCTCATCAACTCCACATTCATTGGCGAAGGGGCAGTATTCTCCCCTTATGTATTTGGCGGAATTAACTCAAATAATCTTGCAAGTGGAGGATGTACCATGATTCCAGGAGATTTGGAAGTCTACAATTCAACATTTAGAAATGTCCAAGCTGTAAATATAATATATTCAAGAACAGATAATGTGAGATATCACTCCCAAAGGGTCTTTGAAGGATGCCTATTCGATAATGTCGAATATATAATAGCTGTTTTGAATACAGGCAATTTTTCAGTTGAGATGCATGACTGCGTTATTTTATCAGATGATCTTGCTAAAATAGGATTTGGAAGTGAAAAAACCATGAAAATGGACATTTCCAATAACTGGTGGTCCTCCAACGATGGAAGCTATGACAATGCCACCCTAGGAACTACCAATTACATTTCAAATTGTGTTGTAAAACTCAAGGAAATAAGTTCAGAGACTGTTCATCCTGAAAGCTATCTGATCCTAACTCTAAATTCAAGCAATAGAACCGGTCTGCTACAGGATGCAATCCTGGCATTCAAGGCATACGACGGCGAAAACATAAGCGATTACGATGGAGCTTTATATCCTCGAAATTTCGAAATGTCTGCCATAAATGCCACTTTAGATGACCTGGAGGGCACAATAATTAACAAGGCCATCAATCCATTTGAGGGTGTAGAAAACAGCGGATATTACATTGAAGCCATTGTAGACAATCAAAAGGTCAATCTGACAGTCCATGACAGCCTATCTATCGGCAACGCATACATTTTAGCTGAGAACATTTCAATCAACTACAATGAAACACAAATAAATGTCACTGTTTTGGAAGAGAACGGCAAAAGAGCGGATGGAGGAAACGTTTCATTGAAATTGCATGATAAAACCTATATATCCGAAATCATTAACGGCACTGCCATATTCGATATAGATGTCCTTCCTAAAGGGGATTACCTATTAAATTATTCATTAAATCGTCCTAAGGTTTATCACAGCATTTCCAACTCATCAAATTTAACTGTCATTCCATTTAAAATAAATGCTTACGCCAATGCCAGCAATATCAAAGTGGGAGAGGATGCAATTGTCATAGCCTATCTAGATAAGGATGCCGGAGGCAACGTCACTTTAGGTGAGGAAATCCAAAAAGTCAATGATGGAACTGCCACTTTCATCATTTCCAATTTGGCCAAAGGGGATTACACTTACCAACTAAGTTATTCCGGAGATGAAAAATACGATAATGAAACATTCCATGTTTCATTCTCTGTTAACTTGAAGGATGCTAGCATCAGCGTTGAGAATGACACTTTGGACTTGTTTGTTGGCTCCAATGAAACCATTGTTGCCACTATCTCTCCAATAGGACTTGCCGTAAATTACAGTTGCAGCAATGAATCTGTAGCAATGGTTGATGAAAATGGTGTCGTCAGTGCAGTTGGTGCGGGAATGGCTGTAATTACCTTGACTGTCGGTGATGATGTAACTTATAGCAAAAACTCTAGCTCTGTCACTGTCATTGTCAGTAAAATCCCAACCATCATTGAGATAGTTAATGATACCATTAGCTTAGAAGTCACAGACAGCCTTGATTCCATTGCAAGTTTAAATCCAGAGGAGGGAGGCAATTTAAACTATGCAATAAGCGATGACTTGATTGCTAAGATTGACAATGGCCAAATTACTGCATTAAGTGAAGGCAGTGCCATTATAACCGTTTCATTTGATGGCAATGACAAGTATACAAAAGCTCAAAACAAAAGCATCAAGATTATTGTTAATCTTAAAGAGGCCAGCGTTAGCGCATTCAGCAATATTGACTTGCTGGTGGGTGAAAATGATACCCTTTCTCCAAAAACCTCCCCTGAAGGATTAGATGTGAGATATGAATCTAACGATACATCTGTTGTGCTTGTTGATAATGGCCAAGCCATTGCTGTTGGCGAGGGCAATGCCACCATTACATTGACTGTCGGCGGCGATGGAGTATATGCAGAAAATACAACAACAGTGAAAGTCAGCGTAAGCAGAATAGCTACCATGATTGAAATTGAAAAAGATACCATTGAATTAAAAGTCAATGAGGAATCCCCAATCGGAGCTATATTGGAGCCGGATGTTGGCAATTTAACTTACAGCATAAGTGATGAAAGCATTGCTAAAGTTGAAAACGGCAAGATAATTGCTTTAGCTGAAGGAAATGCAAGCCTAAGCATTTCATTTGCAGGAGATGAAAGATACATTGGAACAAATGCAAGTGTGGAGATTAGAGTAAATAAGATAAACACAATATTGACTGAAACAGACATAACAACAACCTACAAAGAGGAGGGCTACCTTATAGCAACACTGAAAGACAGCCAAAATAATCCAATAAGCGGAGCTGTACTGACTGTTGACTTGGATGGAATCAAAAACTATACAACTGATTCCAATGGGCAAATCAAGATAGCGACAAATAATCTGATTCCAGACACTTATACTGCAAGAATCAGCTTTGCAGGCAATGAAAACTACAGCTCATCTAATGGAAATGCAAGTGTTACCGTTAAAAGGATAGGTACAAAGCTTAATTTCAATGACATGAACACTACCGCCTTTGATTCCAATATAGAAGGAAGAATAGGAGAATATTTCTATTTCCAATTAGTTGACTGCGATGGAAATCCACTAGCCAACAAAAAAGTTATCATAGGATTCAATGGAGTCAAATACAATAGGCAAACCAATGAAACAGGATGGGCAAAGATACAGATCAACTTGAAATATGCCAATTCTTACACCTTTGCAATAGCATTCCTAGGAGATGACAACTATAGCGGATCATTCAACTTTGCAGTAATACGCGTTAGCCAACAGACCCCTAAATTAACTGCAAGTAGCAAGACCTATAAGTCAAGCGCAAAGACCAAGACACTGACTGCCACACTCAAATCCTCTAGCGGAAAAGCCATTGCAGGTAAAAAAATAAGCTTTAGACTAAATGGTAAAGTCTATACAGCAAATACCAATTCATTGGGAGTGGCTACTGTAAAGGTCTCTTTAAACAAGAAGGGAACCTATAGCTTTACAGCGCAATTCAGTGGTGACAGCACCTATAAGAAGGTTACTAAAACTGCAAAGCTAACAATAAAATAGATTTTTAGGGGGTTTAATTCCCCCATATTAACTATTTTTAATAAATTTGGACTTTATTGCTCCAATATTAACTATTTTTGATAAATCTTTTTTTAAAATTTAATTATTCTCATAAATGGCTTTTGTTTATAAAAATAAAAGCCAAAACTTTTTTTAACTCTATTTAACTCTTTTTTTTAACTTTCTTAACAAACCTATAATAAATAAAATATCTACATGCTATAATACAAAAAATATCAAATTTAAAAAACTAAAATCACAAACCTTTAACTCAATTAATAAATAGTTATATCTATTAAAAACAATAAAACAATAAATGAATAAACTTTATAAAAACTATATTTATAAAGCCATAGATAAAAAAAAACTTTATAAAAAATATATTTTTTAAAGACATAGATGAATAAAATTTATAAAAACATTATTTACAAAACCCATAAAAATTAAAAAACTAAAGAAATAAGGAGTCTTAAAATGGAAGAACACATAGACTTATTTAAAAGCATACTAAACAAGATAGAAGATAAAGTGGATTATGCAGACATAAGGGCTGGAACTGGAAACAACACAAGCATAACCATGAAAGACAATCAGATTCAAGACATTAACACAGGACTGTCAACTGTTGCAAGAATAAGAGTATTAAACAATGGAGCTTGGGGCTTTGCAACAACCAATGACTTTTCCAAACTTGAAGAGATAAGCGAAAAAGCCATAAAGATATCAAACTCACTGAAAGGAGACATCACTCTTGCAGAATGCGACATCATAGAGGATGCTGTTGCAATTGAACAGAAGATAAAGCTAAGCGATGTAAGCATAGAAGAGAAAAAGGAAATAATACAAGATGCAAACAAGGCAAGCAATGTTGGCAATGTAATAAGCACAACTGTAAGATATGGGGATGCAGAGTCAAAGACTGCATTTCTAAGCAGCGAAGGAAGCTGCATACTAACAGACAATGCAAGGGTCAGCCTATCACTTAATGCAGTTGCATCAAATGGGGAGCTTATCCAATTCCATCATGACAGCTTAGGCGGAGTCAAGGGATTTGAAGTATTGAAGAATGCAGATATCGAATCCTTTGGAAGAAAAGTTGGAGAAAAGGCCACTGAACTTCTAGATGCCAAGCCAGCACCATCAGGAAGATTTACAATCATTGCAGACAATAGCTTAACAGGAGTATTTATCCACGAGGCAGTAGGCCATGCCGTAGAGGCAGACCTTGTGCTTCAGGATGATTCCATACTTCATGACCAGATGAATAAAAAGATAGGTTCAGATATTGTTAATATCTATGACGACTCAAGCAATAAGGATGGATTCGGCTATTATCCATATGATGTTGAAGGGGTTAAAACAAGAAAGAACCAGATAGTCAAGGATGGAGATCTAATTTCATACCTATCATCAAGGGAAAGTGCAGGTAAGCTTGACATTCCGCTTACAGGTAATGCACGTTCATCAATCAGCGATCAGCCTATTGTAAGAATGAGCAATACCTATCTCCAGCCAGGAGACTTAAGCTTTGATGAGCTTATTGAAGACATTAAGGACGGAATATATCTTAAAGGCTCAAGGGGAGGTCAAGTGGATACAGGAAAAGGAATCTTCCAATTCAATGCTTCCGAAGCATATAAGATAGAAAACGGAGAGTTAAAGGACCACTTCAGAGACGTTTCCTTATCTGGAAACATACTTGAAACCTTAAAATGTGTTGATGCAATAGGATCTGACTTTAAGCTAAGCGTTGGATTCTGTGGCAAAGGTGGACAGACTGCACCAGTTGGAGATGGAGGTCCTCATACTAGGATATTGAATGCAATGGTAGGTGGAAGTAGTTAACTTTCACAAAAATAACTTTTTATATTTAAAAAGCAAAACTCTATAAAAAATATCTTATTATTTTCAATAGGAATTAATGATTAATTAAATTAAATAGAAGATAAATTATTTTATATAGTTTATGTAAAACTATTAATTTAATTATAACTTTAATTAAAATAAACAATTTATAATATATATTTAATAAATTGTAGAAAAGATATGTAGATGTGACAATTAAGAAATTATATTTTATTCAAAAATAGACTATAAAAACTAAGACATAGTGCTTGAATAATTATTTTAAAATTTTTAAAACTATAGAAAAAACAATTTGAAGGTGAAAATATGTTAAGTGAAGACGACGGCAAATATTTACTTGAATTAGCAAAAGATGCAATTGAAACCTATGTAAAAGAGCATGATAAGATTGATGTGCCTTCAGATTGTCCAGAACATCTTAGGGAAAAGCTTGGAGTATTTGTAACCCTAAACAAGAACAACAACCTAAGGGGATGCATAGGCTATCCAGAACCTATCTTTCCATTGGTTGAAGCGACTATAGAGTCTGCAATATCTGCTGCAGTAAGAGATCCTCGTTTTCCAGAAGTTGGTGAAAGCGAACTTGACAGTCTTGAATATGAAATAACAGTACTCACTAAGCCAGAGCTTATTGAAGTGGATAAGCCTATAGATTATTTGGATAATATAATAATTGGAGAGGATGGGCTTATTGTAGAGAAAGGATTCTATAGAGGATTATTATTGCCGCAGGTAGCACCTGAACACAATATGGATAAGGAAGAATTTTTATCACATACTTGTCTTAAGGCAGGTTTAAGGCCAGATACATGGTTAAATAAGGATACAAAGGTGTTTAAGTTCCAAGGGCAAATATTTAAATAATTATATTTATAAAATTAATAACTTAGTAGAAAAAACCATAGAAAAATTAATTACTTAATCTATTTACCCAGCAGAATAGATTTGATTTATAAAAAAACAATTAAAACGTGATTATTATGATGTTACCAACTATACCAACTCCAGATGAGTTATTGGATAAAGGATTTAGAAGAGGAAAGAAGGCAGCTGATTTAAGAAGAGGAGAAAAGATGCCTAAGCGCCTGAAAGGGAAGCGAATTGAAGAGACCAGAGTTATCACTGCCTGTCAGGTAATCAAGGACCGTCTTAAGATGATTCTTGATCGGACTCCTGAAATTGAAGAGCTTCCGGAATTCTATCAGGATTATATAGACATTACAGTTGGGGTTGACGACTTTAAGCAAGCTCTCGGTGCAGTCAACTGGGCTTACGGAATCATCACACAGCTTGAAAAGGAATATGGGGCAAAGATTAGGAAAGCTCCTTCTGAACGTGCCACCGGTCTTCGAAAGCAAGCCTATGGCCGTATATCATCTGTTGTACATAAGATTGAAAAGGACCTTGACTTTTTGGACTTTGCAAAGCAAAGCCTTAGAAACATGCCTACTGTAGACTTTGATGCAATAAGCATTGTAATTGCAGGATTTCCAAATGTTGGAAAGTCAACATTACTAACCCACATTACAGATGCTGAGCCTCAAGTTGCAAACTATCCATTTACAACCAAAGGTATTCAGATTGGGCATTTTGAAAAAAGATGGCAGCACTATCAAATCATTGACACTCCCGGTCTTCTAGACAGGCCTATTGGAGACATGAATGATATTGAGCTTAATGCTATGGTGGCTCTTGAGCATCTGGCTGATGCAATACTCTTTATCTTTGATGCATCTGAAACATGTGGATATGCCCTTGAGAATCAGTACAATCTTCTGGAGGAAATCAAGAATGTCTTTGATGCCCCTATCATATATTTATTTAATAAGATGGACATTTCAGACTATGATGGAGCAAGGCATGACTATGTTCAGGAGTATATTGATAAGACTGAGAATCCATTGCTTATCTCTGCAGCTGAAGGTGAAGGATTGGAAGAGATCATTCAGTTAATTCAGCAGGTTGAAAAAAGAGAGATAGCTGAAGAAGATGAAGATGAATATGAAGATGATGAAAACTATTTTGATTTGACTTAAAACTAAAATCAAGAATGAAACTTGATAAAACTATTCTGATTTGACTTAAGTCGAATCAAAACTTTTTATTTTTTTACACCTAAACACACCAAGCTACTTTCCTACAAGAATGTGAAATTTTAGCGATTTTTAAAAATTTCAAAATTAATTATTTTTTAACATTCAACAACTAAATCAAAAGAAATAAATATGAAAATAAACTATTTTTTATATGAAAAATTAAAGATCTTAAAAAATGTATACAAATTTAAAAAATGTGTACACGAATAGAAAACTTTATATACTAAAAGATCCATAGTTCAAGTATACATTAGTAACAAAAGTATACTAAAAGATTTTTGGATATGAAATTCCCTTTTTGGGAATGGAAATGTCTTAAAAAAAATGTTGAATTTTAATAAAATTATGTAAAGGAGATCGATAATATGGCTGAAGATATGAGCGAAAATATTGAAACCAAATCTGACTTTAAAGACAAAGCTGAAGAATTCAAAGCAAAAGCTGAAGCAAGAACTGAAGCTAACAAAGAAAAATGGGATGAAACCTACAACAAAGGTAAAGACGTAGCAGGAAAAGTTGGTGAAAACCTATCAAAAACCATTGATGACACCATCATTGCAATGAAAGCTATGCAAAAGAACTTTGATGACAAATACCAATCCTATAAGGAAACCTCTGCAACCAACAAAATCAGCGTTGACCTTGCAGAAACTAAAGACTTCTACTACTTACAAGCTTACCTAGCAGGTGTAGCTAAAGAAGACATCTCAATTGAAGCAACTGACAGTTCCATCTCCATCAACGCAGAACTTAAAAACATTCTCTGCAGCATTGAAGAAGATGAAGAAAACCCAGCAAACCTAATTATCACTGGAGTAAAAACTGGAGTTGCTGAAAGGACCATTAAATTAGGAGCTGAAATAGTTAAAGAGGAAATTTCTGCAAAACAAGACAATGGTATATTATTTATAACCATTCCTAAAAAAGAAATTCCTACAACTAAAATTGATATAGAATAAATATAGCAATTATTTGCTATAATTTATTTTTTTTAAAATCTCTTTATTGATTATCCCTACTATTGTTTTTTATAGATAAGAAACCTACTGTCTATAAAAAATAATATTTTTTTCTTTTTTAAAACTCTCCAAAATTCATTCTTAATTCATTTAAAAAAGGACAAAAAATATAACTTCCTATTTAGATAAATTGATTTTAAAAAAACTATATCACAACTCCCTAATTTAATTATTTAAAATGATAAAATATATCTCAAAACTCTCTTAATTTACTTAATTTTTAGAAAGGATAAACTATATTTCAAAACTCTCTTATTTTAATTATCCTTTTTTATTTTTTTTAATTTTCTTATTTTAATTGTTTTTATTCTAATATACTTATTTTACTTTCTATTAGAGTTATCCATATTTTGATTTAAATTGTTTTAATTGATTTAAATTGATTACATTTAATTATTCTAAGTTTACTCATTCTATTTTTATTTCAAAGATCAAAAGTTATTTTTAAAAAATCAACTAATAATTTTTCAAAAATTTTTCAATCCAAACCCAATATCTAAATTAAGATAACTATTGAAAAAATTTAATAATAACAACTATTTTTAACTATAGATTAATATTCATAATAATTTTAAAAAAACTACTTTAATATAAAAGTTATATAAATTTTTAAGAAAATATAAGGAAAAAAGGGAAATATTTAATACTAAGTTCGAATATAATATTACTTAACTATAAAACGGAGGTGAAAATATGGCAATTCCTAAAGCTCCTGTTAATAGGATTATTAAAGATGCTGGTGCTGAAAGAGTAAGTGCTGAAGCAGTAGATGCATTAGTAGCATACTTAGAAGAAGACGCAGCTGCTATCTCTAAAAAAGCAATTGAATATGCAAAAATCGCTAAAAGACAAACTGTAAAAGCTGACGATATTGCATTAGCTATTAAAAACGAATAAGATAATTAATTTATCTTATTTTCAAATTTTTTAAATTTTTAATTTTTTTGTATTACTTTTTTTAAAACTGATTTTTATTTATTATCTTGACTTATTTTGAAGTTATAACTGCTATAAACTGATTTATTCCTTATTTTAACTTATTTTGAATTTATAACTGCTTTTAAAGTGTTATTTCTTAAAAAAAAGAATTTAAGATAATTATCTGCCAATTTAAAAATTATGTTAAAATAAAAAAAAGAGTTTCAAGACAATTATTCAGCGAATGAAAAACTATCTTGACTTATTTAAAAAAAAAGAATCTCAATGACTATTCATTGAGTTTTAAACTATCTTGAGCTATTTTTTTGCCTAAATTATAAGCATTATCAAGATCTATTGGAAAATGCTCTTCTTTTCGTTTGGCCTTAAGTTCTGGATCAAAGGCATAGTTCTCATATTTGGAATAGTCTGAAAACTGAAAAGTGTCATAGACCTTTAAGGAATATGGCTTTGAGATTAAATTAGCCATGGCATTTTCCAAGATATCAAACTTATCTCCATAGAAAAGATTAAATCCCTCTTCTGTAACATTCATGGTATAGATCATTGCCATAGGCATTCTTTTAGGAGCATTGGACTCTCCTCCATAAACAAGTATTGAAAAAAGGAATCTTTCTAAAAAGGACCTTAACTCTCCTGTGATTTCACCAAAGTAGATAGGGCTGCCAAAGATTATTCCATCTGAATTCTGAACCTTAGGAAGCAATTCCAAAAGGTCATCCTTAATTGGACATTGTGCATAGTATTTGCCTCCTATTCTTTTGCAATGGAAGCAGGATTTGCATCCCTTAAAGTTCAAGTCATATAAATGGATTTGATGAATGTTTACATCCTCATCAATGTCCTTTAACTCATCCTTAATTCCTTCAGATGCTTTTTTAAGAAGCTCTGCAGTGTTGTATTTCTTTCTTGGCCCGCCGTTTATGATATAAAATTCCATCTTAAAATCTCCATTATAATAAAAATATACTTGAAATTGTCTAAAATAATAAAATAAAAATCATAATTAAATTGCATAAAATAATAAAATAAAAATAATCTACCTTTAATAAAATAAAATAAAGAAAAAAAGAAATCTAAAATAAAAATAAACATTAATTAACTAAATAAGTCCAATAAAAAAAAGAATAGTTAAATATTAAATAATTAATATCTAACCTTACCAATATGTCTGGTACTACCTGGATCTTCTCCATTGAAGTGTGCCAAATAATAGACAAACCATTCTAAAGGCACTACAAAGACAAATGGTGCAAGCAATGGGTTTATATCAGCATAATCCCTTAAATTATAGATTATGCAATTTGCCTTCAATTCATCCCTTGCATTTGCTATTGCTCTTTTGGTTAGCTCATCTGATTCAAGATCTGCATCCAAGAAGATTAAAGGAACTCCTTCCTCTGCCCTTTCAATTAGTCCGTGTCTGTATTCTGCGGAATATAATGGGCAAGCATGCTTTATAGCTCCTTCCATAAGCATGGTCATAGCCAATTTATATGCAAGGCCGTAATTGACTCCACTTCCTAAGCAATAGAATCCTTCTTCATCCTTTAGTTCTTCTGCTAAGTTTTTATTGTCCTCTTCAGTTGATTCCAATAGCTCTTGAACCAAGTCTGGCATGTTGGCTAATTGTTCCATAATCTCATCTGTCTTTTCATATCCTGATGCAGGGAACAATATCTGATAAAGGCAAGCCAATTGGGTTATATAGGTTTTAGTTCCTAAAATTGCAGTTTCAGTATTTCCTAAAGTTACAATAGGATATTTGGCTTCCTTAATCATGGAGCTCTCTGGCTCATTGGAAATTGAAACTGTATCAATATTAAATTCATTTGCTCTTTTTAAAGCAGTCAATGTATCTGCAGTTTCCCCAGATTGGGAAGTTGCAATGAATAATGAGTTTTCGCCATCATTTAGTTTTTTATTGTAAACGAATTCATAACCTGTAAACACTTCTATTCTTAAGTCACTGACAGATGCCAATGCATCCCTAACGGAGTAACATGTTGAAATGGAACTTCCGCAACCGATTAGATAAATGGTCTCAACGCTTCCAGCGATTTTAGATATATTTGCCATGTTTTCACTTTCAGAGGCAAATGTTCTTCTTAAAGCCTCCGGCTGCTCCATCATTTCATCATACATCTTATATCTCATAAAAACCCTCTTTTTATTTTTTATAAAAAAATCAATATGATAAATTTAGTCAAGCTTGCATTTTTTTAATTTTAAATATGATAATTATAGCTTGCATTTTTAAATTATTTGAATAAATTTAAATTAAATGTAATAAATAAATAATCTTATATGCTTATATTTGTTTTTAAAAAAGCATCTAAAGAATTTAAATGAAAAAAAATATTAAGATTGATAATATTTTTATTATTCAAATATATTATAATTATTTATATAAGTTTTAATATAAAAAGATTTTTTAAAAATTAAGGAAATTTAATAAATATTTATTAAATTCAAAATTGAAAAAAACAGAAATTTAAATTAAAAAAGTAAAATTAAATAATCAAAAATAATTTAGATGGAAATAAACGGGGCTAAACATGAATGTTGATTTAAGCAAGGCATCAATGAATGTAGGACAGCAATACGAAGCGATTCTCACTACAATAAACAATGAAGGCAAGACAAATGCAGCTCCTTTCGGAGTGAGGATAATAGAAGAAGATAAAGTCATGCTAAAGATATTTGAAGGTGGAAACACAATTAAAAACATAAAGGATAACGGAGAATTTATTGTAAACATAACAAATGACCCTATCATGTTTTCATATGCCACAACCACAAGCATCCCCGATGAATATTTAAGTAGAATAAACTATGATGACCATGAATTTGCACATATAAGCAATGCAGATGCTTATTTTATCTGTAAAGTCTATAGCATTAAGGAAGGAATGAGAAAGGATAATATTAAAGATAGTGAAGCGAATGTGATTAAGGCAGATGTTCTTGAACTTAAAATAAATAGCCCTTGCGTTAGGCCAATGAATAGAGGAATCCATGCACTTATGGAGTCTCTTGTTAACTATTCAAGAATAAATATTGTTGATAAAGATACACAGGACTTTTTTTATAGAAAGATTTAAGGAATCTGAAAGGATAGTTAAAAAAGTAGCTGGAAAAGAAGAGAAAGAGGCTATGAATATTTTAAAAGAGAATTTGAAAGAGCAGGGCTTTGACGTTTAAAATAAACTAAAAAAAAGAGTTAAAAGACTATTTAACTATAAAATAGTCTTCATGCTTTTTAAGATAATAATTTATATAAAGATAAGAAACAATAGAACCACACATCATACCACAAACCAGACCTGTATAAATCCCTATATCTGCCCAATCGAATACAAATGCAAATATGCCTGCAAATATAACCTCTAGAATGAATGATCTAAGAATGGTAAGAACTAATGAAATAGTTCCTTTTCCCATTGCCTGGAAGAGATTACCTGATATGACCCCTAAAGGCATAAGGAGAATAAAGAAACAAAGGATTCTTAATGCATCCACAACCCTTGGAGCAAGTATTGCACTATCTGCTGAATAAGAGAATATGAATGATAGCTGCTCTGCAAATACAAAGAAAATTGAACATATGATTATTGATGAAATAATTCCTAGAATCGCACTGTAATTTAGAGCTGTCTTAAAATTCTTTAGATTCTTTGCCCCATAGGCAGCACCGCCAACGGTAAGTGCTGCAACTCCAATACCAATGATTGGAGAGACTCCAATTGACACCAATCTCCATGTTGCAGTATATGCTGCAACAGCCAGGGTTCCAGCCAAGAGGGTTAGCCAATAATTCATAAGGATAGACACAAAAGAGATTATAAACTGCTCAATGCTTGCTGGAATTCCCACTACAAGAATGTCCTTATAAATCTTTAGATTGGTCTTATATTCGCTTAGCTTGATTTTTAGGAAACTGTCCTGCTTGATAAACATCCAATAGACCATTGGAAGTGTTGCAAAGGTTCCAGCAAGAACAGTTGCAAATGCAGCACCCTTGACTCCCCATCCAAGGACATATATAAAGATAGGATCTAAGATCATATTGATTATTGCATTAAGCATCAAAGGATAGGAAGCCCTATTGATTTCCCCTTCAGAACGGAATATTGCAGCCATCATTGCAGGTAAAAAGATAGAATATGCTCCAACAAGGATTATATAACCATAATTTGAAGTTTCCTCTATGATTTCACCGGCACCCATCAGCATAAGGAGAGGATTTAAAAACACCAAAAGGACGATTGTTGCAAAGATTGTGACAATTATGCTTAACATCATCGAATGGATGGCGCTGTTTCCAGCCCCCTGATAGTTTTCAGCACCGATACACCTTGATATTAGGCTGTTGGCACCTGCTCCCAATCCGTTTGCAAAACCGACCATGGCAAAGAACAATGGAGTTACAAAGCCAACTGCTGCCAAGGAATTGGATCCTAATCCAGCAACCCATATTCCATCTATGATATTGTTTAAAACCATGAAGAAGTTGCTGAAAATGATTGGAAGTGCAAGCTTGTTAATTGCCTGCTTTGGATGGTTTACGATTAAATCTATGTCTTCGTTTGCCTCTTGCAAATAATCACCTGTAATAATACTGAATACTCTAAAAAAGTTTTAAGATAGTTTAAAACACTGAAAACTTATTTAAAACATAAAGTAGTTTTAAAATACTTACAATCTTTGTAGGTTAATTGCTAAAAATGTAATTTGAAACAATTAAAATTATGAAAATAATTAAAATAATAATTAAAAATAGAATAGAGGAGTTTAAAACCCCTTTCAATGAAATAAAATTAAATATTATTGACTTAAATAGTGAATTGACTTAAATATTGTGTATTAAATCAATGAAATCGAATTTTTCAAAGTCAAACAATCCTAAGTCACTTATCTTGAATGCTGGAATAACAAGCAATGCCATAAATGACAATGTCATGAATGGGGAAGTCAAAGTGCATCCCAATCCACGGACCAGATTAAAGAGCTCGACTAACTTAGATGCCACATACTCTGCATCCTTATCAGACATAAGACCTGCAATCGGAAGGTCAAGTATGTCTTGAATGCCATCTTCCTTGCATACCACTGCAAGGCCTCCTTGATGCTGCCTAATCAGATTTACAGCATCTGCCATTTCCTCTGAATTTGTGCCTATTGCAACAATATTATGGGAGTCATGTGAAACTGTTGTGGCTATTGCTCCTTTTTTAATGTTAAATCCTTTTATGAATCCATTGGTGATATTGTTACCGCCATATCTGTTGATTACAGCGATTTTTATAATGTCCTTATCAATGTCTGGCTGAATTACCTTATTTTTTATAAGAAGGCTTTCTTCCAGTTTTCCAGTTATTAGCTCGCCATCATATGCTTCAATAACAAATACATTGGTTGTCTCATCCATTAAAGAGCTTACATAACCCATTTCCATTGTAGCGTCAAAGTCTGAAGGCTTGACTTCATCTAAATCAAAATTATTGATTATTTCAGGAGCTTCCACATCAAAGAGAACCTCTCCATCGTCAACTACAAGCTCTCCATGAACCCAGACCTTGGAAATGTTAAGGTTTTTCAAGTCATCGACCAATACAAAATTAGCTATCTTTCCCGGGTCTATTGATCCACAGTTTAATCCATAATGCTCTGCAGGGTTAAATGTGGCCATTGCAATTGCTTCCTTAGGATTGATTCCCATGGAAATTGCCTTTTTAACCAATTTATTCAAATGGCCTTTGGATAGGTCCCTTGCATCGACATCATCACATACCAAAAAGTCAAATGGAGGAACTGCCATTGCCTCATCAGTACTATCTGCAATAATGTTTCCTCTCATCTCTTCCTCTATGATATAGTTAAACCTTTCATCTGCATCAAAAAGATTATCCATATCCTTTGCAGATGAGCCTTCACGAACCATAATCTTCATGCCTGCTCTTTTCTTTTCAGCGGCTTCAGCAAAATTGCTGCATTCGTGATCTGTTGATATTCCATATGAGATATACTTTTTTAAGTCATCTCCTGAAAGAAGTGGGGCATGGCCGTCAATTGGCTTTCCAAAGTCATGAGCTGCCTTGATTTTAGCTATAACCTCTTCATCCTCAGCCAATACACCTGGGAAATTCATCATTTCCCCAAGGGCAACTATCTCATCATGGCTTAAAAGCTCTGCAACGTCCTTGCTGTCAATAATGGCTCCTGAACTTTCAAATGGAGTTGCTGGAACACAGGATGGAGCCCCATAATAAAAGTCAAATGGAACTTTATTTCCATCTTCAATCATGAACCTTACACCATCTATTCCAAGAACATTTGCTATCTCATGAGGGTCAGCTACAACTGAAGTGGTTCCATGGGTCAATGCAACCTTTGCAAAATTAGATGGGGATAGCTTGGAACTTTCAATATGGCAATGGGAATCTATGAATCCTGGAATTAGAACTCCATCATAATCTAAATCAAGTAGTGAGTCATCATCAGTGATTATTGGAATGGCATCCTTAAAAAGACCGTTTTCTATGACAATTTCAGCAGGATAGACTTCCTTTATTTCAACTTCAAGGATCCTTGCAGTTATGACTAGGTCTCCCTCTGGAGGTTCTGCATCTGTAATGGTGATATCTCCTATTTCGATATCCTCATCAAGTCCTTCTGCGCTTACTGTGATTATGTTTCCCTCATAGTCAATAGTTTTTTCATCCATATTGAAAACTCCCAATATCTAATTTTTTAAAAAAAAATATGATTTAACTTAATTAAAAAATATGATTTAACTTAATTAAAAAATAATGATTTAACTTAATTAAAAAATAATGATTTAACTTACAATGCTAAAAATATAATTAAATCGGATTTATAAAAAAATAAAAAATTTAATCATGTAATGCATTATATAAAACAGGCAAGAAAGCCCCTACGTCTGTCACAATTCCCACAACTTGAGCGCTTCCCCTATCTGCAAGCTTTGTTACTGTAGATGGATTAATATCTACACAAATACTCTTAACTCTTGAAGGGAGCAAGTTACCAGTTGCAATTGAATGGAGCATTGTTGAAATCATAATGACCATATCAACCTCTTGAGCATAATGACGCATAAGCTTCTGACTCTCTGCAGTGTCTGTAATAACATCTGGAAGTGGTCCGTCATCACGAATTGACCCTGCAAGAACAAATGGAACATCATTTTTAATGCATTCATACATTATTCCACTCTTTAAGGTTCCATCCTCTACAGCTGCCTTGATTGAGCCTGACTTATTGATCCTGTTGATTGCCCTCATATGGTGAGTGTGACCGTGAGCTACTACCTCTCCGGTTTCTATCTTTACACCAAGGGAAGTTCCAAACTGATCGCATTCAATATCGTGGGTAGCCAATGCATTTCCAGCAAAGATAACATCAATAATGCCTTCCTTAATTAGCTTTGCAACGATTGGTGCAGATCCAGTATGGACAATAGCTGGACCTCCTACAAGAGCTATCTTTCCGCCATTAGCCTTGACATTCTTTATTTCAGTTGCAACATCGTTTATGATGCTCATCATTGGCTTTTCAGAGGATACATCACTGTTCATAAACTCAAATACCCCTTGCTTTCCTCTTGACCTTTGAGGAGGTGTAATCTTTACCCCTTCTCTTCCAACTACAATTAGGTCTCCTTTCTTAAGGTCTGCAATTGGCTTGCAGGATGCTGTCTCATTCTCTTCATCAATGACAATCAGACAATCCATTTCGATTTTATCCACTAAAATCCATTTGCCTTTGTAATAAATATGAGTAACATGATGGCTTGTTGAATAAAAGCCTTCAGGAGCTACTTTATCCTTTGGAGAAGGGACTAAATTAACCTCTTCGATTTCAGATATAGAAACTCCAATAAAATTAAGTTCATCAAGTATAGAATTTAAAATATCGGGAGATTCAGCTGAAACCATAATCTTAGCTTTACTAGTGTCAGATTTACGCTTTCCTATATCAAATTCCAGTATATCAAAGTCTCCACCATTATCCATGATAATGTCCATGGTTTTAGGAAGAGTTAAAGAATCAATGATATGACCGGACAGTTCTATTTCTCTTTTATACATTGAAAATCTCCTTATTTTTAATACAAAAATTAAATTGCTTAAATAATTGATAAATACTAAAATTAATTTATATTCAATTAGAAATAAGCCCAATAAAAAGAATTGAGTTCTATATTTAAGCAATTTTTTAATATATTCTTTTATTCACTATAATATATTATAATATAACTATTAGTTAAAGTGATATTTATAGTATTTGAAAATTTTACTAGATTAATTATAAAAAAGAAGAAAAAAATAAAAATAATTAAAAAATTCTATAAAAATAAACTAAAAAAAAGAAGAATAAAATAAAAATATTAAAAAATTCTATAAAAAATAAAAAAAGAAGAAAAATAAAGGGTTTATCTGATTATTGCTGCTGGCTGCTATTGTATTCAAGCAGTCTTCCAACATGACGGGTTTCAAAGAACATATCCTTTTTAGCCATGACTATAAGAATTGCAACCACTGTTATCACTATTGTCTCCAGGCACTTTGTCTCTGGAGTCAACGCTATTTTCTCCTGCATGAAATTAACGAAGAAATGGAATATCATGCAAGCCAATATTGAACGGTCACTTTCAAGATAGACCCAAGTAATGACAAATCCCATAGGGATTCCGCTGACAAAAAAGTTAATCACATAAAGAGGATTTACCATAAGTCCTGCCTGATAGGTTCCTGAAATAAAGATTAAAGGAAAATGCCAGAAAGACCATAGCACTCCAAAAATCATGGATTCCCAAAACCAGTTCATATAGTTACCGATTGAATCCTCACAGTATCCTTTCCATCCCACTTCCTCAATTATAGAAGCAAGTGTAATTGTGATAAATGCTCCAGCAATTCCAACACCTGTAAAGGAAAAGCTTTCAGTAAAGGAAAACTGGTCAATTGGCTGTCCAAAAAGAAGTGAAAGCAAAATGGAACAGACTATTACAATCGCAAATACAATCACAGCCCAAATCACATTCAGCCATTTTACCTTATAAAAGCCGATCATTTTATTCTTAAAGTCCTTCTTAAGCAAGTCTGAGCCTGACAGCATAATGAAAACTGTAGACACAATAGCCGGAGCCAAAAGACCTATAAACATGAGTAATGGACTGATGCTTTCTGGTAAAAATATTGCCGGAATCCAGAATATCCAGGTAAAAACATAGGCCAGAGCAAAAAAGAGAACCGGTTTATAATGGTATTTTTCAGTGCTGTTCACTGGGCCCCCTCCATCTCACTCTTGTCAATTAGATCATAAATGAAGCTCATAGTTCCGTTCTCTGCTCCAAGAAGCTTTTCAGTCATGTCTATAAATACTGAAATATCTCGCTCGCTAAATGTGCCCTCATTAAAGGTACCATCGCTGATGATAAGGAGCATCTTAACACGTTCAGGGATATTGTCGCATTCAAAGATCCCTTCATCCACTCCCTCTTGTATAACTTCGGATAAAAGTGGAGTAAGAACATCAATCAATTGCTTTCGGACCTTATGGTGCATCAACACATTCTCCGGCTGGAAAAGAGTGTCCTTTATAGGCTGTTCTACTTCGGTAGGTTTCATTGATGCAATTATCCCCACTATTTTTTGAGGTACAGAAATATCCATTCCGATAATCTGCTTTGCAGTTTCGATCTCACTATCAATCATCATATCTATGACTTCTTCGAGCATCTGCTCTTTGCTTTGGAAATGGTAGTAGTATGTGCCTTTGGCTATCTGTGCCTTTTCTATGATTTCGTCAACGCTGGTATTCTCGTATCCCCTTGTAAGAAACATATCATAAGCTATCTTTAATAGCTCTTGTTTCCTTTTTTCACCTTTTTTCATAGTTGCCTCCAAAAAAGGCCATCAATCGGTTTTTATATTATGATTAGCCCAATATTCTTCTAAATAATTTTTCGACTATTGGTCGGTTTTTGTTTTTTAATAATAATTTAAACATCATCATATATAAATATATCCCTTGAGATTTACTATGGCATATAGGACTAGCAATAATAATGATATCATAAAAGGAGTGATGGATTTGTGAAAATAAAAATAGTAAAAAATATGATAAAAAAAATAAAATAAGACCCATTTTATGGGCAATTATAAATAAATAATAAAAGTAGTTTTAGAATAAAAATAAAATTACAAAAATAAAAAAAATAAAAGCAGTAGAATAAAAATGAAATTATATAAATAAAAAAAGTAGTTTTAGAATAAAAAAAGAATTTGACTCAAGCAAAGAGAGTCAAAAAGTCATAAATAACTTTAGCTGCAAGGACTCCACTAATATCTCCCAATCTGTCGCTTGCAAGCTCTACCAAGTCAAATCCAATAATATCTATCTCTTCATTAAAGCTTAGTGCTTCAAAGATAGCTTGAACATCAGCTAAAAACAGACCATTAGGAGTTGGATTTCCAACAGATGGAGCAACTGAAGGGTCAAATACATCCATATCAATTGAAATGTAGACTTTACCTTCGATTGAATCCAATTTAGACAATAAGTCTTCAAATGTGGAAACGTCTTCGTTTAGATGAATATTCTGATTCTTAATGTCCTTTGCATAAAAACTGATTATATTTTCCTTATCCTCTACAAAATCCCTTTCTTCCTCAGAGAATGATCTTATTCCTATTTGAATCAGTTCCTTAGGCTCCAAATCATAGATTCTTTTCATAATGGTGGCATGTGAATACTTTTCACCGATATATTCATCAATGATGTCTCTATGAGCATCCAAATGAATGACAGTGATGTCATTTAAATTGTTTTTATCTTCTAAAGCAGATAATGCATTAACTGAACCTAAAGTGACACTATGCTCTCCCCCTATAATGATAGGCTTGATGTTTGCTTCAATCAAGTCATTTACAGAATCTTCCAGGATTTCACAAGTCCTTTTGCAGTTTCCATGAACAACATTCAAGTCACCGCAGTCATAAAATTCGCCATCTAAAAGCTTATCGAATTCGCTGTTGTATTGTTCAAGGCCAAAAGAGGCTTCTCTTATGATTGTAGGAGCATAACGGGACCCATGGTGATAAGAACAGGTGCTGTCAAAAGGAACTCCGATTATTCCCCATTTTTTTGACTTTGAAAAATCAGAAGAACCATTTAAATTATCTTCTGAGTTAATTAAATCATAATAATCAACAGATTCATGTGAAAAAGCAAATTTGCCCGGTTCATAAGTATTGAAAAGCATATAAATCACTAATTTTAATTTTAAATGAATAACTAATAACGAATAATAACTAAATATTAAATCAATAACTAAATAATTAAATAACTTATAACTAAATAAGCAAAATAACTAAACAAATAAAGAAATTAATCCTAAAAAAAGATTATAAATAATTAATTATTTGATTAATTATCAAAATAACCTTTAAATCTTTAAAAAACAATTAATCAAGTAATTAATTAAAAAATAAAAAAATAAAAAAAGTTTATGATTTGATTTTAGATTTGATTTGATTTGAAAAAAGATTGAAATAGGATTTTTACTAAAATCCATAAAAAAGGTAAAAGAACTAAAGGATTATACTTTTTTAGTTCTCATGATTTTCATATTGCCTAAAGCAATGATATATTCTACACCTAAGTCAGTACCTACAGCGCCTCTGATTTCATCTTCGAATTCAGCAGGTATAGGTAATTCAAAGGTTTCATAGCTTTCTAAGTCCATGATTTGAACTTGATCGCCCATAACAGCTAAAATTTGACCGACTCTCTTATCAAGAATAGGTACTTCAACTTTAGTGTCTACAGGTTTTACTAAACTTCTTTTTTGACCATCAAAAATACCGACAGCTTCTAATCTTGCTTTTGCAGCTCCGTGTTTACCCGGAGATGAAGTAGTTAAGCTAGTTACTTTAGAAGCTTCACCATCTAAAACAATATATTTTCCGACTTTTACGGTTTTAAGTTCTACAACTTTTGTTGACATTTAAATAACCTCACAATAAAATTAATAATAAAAAATATCGATAATTAGATAAGTTATTAAGAAATAATTAAATTATCTAAAAATTTATTAAAATTAATAAAATTTTTTAATTATCTTAAATTCATAAAATATGAGATAATATAATCTAATATAGATTAATATTATATTAATTTAATTTTATATATAAACTTATCTTAAAAAAGAAGATTTTTGAAAAGAATTTGGAAAAAAATCATCAAATAAATTACGAATAAATAAAAATATTTAATAAATTAATATATTAAAAAAAATAAATAATAAATTAATATAACTTATAAATTAAAAACTAATAAATAAGAAATAAATTCCATTAGTAGAATAAAAGAAATAATAAATTTAAACATTTAAAAAGAACTAATGAGAATTAATAAAAAGTTAAAAAATAAAAATGTGGTAAAATGAGAATTGCTATTGTTTCCGGAAATGCAGAAGGCCCTACAGAATTAAATGCTTTTGATAATGCTTTATATGAAGCAAAAATAGGTGATGTAAACCTAATTAAAGTATCAAGCATGTTAGAAGCTAATACAAAAATAGAAAAATTGCCTAAATTAAAAGCAGGGTCTATGGTGAATTGTGTCTTATCAAGCATAGTTTCATCTAATCCTGGCGAAAACTTAACTGCATGTGTGGCAGTAGCAATCGGAGATGAATTAGGGTGCGCTGTTGAAGTTGATGGAATTGACAAAGATCCAGAAGACTTAAAGGATGAGGCAACCAAGATGGTCAAATATATGATGGATAAAAGAAATGTAAAAATCAATGAGCTGATTGTTGAAGAGGCTCATCACACAGTTAAAAACATTGGATCTGCAATTGCAGCAGTCATTTACATTACAGACGACATCTTAGAAGAATAAAAGTTCAAAAAAGAGAAGAAAATAATTTTTATTATAAAAAATATAAAAAATTTCAATAACAAACTCAAAAAACCAATATTTGAGAATAAACTCTAAAAAAACAAATATTTAAAAAAAAACTCAAAAAACCAATATTTGAGAATAAACTCTAAAAAAACAAATATTTAAAAAAAAAACTCAAAAAACCAATATTTGTGAATAAACTCTAAAAAAACAAATATTTAAAAAAAACTATAAAAAAGTCCCATTTATTAAACTAACGAAAATAAGGAGGTAAAAGATGAATCAAGACGATATACAAATTTGTAAAGAGATAGCAACTACAGTTTTCAAAAATGTAGAGAATCTCCTTGATGGCCAAGTAGGAAACCCAAAAGCAGGAGAATTTGTTAAGATAGGCGCAGACGGAACCCCTACTTCACATATCGACATCATAGCAGAAGATGAAGTAATCAAACTTCTAAAAGACGCTGATTTTGAATCTTACCTTATCAGCGAAGAAATCGGAGAACTACGACTTGGGAAAGGGAAACAACAATCTGTAAGCCTCTCTGAAGAATTGCTTAACAACACTCCGGAAAATAAAAAAGAAGAAGAAGAAATACCTCGCTATATTTTCTTAATCGATCCCCTTGACGGAACAAGCAATGCTGTTAAAAACATCCCAGCATACGGAATGTCCATTGCAGTTGCAAATGTTCCAATCGGAAGGGAAGCAACCCTTGAGGACGTCCAACTTGGATTCGTAAAAAACTACTCAAACGGTAACTTCTATGAAGCAGTCAAAGGAAATGGAGCAAAGGAAAACGGTCAACCATTGACTCCAAGCAAAGAAACCGATATAACCAAAATCACCTTAGGAGGATTCACAAAAAGCAAAACCCTCTCTGTTTCCAAACTAGTGGACACTGCAAGAAGGATGAGAGTACTCGGTTCTGTAGTATTGGAATTGGCATATATTGCAAACGGAAAATATGATGCATTCCTTGACTTAAGGGGAAGTAGAATCATCGATATTGCAGCATCCAAACTTATTGTAGAGGAAGCAGGAGCAATCGTCACAAATAAATACGGAGAAAAGCTAAACAACAGACTAAGCATCTATGAAAAGGCAGTTGTAGTAAGCGCTGGAAATGAAGATCTCCACAAACAAATCATTAAAATCATAAACAACGATGAATTGGATAAGGTAACAAGCGTTGCTATAGTCAGCAGAGTGGATGAGTATAAATCAGTCTTATTCTCACTTAAAATCTTTGAAACATTGATTGAAAAGAATATTGAAACCGTCCTTGAGACCTCCCTTGCTGAAAAGCTTGAGGAAATAAAGGAAGACCCAGAGCTTCACAAGATCATTGCAAAAACAATGAACGAGACCCCTGAAATCGCAATGCATATTGAAAGCCTGAATTTCAACTATGAGTTTATGGATTATGCCAAGCAATTGAATGAACTTAGAACAGACATTGCAATCATTCTAGGAGGAGACGGAACACTCCTTAGAACCCAAAACCAATTGACAAAGGAAATCCCTATCTTTGGAATCAATATGGGCACTGTAGGTTTCCTTACCGAAATTGAAGTGGAAAACACCTTCAAGGCCCTTGATGCAATCCTAGATGGAGAATGGTCTAAGGAGAAAAGGACACAGCTTATCATATCCCACGAAAACGAGTCTTTCCGTGCATTAAACGAAGTCGTTATAATGACTGCAAGACCTGCAAAGATGCTCCATTATGAAGTTTCAGTGGACGGGGAAGTTGTAGAGGAGCTAAGAGCAGACGGACTTATCATTTCAACCCCAAGTGGTTCAACTGCATATTCAATGTCTGCCGGAGGCCCAATTGTTGACCCTAAAGTGGGAGCATTCATCATTATTCCAATCTGCCCATACAAGCTTGGAGTAAGACCATTTGTAGTGTCCGATACAAGTGAGATTAGAATCAAGCTTTTAAGACAGGGCAAAAAGGCAATCTTTGTAATGGATGGACAGATTCAAAAAGAAGTAAACTATTTAGAGGAGCTTGTAATCAAAAAGTCTGAAAAAGACGTTTACTTTATGAGAATCAATAAGAAGTACTTCTATAAGAAGGTTAAGGATAAATTAAATGAAGGCGGACTTGAATCCATTAATAGAGTTCTATAATTAACTTTTATAAAAAATAAAAGTTAATAAAAACTCTGTTTTAAAAATAAAATTTTATAATTAGTTTATTTTGTAAATAAACTAATTAACTTTATTTTTTTAAATTTTTAAAAAATAATAAAAACTTAACTTTTTTTATTAAAGAAAATTATCCGATTTAAGTAAAAACAATCTTTTAAACAAAATCCCGATTAAAAGAAAATATTTTTATTAAAACGATTATTAAGAGCAAGAGTGAAAAAATGAATGTATTTTTAGTTGATTTAACCCATGGAGGAGTAAAAATATCCTCTGAACTTTCAAAATCCAAAAGATTTGAAAAGGTATTTGCATACGACTTATACAGCACATTAAAAGAGGAAGACGAGCATCTTTTAAAAACCTATGATGTGACCATATTAAAGGATTTCGACTCATTTAAAGAGGAATTAAAAGAAAACAGCAAAGAACTTTTAAAATCAGAAAAGGAAAAAGAAAATAATTCTAAAGACTTAATAATCAACCCAATTCACTCTTCATTAAACATTAAAGACTTATTAAATCAAATCACTGAAGAAATTAATCCAAACAATGATTTAACCCATCTCTACGAAATAATTAACCACCACCAAGCTACAAAACTTGTTCTAGAAAACTGGAAAGAAGAAACTAAAAAACATGACATAAAAACTATCGAAATAACAGGAGTAAAAGGAAAGACAAGTACAGCTTTCCTTCTAAAAGAGATATTTTTAGAAAATAATCAAAACACACTTCTACTATCCAGTTTAGGAGCATATCTATTTAGAAAAAACCAAGATAAAGAAATGGAACTTATTTTACAAAAGAATATCAGCATAACCCCTGCAAACATAATAAACACAATACAGCTTGCAAAAAAGATAGCAAACCCAAAATGCAGTTATTTCCCAAAATGCGCTGCAAACAAAAACAAGCAAGAGGAAAATGAACTGTTTGAAGAATATAACAATAACCCATACCACAATCTAAACTATGATATTGCTATTTTTGAAAACTCATTAGGAGTATGTGGCCTTGGAGATATTGGAATACTTACAAATCTTGTTGAGAATTATCCAATAGCTAAAGGATCATCCAATGCAATGGAAGCTAAAAGACAGGTATTCGATTGCTCATTAGTAATCATAGAATATGAAACTCTAAATGAATTCTACAAAGGGGAATCAGAGGAATATAAGGATAAAATCAATAGCTTTTCATTAAATAACAATAAGGCAAATGTATTTTGTAAAAATATAGATTTTGATATAGACAATACTCAAATAAAAATCACATATCAAGATTTCAAAACAAGAAATAAGAATACAATAAATGGAGAATTCACTCTTAATTGCTTCGCACCAGGACCGCATCATGTTTTAAATATCCTAACAGCTGTTTCAACTGCATTGGCATTGGAAATAGATGAAAAAACCATTATAGCTGGAATATCTAAATTCAACGGCATCGATGGAAGAACACAGGTTAAAACAGTTGAAAATTCAATAATAATAGAGGAAATAAACCCGGGAATTAATACAAAAGCCATAGAAAGCTCAATAAATATGATAAAAGATATAGATAATTATTATATCATTATCGGAGGAAAATATGGAGTTACCTGCGAAGAAATAGATGAGGAAAAACTATCCAATTATTTGAACAATTACCTTACAGATAACCCAAATACAAAGCTAATACTAACTGATGAAGTTGGTAAAAGTCTAAAAGAGAAATTAGATTTATTGAATGATAAAGATGAATACGAAATAATGTTTATTGAGAATTATGAAGAAGCTAGAGATCTTGCCATAAATGAAAATAAAAATATATTATTTATTTATAGATCCAATTATTCACAAGTTTCTAAACGTTGAATGAATAAATAAATTTCTATTCTGCAAGAAAAAACTAAATAAATATTAATCAATCAAATAATTATATTAAGAATAATTTACAAAATTATTATGATAAAGATTTGATAAAAAATAACTTTTATTAATTAAAATTTAGTTAATAATTGAAAAAAGAATTATTACACAAAATTAAGTTTAAAGCCAAATCTTAATGAAAAAACAATTCTTATTCAAAATTAAGTTCATAAATTCACAAATTTTTATATAAAAAGCTAATAGGCCTGATTAGATGATTGTTGGAACTAGAGGAAGTAAATTAGCACTTGTACAAACAGATTACATAAGACAATGTTTATACAATATCACCGGAGAAGAAGTGGAAAAGAATATTATAAAGACAAAAGGGGATAAGATTACAAACTCCCAATTATATAATATGGATTCCAAAGGACTTTTTACAAGAGAACTGGACAATGCTCTTCTAGATGAAGAAGTAGACTTTGCAGTTCACAGTCTAAAGGATGTTCCTACCGAATTGAATGAAGATTTGGAGATTGTAGCAGTCCCTATAAGAGAAAGCCCTAACGAAGTGCTTATTTCTAACTACAGCTGGAGCGAGCTTGAAGAAGGCTCCACCCTTGGTACAAGCAGCCTTAGAAGAGAAGCATTCTGCAAACACCATAATAAGGACTTTGAACTTAAGCCGATCAGAGGAAATGTTGAAACCAGAATAGAAAAGGTCATGGATGGGCAAGTGGATGCAACAATCATGGCAGAAGCCGGTTTAAATAGATTAGGACTTCAAAAATACATAAAGGCCAAGTTTCCAACCGATTATATCATGCCTGCAGCAGGTCAAGGCGCCTTAGCGGTAATGACCCGAAAAGACTCAGAGCACAAGGAAACAATCAGAAAGCTAAATCACTATTTTTCCCATCAGGAAGTCTTAGCTGAAAAGACCATCCTAGAAGAGATTGGAGTAGGATGTCAATGGCCTATTGGAGCAATATCTGGAATTAAAAACAACCAATTGGAACTAAAATCCATCCTTCTTGATAAGAATGGAGAGATCCTTTACCAAAAAACCCTTAGCGGAAGCATTAGAGAGGCTAAGGAGATGGGTGTTCAAATAGGTAAGGAAATGATTGAGTTTATCTAAAACTTAATCACTTTTTAATTTTAAATAATGTATTTGTTTAAAATGTATTACTAAAATGATAAAAAGATGCAAAATGATAATATCAAAATAACAAATAATGCATAAATAAAAAAATTATTCTAATTCTGCAGTCTAAATGATAATATCATTTCATGAAAAAATTAAAATTTTCATGTAAATTTTTTTAAATCAAAAAATCTATTTTTAATAAAAAGACTTTAAAAGAGACTTATCTTAATTTAATTAACTAAAATAAAAAAATAATAATTAAAATAACTTTATTTATTTAAAAAACCACACAAATTGGGATTAAATTTATAAACTTAAAAAAAGTTTTAAAAAAAAATTCTATTTTTAATAATCTTTATAAATTATAAGTCACAAAAATATACTTGAATAATTGGAGGAATATCTTTGAGAACTATAAATGTTGGAGTTATAGGTGTAGGAGCAATGGGATATAACCATGCTCGAGTATATTCAAAATTGGAAAATGCCAATCTGGTAGCGGTGGCTGATGTAGTAAAGCCGACCCTTGATAAGGTATGCAAAAAGTACAATACAAAAGGATACTCTGAAATTGAAGACTTATTGAAAAACCCTGAAATTGAAGCTGTAAGCGTATGTGTGCCTACAACTTTCCACCACGAAGTTGTTATGCAAGCAATAAAATACGGAAAGCACGTTTTAGTTGAAAAGCCAATTGCTTTTACAGCTGAAGAAGCTCAGGAAATGATTGATGCAGCAAAGGAAGCTGGAGTAAAGCTTGCAACAGGACACGTAGAAAGATTCAATCCTGCTGTGCAGAAAGCTAAGGAACTGATTAAAAATGAAGTAATTGGTGACTTGGTAGCAATCTCAGCTAAAAGGGTAGGTCCTTTCCCACCAAGAATAAAGGATGTAGGAGTTGCAATTGACCTTGCAATTCACGACTTGGATGTTATGAACTTCCTAATTGAAGAGCCTGTAAAACAGGTCTATGCTACAATGAGCAGCAGATTGGATCAATCTGACTTTGAAGACCATGCAGAAATCATGGTAAGCTTTGAAGAGGACATTACAGGAATCCTTGAAGTAAACTGGTTAACTCCATATAAACGAAGACAAATCGAGATTACCGGAACTGATGGAATAATCACAGTAGATTATATCGACCAAAGCATTGAAGTCTATGGTAAATTTGCTCAAGACATTCAAATAAAGCCGGTAGAACCTTTAAGCGAAGAGCTAAATTCATTCCTAACTAAGATTGGAAATGATGAAACTCCAGAGATTACTGGTGAAGATGGTCTTAAAGCACTTAAGATGGTGCTTGCAGCTAATAAATCATCTAAAGAACACAGCCCAATCAATTTTAGATAAAACAGCTTAAAATAAAAAAAATAATAAAATAAAGCAAAAAAACAATATTATTTAATTTAAAACTTTACAACTTACTACACTCAAAATTCAACTAAAGATAAACCTTAAATTTAAAAAAGAAAGATAAATCTAAATTCAAGATAAATTATTCATAAGTGAGGAATAAAAATGAATCAAGAACTCATTAACAGAGCTCAAGAACTTAGAAACCACGGATTTACCACTGGTGAAATAGCTGATGAGCTTAATGTATCAATGGATACTGCAAGATGGTTGACTTTACAGAAAACAGAAGAGCCTGTGGAAACAGAAGCTCCTGTAGACATTGCAATTAACTGGAACAGCTTAGGAGGAAGCGCAACCAGACTCAGATATGTTTCAGCTGCCTTAAGTGACATTGCATTAAAGCATGGTGACATTGACCTTGTTGTAGGAATCGCAACCAGCGGAATTCCATTTGCAACAATCATGGCAGATGTAATTGAAGAATTAACCGGAACAACTACCTGCGTATCTATTTTCCACCCTAAAAAACACAGAACCAATCCAACCAACAGCGACGAAGGAGCAATAAGCAGCAATTTCGGAACTGTGGAAGGAAAAAGAATAGTTGTTGTGGATGATGTAACCACCAGCGGTGACACAATAAAAGATGTAATCAAAGTGGTTAAGGATCATGGCGGAAATCCTATCGTAGTTACTGTTTTGATTGACAAATCCGGACTTGAAGAAGTGGACGGAGTCCCAATCGAATCATTAATCAAAGTAAGTCAATTAAGGTAAACTTAATTGTTTACTTTCTTTTTTTTATTAAAAACTAATTTAGTTTTATACTTTACGAATAAATAATATTTTCCTAAAAAACTGATTTTCCTAAAAAGAAATTTTCCCTAAAGCTAATTTTTCCTAAAGCTAATTTTTCCTAAAAAGCTAATTGAATTTATATCCAATGAAAACAAACCATCTTTTTTTAAAAAAAAAAAAATAATTAAACTGATTTTAGGAATTATTTATTCCCAAAATCATCCCAGAAATGGGTTTGAAAAACGCTATTTTTACTTAGTTCTTCCAACTTTAAAAACAATTTCCAAGGCATTGACAGATTCATATAATCATCTGGAATCAACCTTCTCATATGAGCCCTTGCTGCAAAGTCTAGAGGGCTTAATACAGGGATAGGATTATCAGAGTCTTCTTGTTCAAAAGTAAATGCGCCAATAGCCTGACATGCAGAAGCTTGAGGGGTCATTATGTGAGCACTTTCAGCCCTAAATGAACCATTCAACTGTAGGATAGCAGACAGTTCCATAGTATTTGCTGTAAAGATAACTGAATCTGGAGTTTCCCCCTCTTCAAGAAGCTCAATTGGCTTAAAAACAACATATTCTCCCTCATCATACAAAGGCCTATTCTGTATGTTTTCATATGCAGTGTCAAAGTCTGAAAATATCCTCTCTCCTTTTTTAAACATCTCTTGAGTAGGCTTTGGCAAATAGCTCAATCTTTCAAGAAAAGCATCCTTATCCTTTGCAGAATCAAGGCCAAGAGATAGAAAAGTAGCTTGAAATTCCTTGTCCTTATCTGTCTTAAATCCAGTTCCCCATCCAAATCCTGCTGATACCCCTCCGCAGGTGATGTTTTCACGGCCGAAGGCAGTGACCTTTCGCTTTGCAATGGACTGTGCAACAAAAGACATAACACAGCCTCCTCTTCCAGGCTTAGGGGCCAAAGCATCTTCTGGCTTTTCATCAGTTTTAATTAGTACAATAGGGTCAAATTGACCATTTAACTCTTTTACAATATTAAATTCCATTTTAAACAACCCTTAATTTTAAAATACCCATAAAAAACATGTTAAAAATACTTTTTATAACAAGCAATTTTTAAAGCTATAATATACAATATAAAAGTAGAAATATAAAGATTTTACTAAAAAAGACCGTTTAATTAAATGTTAATCTAATTAAGTACTATAATCAAATTCTGATTAAAACCTTTTGATAGATAAAATAATTATTTCAAAATACCAAAATCACATTTAAAAAATTTAAAAATATATAATTTATCATTTCAAAAAAAAAAATGAACCTCCTTTAAAAAATTTAAAAAGATATAATTTATCATTTTAAAACTAAACTATAAACCAGCATTTAATAATTTTTTTAAACAAAATAATAAATCTTTAAAAAATTATTAAAAATTTTTGAAAAAAATTGAGAAAAATAAACAAAAAAATGACCAAAAAACTTATAAATAAAGAAAACTAACATTTATAAAAGGGTGATATATATGATTGAAAATAACATTTGTTTATTAACAGACAGCTATAAGCTCACCCACCACTATCTACACCCAAAGGGTACAGAGAAAATCTACTCCTATCTTGAGAGCAGAACAGGTGCTGAGTTTAACAAGACTATTTTTTACGGACTGCAATACATCCTTAAAAAATACCTAGAAGGCAATGTAGTTAGCGAAGAGAAAGTATTGGAAGCAGAAAGAATCGTAGACGCTCACATTGCTCCAGGCATTTTCAATACAGATGATTGGATGTATATAGCTCAGGAATTAGATGGAAAGCTCCCAGTTAAAATCAAGGCAGTTGCTGAAGGTTCCCCAGTAAACGTAGGCAATGTATTGATGACAGTTGAAAATACAGACAAGCGTGCTTATTGGCTGCCAAACTATCTTGAATCACTGCTTCTTCAGGTATGGTATCCATCAACCATTGCAACACTCTCTGCTGAGGTTAAAAAGCTATGCAATTTCTATCTGGATGTTACAGGCTCCTCAAAGGACAATCTTAACTTTATGTTGCATGACTTTGGCTACCGTGGTGCAAGCTCAACAGAATCATCAAGATTAGCAGGATCTGCACACCTATTAAGCTTTTCAGGCACAGACACCGTTCCATCCCTTGCAATCCCAGTTAACTATTACAATACAAATGAGATCCAAGGATTTTCAGTTCAGGCAACAGAACATAGCGTAATGACAGCAATGGGTCCAGAGGGCGAAATGGAACAGGCCATCAATGTTGTAAGAAACGCCCATGATGGCATTCTATCAATTGTAATAGACAGCTACAACTATAAGAACTTCCTTGAAAACGCCTGTATCAAAGGACACAAGCTAAACGAAGAAATCAACGAATTCCTAAAGAGAACTGAAGGAAACAAGATTGTATTCAGACCAGACAGTGGAGAGCCAATCTCAACAACAATAGACTGTCTTGAGATAATTGAAAGAGGATTCGGTACCCACAATACAGACAAAGGATACAAGATCTTCAATGAAAACATAGGCCTTCTCTGGGGTGACGGTTTAGACTATCAAAAGATAAGAGACATCCTATTTGGAATAAAAGCTCAAGGATGGGCAGCTGAAAACCTCATATTCGGTATGGGTGGCGGATTGCACACAGCAGTAAACAGAGACACTCAAAGAAATGCATTCAAGTGTTCTGCCCAGCTTAGAGATGGTGAATGGATAGACATATTCAAAAAGCCATTGGACACAAGCAAAAAGTCCAAAAAAGGAAGATTCAAGTTAATAAGAAACGATAAGTTTGAATACAGCACTGTTCCAATAGAAACTGAAGGCAAAGATCAATTAAGAACCGTATTCAAAGATGGTGAACTATTGATTGATGATAGCTTTGAAGAAATTAAAAAGAGAACAGAAACTTATAATATGTTTCCTATTAAATAAATATCAATCTTAGAATCTTTAAAATAAATTTTTAAAATAATAAATTCTTTAAGAATTTATTAACTTTTTATATTTTTCTATTTTTAAATTCAACCCATTTTATTGAAATTATAATTTTTTCATAATTATAACTATTTTTTAAGAAAAAATAATATCATAATTACTATTTAAAAAAAAAAAATAAGTAAAATTAAAAACTATTTTTTAATTATTAGACCTAATCAAGCGTTTTACATGCCAATCAGCCCAAAACATAGTTATAGTATTTACAACCAACTCTCCAAGAATAATTCCCCACCAGGCTCCATACTCCCCATAGCCTAAAACCACAGCTAGAATTATAGCAAAACCAAGTGTAAATACAGTTTCCCTCAATATAGTCTGAAACATTGCAGTAATTCCATTGCCAGTTCCCTGGAAGAGAAATGTTGATGTGACACCATATCCCATTGTAGGAAAATAGATAACAATCACAGATAAAAATGCAATAAGCTGTGAGCTTAATCTCATGCTAGTGCCAGTATAGGCAAATATTGAAACAATCTGAGGAGCAAATACATAGACAACTATCGCTGCAATAAAGCCAAATAGAACCGCAATCTTCATTGAATACCTATGGGCAAGTAAAATGTCCTCATATCTTCTAGCCCCATAATTGGCAGCTACCACTGAAATCAAAGCAGTTCCTACAGCAAGCATAGGAGTTGTTGCAATTGTAACAACCCTCCATCCTGTAGAATAAACTGCAACAGCATCTGTTGATGCGACAACAGTTAAAAGAAGGGAAAAAAGTGCTGCAAAGAGGGCATTGTTAACAAGCTCCAAGCTTGCTGGAAAACCTACCTTTAAGATGTCTACTGTTATATCCTTATCAAACCTATAATTGCTTAAAAAAGGCCTTAAATAAGTGTCCTTTTTAATGTAAAACCAATAAAACAAGAGAAGGTTTACAAACAAAAGGGAAATGAGAGTTGCAATAGCTGCTCCCTTAACTCCTAAGCCCAAATAATAAATAAATATAGGATCTAGAATCATATTTAAGATAGAGGCAAATAGCATTGCATACATAGTTCTATTTCCATCTCCCTCACCTCTAAGGACCCCGTATAATGAATTGGATAGAATAACCAATATAGAGCCTGAAACTAGAATGACTCCATAATCCATTGCATAATCTATAGTATTTGATGCCCCCATTGAAAGAAGAATATCCCTTAGGAATATAAGGAAAAGAAGAGTAGTAAATATTGATACAATAACGGTTATTACTATTGCATGAACTGCACCATTGTCTGACTTTTTCTTATCCCCCTCTCCAATGTATTTGGATATTGCAGAGGTTGCTCCTGCTCCCAAACCATTCCCAATTCCCATTAGGGCAATGAATATTGGACTTACAAAGCCAACACCAGCCAATGCATCGGCACCAAGAGAGGACACCCAAACGGCATCTATGACACTATAGAGGCTTGTGATAAATAGTGAAATTATTAATGGAATTGATAATTTCCATATGGCTTTCTTAGGGTCTCCTAAGATTGATTCAACTCCTTCAAATCTAGTTTTGGACTCTTCCATTATAATTCCACCATAAAAATAAGTTTTTCAAATAAATCATTTATTTTAAAATCGTTTATAATCTTCTTTTCAAACAATAAATTACTATTAATTAATCTTATACTTATTTTATAATTAGATAAATATATACATTATTGTTAAAAAATATACATTTGTTTCAATAATGCAAAACATAAAACTTAAAAAGCAAAAAGAAAAGACTATTAAATAAGTTTAAATAGCAAATAATAAGAAATAAGTGATAGCATGGAAGAAAACAATTACATCGTCTTCAAAAAACAATACGGCAACATTAAACGCCCTAGGACCAAGGAAGTCTCAATAAATCAAAACGGAGTCAAAATTTACGAAAAGGACCAATCAATGATTATAAACATAGTTCTTCCAATAGAAGACTCAATGAAAGTATACCAATTCTTTGAAGAATTCAACTTAGGTGAAGACATACAATTTAATATCAGCAATACTGGAGACTTTGAATGCGTATTCCGAGGAATTTCTTCAGTCATTGATAAAGACAGTTACTCTTCATTCTCAATTACAGTCCAAGAGAAATATCAAAGGCCAGATCAGCTCCAAGTGGAAGCAGACTGCAATCAAGTTGATGAATATGGCAATCCAATTCAGCAATGCATAGGCTGTGGGCTTCACAGAGACGAAATATGAAAAAATTAAAAAAATTGACTTCACTTAAACAAATTTTTTTAAAAATCAAAATTTAAAAAAACCACCAAATAACCATACTTACCAAACAAATAATAAATCAAATCTCTCTATAAAAAATACTTATTTTAAACTAATTTAAACTTTTTTAATCAACTTTAAACCATTTTTACAATTTAACTATTTTTCCACCAAAAAAACCATTTACAGCATCAAGTCAATTTTGACATGATCCAAAAGTAAAAAAATGGCAAATTTTAACACATTCAAGTAAAAATTGACCTAAATCTGTAAAATTCCATTCAAAATCCACATCACTTTTTACACTTTCAAGTCAAAATTGATGTGAAGCTGTTAAAAACACCCCCAAAATTATCAAAAATTTTACAAGGTCACATCAATATTGTTACAAGAATAGTAAATTGTTTTGATATGAAAACAATTTTGATTTAAATGCGTAAAATTGTTACAATATCGTAACAATTTTCTAAAAAGAATGTAAAATTGATTTAAGAGTGTTAAATTGATGTAAAACAAAAAAGAAAGATTTATAAGTCATTAAATCGAAAATAAAACATGGTGATTCCATGATTGACGAAATTTATGACTACTACGAAAAACGTCTAAGCACTTCCAATTCTATCCTCAAGATGAGAGGAATTGACGAAGAAATAAATAAACTTCCCTTAGGGATTAATTTAGATATTGCAAACATCTTAAGCACAATCGACATATATGACTACGATGAAAAGAAAGCAGCCAAAAAGATCAAGGAAGCTTATGTTGAAGTCTTCAAGGAAGGAATATATTTGGGAATTGGCTTTGGCAAGATCTTAAAGTTCAACTATGCAAAGTCACATCCTGAAAACTATGTGGAATGTCTCGAAGAGGATTATCAACATTTTACCTTCTATGACTTTAAGATAGAGGTTCTAAAGAAGATCATTCCTCCGATAAAGGTTAAGAAATTTACCCAAGAGAGGCATCCTAAAGAGATAAACTACAGAAACGAAAGCTTTGAAGACATCCGCTCATACACCTGCATAAATGTCGAGACCCAATGGGAAGACAAATTTGACTTTGAAGTGAATCCTGATGCAAAGGAAATGGAAGATTATATCCGCCAAAGGGAGGTGAAATCATATGAGGATAATGAGGAATTAAAGAAATGTGTTGATGACTTGAAGATGGGAATTCAAAATATCCTATTCCAGAAGTTCTTTGAAGCATTGGAGGTGGATTTGGAAAAGGCAGAGAATGGCTGTGAAAACAATCTGCGCTTTGATGAGGAGACTGCAAAGGACGTCTTCATTTCCCCTGTATTCTCCAATCTGGAAGGAGAGTTTAAAATCAGAGAGCTTGTCAATAAATATCTTATTCATGTATTCAATGAAGGAAAGATCATCGGCCTTTTAAATGGCATAAAGATAGTTCTAGAGGACATTCAAAATGACAGGCTAGACTATGAAGAGATGAATTCAATGAGCTCTAGAGAAAGCTTTCTATACATTAAGGAGGGTTTATAGAAAAAGAAACTGATAAAAGAATTTTTAAATAAATTGACAAAATCCTAAAGCAAAACAAAGGATTAAAATGGAAAAATAAATAGCAAAATCCTAAAGCAACAAAAGATTAAAATGGAAAATTCAAAGTATAACGAACATTTGAAAAGCGCTACAAAGATTTAAAAACTGCAACGAACATTTGAAAAGCCAAAAGGAGACTAAAATGATAAATGAAATTGTAAACGGCTATAAAAACCAGCAAAAGGTCTATTTAAGTTCCATAATAAAAACACTGAACTTAGATATTCCAGACGTTTTAAGTGTCTATCCAAAATCAAACCACGATTTAGATAAGATATTTAAAGAAATCAAGCTAATAGACAAGGACGAAAACATCCTGGAACCTCTAGAGGAATTCTACATAGACACCTTAAAAAGAGGAATATTAAGTTCCATACCTCTTGGAAAGAGCTTCATGGTAAAGCTCCATAGGGATGATGAGGAACATTTTAACGAAGTTTTAAGGATGAACAGCGGATTGTTCTTAAATTACGTTCCTAAAATCAGTTCCCTTGAAGATTTGGAAAAATGCACTCCAAAATATGGGGAAAGAGATTACTATAAAATGAAGGAAGAAGAACAAGTCATTGTCATAGTTGAAGGAATACTACGATCCTTTTGTGAATTCACAACTGATAACAACCTAATGGTTGACTACCATTTTGAGGAATTGTTTGATGTTTTGGATATTGATCTAAAGTTGGCTAAAAAAAGATGCAATAAGAGAATCAAATTAGGTAATAAATCCAAAATAGGAATCATCTCTGCAATCTACAAGAACAAGAACGGCAAATTCAGAGTGACTGACTTGGTCAAGGAGCACTGCCAAACAATCTTTGAAGAGGGTATGAGACTTGGAATAAGAAATGGGATAAAAATAGTCATGGATGATGTTCATTCAAAAAGAATTGATCCTGATGACTTTAGCACCATGGAATTAAATGAACTTTCAGCCTATTTCTATAAGGAAATAAATGAAGAATTAGAACAGCTCGCTAGGAACTGTTAAAGTTTAAATAAGCTCAACATTAGAATTTTTTAGCTTTAACTACCTAATAAGCTTTATTCCACAGTTTACACAGAATACATCACCAGGTTTTATTTTATGACCACAGTTAAAACATTTATAATCATCTACCAATACATTGCCACAATTTGTACAAAAGACATCCCCTGGATCGATTAGAGCCCCACATCTATCACATCTAGACTTATCATCCATTCTAGAACCGCAATTAGAACAGAAGACTGCATCGGAATCCTCATAGTATCCGCAATTAGTGCAAAATACCTTTGGCCTATCCTCAATCTCATTATCTTTATCATTATACTGAGAACCAGCATATCTCTTTGTATAAATAAGGGCATTAGACCTATCATTCTTTATAATAGGTGCAAAGCAATCGTCCTTTAGATTATTTATCTCAGCAATCAGACTTTCCATATTCATAAGCCTATCATCACTTAAGGGATGTGTGGAAAAATAGTTAAACTTATTATAGTTTCCCCTAAGGAACTGGCAGAATGAAGGAATATTGCCAATATCATAATCTGCCCATTTAAGTATCATCATAGCTAATCTATCAGCCTCAAACTCCTGATTAAGACTAAATGGCTTAAATAAAAGAACATTATTATATTCTTTATCCTTAACAATAATATAATCCCTTGGATGATTAAGCAATGCATGAGCCATCTCATGAGCCAATATATATGCAATCCTTTCCTCATTATCGGCAATTGACAATATGCCAGAGTAAACCAATACCTTGCCACCAGGCATGCAGAATGCATTTTCAAATGAGCTGTTTAATAAATGAAAATCCCAATCAAAATAACTGTTAATATAATCAATTCTAGCTATCTTTAAAAGATAGTTTTCAAGAGACTCTATCAAATTAAGAAGGATGTTTGAAACTAAACGACCTTGTGAGCTATTATCCAATGAAGTGCACTGGCTAATGCTGTAGTAGTACTGAGTATTATACTCTTCTAGGTAGTTTTTATCTAAGGCCTTATCAAAATCATCATCCTTTTGCTTAAAAGGATTTATGTTTTTATTGGAATCTAAATCGTTTTTCGAATCATTTTCTTGTTTAGAATTATTGGATTTATTTTTAAAACCCATTTCTTGATTATAATTGCTAATTCTATTATTAAAATCCTTATTTTGATTAGAATTATTGGTCTTATGGTTTAAATCCTTCTCTTGATTAGAATCACTAATCCCCTGCTTTAAATCATTATTCTGATTAGAATTGTCTTTTTGCATTTTTACCCCCTTAAAAATAAAAATCTATAAAAATTAAAAACAACTATCAATCATTAACATAACTAAAAATAATTTTCAATCAATTGATCTAAAATCACATCTTATATCCAGTTCCAACAAACTGTGCTATCTCTCTTCCAGTATCATCAATTATATCCACATTGATTACAGAAGTAGTTCTTCCATTCTTTTTATAATGTGCCTTAGCAATGAGCTTTTCTCCTTTTGCTCCACTTAAATAATTAATGCTTACCTGCAATCCTACAGTAGGTCTGTGCAATTGATTAGATAAAACTGCAAATGCAAAATCTCCAAGAGTGAATATTGCTCCACCCATTACAGCACCATAGGCATTTCTAAAATCATCACATAGCTCTAAGCTGCATACACAGGAGTCATCTTCAAGCTCATCCAATTGAACTCCAATGTTAGTTGCAAACTTATCTCCCTTAAAAAACTCTCTTGCCTCTTCTATTGAACTAAAAGTTGCCATATACTCACCAAAAACAATTAAAACTATTAAAAATTAAAATAAAATATAAAAGCATCTAACTTAAAAAATTAAAATTTTTACAATAAACTATTCATTCATCACCAAACTGGAAACAATTACTCTCCTTTTTACCATAACAATTATTGCAAGCCCTGCATCTGGAAACTCCATCACCATTTTCCTTCCATTCGCTCAAGAAGTCTTGTTGAGCTACAAAAGGCTTTGCAAGTGATAAGAATTCAATATCTGTCTCATTCAAGATCTCATTCATTGTTTTCATATCTCGCAAGGTGCCCCCTAATATTACTGGAATATCCAATTCCTTTGCCATTCTATCGGCATAGGAAAGGAATGCGTGGTCTCCAGTCTCTCCAAACTTAAAGGAGATTGTTCTAGCTGTAATCTGAACGCTATCTGCACCGGCTTCAGCAAGAATCTTTGCTATCTTAAAGCTTTCATCAAGAGTCATTCCACCTTTTCTTCCATCAACAGCATTGATTCTAAAGCTTACATGACATCCTACCATCTTTTTTATAAGCTTTATAATCTCTACAACTATTCTCATTCTTTTTTCAGTGCTTCCACCATAATCATCGGTTCTCTGGTTAAAATAAGGATTGATGAATCTTGCAAGATAAAAGTTATGAGCCATGTTTATTTGAATTCCATCAAAGCCTGCAAATGAAAACTTCTTGGCAGCCATAACCACCTCTGCCTGAAGCTTTCTTATTCCTTCAAGGCTTATGTCATTTGGCTCTGCCTTCTGGTTTGTTCCATCATCAAAAAAGAAGAAAGCAAGCTGGCCTAAAATAGGAACCTCAAAGTGATGTGATAGGTTTGTAACCTGTTTATAATCCTTAATGAATCCCTTATAGTTCATGTTTGCACAGTATGGATAAAAACGGTCCTTAGGGTCAAGTGCAAACATTTCAGAGACTATTAAGCCGACCTCATTTCCAGCCATCTTTTCATATCTGTCAAAGACTTTTGGCTTTAAAAAGCCTCCGTCTTCTGTGTCTCTTTCCCATCCGCCAGTTCTGATAATTCTGCTTTTTAATTTAAACTCGCCAAACTGGCATTCATCAAATATGTCCTTCATAAAAATCCCTTTAAATAAAATATAAGTATGACTAATTAAAATACTACCATAAGCATAATTCTTTAATAAAACCATCAGTGAAAACAGATTAATCCGTTTTAACCTTCCTAATAAACTTAGCTGGAACTCCAGCAACTATGGAGTTTTCCTCTACATCCTTTGTAACCACTGCAGCTGCTGCAATGATTGCTCCATCACCAATGCTAACTCCTGGAAGAATGGTTGCATTTGAACCTATCCAAACCTTATTTCCAATCCTTATTGGAGCTGCAATCAAATTAGCACGATTATTAGGATTTTCATCATGATTTAAGGTAGCCATAACCACATTATGGCCTATAAGCACATCATCTCCAATATATATTCCTCCCTGATCCTGGAACTTGCATCCTGCATTGATGAAGACATTCTTTCCCAGATGTATGTTTTTACCAAAATCTGTAAAGAAGGGTGTAAAAACCCTGAATTCATCATCCAGCTCCTGATTGATGAGTTTGGAGAACAATTCTCTTCTTTTATCAAAGTCATTATATTGATAATTTAATTCGCAAGTAATCTTCTGTGCTTCGGCACTATAGTAATTGCAAGCATCTGTAGCTTCCTCATCCATAACCAATGTATCTCCAGCATTAAAGATATCCAAAAGTTTATCTAGTTCTAACATAATTATAAGTTGACTTTAATTAGATATAAAATTTTATAAAAAATTATCAGATGATTAAAAAAAAAATCTAAAAAACTAATCAATAAAAATATAATTAAAAATAAGATTAAAAAATTATCAATAAATTTATAAATTATTAAAAATAAGATTAAAAAACTAAACAAAAAAAAATTAAAAAATTAAAAAAAATCAGACCACTAAAAAATATAAGTAAAAACTAAAAGATCATAAAAGCTAATTACTTCCACCAATCTAGCTCTTCTTCATTTAGTCCGATCGAACTTGCCTTAAATACTGGCTTAAGTCCCATCTTCTTCTGCCTTTCATAATCCTTAAGACAATCTATAGCTGCCTTGCTTAAAAGCAAACAAACAGGAAGGTTTATCAAAGTCATTCCACCCATTGTAATGTCGGCCATAGCCCATGCGGCATCCATTGGAATGATTGCTCCAATGAAAATAATCAATGAGCATGCAATATGAAATATGTGCACGAATCTCTTTGAAGGCATCTTCTCATTGTTCATGAACATTAAGACATTATTTGTATAATAAAGGTTTCCAATCAGGCTTGTAAATGCAAAAAGAATCATAGCAACTGTAATGAATATAGGGCCTATCCATCCAAAGACAGATGAAATGGCGTTTTGGACATATGGAGCACCGGAAACCGCCGCATCCCTTACCACTCCAGTGGACAGGCACATCAATGCAGAGGCTGTACAAAGAAGAAGGGTGTCAATATATACAGATAGTGTCTGAGCCAATCCCTGTTTTGCAGGGTGGGATACATCTGCAGAAGCTGAAGCGTTAGGGGCTGAACCTACACCTGCCTCATTTGAGTACAATCCTCTTTTTATCCCATAAACCATACATGATCCTGCAACCCCTCCAAGGATGGACTGGAAATCAAATGCATCCCTAAAGATTAAAAGAAACATAACTGGCACGTTTTGAATGTTGAAAAGAATCACAATCAAACATATGATGACATAGGAAACTCCCATAACCGGAACAAGTGTGCTTGTGACACTGACAATCCTTTTTCCCCCTCCAAGTAAGCAGTAGCAGGTGATAATGGCAAGCACGGCACCTATGATAATCGGAGTTATGCTTGGATGATAGAACGGATATTCCATGAATGTTGACTGAAGGTTAAAGGAGCAAAGCATATTGAATCCTACGGCATATGTAGCAAGGAGAAATACGCAAAAGAGCAGAGCCAATTTATGCTTATGAAGACCATGCTCTATATAATATGCAGGACCTCCATAGAAGACCCCCTCCTTGTCCTTTCTTTTATAAATCTGAGCAAGTGTACTTTCCATGAATGCAGATGATGCTCCGATGATACACATCACCCACATCCAGAAGCATGCGCCGGGACCTCCCAGACATAATGCAGTGGAGACCCCTATGATATTGCCTGTTCCTACCCTTGAAGCTGTGGAGACAAGCATTGCCTGAAGGGAAGATATGCTGCCTTCCTCATCCGGAGGCTCCGTAAGGATTCTTATGGACTCTAAAAATAATCTTATCTGGACTCCTCTTGTTTTAAAAGTAAAGTAGAGTCCTGCAATTGCCATAACGATAATTAGAATAGGGTAATACATTACACTATCAATCAGATTTAAACCAGCCACTATACCATAATATCACATTTAAAAAGTTTTGTTCTCTAATAAATATCTGTGTTTTAAAAAGCTTTCTCCTATAATAGAATACCTGTGCTTAAAAAAAGCTTTCTCCTATAATAGAATACCTGTGCTTAAAAAAAGCTTTCTCCTATAATAGAATACCTGTGCTTAAAAAAAGCTTTCTCCTATAATAGAATACCTATGCTTTAAAAAAGCGTTCTTCTATAATAAAATATCTATGTATTAAAAAATTATCTTCAAGTATTATTTTTATAGTTATAAACTTAAATAGATTATTATATGGATTCGATATTTAATGCTTTATTTTTAAAAATAGGGCATAATGCTTAAATGAAACAATAATAAAAAAAAAAGAATAAATTAAAAAGAAAAAATAAGAAAAAAGTAAGAAATGACCTTAAAAATAAAAAAAGTAATTAATAGCCTAAAAAATAAAAAAAAGATGAAATACTAATTCTATCAAATTATTTCAAATCGATTAAATATCAATAGTTCTAACGATTCCTTGAGCGTTCACTATACCATACTGCCAAATTTATATATTAAGAAATATCTAATAAAAACGCCTTTATCTTATTTATCTTAGTTAAATTTATTATTTTTAGAAAATTAAGTAATCTTAACGCTTTAATACTTAATTGACTTATCTATTAAAGAGAAAAGTTTTAGTAATAATTATAATATAATAAAAATTATACCAATATAACCGAGGTGAAAAATATGGCGATTCCAAAAGCACCTGTAAAAAGGATTATGAAAGAAGAGGGCGCTGAAAGAGTAAGTGCTGAGGCAGTAGATGCATTAGTAGATTACTTAGAAACTGATGCAGATGCCATTGCTAGAAAAGCAATTGACTATGCAAAACTTGCAAAAAGACAAACAGTAAAAGCAGAAGATATTGCATTAGCTATTGGCCGCCCAGAAACTTCTGAATCCACTGCTGAGAATCCACACAACCTTTTAGAAGTGGTTCAAAAAGTATTAGATGCTGCAGCAGACGGAAAAGGCTTTGAAGAAATCATTAAATCATTTATGAAACTAGAAAAAAAAGAATAAATAAATAAATGAAGATTAAACTAAGCTAATAAAAATTTTTATTGATTTGACTTAAATCCTATAGTTTTTATTATTTGAAAATTTTATTATTTTTTTATTAAGATAAATTAGTTCTTTTTTATCTTAAATTATTTTTTTATAACTTTTTTTCATTTTTTAAAATTCAAAAAACCGCTATCTTTTAAAAATTATTTAATTTTTTACTATTTTTTAAAACACTAAAAAAATGCTTTGATAGAAAAGAAGATGGGCCATGAAAACAATGCAAAGAACTTCTTGTTCTTAACTGGAATTTAATGATACAGTAACCATTAGTTTCTTAAAAAAAATGTTTTTAAAAAAAATAAGCATTTCAAAAAAGTAAGAAGATTATAAATAATAAGAAAAAAAGTAAAAAAAAGAAAAAATAAGGAATCTATACGATTCCTTGAGCGTTCATTGCGTCAACTACTTTTAAGAATCCAGCAATGTTTGCTCCAACTACATAGTTTTTCTCAAATCCGTATTCTTTAGCAGCTGCATCTACATTTGCAAAGATATCTTCCATGATTGTTTGGAGTCTGGAATCAACTTCTTCAAAGGTCCAAGATAATCTTTGAGAGTTTTGACTCATTTCAAGAGCGGAAGTAGCTACTCCACCTGCGTTGGAAGCTTTACCTGGTGAGAATAAAACACCGTTTTCAATTAAGTATTCGGTTGCTTCCAAGGTGGTTGGCATGTTTGCACCTTCAGCTACAGCAATGACACCGTTTTCAACTAAGGTTTTAGCGTCATCAATGTCTAATTCGTTTTGGGTAGCACATGGGAATGCAACGTCAGCTTTTACGGTCCATACGCCTTTACCTTCGTGGTATTCAGCAGATGGTCTTGCTTCAGCATATGCAGTTAATCTTTCACGTCTTACTTCTTTGATTTCTTTTAATAATTCTACATCGATTCCTTCAGGGTCGTAAATCCAACCGGTGGAATCGGAACAGGTTACAGGTTTAGCTCCAAGTTGGTAAGCCTTTTCGATAGCATAGATAGCTACATTTCCTGCACCAGACATAATTACGGTTTTACCTTCTAAGGTTTCGCCGTTTGCCTTAAGCATTGCGTTAGCGAAGTATAATAAACCATATCCAGTTGCTTCAGTTCTTGCTAAAGATCCGCCGAAAGTTAATCCTTTACCAGTGAGAACTCCTTCGTATAATCCTTGGATTCTTTTGTATTGACCGAATAAGTAACCGATTTCCCTACCACCTACACCTATATCTCCAGCAGGAACGTCAGTGTCAGCACCAATGTATTTGCAGAGTTCAGTCATGAAACTTTGACAGAATGCCATTACTTCTCTGTCAGATTTTCCTTTAGGATCAAAGTTGGATCCTCCTTTACCTCCGCCAATTGGAAGGCCGGTTAAGGAGTTTTTGAAGATTTGTTCGAATCCTAAGAACTTAATGATACCTACATTTACGGAAGGGTGGAAACGAAGACCGCCTTTGTAAGGTCCGATTGCACTGTTGAACTGTACACGGTAACCGGTGTTTACTTGCACTTGTCCGTTGTCGTCTACCCAAGGGACTCTGAATTTGATTTGTCTTTCTGGGTTAACTAATCTTTCTAAAAGTGCGTCTTTTCTGTATTGTTCTTCGTTTTCTTCGATTACGACTCTTAAAGATTCTAATACTTCTTTTACAGCTTGATGAAACTCAGGTTCATCAGGGTTTTCTTTAACAATTAAGTCAATTACTTCATCTACATAGGACATAATTTATTCTCCATAAGTTATAAAAAATAAAAAGAATTGATCTTTTCAATTAATAAAACTAATAATTAATTAAAATAATAAAAATAACCGTTTTATAAAATTCAACTATATTTCAACTAACTATACTTAACTACAAAAGACATTTTAACTATTTTTTAGCTACTTTTACTAAATTAAGTAAATATTAGTTTATATTAATTAGAGATATTAATCAAAATTCTCAAATGGTCTAAAAAGCGCAAAAAATTAGTTTAAGCTTAAGATACAAAGGGAATTTGAAAAATTAATATCGAGACATTGGATAAGATTTCACTACCATAAATCTAAATTCCAAAATAAATTTATTTTAAGAACTTAAATCAAGGATAGTGGAAAACCTTTTCCGATTTTTGATGTCTAATAATAAATTGAATAATATTCAATATAAAGCTACCTATTTTTAAGAAATTTATATATACAATTCAATGTTAAAGGTTTACAAATTTAAAAAATTTTTTAAAAGATGAATTAAATGTGCAAAAAATAGCATTAATTTATCTTTAAATTAAAAATAAAAGAATTTATTATAAATTTACAATTCAATACTAAAGGTTGACAAATCGAAAAATTTATATAAAAAATAAAACAATAATAAAAAATATGAATAAAAAACTATAAAAAATCACAAAATAACAGCAAAAAATTGGACTTTTTTAAGAGGATATGGAAATCTTTTTCAAGCCAAAGAGACTTATGATTTTTTATTCATTGTATATAAAATATTGAAATAACTAAACATAATATAATTATTTTGTATAAAAATAGACAAAGTAGTATATTTAAAATATTTTAACCAATATTCATTTTCAAATCCGAAAATCTGGATTTCAGTAGGGTAGGAAAATAAAGTGCCGACCAAAAATGAACAAAATTATATAGAATTAATAAAAATTATGGACAATAATACAAACAAAACATTAAGATTCTGAACGCTAGAAAAATTCAAATTTTTTAAAAAATAGTAAAGTTTTGATTAAAGTTTTAAAAAAATAACTACTTTTCATCAGTGATAAAAATGAAAATACTAATCTCAAATTTAAAGGGAAAGGAACTTGTGGAAATAGCTATGAAAAACCAGATAGACAAGCTAATTTCAGTCTACTCAAACTATAACGAAACAAGCCTCCTTGATCAGTACATGACTAAAGAAAACATAAAGATAAGTACAACAAATGCAATTGATGCCTGCAAGCAGCTTACAGACATAATTCGCCATCAAGACACAGATGATGAGATCTATGTTGCAAGCGATGGAAACTTTTTAGGATCAATGCTGAACTTTGTTGCAAATAAGGAAGCTGCAGACTATATATTCTATTCCTTCAACAATCAGATTATCCAAATGCCTAGATTAAGCATAAATCTATCTGAAACAAAAATGAAAATTCTAAAGAGTCTGAATGAAACAGAGCAGACTGCAATTCTTATTGGAAAGAATATAGGAATCTCTAGAGCCATGGTCTATAAGCATATAAACAGCCTTATGGAAGATGGCCTGGTGGGGCAGACTAAGCAGTATGAAAAGTACTATCTAACAAATGCAGGAAAGATGCTGATTATCTAAACGAAAACATTAATTAATAGATAAACCATAATTTTAATTAGAAATAAATTGAATAAACTATTTAATTAAAATTCAAAAAGGGATTGAAAATGGCTGAAGATAAACAAGAACCTTTAAGTCCGATTGAAGAGATTAAAAAAGAATATCTTGAAAAGATAGACTACTTTGGAAATAGAAGAAGCAAATATGCTCTTTATAAAAAGTTCAGCAAAAAATACAACTTAAACCGCAGAGTCTTTATTCATATCCTGAACGAGGCTCATGAAGATGTTGGAAGCCCAAAAAGATATGAATTGAGAAGACAAACCCCTAAAGACTATAAAAGATAACTTATTTTTTAAAAATAATATGTTTTAGCCACTTCATCCTTTAATCATTTTTTGAATTCATTAGCGAAAATATATTTTTTTATATTGAAAAAACTTATTTTTTTAATCAAAAAACGAAACATTTATATGCTTTCATAACATAATATAATACGATATGTATTTAATTGCATATCATTAATAAAAAATTTTATAATCTCCAATACAAAATGATTTATTAATTTATCAATTTTAATTTAAGAGGATATTTGTTAATTTTCTTTAATTTTAAAAGTCCTATATAAATTACCTTAAAACTTGTTTATTTATACCTCCCGTATAAATATTCTTATTATAAATTACCTAAATACTATAAATACTTATTAATTTAATTTTAAAGACTTAATAAATATCCTCTAATTAATACTTTTTTTACTTCCAATTATTTTCTACCCCCCACTAATTTTCATAATTAGGATCAAATTAACTCTTTTAATTAACTTTCTCCAAAATAAGTTTTTATTCAAATTTGTTCTTAATGATAAAAAAATCAACCAAATAAATAGTTTTAATGAATAAAAACAAACTAGACAATGACTTAATAAAAAAGAAAAATAATTAAATAGTTTTGATGAATAAAAACAAATTAAATAATTATAAAAGCTATTTAATCCCCCTAAAAAACGATTTTTATAAGTCAAAAATCAAAAATGGACTAAAGTAATAACATTTGTTAAAAAATCATTACTTAAATGAAATTGATTAGAAAAATAGGAAATTTTATTAATGAAAAAAATAAAAAATATAACTAGGATTATACATCCATTGGATAAAGGGAATAATCAAATTTATTTGATTAAATTATCGGAACATAGTTAACAAAGAACCTTTATAATAATTTATAAAGAAGACGGATAAAATTTATCAAATAAAAGTTTAGAAACTAACACAAGAACACTATGTTCCCTTTTCCAATCTTTTTTTGACTTTTTTTATCAATCTTATCTCTCTTTAAGACCATGCCAACTTTTAAAAAAGAGATATAAAACTATTTTTTTAAATAAGAGATAAACCTTAAACTATTTTTAAAAAACAAGCCTATAAATCATCTAAAATCTCTTTAGGACCATCTGCAACATGAACCAAATATTCAGCTTCCACAATATGCAATTTAGATGGAATCACAATGCAATGAAGAGGGCCTCCGAAATCATAATCCAAAAGATCCTTAATGTATCCTGCCTTTACTACATTGTCCTTGGATCCTACCCTAGCAATTCCAATTGCCAAGCTGTTCTCATCAATCATCCCTTCCCTTTCAAGATTGTCCTTGATTGTCATTAGGTTTTCTAATCCTTCATTGATTGTCATATACTTATCCTTATGAGCTTGAATATCTAAAAGAACCAAAGTATGCATATCATTTTTCAAGTTCTCTTCAATAGCCATATAAGGGGACTTAGGGAAATAGTTGTACTCAAGGTCTGGGAATGGAATGGTTGTCACCTTTCCAAACTTATAGGCCTGAAGCCCTGAAATTGCAGGTGCGGAAGATAGTATGCTTGAACCGTGAATCACTTCAAAGTCGGTTCCATCCCTTGCGCATTCAACTAAAAAGTCTGAGTGGGTGGTTGCAATCAAAGGGTCTCCCCCTGTAATGAGAGCAACATCAATTTCCTTAGCTTCCTTTAAAAAAACAGATTCCTCTTCAACTTGAGTCCTATCAAGAACAATAATCTCTTTTCCAATAGTCTCTTCAATGGATTCGAAGTTAGATCCAAACAAGCGTGAAGTGAAAAATTCAGCATAAACCTTATCAACTTTTTTTAAAGTTTCAATTCCCTTTAAGGAAATGTCTTTTTCATCAAATAAACCTAATCCCACTAAATAAAACATAAAAAACACCATATAAAAGTTTAAACAATAAACAATAAGCATTAATGATTAATAATTAATTTAAAATATTAAAATCATGAAAAAAAGTAAAATTAATTAATAAAAAAAAAGGGTGCTTATTAACACAGGCCCACCATAAACCTGCTCTAGAACGTTAAAAAGCAACCCTTTTTACACCATACATCACCACTTTATTTTAAAAAAAAAGCGTAGCTGTTTTATAAACAGCTAATAATATTTAATGCATTACTAATATATAAAGTTAATCTATTAATTCAAAAGTTTTCCATATAAAACTATATAAAAACTATTTAAACCCAATGAACAATATACAAATTTTATCATAAAAAACTATACAAAATAATATGAAATAATATGAAAGCAATTTATTAGGATAAAAACTTTAAAAATAATCGAATAAAATTAATATTTAGCCAAAAATATTGAAAAATTAGAATAATATCGAAAAAAGAGAAAAAATTAAAAAATAGAATAAAATCAAAACCAAATTTTAAAAAAATAAGAAAAATCAAAGAATTACAATAAATTTAATTCAATAAAAATAAAAACAAAAAAATAAGAAAATTGTAAAGAATTGCAACAAATTCAATTTAAATAATAAATAAATTCTTTATCAACTTAAATTAGTCCCAACAGCTCTATACTCCATCCACTTGCCGCTAAAGTATCTGTAAACATAGAATGCAGCCCTAACATACCAATCTATAAACATTGCAATCCATGTTCCAAATACACCAACTCCCATAAAGTCTGCAATCACATATGACAAGGCTATCCTGCAGATAAACATTACAGACAAACTTACCGCCATCGGCCATTTCGCATCTCCAGCACCTCTGAATGTGGTAGGAAGAGTAAATGCTATCGGCCAAATTAGAACTGCAAAGATTCCATGCCAAACTACCATCTGATAGGTCAAGGCACTTGCAGCAGGAGATAGATTATATATCTGCAGTATATATGGAAGAAGAGCAAATATAAGCAGATTGATTGCCAAATGAGATAAAAAGGTTATTATAAGTATCTTCTTATTATAGAACTTGGCCTGCTCATAGTCATTATGACCAACACAGCGTGAAATGACGGCAGTCAGCCCAAGGTTTATTGCAAATCCTGGAAGAACTGAAAATATCCCAATTGCATATCCTACAGAGTTTGCAGCAATGGCTATTGTTCCGAATGTAGATACAAGGCTTAAGATAAGAATCCTTCCAAGCTGGAACACGCCGTTTTCAACCCCATAAGGAATTCCCACATTCAAGACCTTTCGAAGCAAGACCCAGTCAAACTTATGCCTAAGTGTCTTTCTGATATGTATTTCATACCTTTCCTGAAGGACAAAGTAGATCATTATGACTGCAGCCAATGCTCTTGCAAGAACAGTTGGAATGGCAACCCCTTCAACCCCAAATCCAAAGACAAATAGGAGTATGGCATTTCCAATGACATTTAAAATGTCACAGACAAACATTATCTGCATAGGAAGGTTTGCCTTGTTCATTGTACGAAATATTGCTGCTCCAGAGTTGTAGATGGCAATGAATGGAATTGAAATAGCCATATAGCTTAGATAAATGCTTGAAGTGTTAAAGACATCCGGCTCTATCTGACCAAAGAAGAGATTGATTAAAAATGGCCTGAAGATCAAGACAAGAACAGCCATTATTACTGCAAGAATGGTTGTAAACCAAACCAGCTGGTTTGAAGCGTCACATGCCTTCTCTGGCTCATCGTTTCCAAGGTACTGGCCAGCAATAACAGCTCCCCCTGTAGCAAGAGCCGAAAAGCTAAATATAAGCAGCTGAACTAAAAAGTCAACTAAGGACACCCCTGAAATCGCTACCTCCCCAAGGGAGGCAACCATCATTGAGTCGGCAAGACCTACGCAAAATTCTAAGGCTTGTTCAACAAGCAGAGGAAGAAATAAGGCAAAGAGTGCCTTATTTGAGAAGAAATATCCTCTTTCATTAACTGTCCTATCGCTTAGAATATCTATAAAACTTCTAAAAACATTCATAACAATTCAATTCTCAATTAAAATATCTTAAAACTTCTAAAAACATTCATAACAATTCAATTCTCAATTAAAATATCTTAAAACTTCTAAAAACATTCATAAAAATATAACATACGGCTTATAAATTGAACTATCAAATTTTAGTAAATATATTTTTTATTTTTCCATTTATTTATTTATTCATTTGACTTTAAAGAACTAAATCAAACTTAAATTAGACATTCCTTTAGAAATCCATTTATATTGGTGGGGAGAACTATAATTTCACTTTAAATAACATGATTAAGTATCCAAGCGAAATTAAATAGAAACTCTTATATAAGTATTCATATAATATAAAAAATATATTTATAAAATAATATATCATAAATAATATATCAAATTTGGGATTGGTATGAGTGTTGGCAGAAATTATTTTTTCTTGAATATTTTTCATTTTTCCTAAACTATTTTTTTTAACTCGATGATATGTATCTTATTGAATTAATAACAGATTGTAAACTCATATTATTTTCTTTAATAAGATTTAAGAATCTTATTAAGTTATATGAAGCTACAATGGCAAACATCAATCCCTGTACTCTTTTTAAACCGGTTATTGGAATAAAATCATAAAGATAAACCCTTTTGAAAGTCCCATTATGTGACTCTACAGTACTAGAACGCAATTTATATTCTTCAATGCCTTTTTCTGAAGATATTATCCGCTCAGTTTTATAAGCAAGCTCATGAACATATCTTGTTATTGATCTATGCCCTGTTTTGAAACATACTCCCTTATTTATGCAATTATTGCAAGCATTGAAGTTAGAATAGACTGCTTTTAGCTTGTTTCCTCCTCCTTTTTCCGGGTGTGCCTGATAAATTCCATCAAGTGTCAATTCCTGTCCTTCAGGACAAATGAAAACATTTTTATATTCATCAAAAACAAAATAACCTATAGCAAAACGATTGTTTGGCTTTTCGCCAGAATTCTCTCGATTTTGCTGAGATGTTGGAATTAAGGCAGTTATTCCTAAGTTATCCAAGTAATTTAAGTTTGCAAGCGTTAAATAAATAGTATCTGCGCTAATTTTTGTTGGTTTAAGATTTAAATTGCTTATGATTTGATTCATTAAAGCGGGTATTTGATAATGGTCTGTTGGGTTTTGGACTACGTTAACTCCGCAAATCAACTTAGACTCAGTATCTGTCCCTAATTGAAGATTATATGAAAATTTTGGATAAATCTGTCCTTTATCCTTAATTTTCATCCATCTCGCATCATGATCATTCAAACCCAGAGAACTTTGTCCAGAAAAATCCAGCAAACGCCACCATTCAAAAAGAATATCCACTTTTTCTTCGTCTGTTTTCGTTTTATCCTTCAAAAATTTCTTCGCTGTTTTTCTAAGCTTTTTAATCTCATTTTTTGTTAATTCCTCAACCATATAATGCTTAATTAATAACCGGATGTCTTTTTCCTTAATTATGTTAAAGGGAGAGTTATAAGCTTGTTTTATCGTACCGTCAATTGCAATGTACTTAAAATCACTCAAACCCAATTTATATGTTGCAATTAGTGTAAAGCTCATTATTAATTGGAATATGCTCATGAAATTCTTGCGATAATCCCTTATTGTCCGGTCGCTTGGTTCGCAGCCATGCGAAATAAAACTGTAGAGAAAATTATACTTGGCATTATGAGCCAAGACTACAGAACTCGTTATTTTATTAATGTAGCCATAAAATATCAGTTTTATCATATTCTTAATCTCAAAATGAGGCCTGCCGACTTTTGAAGTTTTTCGTTCAATTTCAAAGAAATTAAAACAACAATCGACAATTTCCGAAGCAAGTAGCATCAACTGAAATTCCTCCTCCATTTCACCAATCTTTTCATTTATTCCACTTAAAATGTAATGATTCAAAATCATATCAATCAAAAATTCATATAATTATCTGAATAGTTATAAAATTACTTATAAATAATTATATATATGTTATTTCTAATATAAATAGATTTTAATAACTTATAGTAAGAATAAAGTAATATTATAAAGTATTTTTAAAAATATAAAAAAATTTCAAAGAATTAGTAAAAATCAAAGGAAAATATAAAGAATATAAGAAAACTAAGGAATATCCTTAGAAAAAAATAGATGATTTTTAAATAAAAAAAATTTGAAAAAAAAATTAAAAAAGTGTAAAAAAAATAGAAATTGTTCAAATGTTAATAATTTTTGCCAACACTCTTTAATTTGTTACACGTTCTCTTTTTTAATCTCTTTTTGTTTATTAAGGAATTTTTAAATTTCTTTCTTTTTTATCTTTCATAATTATTTCATTTATAATCTCTGATGATTATTGGGATGATGGTTTTAATAGTTTTGAATGGTAAGGAGGAATTGAGATGAGATAGTATTAAAAAGAATAAAAATTAAATATTTATTCAAAAGAGAAATGAAATGACAAAAACAATTAAGAATACTTGCCAAAAAAAGAAAAATAAAAAAATCAAAAAATGAAAGAAAAAATCTATCCATTTAAACAAAATAATCCCTAATTAAATTAAACAAACCAACAACAAATATAATAATAATTAATCATAAAATCAATTTAATCAAAGATACCATGTTAACCATAAAAATTCCAGTGCAAAATATAGAAGCAACAAGACAAATAGTGCTAAAACATAAGATTCTTGACTATGACTATAAGATCAAGGTGGAAAACGGCTTTGGCCATATACCGATTAGAGAGGAAACAGAAGACGAAATACTCTCTAAAGTCATAGAAGAATGTAAAGAAGAAATAATAAAACAAAATAGCGATTATACTATCGAAGTAGTCGATTTAAACCAAAATGAAGAACTTGAAACTGTCAAAAGATATCCAAGAAGCATAACTGAGCTCCTTAAGGACAAGCTAAGCGATGAGGAGATAGAGGAATTAAAGAAATCCTTTGATATAATTGGTGATGTGGTTATTGTAGAAATTCCAGAGGAGCTTGAAGCACATAAGAAGGAAATTGGAGAGGCCACACTTCAGTTCACAAAACGAAAGACAGTATATATGAAAAGAAGCGCTGTTGAAGGAATAACAAGAACAAGACAGCTTGAACTGATTGCAGGTGAGGACAATCCTATAACCATCCATAAGGAACATGGAACAAGACTTAAACTAGATGTGAAGAATGTCTATTTCTCACCAAGACTTGCTACAGAGAGAAAAAGAGTTCAAGAGGAAACAAAAGATGGCGAAGAGATTCTTGATATGTTTGCAGGAATCGGACCATTTCCTATTGTTATAGCAAGAGAAAAGAATGTGGATATCACTGCTGTTGACATTAATGAATATGCAATCAAGTATCTCAATGAGAATATTAAGTTAAATAAATTGCAGCCTAATGCCCATATCACTGCAATATGTGGAGATACAAGGATAGTTGCAGATAATGAATTGAAGGGACGAAAATTTGATAGGATTATCATGAATCTTCCAGGATTAGCGCCGGATTTCTTAGATTTGGCTGTCTCCATGTGTAAGGACGGAGGAGTCATTCATTACTATGAATTCTCAGAGGGTTTTTCACAGGGAATTGAAAGGGCCCAGATAGCTTGTGAAAAACAAAATAAGGAAGTTGAGATACTTAATACAAGAAAAGTAAAGTCAACCAGCCCTGGAATGTGGCATGTAGTTATTGATTGTAAAGTTAGTGATAAAAAATAGCATAAACTCTTTGTAAAAAAAGATTAAAAAATAGAATTTGAATCAATAGCCGCAACTATTGACTCTAAACAATAAAAAAGCAATTTAAAAAAGCAATTTTACTAAAACAATTGTAAAAAAAGAATTAATTTAGAAAAGCAATTTTAATAGAAACAATTGTGAAAAAGAATAAATTTAGAAAAGCTCTTTAAAGTCTTTTTCTAAATTATTCAAATCGAAAACTCCTTTTTCTGTAATGACCCCTGTTATAAGGTCCTTTGGAACTATATCAAATGCAGGGTTAATTACTTCAGTTCCTTCCGGGCAGATTCTTGCTCCTCCATAATAAATGACTTCGTTAGGATCTCTTTCTTCTATTTCTGTATCAAAGATGCTGATTTCCTTATCAAATGTGCTGATTGGTGCGGCTACATAAAACGGAATGTCAAACCTCTTAGCAGCAAGAGCCACCATAAATGAGCCTATCTTATTTGCTATTCCATCATGGGCCACCCTGTCTGCCCCTATTACAACCTTATCTATTTTTCCTATTGACATGAGATATCCGCTTGCAACATCTGGAATGAGTTTTACAGGAATTCCTTCCTGTTGCATTTCCCAAACGCTTAGGCTTGCTCCCTGTCCTCTTGGACGGGTCTCATCACATATCACTTGAATGTTCTTTCCCTGATTGAATGCAGAGCGGAAGACTCCAAGGGCAGTTCCATAATCAACGCAGGCAAGTGCTCCTGCATTGCAATGAGTAAGGACAGTGTCTCCGTCATCAATAAGCTCTGCGCCATACTCTCCAATTGCAAGGTTTGTGTTAATGTCCTCACGAGCCATCTCTAATGCCTCATCAAGCATGTTTTCGGCTTTCATAACCCTATCAACTGCCCACATCAGGTTAACTGCAGTAGGACGTGCATTCTTCATCTCAACTGCAACCTTTTCCATGTCTTCTCCGGCAAGCTGAGCAAGTGCCATACCAAAGGCAGCAGAGACACCGATTGCAGGGGCTCCACGAACAATCATATCTTTAATTGCTGTAATCACTTGCTTGTAATTGCTGCAGTAGACATAAGTCAATTCATCTGGCAGTTTGGTTTGATCTATAAGCTTTAATTTATTGTCTTCCCATTCCAATGTTCTCATAATATCACAATAATAGTTTAATAAAAGAAAATATAATTATAAAATAAATTTTTAAGTTTAATACAATAAGATATTGGTCTTTTTTAAATAAATAACTTATTATAAAAACAATAAGAAGATGAATAGAAATAGATAAATGGAATTTTTAAATGATAACATTCTCCAATTAATTAGATTAAAAAAATAGCTAAAAATTTAAAAAATGAGCTGTAATATGTGGACAAATTCCCCAATGACCACATACTTTCCAGCACTTATATAAACGATTTTTAAAAACTTGTTTTGAACTATAAGGTGGCCCCTTACAAGTAAACTTGTAATCCATATTATATAAAAAGCATTATATAAAGATTTTGGATAAAAGAATGAAAATTAAACTAGAAAATGAAAAAATAAGGAAAATTATGATGTATTTTTATAAATAGTAAACTATACATAAAAATGGAGAACATCCTCCAATCAATTAGATTAAGAAAAATTAATGAAGAGCATACTCAAGAGAACTAATAAAAACTTCAGCTCATCACAATAAGATTTTTTCTAAATATAAGGTTGTACTAATGACCCAATAATTATAAAGAGAATACCAATAATGATATAAATGACTCCTTCTATTATCAAAGTCATACTAATTACCCCTCCATTAGAAGAACTTTGAAATGAACAACTGGTCGTCTAAGTCAAAACAAAATTCAGCTATATAAAATTCAACTATTATGCTTCTTTAGTATTTTTTATATAGATAATGAGGAATACTATATTCTAATTAAATAAAGAATATTCTCAATTATAATATGAATAAAATAAGATATATAAATAGTCCTAATGCGAAAAAACACAAAAATGAAAAAATGAAAAAAACAACAGAACACAAAAATGAAAAAACACAAAAATGAAAAAATGAAAAAAACAACAGAACACAAAAATGAAAAAACACAAAAATGAAAAAATGAAAAAAACAACAGAACACAAAAATGAAAAAACACAAAAATGAAAAATTAGATAAGTATACTCTAAAAAGAAATGATAATAATTGAAAAAGACTAGAAAAGTAAAAAAAGAAAATTATTAAAAAAAGAGCTGTTATATGTGGTCACATTCCTCTAATGACCACATATTAATTTCAGCAATCAAATAGTCAAAAATTTATAATTTTGTTTTGAACTATAGACGACCAAAAACAAGCATAACTTGTAATTTATAGTATATAAAAAGTATTATATAAATCTTTGGATAAAAAAAATGAAAATTAAAATAGGAAAATGAAAAATAAGATTAATAATAAGTTATTTTTATAAATAGTAAACTATACATAAAAATAATGTTTCAAAAATAGAGATTGTTAACATAATTAGAAAATAAAAAAAATAAAAAAAGTCCCAATTTTTAAATTATTAAAAACTGAGAACAAAACTGTTTTTAAAAAATAAGTAAATCCTAGAAGTGAGACTGTGGAGCATTTCCAATATGATGATCCTCATGTTTCTTTCCAGGAATTCCATAAGCGTCTGCTCTGCATTGGGTGCATGCCCTAAATACTGGAAGGTACTCTTCAACTTCCCCTCTAGCCTTTTCAATCTCCATGCATCCAGGTCTTGGATAGTCAGCCATCTTATTCAATGGAATAAGAGGAAGGACATTCACAAGGTCTGCACCGCATTCCTTGACTGTTCTTGCTATCTCTGGAATGTGCTCGTCATTAAGCCCTGGGATGAGAACGATATTTACCTTTACAACAACTCCAAGGTCAGTTATCTTTTTAATTCCTTCAAGCTGGTTTTTGGAAAGGATTTCAGCTGCTTCAAGTCCCTTATAGACCTTGCCTTCATAGAAAATGAATCCGTTGATTTCCTTTAATATCTCTGGGTCCACTGCATTTACAGTTACTGTAACAGTGTTTACACCTAACTCTGCTATTCTTTCAGCATATTTAGGAAGCAAAAGACCGTTTGTACTCATACATTTGATTAGGTCTGGCTTTACCTTGTTGATCTTTTCAAAGAACTCAAATGTGGCTTCATTAGCCAATGAGTCTCCAGGACCTGCAACCCCTACAACAGTGATTGCGCTGTCCTTTGTCACATTCAATACATGTTCCACTGCAGCATCTGCATCCATGATGGATCCTGCTACACCTGGCCTGTCCTCATCAGTATTGATTGACCTTATGCAGAAATTGCATCCGATATTACATTTAGGTGCGATTGGAACGTGGACCCTTCCAACCTTATCGTGGAGCTTTTCATTATAGCATGGATGCACTTTTGTAATGTGTGCAAATCTTGCACCTTTATGGTCTCCTCCACAAGTTATGTCTTTTTTAGTCATACTACTACCTCAATAATATTAAATTTTAATTAAATAAGCATTAGATTCTTCAATTAGAAGAAATGGAAAAAATCTTTAAATAGATTATTAATATCCTCCAATTTGAAAAATACAAATTTTAATAAGCATTAATTAATTTATTTCAAGTTCTCCAATACAAGTTACAAATTTTTCCGTTTAGATTTAAACTTATAACTATTGTTATTAACTAACTAGTATTTAAGTATTTCTATTTATTTTTATAATATACGAACAAAATATCAATAAATTACGAACTGTTTTAAGAAAAATAATCAAAAAGCAAAGAATTCTGAAACATTCAAATTAAAAATAAAAAATATAAAGATATATTTATAAAAAAATAAGATAAAATTATAAAAATAAATGTAAAAAAACTAAAAAATAATAGTTAAATTAAAATTAAGAAGAAAAGAATCTTTGAAATTCAATTCACACACTTAATCCCAAGTCTTTGGAGTGTTCAATTCCACCATATATCCTTTAGCCTTTTCAACCCATTCATCCTTAATCAATTCATCTGTGGCAACAATGCAGACAATGTCTCCTTCAGACATGTCTTTCATTATCTTAAATCCTTCAGGGACTATCCTAAAGACTGCATCATAAATTCTTCTCTTTAGATTTTCATGAGGGTCGTCTACAACCAAATCAGAGACATTCTTCTCTCCAGGCAAGTGAATGACATATCTGCTTGGCTGGTGAACATTTTCACGGCCATTGATTTCCCAAAGCCTTTTTAGAATGTTTGGAAGATAGTTTTCATTGTCAATGATTACCACTGTAGTGTCATCTTCAGCGTTATAGTCGACATTAGCCACTTCCTTCAAGGTAATGTGCTGTGAAGTCTTTCTCATCTTGATTGCAATTATGAAACAGACCTCATTTGGATTTACATAAGCCTTCATGTCATCAATGGAAGGTGGCAGGACCAAATCCTGAAAGATCTGTCTTATAATCATGTCGTAGACCTTTGCTCCTTCCGGATCATTTGATTCAATATACATTATAATCACTCTAATAAAAATAATAATAAAAAGAATTAGAAAAAAAAAACCAATTCAATAATAAATAAAAAGAATTAGAAAAAACCAATTCAATAATAAATAAAAAGAATTAGAAATAATCCAATTCAATGATAAATAAGATTAAATTAGAATTTTCTAAATCGATGAATTATTTATTCATGCCTTTTGCCCATACCAGATACAAGCAATGCCGCACCTACAGCTCCAATATGCTGGGAATACTCAGGGACAATTACCTCTATACCACCTAAAGTTTCACTGACAGCTTCTACAAGTCCTGAAATAAGACTGGTTCCCCCTACTTGAATCAAAGGTTCACGAATGTCGATTTCCTGTAATTGCTGTTCATATACTTGCTCGGATACAGAGTGACATGCAGCAGCTGCTACATCTGCCTTTGAGCCTCCTGCAGCTAAGGTTGTAACAAGGTCCTGAATACCGAATACAATACAGTAGGAGTTAAGCATAGCCTTTCTCCAGTCTCCTTGCACTGCAAGAGGACCAAGCTCTGTAATGTCCACATCCAATCTTCTTGAGGTCATGTCAAGGAATCTTCCGGAAGCACCTGCACAGATACCGCCCATGGTGAAATTGTCTGGAATACCATTGTTTACTGTAATAACCTTGTTATCCATACCGCCTATGTCCAGCACTGTAGCTTCCCCTTTCTGGCAGTCTGCAAGATATACTGCACCTTTTGCGTTTACAGACAATTCTTCCTGTATAAGCTCTGCGCCAAATTCCCGACCCATGGTGAACCTACCATATCCTGTGGTTCCTATTCCGTCAACATCATCCCAGTTGTAATCTGTATTGTCAAAGGCCTCTGCAGCTGCAGTCTTAGCAGATTCTATTATATCCTTGGTTGAAGTCCAACCGGTTCCAATGACCTTGTTGTTTTCCATAAGAACTGCCTTTGTGGTTGTTGAACCTGAGTCGAGACCAAGAGTAAGTCCTTCTTGCTTTTCACGAGCAAGAATGCTTCTTCTTGTAACTGTAGTTGCCAATGCTTCCATACGGATGAACAATTCATCAGCCTTTGTCCTTTCAGTGAATGAGTATGTAACCACTGGAATACGGGTGTTGTTCTGTATGAAACGTCTCACTTCGTTTCTCACCAATGCTCCTTCAGCACATCTGAAGCAGGTTGCAATGAATACTGCATCAGGCTTGCATCTGCCTTCTACAATGGACATTGCCCTTGCAATCATAAGCTTTAAGCTTGAGCTTTGAGCAGAGAATCCGAATTTTTCATAAGCTTCATTAATATAATCCAAATCAATTTCAGGAAGGATAATTTCAGCTCCAAACTTAAGAGCTGCCTTTTCGATTTCCTTTTGGATACCACTGTATTCGGTACCGCAGGAAACAAGTGCAATCTGTACCATTTATTTTCCTCCTTTAGTTCCAATCTGTTCGCCTAAAACGTCATTGTCTCCTTCCATGTCTCCTCCGCCGCCAGGCAAGGAATCCAAGAATTCCATGATTTGATTTACCATAAGCACGGTCCCATCCTCATCGTCAGGATAGACCACTTCAAGTACAGGTATGTCCTTTTTACGCAAGCAGAAAATGGACAGTTCGTTTGTTCTTGCACATCCTACACAGCCAAAGCCAAATGGAGCGCCGTCAACAATGATTGCAGCCTCTGCAGCATCTATAAGAGGTCCGATGATGGACATTCTTCCCCTAACCCCTGAAGGGACTTCAATAGCTGCATACTTCAATCCGTTTATTGGGTCTTCCTCTGTAATGTTCATTGGAGGTGAATCAATCTCCGGGTCTTTTATCTTTTGTCTTATTTGTTTTTGAAGAGCTAAAGGAGCATGACCTTTTCTCTCAATCAAGTCAGCTAAAATCAATGAATTTGGTGGATAAATAGCTACTTTTACCATAATATCATCCTCATAATCATAATATAGAAAGTTTTTAATCGTTTTTAAATTTAAAATAATAAAGTGTTTTATCAAAATCAAACTTTAAATAATTTAAAACCATTAATAATCCCATAAACTTCCTATTTGTTATCGTCCTCACTTTTTTCTTTTGAAGAACCTTCAGATTCTTCTAAAGCCTTATCTAAAACTTCTTTAAAGTAATCAACAGAAACAGGTTCTTTCTTCTCGATTTCCACATCTCTTGGATTTTTCAAGGCCTCTCCAACATAGTCAAGAATTCTGAATTCCTTCTCCATTTGGTGGAATCCTTCCCTTGGCCCATACCTGTGGCCTCTGCATCTTCTTGGGTCACCTGGAGCAAAACCTCTTTCCTTTGTAAAGATTCCGTAAGGATCCAATTTGCGAAGCTCTCTAATCGCTTGTCTGACATATTTGTCCTTGCCGCTGATCATTGCCCCATAGCAAGTCCATTTTATTGTAAGTGGCAAGTTAAGCATATGCAGGAAGTTGACGACTTCGCTTTCGCTTACATTTGCCTTGGAACTTAAAATGATCATCCTTGTAGAAACTTCCGGATCCATGTCCTCCTTACCTAAATCTGGAGTTATACATAAATTTGCAGGCATAAATCTTTCCTCCTAATTCTCACCATAAATAATAAAGGTTTATTTCTAATTAAAACCTTAAATTAAGCATTATCTAAACCTTAAATAAGGTTATTCCTCATCGTAAACCTCATAAATATAAAGAGTGCTTCCATCCTTAAGCTTGTTCAAGCCTTCAATGTTTCCAACAACCTCACCTACAATGTTTGTAGCTGAGAATGCCTCACCAGTAGGTCCGAACTCATCAGTATCGATTGTCCTTATACCAATAAGACCTAAGTTCTTCCTTGACATATTGGTTACAGCTATCTCACCGGCCTTTACAATATCTGTAGGGATATTCTCTGGAATGAGTCCCTTGGATTCGTCAGTATCCCCATTGAACATGAACATGTTCATGTCGGGAACTGCAAAGTAGACCTTCAATGTGCCTACAGGCTTTTCTGCCAATCCACTGATTTTCTCAAGATACCATCTGGTTCTTGGAGCCTTGTCAGTCAATTTGATCTTAACCAATTCATCGCTTGCAAGTCCGAAGGTGGTGACTTCCTTATTTTCCAGAATGTCAATGGTATTTTCAGGTGTCTGAATCACAACAATCGCATCGTCATCAAGGTTTCCGTCACGAACATGCTTTATTCCTAAAGATTGCATTTTTTCCTCTGCTTCCTTTTGAGTTAGCATCATAAGCATGATTCTTTCAGGATCGCTTAATACAGTAATGAAGTCTCCCTTTTTAGCGGTATCAAAGAGTTCCATACCTTGCTTGACTGTAGCAAGATTGGTATGGGTTTCAGCTCTGACCCTGTCCTCCCTATAGACATAGACTCTTCCTTTTCCGTTTCCTTCGCTTCTTAAGGTTACTGTTCCTCTCTTACGTTCACTTATCTCTTCAGCATCCTTAGTAAGACCATTTAATTCATAGAAACCTAAAAATGAGTTAGATTCAAAGTCAACCTGTATTTTGTTGTTTCTAATCAATGAGAACAGATGCTCAACTGATGCTGGAGACTTTGCATTTGGCTCTAAAAGAGCGTAGGTGAATAGCTGATTTCCCTCTTCAAGAACTTCCTCAAGATTTGAGCCTCCTGTACTGTCGGTGACTGTGCTTCTCTCAATCACAGGCTCGATTGACAATATCTCATCATCATCGGTAAGTGAGAACAATGTTCTTCTTCCTCCGATAATCCTTGCAAAGACTCCTCTGTCGCTGTATTTTGGAACTCCATATACATTTGAGTGATCGTCCTTTACAAAGATTATATGTGTGGCCTCCTTGGAAAAACCGGAGAGGCTTATTAAGACATCATTGTCAAAATACCTGAACTCATCATGAGACGGTTCAAAATTAGACTCTACCGGACCTATGGCCACTTCATTAGAGGTTTCCCAACGAACATTGTTGGAGCTGAAGAGAGAATAGTTTTCCTTGAAGAAATCAGTCAAAGGCTTTGATTTTTCAGAAACTTCCAATTCAATGAGAATACTTCCCTTAGGAGTCTTTATCTTATACTTAAGGACATTGCTTTGTATTTCGCTTTCTCCCTTGATAAGGCAGACAATGCTTCCTTTCTTATAAGGCGCATTGGAAAGCTCTATAGCGTCCTTGATGGTAGATCCTTCAGGAATATCCACATCTTCTCCATTAATTTTTATTAGCATAGGCTTGCCTCTTTTCATTAATAAAATTTGTAATAATTATTATTCGATTAATCAGTAGTTTAAAAAGATTTAAAAATTGCATTTACAGTTTTAAACTACTGAAATATAAAAATAAGAATAAATGACCTTTTTAAAATAAATCTAAATAAAATAAGTTTTATTTTAATAGGCGAAAAAATATCCTTATTTATATATATTAAATATATGTTTATTTCTAATTATATAAAATAGTTTTTAATTGATTTTGGATAATAATAAATAAATTAAAAGTATGATGCCTTAATAGGAATTTCTTTAAGACATCCTCAAGCTTAAAAATAGATTAAAAATAATAATATTAATAAGTTTTAAAAAGAGAAATTATAAAAATAATTGCTAAATTCACAAATATAAAATAAGAATTGGAATAAGACTAAAAGCAATTAAAAAAAAAGCACAATTAAAAAAATAAATTAATAAATAAAAAAAAGGAATAAAACACCAAATAAAGAAAAAAATAAAAAAAAAGAATAAATCAAGAGATTTATTCATAAAACTTGCCTAAGAACTCTTTCATTCTTTGATTGTCAGATGAGAATACCTCTTCAGGTGAGCCCTCTTCCACAATGACACCCTCATCCATGAAGATAATTGTATCAGAAACATTTCTAGCAAAGTTCATCTCGTGGGTAACAATCACCATAGTCATATGCTCAGCTGCCAAGTCCTTTATTACAGCTAATATCTCTCCTGTAAGCTCAGGGTCAAGTGCAGAGGTAGGCTCGTCAAAGAACAATATATCCGGCTTCATGCAAAGAGCCCTTGCAATGGATACTCTTTGCTGTTGACCACCAGACAATTCTGAAGGGTATGCATCTTCCTTATCAGAAAGCCCCATTTTCTTTAGAAGGTCTCTTGCATGCTCGTAAACTTCAGCCTTGTCTCTCTTTTGAACCTTTAGAGGTGCATTGGTAATATTCTTCATTACAGAATGATGTGGGAAAAGATTGAAGTTCTGGAACACCAATCCAAAGGTTCCGTCAAAATTGATCTCACCGCTGTCCTCTGTCTCAAGGTCTGTTATGCATCTTAGCAATGTGGACTTACCGGATCCGGATGGACCTATGATTGACAATACCTCACCCTTTTCAACGGAAAAGGAGATATCCTTCAAGACCACATTGTCTCCAAAGCTTTTCTTAAGATTCTTAACTTCCAATAAACTCATTAAAATCAACTCTTAATAAAATATCTGATATCTCCCCTATGTATCGTAATAATCCAATCTCTTTTCAAAGCGTTCCATAATAATTGCCACAAGCGCATTGAATACATAATAGAATCCACCTGCAATCAGCAATGCTGAAATGGAAGCTTCAGCTGCTGCAATCTGCTTTGCAACTGTAAACATCTCTGGAATTGCAAGCACAAAGGAAAGTGAAGTGTCCTTTACAAGAGTGATTACCTCATTTGTAATTGATGGAAGCACTATCTTTACCACTTGAGGCAAGATGATTATAAAGAATGTTTGAACTCTGGTATATCCCAATACCTGTGCAGCTTCATATTGTCCGTTTGGAATGGATTCGATTCCTCCACGGAAGATCTCTGCAAAGTAAGCCGCATAGTTGATGGTGAAAGCAATTATAACTGCAATCATCCTGTAATCCCTTGAAAGTGTCATTCCGAATATATAATATGGACCAAAGAATACAACAATCAGCTGCAGCATCAATGGAGTTCCTCTCATGATAGAAATATAAGCCTTCATAAACCATTGAAGTGGCTTGAAGCTGCTCATTCTTCCAGCAGCCACTGCCAAACCAAGTGGAATGGAAAACAGCAATGTAAGAAGGAATATTTCAATGGAGGTTCCCATACCCCATAATAATTCTTCTAAAATTTTACTTAATAACATTTAATTTCTCCCCAAAAAATAAACATAAAAACAATAATTGTTTAATAATAAGCCATAGGGCAAATAAGAGCCATTAGTTAAAAAAAACCCAAGATCATTAAAAAGAATGTAATGGCTTATTAAATAAACTTAAATAAATCATTTAAATAGTTAAAATAATTCAAATAATTTATTTAAACTTATCTAAAAATAGAAAACACCTTAAACAAGTTAAAAGGCTTTATAAAATAAAAAAAAAAGTTTATACATAATAATTATGCATAAACTTAAATACTATTTACTTATTTTTGAATAAGAGCGCCAGGAACTCCGTAGGTGTCGTACTTTTGTGCGAGTTTTTCTACAGTTCCGTCTTCAAACATTTCGTCTAAAGTTTTTTGGACTTGATCTTTTAATTGGTCATTTCCTTTCTTGAAACCGATACCGTATTGTTCAGATGAGATTTCTTCATCTAACATTTTGTATTGGTCGCTTCCTTTTTGGCTGATTTGGTATTGAGCTACACCAATATCAATAGCTACAGCATCACATGCACCGGTTTCTAAATCCATAAATGCAGTGTTATAGTCAGCAACTTGAGTTAAGTCTTTAAAGGTGTCAGCTAAGGTTTTGTTGTCCCCTTCAAGAGCTGCTAAAGCAGATGAATCTTTTTGGGTTTCTACAATCTTACCATCTAAGTCAGCTAAACTGTTAATACCGGAATCTGTTTTTACAACAACAACTTGCTTGTTGTCAATGTATGGTTCAGACCAGGTGTAGTCGTCTTCTCTACCGTTGATGGTAAATCCGTTCCAAATACAGTCAATTGAACCAGAGTCCAATTCGCTGTCTTTAGCATCCCAGTCTATTGGCTGTTTTACTAAAGTCCAGTTGTTTCTGTCACATACTTCTTGAGCTAAGTCTAAGTCAAATCCTACATATTCCCCGTTATCGTCTTTGTATCCGTATGGAGGGAATTCTGCATCAAAACCGACAATAAAAGTATTGTCATCATTAGTAGCAGTTCCATCGCCACCTAAAAAGTCTAAGAAACCTGCGCTGGATGCGCCGATGACTAAGAATGCTAATAATGCAATTCCTAAAATAATTGCTATTTTTTTCTTCATATTCACACCATAAATATTTTTAATTTATAATATATTATAAATTAGATGAAAAGAAAAAATCTAATCTATATAAATATTTAAGAAAATCATATTATATAAAATAGTGTTATTTATTCAAAAAAATATCAGAAATCAACGCAAAAAGGCAAGTTATGAACAAAAAAAGCCAATTAAATAAATAAATATTGTTTAAATTTTAATAAATTATAAAATCAGTTTAATTTTAAATGAAATTATAAAACAATATTATAAAAAAAATTAATAAAAATAGAAAATATAGTAAAAATTAGTTTTATATCATTAAAACAATTTTTAATCTTTAAAAAAGTTAGATAATTAAAGAACTGTGAATCAAAATAAAAGAAAATAAAGAAAAAATAGAGGACTTTAATAAAAATAAAGAGTTTTAAACTAATTTTTTAAAAAAAGTTTAAAAACACTAACAACATATAGGCATAAAAACTTATCTTGAAAATGAACATAACATAAATGTTTCAATCATGAGAAAGTGTGAAATTGCCCAAATAAAAATTAATTGCCTAAGACAAGAACAGGATTCTTCCTTTGATCAAATAGAACAGCTTCCTCATCACCTGATTTTAAAACAAGCATCTTATCCTCAATCACATCTCCAACCACTGCAACTTCAAAGGAGTAAGGACTAAGTCTATCAATAATCTCCTGACAGTTTTCCTCCTTGGCAGTCATTACAAAGGCAGCTCCAGGATAAGCCATCAGCCATTCCTCCCAAGAGACATCAGGATTTCTAGGAATCCTCTCAAGCTCTACAAATGCTCCAACACCAGATGCCTCAAGCAACATTTCCAAAGTTCCAAGGGTTCCAGGATTGCTAATGTCCTTTCCAGCAGTTGGCAAATGAGCTTCAGCTATCTCCTGCATAACAGAAATCTGATCTTGAACCAGCTTTGCATCCTTTTCATATGTGGTGTCCCAATTCAAGACAAACTGAGGATGCTGCCTGCCGTCAGTGTCAATGGCTACAATAACCTTATCTCCTACATTAGCACCAGCGGAAGTAATTAGAGAATCCTTTTTAGCAATTCCCGCAATTGCCACATCCAATGAATTGAATTCGGCATCAGGGTGAAGGTGCCCTCCAACCATTGGAACATTGAACTTGCGGCAGCCGTCTACAATTCCCTGAAGAACCCCATCATAGATTTCATCATCATTAATGGATAATGTATTTACCATGGCGATAGGCCTACCTCCCATTGCAGCAATGTCGTTAACATTAACAAGAACAGAGCAGTAGCCTGCCCAATAAGGATTGACACTCATTAACTGTCCCCAGATTCCATCGGCGGCAAGTAGAACAACCTGACCATTTCCAATATCGATTGCAGATGCATCGTCTCCAAAGTCAAGAAGAACATCTCCAGAGATATTATAAGTTTCGCTTAAAGCCTTTGTAACCTTTTCTATTGAATTTTTCCTACTTACACCAATAAACTCTTGAAGTGATTTAACAAGCTCATTAAAATTCATTCTTACACCTTAAAATGTCTAAAAATAATTTGGTTTTAAAAAATAAATGTTTTTGTATGTATTAATTGTAAAATAAATAATAAATTATAATAATTATAAATTGAATAAAAATTGAATTAAATTTAATGAAAATAATTGAAATCAAAGGTCTAAAATCAAATAATAAATCTAAATTAAAAAAATTAAAACCAAATAACTTAAAACCGAATAATAAATTTAAATTAAATAATTGAAATCTTTAAATTAATTTAATTATTCAGAATCATCTGATTCCTCATCAGGATCTCCAAATTCTTCTTTAATGTATTCTGCCCATCCATCAGATTCATCTATTTCCTCTGAATCTTCAGAATCATTGGAAACAGATTCTTCAATATCTTCAGTTAAAACTTCATCTGAAGATTCTTCATTAACTATAGGCCCTGAATATTCTTCAATATACTCCTCTTCAATATAAACTTCTTCAATAGGGGCATCTTCATAAATATCTTCTAAAGAATCATCATGTTCAACAAAAAATCTCTTCTAATGGAGCATCCTCATAAACAATCTCTTCATTAGGCTCATGCTCAACAAAAATCTCTTCTACAGGAGCATCCTCATAAACAATATTTTCATTAGGCTCATGCTCAACAATAATCTCATCTATAGAGCCGTCATCATGCTCAACAAAAATCTCCTCAACAGACTCATGCTCTACATAAATATCATCATCAGAATCATGCTCCACAAAGATCTCCTCTACAGGAACATCATCATATTCAATATAAACTTCCTCTAAAGGAACTTCACCATCCTCAATATAGACCTCTTCAACTAAAGAGCCGTCCTCATCCACATAAATCTCATTAGAGCCCTCATAGCTGCCATACTCCAGCTCTTGAATAAAGTCATCCAAGTCTTCAAATTCATAGTCCTCTTCAACGAATCCTTCATAGCTATTGACCACATTATATTCGTGGTCCTTTTCAACAAAGCTTGGAACGACTTCCTTAATGCTCTCAATGACATAAGACTTGAATACATTAAACATGATTGACTTAAAGTTCTCAGGAGAGTCTGCCTCCTCATCAAAAGGAATCTCCAAGGTGTCCTTAGAGAGGAAAAGCTTATCATGAATGTGATGGCCCAGCAATGTCATCAAAGCCTGAAGCCACTTCAATGATTGTTGACTTCTCATTTACAAATCCGTTTTCAACGACCTTATCCAAGTCTCCATCGGTTATTCCAATTATTGGAATATCAAAACGATAAAGAATATCTGAGGCCACAAGGGAAGTATCATCCCCTATTGTAACAACCAAATCAAAGTCCTTGAACTTATAGATGTCATAAGCTGCATGATCCACATAAGCAACCTTAAAGGAATAGTCATCTTCTGAAATCTCACCTGAATAGATATGCCTTTCTGTATCCTTAAGTGAAATGTCCTTATTTGATAAGACTCTCGGATTTACATCATCAGACTTTCTAAGAAGACCTGTTTTAACTATGACCCTCTCCAGATCAACAGGACCTAGCTTTTCAAGTCCGTGATACTTAATAGTTCCATTTATAATGTCGGCAATCAATCCGTCACGGGCAACCAAGACAATGGAATCTCCATTGGAATAGCCTACAACTATGCCGTTTATGAAGATGTTCTCATCAGGGCTTACTCCATGAATCTTACGGTAGGTGTAATGGCTGATGTCATAATCATCATATGAACGTAATATTTTCTCAATGTCCTCTTCATCTTTCCTTTCCTGATTATTGGAGAAATAATTGGATACGACTTCCTCTGGTGTGACTTCTACTAAATTTAAGGAAGTTTTTAAATGATCGAATAATTCTTCAAAGTTAAAGGATAATGATTCCACCATATTCTTCTTTCCCAATCCCAATTTGAATCTGCCTTTACGGCTTTTGCTTAGCTGCTCATTCAATTCTGTATTCCAGCTGATTATTGAGCCGTCCTCTTCTCCAGGACGTTCAATTTGAATTACAGGAACGCTTGCATCATATAAAGGCTTATGATTGGTAGCAAGATAATCCTCATTTGAAATCTGCTTAAAGTAATGGTTGAAAACCTTATATCCAAAGACTCTGCCAGTTTCAGGGGACTTTCCATAATTCAATAGGAAGATTATATCAACACCTTCCCTATTGAAGAGTTCCAAAGATTGGCTAGGGAGTAATTTTAAGGATATGTCTATGGCATCCTCTAAAGCAGCGTCAATAACTGCAGTCCTGCCCATAGTTCCGCCTAAACGACAATGGACATTTCCATAATTAGATAAAATATCAATAATTTTTATAGCCCAGCCAGAATCTATGATTCCGGGGCCATGTACAACAACTCCAATTTCCATATTGCACACCAAATATAGTTTAGTAGTTTTTTGAATTGATTAAATCGAAAATTCAGTCTTTTGAATGATTTAATCAAATTTTTGTCTTTTATAGTTTCTCAAAATTGAATAAAAATTCGTATTCTATAGTTATAAATGCTTAAATAAGTATAATAAAAACACAATTTTTAAAATAGCAATTAATATGCCATTGTTCTTAAAAATAAAAAATTCAACCCATTGTTCTTAAAATATAAAAAGTTCATCAATTATTTAAATTAGTAAGTTTTAATTCTTCGTTTAAATACTTTAGACCCGCATATCTCACAGTCATCAAATGGATAATCTGCAGGATACTCCTTTTTACAGCCTTCACAGGTCTTTTTCCAATTATAAACTCCTTTTATTCCTTCAGTTATAATGCTTTCATAGGGAATATCAAGGATTTTTAAAACATTTTGCATAGAATAGTCATCAGTTAAGACCTTAATCTCTTTGCCTTCATCCAATAAAGCCAAAGCAACAGCCAATAGCTTTTTATCAGGACCTGATAACCTTAAGTCATCACCAGATTTGGCAATGGTTTCATCTAATTTATCCAAGAACTCCTTTTGGGCCTCTTGAATTATAATTTTACCATCATCTATGGCTTGATTTAATATTAGTCGTGATTTTAAGTCTTTAACCTCATCAGTTATTTCAGAAACTGTAATGTTAAAATCTGATTTCGGTTCAAATCCATTTATAAATGCAGATGCATCTAAGACATAATATAAATCACTCATAAATATATTTTAGTAAAATGAATTAATAAATTTAATTATATTTTTCTGGCCAGTAATAAAAATTAAAGTAAAACTTTGAATAAATAATAATTCTAAAAAAAAATCTCATAAATAAAAATAACAAAAAACTATTTAAAATTTAAATCTCATATGATTAATAGTAATTATAAAAAAACAAGTTTTAGGTATTTAAAAAATAGCAGGTGATTTAGATGAAAAGTGAAACAATGGAATTACATAAGAAGAAAGCTCCAATAAAGGTTTCATGTGGAATTATAACACTTAGTGACAGATTCTCAAATGACAAAGAGGGAAAGGAAAAAGACTTATCCGGAAAATACTTGATTGATGAATTAAGCAAAAAATACGATGTTGACGATTACACAATCATTCCCGATGAAAAGGACATATTAAAAGACACCATAGAATCAATGATAGATAATGGAATAGATGTAATAATCACAACAGGTGGAACAGGCCTTGAATCAAGGGACATAACCATTGAAACTGTAGAACCTTTATTTGAAAAGGAAATGAAAGGATTTGGTGAAATATTCAGAGCAATTTCATATGAAGAATTAGGGGCGGGATCCCTTTTATCAAGGGCAACAGCAGGAGTTTATAAAAAGACACTCATATTCTGCATGCCAGGATCTCCTAATGCAGTAAAAACAGGAATGAAAATATTCTATGAAGAATTAGGGCATCTTAAAAAACATGCACAAAAATAGAATTTAAAAAAATTAAACCTTTTCTTTAGACAAAACCATTTCTTAGAAAAAATAGAAAAAATTAAACCTTTTCTTTAGACAAAACCATTTCTTAGAAAAAATAGAAAAAATAAACCCTTTTCTAGAAAAGATAAGAAAAAAATAAAACAGTTCTTTAAAAAAGATAAGAAAAAATAAAAAAAAGAAAAAAACATTTGATATAAATCAATTATTCAAAAAATTCGCTAACGGAAATTAAAGGTTCTAATGTAATTCCCTCATTTGCAAAGGTCTCCATTGCACCTTCTTCCCTGTCTACAACAACAAAAGCTTTTTGAACTACTCCACCATTATCAACTATTGCATTAATGGCCTTTAGTAAAGAACCTCCAGTTGTAGTAACGTCTTCAACAAGGATTACCTTATCCCCTTCATTCAAATCTCCTTCGATTAATTTAGAAGTTCCATAGCCTTTTTTCTCTTTTCTAATCATAAGGAGCGGTTTTTTAGATTCCAAAGAAACAGCAGTTGCAATAGGAACGGCTCCTAAAGCAGGTCCTGCAATCTTATCTGTATCATCATCAATCTTTTCATTGATTAGCTTTGCAATTGTAGACAAGATTTCAGGCTCTGTTATAGCTCTTTTCATATTGACATAATAGTTGCTTTTCTTTCCTGAAGCAAGAGTGAATTCCCCTTGTTCAAATACTTTGTTTTCCTTAAGAATTTCAATTAAATATTCTTTAGATACCATGCACATCACTGAAATTAAATAAAACAGTTAAGATTCTTATTAAACCACTTATAATTGGTTTTTCAAATCTTGAATCTCATCAGCCATTTGATCTAGGTCTTCTCCGAATGCATCTTTTAAAAGAATCTTATCACCGATTTTGCTTATCATATCAAAAGGAATGACCAATTCGCTTTTAGAAATGTTTAAGCTTTCCTGAATACCTCCTTTAGAGACAATGATTGATTCAATAATATTATCCTCAACATCAATATCAACATCAACGACTTTTCCCATAACGGTTACATCAGTTCCTAAGACTTCTTTACCAATTAATTCCTTTGCAATTCTCATAAAAAGCCTCCTTTATATAAAATAAGTTCAAATAATCATTAATTGAAAAACTTTCTTATGGAAAGTTGTTTAAAAACTTATTGATTAATATATCTTTTATTCTAATCAATTAATAAATATTTTGTTAGAATTAAGTTAAAGAATGATAAAAAGAAAAAAAGCTTTTTGCTAGAATTAACTTAAAGAATGATAAAAAGAAAAAAGTCTTTTGTTAGAATTAAGTTAAAGAATGATAAAAAGAAAAAAAGCTTTTTGCTAGAATTAACTTAAAGAATGATAAAAAGAAAAAAGTCTTTTGTTAGAATTAAGTTAAAGAATGATAAAAAGAAAAAAAAGTTTTTTGTTGGAATTCCATCTGAAATTAAACATTTGGCAATAGAACATTTAATCTCAAACAGAACCCCAACAATTCTAATATGAGGTACGAATAATTAAATAAAACTAAAAAATAAAAATAGGAATAAATAATTAAAACATATATTCCAATCAATAATAAAAAAGATATAAGGATTTAATTAATCCTCATTATTCCAGTTTAATGCGCCGTAGGCAACACAAACCAATGTCATTCCAATGAGTAAAACATAAACTCCCCAAATCCAAGGATCTTCTATTCCAAAAACCATCATGATATCACCTTATTCTTCAGAAAGTCCCTCAAATGACCTTTTAATTACTTTTTCATCCATCGGAGGTGAAAGCAAGCTTACAACAACTGTAAATATTACAGAAACAGGTATTGCAAATACCATCACATCAATTGAATACCAAGGCATTACATTAATCAGCATGTCCATACCAGTTAAGGCCTTACAGATTCCAAGGCCAACAGCAGTTTTCTTATATACAAATACAAGCAAGAAAAGACTTGTGAATGTACCGGATAAAAGACCTGCAATTGCCCCTTTTCTTGTTGCACGTTTCCAGAATAAGGCTGCACAATAGACCGGAAGGAATGCTGCTGCACATAATCCCATAAAGAGAGATGTACCAAGAGCTACAATACCTCCAGGCAAAATAAGACCAATGATTAAAGACAACACTACAGCAATCAAAATACCTAATTGGCTAACTGAAATAAATCCTATTCTAGTTTCCTCTTTTGAAGAGCCTTCCAAAATCTCCTCATCAGTATATTCGCGGGTAGTTCCTCTGTTTTTAAATGCGTCTACAATATCGTGACCTAATGCAGTACCTTGAGTGTGATACTGTGAGGAAAGGGTTGACATTGCCGCTGCAAGCAAGGACAAGAGGAATATGTATACAAACCATTCAGGAAGTGCAGTTGAGATGAATGTAGGGATGATTGAATCCATATTTCCACCTACATAGTCAATTGCAATCTGACCGAAGTTCTGATAGAAGTATACGTTACATAATGAACCTACGATATAAGCGGTACCGGTCATAACAGCAATGAAGACAGCTCCAATCAAGAGGGACCTGTGCAATTCCTTATTGGATTTTACAGTCATGAACCTTACTGCAAGCTGTGGCTGAGCTAATGCTCCAATACCTACACCCATGATGATAGTGGTTACGAGAGTCCACCAGAATGGGCTTCCCAGTTTAGGGAAGCTTGTCCAGCCTGTACCACCTTCTGCCAAGGCATCAGGAGGATATAGGTGAGCCATGTTTGTAAGTGCAGTGTTTGCTTCAGTAACACCGCCCAATACCCAATAGATGAATACAAGAAGAATCAACATTCCGATAAACATGATTGTTCCTTGCAATGCGTCAGTATACATAACACCCTTCAAACCGCCGAAAAGCACATATCCACAAATTACGACAGCCAATATGAAAAGGGCCAGATTAAAGTCAAGCATTAAAGAACTTTCCATAAATCTTGCTGCACCGATAAGAACCACTGCCGCATAAATCGGCATAGCACAGAAGATTAAAACTCCACTAAAGTATTGTATGAATTTACTATCGAATCTGCGGCCTAAAAACTCAGGGAAGGTTAGGGAGTTAAGATTCTTACCCATCTTACGAGTTCTTTTACCGAAGAATACAAATGCAATGAATATCCCTACAAGAATATTTAAGAATGCAAGCCATAGTATACCCATACCATATTTACCTGCCACTCCTCCAAAACCGACAATAGCTGCCGTAGAGATAAAAGTAGCCCCGTAACTTAATGCCATAATGTATGGGTGAGTTTCTCTACCTGCAACCAAAAAGTCTTCAGAGGAATTTGTTCTTTTCCATGCTAGGTAACCTACGTAACCTACCATAAGGAAGTAAACGATAAAAACAATTCCTAGTAAAAAGTAATTCATTCAATGACCTCTAAATAAAAATTTAAATAAAAATATATTGTGAAAGAAATGATAAAATTATAAACCGGAACATTATATTCTCTTTAAAAAATTGAGAAAGTATAAACCGGATAATTTATAATTTCACTTTAAAAAAATGATAAAATTATAAACCTAATTAACTATAATTTCACTTTAAAAAAATGATAAAATTATAAGTTTAGTAATAATAATTTTACAAATTAATTTTTAATTAATATTATATATAAATTTTTTTAGAAAATTAAAAATTATCTAATTAAAAAATAACATAAAACTTAATCAAGTCTTAATTAGGTTAATAGAATAATAAAAAAGAATATTTTGAAAAAATAAAAATAAAATATGCAGAAATGAATAAAAAATGTACATTTTAGACAATATTAAGAAATTTTAAACTAGTAAATTTATTAATGATTAGTAATAAAGTTAATAGTGTTATAAAAATATAAAAGTTTTTTTAAAATAATAAAAATTATGTAAAATCAAAACTTTTTTTAAAAATAATAAAATTATACTTATAATAAGAAAAATCATGGAGAAATTATATGATTTGGAATCAGAATGCAGAATGTATGGATAAGGAAGAAAAAGAAGAAATGCAACTTGCCTTACTCCAAAAACAAGTAAAGAGAGTTTATGAAAAGGTACCCTTCTATAGGGAAAAGTTTGATAAAGCAGGATTTCATCCAGATGACTTAAAAACCCTTGATGACATTACCAAAATACCATTTACAACCAAAGCGGATTTAAGAGAAGCATATCCATTTGGATTATTCGCAGTAAGCGATGATGAGATTATAGAAATTCACAGTACCTCAGGAACAACCGGAACACCTGTCGTCTCCGGATACACACAAAAGGATATTGACATTTGGGGAGAGTGCACTGCAAGGGCCATTGCAATGGCTGGCGGAGATAAAAACTCAAAAATCCAAAATTCCTATGGATACGGATTGTTTACCGGAGGATTCGGTATAGACCACGGTGCTAAAGTAATGGGAGCCACTGTAATACCAATGTCTTCTGGAAACACTGCAAGACAATTGAAGATCATGGAAGACTTCCAAAGCGACATTCTCACCTGCACTCCATCCTATGCAATGTATTTGGCAGAATCCCTTGAAAAGGAAGGATACACTGCAGATGACATCAGCTTGCACGGAGGAATCTTCGGAGCTGAAATGTGGACTGAAGAGATGAGGCGTAGCCTAGAGGAAAAATTAGGAATCACTGCACATAACATTTACGGACTTACTGAATTGATGGGTCCAGGAGTTGCTGCAGAGTGCAAATATCAGACAGGGCTTCATATTCAAGAGGATCATTTCTATCCAGAAATCATTGACCCTGAAACCGAAGAAATATTAGAAGACGGCAAAAGAGGAGAATTGGTCTTGACCAACCTTACAAGAGAAGGAATGCCGGTCATCAGATTCAGGACAAAGGATATGACCGCACTTAGAAGGGATGAATGTCCTTGCGGAAGAACCACTGTAAGAATGGATAGAATCACTGGAAGAAGCGACGACATGCTAAAAATCAAAGGAGTCATGGTTTACCCATCACAAATCGAAACAGCTATCCTACAGATTGAAGGATTGACTGCAAACTATCAGATTCATGTATCAAGACCTCATACCCTTGATGAGATAGAGGTAAAAGTGGAAACCTCACCTGAAGTATTCTCAGATGAGATGAAAAAGATAGAAGAATTTGAAAGAAGAATTGCCAAAAAGATTCAAAGCGCTATTGGCATAAGCGTGGATGTGACTTTAGTAGAGCCTGAATCCTTGCCAAGAAGCGAAGGAAAAGCAATTAGAGTAATTGATGAGAGGAACTTTGATTAAACTATTAAATTAATTTGATTAATAATTAGAATTTTAATAATTGATAAATAAACAAATATTAGTATTTAGGATGATATTATGAGCGTAAAACAACTTTCCGTATTTCTTGAAAACAAAGAGGGAAAATTAAAAAAAGCAGTTAATGCAATGTCCCAGGCTGGAGTTAACATCAGAGCCCTTTCCATTGCAGACAGCTCCAAATATGGAATTTTAAGATTAATCGTTTCAGACAACGAATTAGCTATAAAAGCCTTAAAGGAAGAAAACTTTACAGTTAAAGAAACTGAAGTTATTGTTGTAGGAGTAAAGGACGAACCAAACGGATTGAACACAATGCTTGAAATCCTTGAAAAAGAGCATATTAATGTGGAATACCTTTATGCATTCGTCAGCTCCAAGACTGATGAAGCTATTGTTGTTGTTAAGATTGGAAACTATGAAGACGGTTTAAAAGCACTTGAAAATGCTAATGCAAACCTCTTATCCAAAGAAGATTTAGCTGAATTATAAATCTTCTTACTTTTCTTTTTTTATTTTATTTAACATTTAAAACTTTTTTAACTATTTTTAAACTTAATAAGAATTTTTAAACTTATTTAACCATTTTTACTTAGAAATTTAAGCAGAAATATCCTCCCACATCTATTTTTATAAACGTAACCAAATTAATTAAAAAAGATTAAATTACTTTACTAACATACATAATATTAAGAAACATAACGGAGAATAAAATGTTAGATAGATTAAAAAGCATTAGTCTTGGAAATTGGATACTCATCGGAATGGTTTTAGGCCTAATAACAGGCGTAATATTAAACTTGTATGTTCACAGCCAATTTATTGACATAATACTCATAGATAACGTTTTCTACTTAGGAGGAAACATATTTATCAAGCTAATGAAGATGCTGGTTGTTCCTCTTGTCTTCTGTTCGATTGTGGTAGGGGTGGCCTCAATTTCAGACATTAGAAAGATTGGTACAATCGGTGGGCGAACCATCCTCATCTACCTTATTACAACTGCCCTTGCAGTTTCAATAGCTCTTCTGATTGCAAGCTTCATCCATCCAGGTGCAGGACTGCATATGGCTGGCCTTGCAACTGCCTCAAACGTTTCAACCAATGTTACAATAACCAATACAATCTTAGGAATGGTTCCAGACAACCCAATCAACTCATTGGCAAATGGAGACATGCTCCCAGTAATCATTTTTGGAGTACTGGTAGGAATCATTCTAGCTAAGCTAAAGGAAGAGACAGAAACCATAAACAAGGTCTTTGAGGAAGGCAACACAATCATGATGGAAATGACTTCAATAGTCATGAAATTTGCCCCAATAGGTGTTTTCTGTCTTATGGCTAAGACATTTGCAACCTTAGGATTCGATGGTCTTATGCCGCTGAGCAAATATGTAATATGTGTGCTCATAGGCCTTGCAGTGCAGGCATTCATTGTCTATCCGTCACTTATGGTCATATTTACAAGATTGAATCCGATCAAGTTCTTTAAGAAATTCTATTCTGTAATGCTATTTGCATTTTCATCTTCAACATCAAATGCAACAATTCCATTGAACCTAGAAAAATTAAGCGAACTTGGAGTCTCAAGGGAAGTCTCATCATTTACAATCCCTCTTGGAGCCACCATCAATATGGATGGAACCGCTATAATGCAAGGGGTTGCAGTAATGTTTGCTGCACAGGCTTATGGAATGGATTTAGGAGCAAGTGCGCTACTTACAGTAATTTTCACTGCAGTGATGGCCTCTATAGGAACTGCTGGAGTTCCTTCAGTAGGATTGATTACCTTAAATATGGTATTCACTTCAATAGGATTGCCTGTAGATGCAATAGGAATCATTATGGGAATAGATCATATCTTAGACATGTTTAGAACTGCTGTAAATGTAACAGGTGATGCAATATGTACTATAATTGTATCATTTAAGAACAAGTCTATAGATTTGGATGTTTTTAATGGTAAAAAACAAGCCGAGGGAAGTTCATAACAAAAGGAACTTCCTAAACAGTTTCCAGTTTGATAACTGGAACCTATTCTTTTTTTTAAAAATATTAGAAAAATAGTTTATATATAATTTCCAGCCCAATAAGCTGGAATCTATTCTTTTTTAAGTATGTCATTTTAAATGAGAATTAAACTTTACTCCTTTTTATCATTCTAAATGACAATTACAGATTTACTCTTTTTTATTTTTAGAATATCTCATTTTAAGAGCATTAAATAGAGAATAAGTATAAATAAAACTAATTAAAAATATTTGAAGATATTTGAATAAAGAAAATTATAAAATAATAAAAAAAGCAAAAATATGAAAAACAAAAAAATAGTATAAATTAAAAAGCTAAAAAGAATGTTAAAAGTTTAAAAAAAAGTAAAAATTAGTTAAAATATTAAAATTCCTTTAACATTTCAACTATTTCTTCTTTACCATATCCTAATTTAACTAAAAGGGATTTAAGACTGTCTCCACCTTCCCATTTTACATCTTTCCATGCTTTAAAGTCATTTCTTAAAATAGCATTTATTATAAGTTGTACAGTAATGAAATCATCACTATTAATGACCATTAAAGCATCCGCTTGTGAGAATTTTCCTTCAGGATCCACCAAATCATATTTGCCGGAGTCCATATCTTTTTTAACAATAGCACTATCGATTTTAAAAGGCATTTTAACACCAAACCAAATTTGTAAATTTATCAAGAAATGAAAATAAATAAAAATTTAAAAATTAATCAAATAATTAAATTTTATAAAACAATTAAAATAATTAGAATAATTAAAAAACTATAAAAAATTAAAAATGAATGATTAAAAAGTTATTAAGAGCAATTAGCTAGTTAAATATTAGCAATGTGCTCATTTAATGACTTAACTTTTAAATCATTTTCCTTAACAGCTGCAATTGCATTTAAAGCAGCTCTTGCTCCTGCTAAGGTAGTCACATAAGGAATTCCAAGCTCTACAGCTAAACGTCTGATTGTATAGCCGTCCTTAGAAGCCTGTTCACCATGAGGAGTGTTAATAATCATATCAACCTTTCCATCTAAAATTGCTTCCTTAATGTTAGGCTGTCCTTGGGAAACCTTCTTGACCCTTGTAATAGGAACATCAAATATTGAATTGGCTGTACCCTTGGTAGCCATTATATTAAATCCTAAAGCATGAGCCTTCTCTGCAATCGGCTGAATCTTAGGCTGATCCTGTTCCCTTACACTGATGAAGAGGTTTCCTTCCTTAGGCAAGTCCATTCCCGCTGAAAGCTGTGACTTATAGAAAGCAAGGCCGAAGTTTTCATCAATACCAATACTTTCTCCTGTGGATTTCATTTCAGGACCTAAGACACTGTCAGATTCTGTAAGCTTTAAGAATGGGAAAACAGATTCCTTAACAGCTACGTGATTGATCTTGATTTCCTTGGTTAAATTAAAGTCCTTAAGGGTCTTGCCCATCATCAAGGAGGTTGCAACCTTTGCAAGAGGAACACCAATTGCCTTACTTACAAATGGAACGGTTCTGCTCGCCCTTGGGTTAGCTTCAATGATGTAAACTCTTTCCTCATCCAATTTAACAGCATATTGAATGTTCATGAGCCCAATGACATCTAATTCCAAAGCCAATTTTCTTGTATTTTCTCTGATTACTTCAAGCAAATGCTCTGGAATGGTTTGAGGAGGTATTACACAAGCAGAGTCTCCTGAGTGGACACCAGCCTCTTCAATGTGCTCCATAATACCTGCAATGAATACGTCTTCCCCGTCGCATAAAAGGTCTACATCAAGCTCTACAGCATCTTCAAGGAACTTGTCCACAAGAATAGGATGCTCTGGAGAGACCTTTACAGCCTCTTTCATATATTCCTCAAGCTCATCTACACCATAGACGATTTCCATCGCCCTTCCGCCGATAACATAGGACGGACGAACAAGAACTGGGAAGCCTATTCTTTCTGCTGCCTCTTTTGCCTCATCAAATGAATTGGCCAATCCATAAGGGGCCTGATGAATATGCAAGTCATTCAATACTTCAGTGAATCTTTCCCTGTCTTCAACCCTATCAATGCTTTCATATGGAGTACCTAATATCTTGACTCCAGCCTTTGCAAGAGGAACAGAGAGATTGATTGATGTTTGACCTCCGAACTGAACGATGACACCCTCTGGCTCTACCTGTTCAATGATTCCCATAATATCCTCATAGGTTAAAGGTTCGAAGAACAAGTCATCTGAAACGTCATAGTCAGTACTTACAGTTTCAGGGTTGTTGTTTACAAGAATTGTTTCTATTCCTTGGTCCTTTAAGGCAAGGGAAGAATGTACACAACAGTAATCGAACTCAATTCCCTGACCGATTCTGATTGGACCTGCGCCGATAATCAAAATCTTTCTATTGTCAGACTTTACAAGCTCATTTCCTTTGTCATAGCTGCTGTAATAATAAGGGGTTTTAGCTTCAAACTCAGCAGCACAGGTATCTACCATCTTATAGGATGGCTTAATATCAAATTTATCAAGAAGTGCTTTAACATCCTCTTCTTCAATTCCTGCAAGCTTTGCAAGTGTGAAATTGGAGAATCCTAATTTTTTAGCCTTAAGCAAGAATTCTTCATCTTCAAGAGCCTCTTTTGTAACCTGATTTTCAAACTCAACTATGTTTTCAATCTTGTATAGGAAGAATGCATCCATCTTAGAGAGCTCTGCAAGCTCCTCTACGCTTCTTCCGTCCTTGATTGCAGAGTACATATGGAAGAGCCTTTCATCGGTAGGGTTTGCAAGGTTGTCTTCAGTGTATTCAAGATACTCGAATCCATGAAGGCCGATATCCAATGAACGGATAGCCTTTTGAATGGCCTCTTCATAGGTTCTTCCTATAGCCATTACCTCTCCTGTTGCCTTCATCTGAACTCCAATCTTTCTGTCGATTCCTTTGAACTTGTCAAACGGCCATCTTGGGATTTTTACAACGATATAATCAATGGATGGCTCAAAGGAAGCAGGAGTCTCTTTTGTAATGTCGTTTTGAATCTCATCCAATGTAAGTCCAAGTGCAACCTTGGAGGAGATCTTTGCAATAGGATAACCGGTAGCCTTGGATGCTAGCGCACTACTTCGGCTTACACGTGGGTTAACTTCAATAATCTTGTATTCGTTGGTTTCAGGGTTCAATGCAAATTGGATATTACATCCACCATTGATTCCAAGGTTTCTGATAATCTTAATGGAAGCGTCTCTTAGGCGCTGACAGACCTCATCATTCAGGTTTTGAATAGGAGCAACCACTATACTGTCTCCAGTGTGAATTCCCATAGGGTCCACATTTTCCATGTTACATACGATAATACAGGTGTCGTTCTTGTCTCTCATTACCTCAAATTCGATTTCCTTCCATCCTAAAACGGATTCGTCAATCAATACTTGGTTGATGTAACTCATGTCAAGACCGTGGGTGGTTACCTCAATAAGCTCTTCCTTATTGTGGGCTATTCCTCCACCGGTACCTCCTAAAGTGAATGCAGGACGTACGATGACAGGGTATCCGATTTCTTCGACAGCTTCTAAAGCCCCTTCAACAGATTCCACTGCATGACATTTAGGAATAGGCTCATCTAGCCTATCCATAAAGTTAGCAAAGAGGTCTCTGTCTTCCACATCTGCAATTGTTTGAACGTCAGAACCTATGACCTTTATTCCTTCCAAAAGACCTAATTTTCCAAGTTCAGTTGCAATGTTTAAACCGGTCTGTCCTCCCATGGTAGGTAGTATCGCATCAATATTCTCTTTTTCAATAATTTGAGCTACTAGCTCTGCAGTTAAAGGCTCTGTATAAACTGTATCGGCCATATCCATATCAGTTTGAATGGTAGCTGGATTGCTGTTAACTAGAACAGTTTCCAAACCCTCTTCCCTAAGTGATTTACAAGCTTGTGAACCGGAGTAGTCAAACTCAGCAGCTTGTCCAATCTGAATAGGCCCAGAACCAATTATAAGCACTTTATTAATATCCTTATCAACAGGCATCTTATCCTCTCTTAAATAATCTTAATTAGTTTAATAATACAATGAATGTTTATTTAGAATGATTCAAGTTTTTTCCCTCAAAATGACTCAATTTGTTTTCCCAATATCTAGTACTCCCTAATCATTTGGCCAAACTCTTCAAACAAGACCTTAGTATCATTAGGTCCAGGACCGGATTCCGGGTGATACTGAATGGTCCTTAAAGGCAATTCCTTATGCAAAAATCCTTCAGGAGTGCCGTCATTTAAGTTTATTTGATTGAGTTCCAAGTCACTTCCAGCTAAAGATTCAGGATCAATACAGAATCCATGGTTTTGTGAAGTGATAAACACTTTTCCAGTGTTTAAGTCCTTAACTGGCTGATTTGCTCCTCTGTGACCAAATTTCATTTTATATGTTGTTGCGCCAAATGCCTTAGCGATTACTTGCTGACCCATGCAAATTCCGAATACAGGGAATCTGTTAAGCAATTTTTCCACATTTTCAATTGTGCTGGTTAATCTCTCAGGGTTTCCAGGGCCTGAAGAGACCATAAGCCCATCAACTCCATAATCAAGAATTGTTTGATAATCTGTATCATATGGGAAAAGGGCAACGCCAATATTGTTTTCAAGGAAACATTTAATGATATTCCTTTTAACTCCACAGTCAATAATAGCTACAGTCTTGTCAAAGTCTCCAAAAGCCTTAATCTCTGGAGTTGAAACCAATGGAACCAAATCCAATTCAGTGATGCTTGTATGTTCACGTGCCTTTGCAACAAGTTCATCATCATCAATCTCTTCAGTGGCAAGGGCTGCCTTTAATGAACCTTTCTCACGGATTTTTAAAGTCAAGTCCCTTGTATCAATATCTTCGATTCCAGATACTTTGAATTCCTTTAAAAAGTCATCCAAGGTCTTTTTAGTTCCGAAATTGGATAATTTCTTACATGCTTCCCTTACTACAAATCCTTCTACATGAACACTGTCAGATTGATACCAATCTTCGCTTACACCATAATTTCCTTCCAAAGGATATGTGCTCATTAATATTTGTCCCTTAAAGGAAGGGTCTGTTAGGCTTTCTGTATAACCGGACATGCCAGTTGAAAAAGCAAGCTCACCTACAGTCGTAGTTTCATAACCAAAGGCTTTACCTTTTAGGACAGTTCCATCTTCCAAAGCTAATTTTGCTTCATTTCCCATTTAATCACCAAATAATTCATTGTATTTTGTTGAATTTCTATAGTTAGTTAAATAATAAAAATAAAATTTAAAATTCCTATAAAACCATAAGAATCTTCAATAAAAACTATTAAGTTTCCTTAATTATTTATGTAATTTATTTAATTTAAATGATTCTATAAGTCCTTTTGAATAATAAAAATCAATAGTTTTTTATTAATTTTTTAATCAATAATTATAGAAATAAATCTTTCATTACAAAATTTACATTAAGGAGACTATAATTTATTATAATAATATATTTGAAATTTGAAATATTTTAAGTTAACTATTAAAAAAAGAATATTTTAAAAATTGAATTAATGCTAAACTATTAAAAGAAAAATGGAAAAAAAAACAAGTGAAATATTATCAAAAAAAAGAAAAGATTAGTATTCTCCGCTAGAACATCTCTCAAATTTCATTTTCTTTTTTAAGCTTCTAGTTTCTTCCTCTGAAAGCTCCTTATTCATTTGAGAGACAAAATCAGACAATTTAGACTGTTTAGAAGAAAGAGAATTATGAGATTCATCGCCAGAATTGGAGCCATTAGAATTATTCAAATCATCTTCTTTAATAGAAGAATCATTTAAATCATTAGAATTAGTTAAATCACCAGATAAACTAGTATTTTTATTAGATTCATTCGCTTCTATCCAATCAGACTCATTTGAATTAAAATCATACTTTTTATCCAAACCAGACTTGACATAGGAATACTTCACAACCAAGGCATCATAAAACCACCTTACAGCAAATCCATCAGAACTGCTTAAAGACAAGACCCTCTTAGAATATCCGTTTTTAGAATAAACTATCCTTATGGAACTATATAAAGATGATAGAGTGGACTTAATCAAGTCCAATTCAAGAATTTCCCTATAATAAATCTTTTGAGAGCCTAAAGACTTTCGCTTAAGCAAGGATTTCTTTTTTAAAAGAATGCAATCTTCTTCAAGAGTGGTTTCAGAGATTATACTAGAAGACATTGCAAGATTAGAGAAATTAGGATCATTATGAGAGATTGAAAAATTAAGTGAATATTTGCCATTGAATGCTTTATCATTGCCTTTTACTGGATCATATTGATTATTCACATCTAAATCCTTATTAAAATCAGAGTTATCAAAATGAGACATTCAATTCACCTTCAAAAGCATAAATCAAAATTAAATAAATCACCATAGATAGAAAATAAGCCAAAATATCCAAATAATCAAATACAGAGCCTGGCTTAATGAATAAAGCAACATATTCCCAAAAGAATGCTGCAAATATTGTTATGATTACAATTATCCAGAAATTGTCTATCTTATATGGAAAAACAAGATTTAAAAAGCTGAACAATACCATAATTGCAAATAAATCGTCAAAATAAAATTTAAAGAAATCTCCAAAGGAACTTAAAAAATAAATATTCAATAAATACAAAAGCAAAGAAGCAATTAGGATTGCTAAATTATATTTTCTAAAGTTCAAATCATTTCTTTCTAATGAAAACCTATCTAAGAACATTTAAATCATAAAAAGAATTTTAAAATCAAACATATAAATTAGTTTTAGCCGTTTGGCAAATATTAATTAAAACAGATATTAACAAAATGTCAATAAGAATATTGCAATGAGAACAATTGCCACTAAAGCAAGTATAATTAACTTTTCATTGGATAAGCTAATGGTTGCAGTTCTAAATGTAGTGTTGGATGTGTAATTATTATCATTTGAACTTTTAGAGTAATCATTATCCTCTTCATCATCGCTAACTACTATTGCTGTTTCCTTAACTTCATAATCTTCAACATCTATTACTTCATCTTCCATAAGAACATTCCTTTAATTTTTTTTATCATTTTTCAATTTGCATATATACTTTATATTTCATCTATAAAAAAATTTTAGATAGTTGTAAAAATTTAAACCAAAAAAAGAAAAATAAAGGGTAGTGAAAAAAATCAAATTAAATAACCCCAATGGCTAAAAATTAGATATCTATAAAAACAACAATTTACAATAAAATAATATAGACAATTAATTAAAATTATCTATCAAATTTATCAATAGATTGCATTATTAAAAAAGAGAGAAGGTGGAAAAATGAATCAATTTTGTCCAAAATGTGGTGCAAAGCTTTTAGACCCTTATGCAAAGTTTTGTAGTCAATGCGGCACTAATCTTACTGAAAAGAAAGAAATAAACATTGATGAATTGCCTGAAGAAAGAATTGACTTAAGAGAAGGGATGACAAACACCAATAAAGGAATGTACAGATACACAAAATGGGGAAGACGAAAGAAAAAACCTGTAAATTGGGATATGGAAAAGTAATTTACCTCTTTTTAAAAAAAGAGTTAAATTAACAGATTTATTGAATAAATAATTTTTAATAAGAAATGACTATTAAATATTTTGGAGATTAAACATGAGATCATTAGAGGAAATTGGAGCTAAAATAGAAGAATTAAATGATAAAATTGCAGGAATCAGAGCAGAAGATGAGGAAAATCTAACAAATGAACTTAAAGTCATTCTTGCAGGTTCCGAATTGCAGTCAATCATATTAACAAGCACATTAACAAGCAAAGAACAGCAAGTTCGAGACTTGCTTGATAAATTTGTACAAAGAGGGGATGAGCTTAACGAAAGATACGAAGAGGCATCTATAGAAGATGATGCAGCTGCAAAAAATCAATTGCATGCTATGATTTGGACCAATGACATAAGAATTGACACCCTCAAATGGGTTCTTGAAGAAGAAGATGTTGGAATTTAATTATTCCAACAGAAACTTTTTAAAACAATCCCCCACCATCAAGAACATATAAAAACACAGCACCACTTTTTAAGTAATATTTTTTTATAAAAAATTCCTATTTTACAAGCTTATTTTTTCAAATTCGAAAATTAAACTAAAAAGTTTAAATAATAAAAAGTTTAATAAAAAGAATATAAAATATAATTAGTAACTATAAAACCTATTTAAAAAATTTAAAGGGATTGAAAAATACCTATTTTAAAAAAACAATTAAAGGGATTGAAATGAAAAGGATTATTTCCATTTATTCCATTATAAGCATTGGTTCTTATTTGCCCTATCCTTGCTGAAGAGGCACATGCAACAACTGTCTTTCTAACATCAGACAACGTTTTAGGCCACGATGAGGACATGCAAATGCTAAATGATATCAAACAGCAGATTGAGACCAAATCAAATGGGCAAATTACAGTCATAGTTGATGAGAATGCCTCAAACCCTGGAGAAGGGACTCGGGCAATGAATGCTGATTGCGACATAGCTGTAACAATTGCCTATGCCTGTGCCGGAAACCTGGTGGACCTTGGAAGCTATTCAGTACAATCCACCAAAAAGATAATCTATGTGAATGCAGGCTCACTTGACCTTACAAGCATAAACTTCTTAAGAAGGTCTTATGACGACAATTGGTCTTCATCCAGCTTTGCATCCCTTCAAAACCCTGGACAATATCTATATGATTCTGGAATAACCTTATTGCAGCCTGGACAAAAGTTCTATGGGGAAACAGACAATGGAAACCTGGACCATTGCAGCTCTGAAATAGACGGATACATTGCAGATGAAGTGATGAAGCAAGTCTATTCAAATGGAGTAATCAGAAAACTGGACTCAGATTATATAAACAGACACAAGCTGGATCCAAAATACTTAGCAGAAGATTCCAAAAAGATTGTTGACGGATTTGGAACTCCAATGGCAGATTCCTATGGCTCATACACCACACAGCAATTATTGTATATGAGCGCATCCTATTTGGTAGGATATAGTCTAGATGTTCCACAACAATTTGCCCCTCCAGAGAATCCTGCAGAATACTCTGCATTTACAAAGGGAACATATTCATTCAATGAATACTGTGAAATGGCAGATATTGTAGTGGATTATATGAATGAGCATGGAAAGGCTCCAGATTCAATAAGCTATAAGGGAGCTACAATCAGTTATTATGACTTGGTCTATAACTTTGCGCTCCTTACTCAAGATGATTTCGATGCAGCTCATATGAACTTCCCTCAAAATGCCGACTTCCAAAAATACAATTCAAATATCCTATTGGACATTCTTCCAATAGCAATTATTATAGTTGTCATTATTGCAGTGGCAATTATAATAAGAAAATTAATTAAAAAAGGAAGAAGAGGAATTAAGAGAATCAAAAACAGAGGCAAGGACAATAATTATTATAGAAATCAGGCAAGTGGAAACAGATCTAGAAAATCAAGAGGAGGTTCTAGAGACAATTATTCTAGAAACAGTGCCAGATATAATAATTCAAGAGGAAATCAATCCTCTAGAAAATCTAGAAATAGCGGAAGACCTAGAAACTCTAGAAACAGCAGAGACTCTAGAAACAGCAAAAATAAAAGGTCAACTAAACTTTTCCACAAAAATGTAGACCTTGACCAATATGATAATTCTAGATCAAAAGAGCCAAAAAGATTGAATAAGAAAAGATAAATGATTAATTTAAAAAAATTAGATAGCTATATTATTTCAATTAAAAACAAGCAGGAGGAATAAGATGACTTCTCAAACTAGCGAAAAAGAAAATCAAGAGTTAATAGATAGTTTAAACAATGAAATAGACTATCTGAAAGAGATTCTAACTAGCAAGATCTTTGAAGAAGAGCATCTTTTAAACTTCACCTGCCGTGACATTGAAACAGATTATGCCTTGAAATTTGGAGTTTATAAATACAAAATAAAAGGATATAAACTTAAAATTAAAAAAACAAAAAGAACAATTGAATTAATCAAAAAAATGGTCAATAGACAAGAGATAAATCTATTCAATAAAAAACTAGAGGAAATGCAGCCAAATCAAGCAAAAATCAATGAAACCAAGATAAATAAACCTCGATTGAATATGAAGGAAATCGAAGACCATATTGAAAATGAATTCAAAGAAGAGGACATTGAACTCGAAACAGAGACTGCAAGAACAAACATCCTTATCGAAGAGCATAGAAATAATCTGGATAGAAGAGTGCCTGTTAGAGAAATAGATGCTCTTTATAAGGAATGCATTAGAAAAATGCATCCTGATTTATTATTCAATCCAACAGAATATGAGGAAAGCCTATTTTTCAATGCAAAGGAAGCTTATGAGGATAGAGATTTCGAGGAATTGGAAGCAACATACAACCTTATACACACCCATAAGATTGAAGAGACTCCTCAAACAGTTGAAGAGATGGAAAGATTCATAGAACATTTGGAAATCCATATAAAACTAGAAGAAAGAGAGATTTCCAATATAATCAACTCCAAACCATATACTCAACAGAAATTCCTTCTAAACCAAAAAAAGGTAAATGATTATAGAGAAGGATTAGTCAAATCCCTTTTAGAGGTTGAAAAAGAGTATATTAAATGTAAAAGAGAGTTAACTGATTTGAAATCAAAAAATAACTTAAGCTACAAATTAGATTTAACTAAAAAGGACAATTAAAGTCAAAGAAAAAAAATTAGTTAAATCCTTTTTTTAAATTTAAAGAAATAGCAAAATTAATTCAACAGACAGATGTCAAAGGACAAACTAATTTTTAATGGAATCTGTATAAAAGTACATCACATAGGCATCAGATCCATCTTCATAGTAATTTGGAACTTTCCTCTCTATTTTAAAGCCGAATTTTTCATAGAAGCTAATTGCAGGAGTATTTTGAGCCTTAACCTCCAAGGTAATTTTAGGAACGCTACAATTTCTAAGAACAGTAACAGCCATCATAAGCAACCTAGTTGCTATATGTTGACCCCTAAACTTTCTATCTACAGCTAAAGCGATAATATGACCTAAGTTTTCCTCTTTAAGCCAGAAAATAATATAAGCAACAACCTGACCATTTTCAGTTGCTACAAGAAATCCTGCACCAATATCATATAATTGCTTAAGAATAGGAATATCATAAGGTGTTGAAAAGGATTCTACCTCAATTTGATAAACTCTAGCCAGATCAGATGGAAGAAATTCGCGAATAAGCATATGAATACCCTAAAAATAAAATCAATAAAACTTTTAAAACATTTTATATATAGTTTTATATAGTAAATATTGATTAATATATTATATAAACTTAATTTAAATTTTAATGCCTTATTTTTAAAATAGGACTTAAATGACCAAATTAATCAAATGAAAAAAAATAAATAAATAAATAAAAGAATAAATTAATCCAAAAAAACAAAATCAAGGAAACTATAAAATGTGGGATGACTTAGAAGAATACATTGAGAATCTATCTAATGATTATAGCTCAAAGAACAATAGAAAAACAAAGATTGTAGAGATTGGAGTTGGAAAATTCCAAACAATATCTGACCATTTAAGGGAAAATGAAAACATAGAGCTTATAATGACCGACATAGACCCTGCAAATGAGAATGTCGTTAAAGATGATGTGTTTAATCCAAATATGGACATCTACAAAGGTGCAGACATAATATTTTCAATCAGACCTCCAGGCGAAATACAAGAAGCCATTATGAAAATCAGAGATGAAATAGATTGCACTTTAATAATTAAACCTTTATTTAATGAAGATTTAAATATAAAAGCCAAAGGAATGAAATTGAAAAATTATAATAGGGCTTCATTTTACATTTATCAAAAGGAATAAGCACAATAAATAAGAAAAAGAAAGAATAATTCCTAAAAGAATAAAAACCATATCCAAAAAAATTAATAAAAAATACCTTAATATTTATTATTAAATAATAATTAAATATTTATATAATCAAATCAAACATAATAATACTAAAATTTATCAATACAAATATAATTAAATCCTTAAAATAAAGATTTAAGACTATTTTTAACTCAATTAGAGACTAAAAATAGAAAAATTCAAGACTATTTTTAACTCAATTAGAGACTAAAAATAGAAAAATTCAAGACTGTTTTTAATCAATCAGGAGATATAAATTGATAGAGGAAATCTTAAAAACCTACAATACCACAATTGAAGGTTTAACCAATCATGAGGCTAAAGAAAGATTAGAAAAATACGGCCCTAATAAGATTCAAGAGCAGGAAAGCGACGGGCTGTTAAAACTTTTTTTATCACAATTTGCCGATGCATTAATCTTTCTTCTTATAATTGCAGCGATAATCAGCTATCTAATTGGTAACCATTTAGATGCTGTTGTAATAGTTATTGTTGTAATAATTAACTCAATAATTGGATTTATTCAAGAGTATCGTGCAGAAAATGCCATGCAGGAACTAAAAAGCCTAGTGAGCAAGGAAGCCCATGTAAGAAGGGAGGGCAAGACAAAAATCATCCCTGCTGAAAAGCTTACAATTGGAGATATAGTCCTGATTGAAGAGGGAAACAAAGTCCCTGCAGATCTGCTTCTCGTTGAAAGCTATGACCTTACAATAGATGAATCTCTGCTAACTGGAGAGTCTGAAGAGGTTAGAAAAAATGCTGATTATTCCAATATGGGCAATCTTGAGGAAAAGATAAGAAATATTTCAAGCCATTACCAAGAGGAGGAATTAAGAGAAAAGATTGTCTCAATGAATTCCAATGTATTATCCGGTAGAGGCACTGGTGTTGTGATTGCAGTTGGAATGGACACTACAATCGGAAAGATTGCCACTATGATTCAAGAAGAAGATGAGGAGACTCCTTTGGCTAAAAAAGTGGACAAGCTTGGAAAAAGAATTGGAGCTTTATCCATTGCAGTCTGTATTGGAGTATTCTTTATAGATTTCTTCCAGGATTATAATATCATAGAAGGATTTATGACTGCAGTTTCCTTGGCTGTAGCTGCAATTCCTGAAGGATTACCTGCCGTTTTAACATTGACTTTGGCTTTAGGAATGCAAAAGATGGCTAAATCAAATGCAATAGTTAAAAAACTTTCTTCAGTCGAAACCTTAGGTTCATGTACATTCATCTGTACAGATAAGACTGGAACATTAACAGAAAATAGAATGACTGTTAGGGAAGACTTCTTATTGGATAATGACAAATCAGTATTAATTTCAGGCCTTTGTAATAATGCAAAATATGAAACTGTAGACGAAGGAGAGTATGAATCTCTAGAAAAAGATAATAATAGGGCTAGAAATAGTAGTGAAGAAGACAGCAAAAAGACTGAAAACAGCAAAGAAGAAAGCCAATTAATCGGAAACCCTACAGATATAGCAGCATATAACTTTGCAAAAGGCCATGGATTTGACAAATTAGACCCTGAACACTCCTACACACGTCTTGATGAGATTCCTTTTGACAGCAACAGAAAGAGAATGAGCGTTATCTATAAAAAGGAAACTCAGAATGAAACAGAATATTACATATTTACTAAAGGAGCTCCTGAATTGATTTTAAACCTATCCGATAGGATAGAAAAAGATGGAAATATCAAAGAAATCGATTCTGAAACCATATCCAAAATAAACCGCAAGATTGATGAGATGACCAATAAAACATTAAGGGTCATTGGGCTTTCCTATAAGCAAATAGATGAGGAAGACTACAATAAGATAAAAAATAGCCATAATGATAATAAAATACATGATATCCAAGAGGAATTGGAAAGAAACCTAATCTTCACAGGACTTCTTGGAATAATGGATCCTCCAAGAGCCGAAGCGATAGATGCAGTGGCAAGCTGTCAAAAAGCAGGAATTGAAGTCGTAATGATAACTGGAGACCATAAGGACACTGCTACAGCCATTGCCCGAGAAATCGGAATATTATCAAAAGAGGATTGTGAGAGCCTTAGCAAGCATGTGCTGACCGGTGAGGAACTGGACAGATTGAATGATGATGAATATAGAAATATCGTAGAGGAAATCAAGGTTTATGCCAGAGTATATCCAGAGCAAAAAAGAAGAATCATTGATATCCTGCAAAGCAAAGACCATATCGTTTCAATGACAGGTGACGGAGTCAACGACGCTCCGGCCCTTAAAAAAGCAGCCATAGGAGTTGCAATGGGAAGCGGAACAGAGGTCACCAAAGAGTCTGCTGATATGATTATTCAAGACGACAACTTTGCAACAATAGTCTCATCAATCAAAGAGGGAAGGACAATATATGACAATCTTAAGAGATTCCTTAAATTCCAGCTCTCAACAAATATAGGAGCTATATTAACAATCACTATAGGCTCATTGCTTCCTATACCAACTCCATTTACTCCAATCCAGCTTCTTTGGATTAATATTATAATGGATGGCCCTCCAGCACAGTCATTAGGATTGGAGGCCTCTGAAGACAATATTATGGAAAGGCCACCTGAAAGAGGAGAGCTTTTAGATAAGAAGACATTGATTAAGATTACAATTTCAGGAATTGTAATGACAATTGGAACCTTATCCTTATTCATTTATGAATTGGGACTAAATTCACCATATGGTAAAACAAAGGCAATTACCATGGCATTTACAGTATTCGTGTTATACCAATTGTTCAATGCATTAAATTACAGGTCAAAATCAAATGTGAAAAATAAGATGCTTATATTTTCACTTATTGGAACATTCATACTCCAAGTGCTGGTTATCTATGTGCCATACTTGCAAATAATATTCAAAACATGCCCAATAGAGCCATTCGATTGGATCTTGGTAATTATATTATCTGCAATCATTTTAGTCACTGATAAAATAGCTAATAGGCTAATCAACTAAGAGGAAAATATTAAAATAAAAAAACTTGACTAAACAACAAAAAACAAAATGAGTTAGGAAAAAAGATTAAATTTTAAATACTATATTAAATAAAACTACTATTAAGTAAAAATTAATTTTATAATTATTTTATAATTATTAATTAAATTAATGATTTAAGGAGGAAGATTATGAATTTAATAGCAGATATTGCAAGTGGTCTCTTTTGGATGAGTTTAGTTATGATTGGAGGATTTATTGTTGTTATTGCATTAATGACTTTAATTGGAAAAGGCTCTTCTGCAGATTTCTAAATTTAACTTTTAATATTGGTTTTTTAATCAATATTAATTAACCACCATTTATTCTTTTTTTTAATAAATTTTAATTAATTATTCTTTAAACCCTTTTTTTAAGTGCTTATTTTTTTATAATTATTATTTATACCCTTTTTAACTGCTTATTTTTTTAAAATCCTTATTTAAACTCTTTTTTAAGTGATTATTTTTTTAAAACTAATTATTTAAACTATTTAGACTCTTTTTTCTAAAATTTCAATCGAGTTTCTCTTTTTTAAATAGTTTATCTGTGAAAATTCATTTTTGCACAAAAACACAAAAATGATCTATCACAAAAACACAACACCACAAAAAATAAAAATCATTTTTACAAAAATGCACAAAAACACAAAAATAAAACTGTGTTATCTACATACTGTTTAATTAAAAAAATAATCAAAATATATGAATCAATTAAAATTAAAATACAACTAATTAAAACATCATAAATTGAATTAACCATTAATTTTAAAATAAGCTAAATTTAATTAAAATTAATAGGAAAATTGTTCAAAAATTTCAAACCCATAGAAAAATAGAATCATTTAAAGAAATTAATTAAATCTATTCAAAAAATGATAAAATTTTAAAAACTAAATAAAAATCAGAATAATAAAAAAAATAGTCTTTAAAAGTGAAATAAAAAATATTTAAAAAAAATAGTTGAAAGTAAAATAAAAGCATATAAAAAAAGAATTTAGAAAAAACGCCGAGACTGGGATTTGAACCCAGGCGGGGGGTACCCACGGGATTTCAAGTCCCGCGCCTTACCAGGCTAGACTATCTCGGCATATGAAAATAATAAATAATATAATCTTAAAATAAAATAAAATGAATTTAATGAACTGAAAATAATATTTCAGATCAATTTCATAATATGCTTAAATAAAATATTAAGTTAAAAAACAAAACTTAATTAATTAGTTTTTAAGTTCAATTTCAATACTTACGTTATCTGGAACGTTAACTTTCATAACTTGTCTCATAGCTCTTTCGTCAGCACCAATACCGACTAAACGTTTGTGAATACGGAGCTCCCATTTTTCCCAAGTAGCTTTTCCTTCTCCATCTGGAGATTTTCTAGTAGGAACAACTAATTTTTTGGTAGGTAATGGAATAGGACCGGAAATATCTACACCAGTTCTTTCAGAGATTTTCTTTAATTGGTCACAAACATAGTTAAGTTTTTCAGGATCAGTTCCAGTAAGCTTAATTCTTGCTTGATTCATGTTTTAATCCTCCCTATCCTAGGCAAAAATAATAATCTAGTTTTAATCTTTAAGAGATCTAAACTAGATTAAAATTAATTAACCTAAGAATAGAACCATACTAAAGATTAAAAACTTATAAAATTATTTAAAACCTAACAATAAATTTTTATAAGAAAAATTTAAAGTAAATTAAATCTTTCAAAACAAAATACAAAGTTACTATTTAAAAATAGCCTAATGATAATTTTTATATAAAAAAATTATGAAAAAATAATTAAAACTTAATTAATGGAAAAAAACCCAATAATTAAGTTAATTTATAATTTAAGTTAAATCACTAAACTTATTTTTTGTCAGTAACTTTAAGACATAAACCAGCAGCTACGGTTTGACCCATATCTCTGATAGCGAATCTTCCCATAGGTGGGATGTTAGCAGCTTCTTCCATAACCATAGGTTTGGTTGGTTTGATTTGTACGATAGCTGCGTCACCAGTCTTAATGAAGTCTGGTTTGGTTGCTTCAGGTTGACCGGTAGCAGGGTCAAGTTTGGAAGTTAAGTCTAAGAAAGTACATGCAGTTTGTGAGGTGTGACAGTGGAATACAGGGGTGTATCCAACGGTGATTACGCCAGGGTGTTGTAATACAACAACTTGTGCAGTAAATTCTTTAGCTACAGTTGGAGCGTCAGCAGTGTGTCCAGCTACGTCTCCTCTTCTGATATCGTTTTTACCTACACCTCTTACGTTGAATCCGATGTTGTCACCAGGTTCAGCTTCAGGGAAAGTTTCGTGGTGCATTTCGATAGATTTTACTTCTCCGGAAACTCCAGCAGGTTCGAAGATAACGTTGTCTCCTTGTTTCATGATACCAGTTTCTACTCTTCCTACAGGTACGGTACCTACACCAGTGATGGAGTATACGTCTTGAATAGGAATTCTTAATGGTAAGTCTACAGGTTTTTCAGGTGGTACTAATTTGTCTAAAGCAGTCATTAAAGCGTCACCTTTGTACCATGACATGTTGCCAGAGAGTTCTTTGATGTTGTCTCCTTCAAATGCAGACATAGGGATGAAAGGAGTGGAAGCAGGGTCTCTACCGATGGATCTGAGTAAGTCGGATACTTCGTCTTTTACTTCGTTGTATCTGTCTTCGCTGTAGTCAACCATGTCCATTTTGTTGATTGCGATGATTAATTGTTTAATACCTAAAGTCATGGATAAGAACATGTGTTCTTTGGTTTGTGGCATTACACCGTCGTTAGCAGCTACTACTAATACAGCTGCGTCAGCTTGGGAAGCACCAGTAATCATGTTTTTAACGAAGTCTCTGTGTCCAGGACAGTCTACTACAGTGTAGTCGTATTTGTTGGTGGAGAATTTTTGGTGAGCTAAGTCAATGGTTACTCCTCTTTCTCTTTCTTCTCCTAATTTGTCCATAACAAATCTGAATTTGTCTTCACCTTCATCTAATTGTTGTTCAGCGATAGCACCAGCTTTTAATAATAAGTGTCCTACTAAAGTGGATTTACCGTGGTCAACGTGTCCAATAAATGCTAAATTTAAATGTTCTTTTTCTTTTGCCATTTTAAAACCTCATTTATAAGTTTATTAATAATTTCATAAGTTAAGAATAAATAATTACAGTATATAATATTCTGCAATAATTAAGAATTAAATTCTAAAAATATTGAATTCGTAATTCTATGAAATCTTTATGAATTGATAAAATAAATAATAATTATCATTTTCATTACAGTAATATAATACAGTAATATAGAATACTCAACTATATGTATTTAATTATATATCTTATAATATATAAACTATATGTTTTTTCCACCGTATTTTTGAAAAAAATTCCAATATATGATAGAAAAAGATCATATGAAAAAAATTGATTATAAAAAAATCATAACATCCAGGTAAAATAATATTAGAATAATATTAATTTATATAATAGGAAGTCAGTGAAAATATAAAAAAATTAAAAATTATAAAAAAAGTAGAAAAGAAAATTAATGAATTTTGAATTTTAATTACTAAAACTATTAGAAATAAATGATTAGAAATAAAAAATTTAAATCTAAATCAAAAATTTAGAATTTGAAAAATTCAAAAATTCAAAGTCTAAATAAAAATAATTATTAATAAAATAATATTTTATAAAAAATATTAAATTAAAACATTATTTATTATTTAGAAAATGGATTATAGGATAAGAATTATCCTAAGTAGTGGTCCGGACCGAATGGTTCAGGAGCCAATCCTTTTCTTTGTCTAATTTCTCTTACAATTTGACCTTGCAATTCTCTTGGTAATCTTTCGAATCCAGAGTTTTCAGTAGACCATAAACATCTGCCTTGAGTTGCAGATCTGATCTCACCAGCAAAACCAAACATTTCAGCTACAGGTACTTTAGCTTCAACATTTACCATATCACCTTCAGTTGGCATGTCGATGATTTGACCTCTTCTGTTTAGGATTTCCTTAGTAACAGATCCCATATAGTCAGTTGGGGTGTTAATGAATACCTTTTGAACAGGTTCAAGTAATGTTGGGTCAGCCATCATCATACCACCCTTAATAGCGTTACGGATAGCAGGCAAGATTTGAGCAGGTCCTCTGTGAACTGCGTCTTCGTGAAGCTTTGCATCTACAAGAGTGAATTTCATTCCCATTGCAATCTCGTTTGCAACTGGACCTTCTTCAAGTGCAGATTCGAAACCTTCAATGACAAGCTCCTTGATCTCATCTAAGTATTGGATACCACGGGTCATGTTGATGAATAAGGACTTGTTGTAAACATCCCATACTCTTCTAGCTTCTTCCTTGTCAAGGCCGTGGTCAATGAATTGTTGAGCTTCTTCTTTAGCTTTGATTTTACCTTCCTTGATGTCACCGTTTTGCAATGCTTCAAATATTGAATCGTCTAAAGGTGAAACTTCAAGGTATAATCTGTTATGCTTGTTTGGAGATTTACCTTCTACAGGGTTTGGAGTTTTTCCTGCAACAGTTTCTCTGTATACAACAATAGGTTCGGAAGTGAGGATGTCTACACCCTTATTGTTGATTCTTACACCAATAACTTCCAAGTGAAGCTCTCCCATACCTGAAACTAAGTGTTCACCGGTTTCTTCGTTAATGTTAACGTGAATGGTTGGGTCTTCTTTTGCAGTTTGTCTTAACACTTCAATAAGCTTAGGTAAGTCCTTAGTGTTTTTAGCTTCTACAGCAACGGTAACTACAGGTTCGGAGATGTGTTCGATTCCTTCAAACTCTACAATCTTGTTTTCAGGAGAACAGATGGTTTCCCCAGCGGTAGCTCCTTTTGCACCGGTAATGTAAACAATGTTACCAGCTGGAACCTTTTCAGTAGGAACTCTTTCAGGACCGAAGAAAACACCTACTTGCTGTACTCTGGATCTTGCTTGACCTCCTACTAAGTAGACTTCACTACCTTGTTCTACAGTACCTCCGTATACTCTACCGGTAGCAACTTCACCAGCGTGCTTATCTACAGATACGTTGGTTACCATTACAGCTAAAGGTCCGTCAGGGCTGGTATTAATCATAGTTTGACCAGCTTCGCTTTCAATGTCTCCATCCCAAATGTTAGGACATCTGTATTGTTGGGAAACTTCAGGGGATGGCAAGTGTTCTACTACCATACCTAATAATACATCAGCTAAAGGTACTTTCTTAGCTAATTCTTTTTGATTTTCATCATTACAGTAATCGATAATGTCTTTGAAGTTGATTCCGGTTTCTTGCATCATAGGAATGTTGATAGCCCAGTTGTGGTATGCTGAACCGAATGCTACACTACCGTCATCCACTTTTACAAGCCATTCGTCTTTCTTATCTTTAGGAGCCATTTTAGTGATTAACTTGTTAGCTTCATTGATAATTCCAATGAACTTGTTTGCTAACTCTTCAGGTCCTAATTTTACTTCGTTGATTAATCTGTCAACTTTGTTAATGAATAATACTGGTTTAACCTTTTCTCTTAAAGCTTGTCTGAGTACGGTTTCAGTTTGAGGCATGATACCTTCAACCGCACATACAACTACTACTGCACCGTCTACAGCTCTCATTGCACGAGTTACGTCTCCACCGAAGTCAACGTGACCTGGAGTGTCGATTAAGTTAATAAGATATTCATCGCCATGGTATTCGTGTACCATGGATACGTTTGCAGCGTCAATGGTAATACCACGAGCTTGTTCTTGTTCGTCGAAATCCAAGAATCTTTGATCTCCTGCAAGCTCTTCGGAAATCATTCCAGCACCTGCCAAGAGGTTGTCGGATAATGTGGTCTTACCGTGGTCAATGTGTGCACAGATACCTATGTTTCTGATATTTTTAGGTTGGTACATCAATTCTTTGATTTTTGCAATCATTTTGTCTCGTCTACTCAAAATCATCACCATATAAACATATGTTTAATTGAAATCCATTATATTGTCATTCTTAAATGAAATTTTTTAAAAAAATAATAAAAAATTAAAAAAAATAATTAATTAATTTTGAACTGATTCTAAAATAAAACCATTTAGAAAAGTCTAAAAAATTAAAAGATTTAGAAAAGTCTAAAGAATTAAAAGATTTAGAAAAGTCTAAAAAATTAAAAGATTTAGAAATAAAAGTTTCAAAATTAATTTTATGATTATAAAAAGCACTAAAATTAGTGTGCTGCTTTTGCAACTCTTTCTTTTTCTTCTTTTTTCTGTAAAGCGAAACTTCTAGTATCTTCTTCAGAAGCAAAGATGATTTCACTTGCTAAACATTCAGCAACAGATCTTTTGTTTTTGAATGCGGATTGTAAAGTTCCTCTTGTTAAGAATCCTAAAGAAAGGTCCACTCTTCTTTGTGGAGAAATGTCTACAGCAACTTGGTATCCGATACCACCGTATTTGATACGGGTAGTTTCTTCACGTGGAGAGGTGTTTTCAATAGCCTTTACTAAAACTTGAACAGGGTTTTGTTTAGTTCTTCTATTGATAATTTCTAAAGCTTCCTTTACGATATTGTAAGCTTTGTTCTTTTTACCGGAGTTTCTTTCGGTTCTCATGATTTTGTTCATTAATCTTTCTACGATAGAAACATTGGATTTTGCAAATTGTCTTTTTACGTGTCTTCCTAAGGTATGAGGAACAATGGTTTCATCAAGGCAAATGTATCTCTTTAAACCTAAGTCTTCCACTTCCACTTCATCAAGGTCCCATTTGTTAAATAATTTAGCCATAAATATTACCTCACTTATCTTACAGGTTTATCAATCTTTCCACTTACCATTTCAGATAAGGCAACGTTGTTGACTTTACTTACTTTCCAACGAACTCCAGGAATGTCTCCCATGGATCTTCCGGATGGTCCGCCGATACCTTCAATCATTACTTCATCGTGCTCATCGATAAAACCGATTGCACCGTCACCTGGTGCGAATGCAGTAATTTGCTTACCGTTTTTGATTAATTGTACACGAATACATTTACGGATAGCGGAGTTAGGTTGCTTAGCTTCTACTCCCACTTTTTCAATAACGATTCCTCTTGCTTGAGGAGCCCCTTCGAGAGGGTCTGCTTTTACATCTAAACGTAATGCTCTTCTTTTATAATCTACGTCTTTCCATTTAAAATTTTGTCTATTCTTTTTAAGCTTTTTTGCAGCAAAAAGTCCTGGCATATTTATTCTCCTTTAAAATTTATAGGGCAAAGTCCCATTAAAGTTTTTTGAATAAATTATAAGATTAAAATAAATATTCTAAGCAAATAGAAATCCACCGCTGCGATTTACTATTATACAATGAATTAATTTAACTGAATATTCTTATTATCGCCACTGGCTGATTAGACCAGATTTTTAATATTCTTATCACTGATACTGGCTGATTTAAGCCAATATCCTTAAAATACACAAATAATGAAAATTGTATAATAGCAATCTAAACTTCTATTTAAGATTAGAATGAAATATAGAATCTAAATAAATAATAAAAAACTAATTGAATTTATTAAATAAATTAAAAAACATACAAATATTATCTTTAATAAATACCAATAGTTCTAACTTGAATTAGCATATAAACAAATCTGCTAATTAATTGAAAAATAATATTGTTAAATCTTATTTAAATAAGAGATAAATTACTCATAGGTGTCAAAATAAGTTATTTAAGATATATAATAACTAAAATAATGAATCAATTCCTATAAAATATTAGATTTAAAATATAACAATTGCACACACGTTATATTCAAATCAATATGAATTTATCTGTAAAAATGATAGGTAAACTATAAACTGAAAACCATAGCCAAAATGCACACGAAAGCTATTGGTTTTTTAATAATAAAAAGATTATAGTCAAATATTATATAAAAAATCACTAAAAAAGATATAAAAATCTTGTCTTGATATAATATTACCTATTATAACAATATATTAGAATAACTTTATTAATAAATGTTTGGTTTTTCCACATTTTTAATAAGCTAGTTAAAAAAAGTTTGTAAAAAATATTATAAAAATTATAAATATTATAAAATATTATTAATTAGAACTCAGACCTTGAGATCAAATTAAAATAAATTAAAAATTAATCCATAAGATTAATCAGATTCGGATTTTCTTAAATCGAATTTTTAAAAAAAAATAATAAAATCAAATTATATTTAAAAATAACTAGCAATTAATTTCCAAATAGGAAAATAGAATTAAACCAATTAGATTTAAATAAATAATTGATTTTATAAAACTTTATTCATAAACAATAATGCAAAAAAAGACAATTCTTTAGCAATAATAATTAAGTCCTTAAATAATGATTAATCATCAAATAAGGAAAAGACTTATTTTAAAACAATATTGCTAATGTTGTGTTGTCTTTTAGCTAATAATTTTGCTCTTTCAATGTTGATTCCGCCTTTACCAATTGCTATTCTTTTGTTTGAAGAATCGGTATTAACAAAAGCTATCTTTTCATCATTGTTTTTAGTAACAATCTTAATAGACTTCAATTCAGCTGGAGATAAGATGTTCTTAATGAACTGTTCTGGGTCCTCATTATACTCAATGATTTCCACACCTCTTCCAACTGCCTTTTTAACTTTAGTTACGGTAGTTCCGCCTTTAGCAATAGCTAAACCCATATCTCCGTTTTTAACAACAAAGGTAACCTTGGAATTTTCATCGTCAATAATGCAATCCTTAACCATTGCACCAGTCATACTCTCAAAAAGAGCAATGAATCTCATATCATTTGCATTAAATTTAATAGACACAAAAATCTACCCCATTGCTTCTAAGATAGTAGAATCTCCTGGATCGTTTATGATTAAAGTAGCTACAGTGAAAGGTTTACCACAAACAGAACCTAAGTCTACACTAGTACCTTCATATACAATGAAAGGAATTTCAGAGAGATTTGCATAATATTCAACGTCTTCTAAAATTTCTTTAGGACTGTTAGCTGCAACAACTGCAAGTTTACCTTTACCTAATTTTAAAGATTGAATAGATTTTTCAGAGCCGAGGGTCACATCTCCTGTGTCTACAGCGACTCTTATTCCTCTTTCTACGTCCATCATCTGCCTCCTAAATTTTGATTTAAAAAATTACTTTAAATAGGAATTTAAAAACCTAATAAGTAATGGTATAGATTAATTTAAAGTGCTATTAATTAAATTAAATAAAAAATTAAATAACAATTAAAAATTAAACTAACATTATTAAATATAACACTTATTATATATAAATATTCGGACTGTTTCATTATAAATTATAAATTTTTAAAATATTAAATTTTATTAAGGAAACATATGAAACACTTATAAAAATACTACTATTGAATGAAGAATCTTTTTAAATTCCTATAAAATAGTAGCATCTTTTCAGTGAAATGATTTTAGAAAAATTAATTATATCTTAAAATAAAAAAAATATTTTAAATAATAAAATTAAATATAATAATAAAGCTTTAAATTATAAAGAAGTATACAATTTAATTTTGAATAAAACACAGAGGGGGATAAATAATGGCAAAATATGACATTTCAATGATTAAAGATAATAACTATTATAAAGAACAATGTGAACATGCTGAAGAATCTCTAAACAAAAAATGGTATTCTGAATCAATTTTAACAATGGCAATAACTCTTGAAGAATTAACTGAAGAATTAATCAAATATACCAAAAATATTTCCGATGGAAAATTAAGTCAAAGAGATAAGATATGGATATTAAAAGATAATGGAATCACCAATTACAATATATATAACTATTTACGTGAAGCAAACATCTCAAGAAACAAATTAGTACATGGAGAAATACCTAGAAATTATAGCAATACTTTTTCAATGTATAAAAACTTTTTAAAAATTGTATTTTGGTATGATGAAAATTATGTAATTGGAAAACTTAATACTAAAAGTAAACTAAAACAATATTTAAATAAAGTTTGTGATGATTCACATATCCTCAATATCATAGAACAAGAAATTAATGATGGAGCAATAACTGAAAATCATCAAATAATTAAAAGACATAACAAAGAGTTAATTGATTATGTTGAATCTTTAAATATAGAATTAGAAATTAAAGAAAAATTAATAAAAGACATATATTCTGGAGTTACAAAAAATAGGTCCCAAATAGAAGAAAAAATTAAGAGAGAAAAGAAAGATCCTATAATAGGTGTTGTAAACATAGTAAATACAGAAAACATGATGAAATACACAATCCAATCAACAGATATTGACAAAGAAGTAAAAGAAAACATGGAAAAACTAGAAAACAACACACACGAAAACAAACAACTACAAGAAGACTACAACAAATACGGGCCGGAATCATTCACTACAGAAACAGTAAACATATGCAAAAACGAAGAACTTAGCAAAATAACAAAAGAAGACGAAATAATATTCAATGCAAACAAATCATATAATAATCGAAAAAAAGATATTAATCCTAAAATAGGCATTGCAAACATAATTAATACAGAAACCCTAATGAAATACACAATCCAATCAACAGACCTTGACAAAGAAATCGAAGAAAATATAGGAAAACTAGAAAACAACACCCACGAAAATAAACAACTACAAGAGGATTACAACAAATACGGGCCGGAATCATTCACTATAGAAACAGTAAACATATGCAAAAACGAAGAACTTAGCAAAATATTAAAAGAAGACGAAATAATATTCAATGCAAACAAATCCTATAATAACAATAAAAAAGAAGAAACCGGAGAAAAAAATCATACCCTGTAAAAAATCATAGCCCATAAAATCAATCTAACTTTTTTGCAATAGAGGAAAATAATCATTAAAAAAAAAACTAGACAAGAAATTAGAAAACTAATTTAAAAAAAAATGTAAAAATTTAGTTATATAAAAAAATAATAAAATAGGACTCAAACATCCTATTTTTAATAGAAATTAATTAATAATAAAAATCTTCAGATTCAATTTTTTCAATTAAATTTCGAAGATCTTTAGTAATTAATTTAATTAATTCAAAATTTTTTGGAATAACTAACAAACCTTCAAGTTTTTCAATATTCTCGTTAACTCTATTTTTATCAGATATTAACATATGGCCACTATAGTTCTCGATTAGTTTTTTTCCTTCGAAAATAACTTCCTCAGCATCGTTAATAATATTTCTTTGTTTAATCTTTTCTTCATAATCACTTAAAAGATTCTCATTATCTAAACCTGCCTTCTTAATTTCTTCACTAGACATACGGTTACTTGAATCGAATGTCGCGGATAATTTTTTATTAGTGCTTAGTTCTTTTGCAGACAATCCCATTATTCCATTTTTATCAACTTTTAATTTAACTTGGATTGCGACTTCGCCCTTAGGCCTTGGAGGAAGTCCCCTTAAAGTAAAAGAGTGAAGTGTATGATTTTCTTTTGCAAGAATAGATTCTCCCTCAACGATTTGAATATTTGCACTTGTTTGATTATCACGCATAGTATGATATTCTTTAGTAACTTCTGCTGGAAGAGGAGTGTTTTTTGGAATAAGTGGATCAGACTCTTTTTCATTAATTACAACACTCAATGTTAAAGAATTAATAGTGCCTACTGTAATTGGACCCCCTTTATATATGGATGCCCCTTGAGCAACGCATACCATTGGATCAATACCTTCTGCAGCAGATTTGCCTAAAAGTTTTTCAATGCTTTCCCTAATAAGAGGCATTTTAGTAGGGCCTCCAACAAAAACCAAAAAGTCAATATCGTCTTTTGTTAATTTAGCATCCTTAAGTGCCTCAAGAACTTTTTCTTTACTTCCTTTTACAACTTCATCAGATAACTTATTTAAATCAGACCGGTTTACATTTTTATCCAAATTAATACGTTGCCCTTTATCAGTCATTACAATAGAATCTATATGAACATTAGTAGTTTTGGTGCTGGATAATTCTATCTTAGCGATTTCAGTAGCATTATACAAATCAATAAGAGGATCATATTCAGGAGTTATATAATCTTCTAGCTTTAATCCATTTTGTTCTTCAAAGTCTCTTTGAAGATAATCCCGCAAAGCCATAGTAATATTCCGACCACCAAATCTAGCTCCAGTAGTGACTTTTGGAACAAGTTCAGAACCATCAAAGGCTCCAATGATAATGTCTAAAGTGCCCCCTCCCATATCGAATACTAAAATATTGCCTAAAAAATTTTTTGTGAGACTATAAGTCAAACATGCGGCTGTAGGTTCATCAACAAGAGCTTCGACTTCAAAACCAGCAATTTCCCCAGCTTCCATAGTTGCATTTCTAGCATCATTATCAAAACTAGCAGGTACGCTAATAACTGCTTTATTAATAGGTTTACCTAAATAAGCTTCAGCATCTCTTTTTATACGACCTAAAACATAAGAAGTAATCTCTTGAGGAAGTTTATCTTCACCATTAAATTTAATAGTTTCATTTTCACCCATTTTTAATTTAAATTCTGCAACAGAATTACTAGCATTACTTGCCATTTGCTTTTTTGCATGATGTCCCACTAGCAATTCACCATTTTCATTTACTGCAACAACACTAGGGAAATAATCATAACCCATAGCACTAGGAATTATTTGAAATTTTTCATCTTTATAAATACAAGCTGCAGAATTTGTAGTTCCAAAATCAATACCAATTATAATATCTTCATTATTCAAATTAATACCCCCTAACAATTATTATATGATAATAACTATTAATCATTATCTAATCTTATTTATGGTTAGAATTCTTTAATTTTGACAAATTTCCTTACTTTTCGTTGAAATATATCAAATTCTCCTAAATCACCAATTAAATTTTCCTTGTAATTTATCCAATTTTTTTAATTCGCCCTTAATTTCTTGTTGCAAAATCTTAATTTCACAATTAGAAATCATCCTCACAACATTGTTTTTAAATTCTTGTTCGTTTTTTGTGTCCTTAAAATTAAACTCATACTTTGAGTTTTCTTCCTGATTAGAAATACTATCCTCGGCACATTTATAACAAAAATATGCTAACTCATAAGCATCCATAGCATTGTTTCCTGCTTTTACAGTAGTTTTAACAGATTGTGAATTCGCATAATCAAAGCAAATATTGCCCAAATTAAACCATCCTATAGGATATTTTTCTTTTTTAAGTTTTTTTCCTTTATTAATTTTCTTTTCTTTTTCATTTTTATAATCTTTTAACTTTAAATTTTTAATAATAAGCCAATTAAAGTCTTCTTCTTCAAGTATCTTTTCACGAGACTTTGAAGTTAATTTTAAAAAATACCTATATTTTTTGAGTTCAGATGTTTTTCCAATTGTTTTTCTTAGACGTTCAAGACTGAAATTATAAGAAGCAGATCCAAACTTACCATTATAAAAGTCTTTAAAAGCAGATTTTAAAGTTTTAAGATCAACATCGGAAATACCACATTCATTTTTAATATATTCCAAATCATCTTGATAACACTGATTATTAATACCTGAAAGAATATTCATAGAACTTACATCTTGACACTCATTCAAATAAGATTCCATATCTTCCAAATATGAATCCATTGATTCTTTTAAACCAGAAAAAGAAGATTTAATCTCCTTAGTTGAAAAATCATAATTATCAAAACGATGTTCTGGTTGATTTATATTTTCATCAGATAATAATTCATAATTATTTCTCAACTTATCTTCTATTTTTTGATTCACTTCCTCTTTATCATTTAAATTTTCATTTAACTTTTCAATCACTTCATCCTTTTCAATTAAATTATCATTTAACTTTTCAATCACTTCATCCTTTTCAATTAAATTATCATTTAACCTTTTATTAATTGCAATTTGGTTTTTTAACTCAGTATTTACTCTTTTTTCAACATTCCTTTCATATTCAGAATTATTTTTTTTAATACGATTTTTAACTATATATTCCCTATTTTCATAAAAGTCATCGAGAGACATATCCTCGTCTAAAACATTTTCACGAATTAAATCATTAATATCATTGAAACTTAATTGTGAACTTTTAGAATAATCCATAAGTTCATTCAACATTTTTTTATCATCAATAGACATCATTCCAAGTTTAAAGGATAAACCCTCAATTAAATCCTCTTCAAAACCTGCAGATTCAAATTTGTCTTCAATATTTTTATCTTCATGGAATTTATCAATTTTATCTGCTAAAGGAGTATCATTTTCAAATAATCTAAAAATATCAAATTGCTTGTCCAAACCCTCTTCATCAAAACAATACAATCTTTTATAGTCATTAGAAAAGTTTAAAAATTCATCAAGAATCCCTTTATCCAGAGATTGTTCAATTATACGAAATAGGCTATTGCATTTATAGTAATCATGCAATTCTTCCCAAGATAAATTATCAAAGGGTTTACTAAAATACTTGGGATCATTAATATATGATTCTTTTGATTTTTGATAATTTTTATATCTAATTTTTGCAACGTTAAGATCATACTTAGGATAAAATGGATTACCATAAATTATAGCAGAGTAGTACCAAGCATCTGCATGTTCTTCATCAAGTTCATTAACTTTTTCAAAATACTTTAAAGCATCACCCAACTTATTTAAGCCAATGTAAGAAATACCAATACCAAATAAACTGCTAACATAATTTTCATCACTATTTAAAAGATTTCTAAATTTATCAATAGCATCTTGATATTTACCCATCCTATTCAAAAGATGGCCATGGTCATCAAGAACAAGAGAATTAGGAGAAAGAGAATGATTTAACTCAGCCTCAAAACGTATATCTGCTTCAGTAAAATTACCCTTACGGGCAAAAATACGGCCAAGCTCCCAATTATTACAATTAAAATCATCATTAGAACCTTTATTTACCACAACTACACCTCTCGACAAAAAACTAAAAAGAAAAAATTAAAAATAATAGTAATTATTATTTTATTAAAAAAATATATAAAATTTTTTATAAAATCTAAAAAATCGGAAAAAATAGACCTTGAAAATAGATAAAATAATAAAAAATAATAAAAAAAGTATAAAAGTATAAAAAAATGAAAATAAAAATAATTGAGGATAATATCAATAGGAAATTCTAAAATATGAAAAAGTAAATAAATTAAAAATTATTTTTAAATTATGTTTTTCAACATTATGTGACATTTTAGCCAATAATTTCCTTTTCAATAAAATAACTTTTTACAATTTCTATCTTTTTGTTAGAAAAATCAGTAATAAGAAAAGCAATTTAATTTTTGCATTCCTTATGAACTAATTAATTAATTCTGCGGAGTGAAATGTTTTTGAATATTGTTCAGAAATGTCATAAATAAAAGATTTCAAAACATTATCTCTTTTAACTTCAGCAACAATACTTCCACATTTATCAAAAGAAAGATTTATATCTCTCCTTTATAACAAAATTATTTTATTGTTATTGTCACCAATATGTAAATTAATAATTATTTATCAAAATCATTAAAAATTAAATAGATAATAACAATTATTTTTAATATTTAACATCATAATAAATAAATAAATAAATAAGGCAATATGATAATTAAAACTAAATTAAGGATTATTGTACCATTTATTAGTACTTTCAGGGAGTAATACCACTATTAACCTCCTTAGATTCAGAAGCACTACCACCAGACTTACCTTTACCGCCTTTAGCAATACCACTATTAACCTCCTTAGATTCAGAAGCACTACCACCAGACTTACCTTTACCGCCTTTAGCAATACCACTATTAACCTCCTTAGATTCAGAAGCACTACCACCAGACTTACCTTTACCACGTTTAGTTATACCTGCAGTAATAGGATATGCATCTGGTTTCATTGTAACACTTACAGAACCTGTACCAAGAGGTATAGGTTGACCTATAATAATGTTTTCAATGATTCCAGTGAGATCATCAACTTCTCCTCTGATACTTGCGTGAAGCAAGTGCTTACCGGTTTCTTCGAATGCAGCACGAGCAAGAACACTTGATTTCTCACCACTGATACCATGTCTACCAATGGACTTGACAGTTCCTTCGGAAGTCATCATGTCTGCAACCAACATGATGTGCCTGATGTCTACAGTCAAACCTTGGTCAGATAGGGTACGGTTAAGCTCATAGACAATAGCATTACGAGCTGCTTCAATACCTAAAACAACTTCTATCTCGTGAATGTCGTTTGTAGTGGATCTTACCTTGTCAATACCTTCAATCTTAAAGATTGCGCCAAGGTTGGAACCTTCGGTATGAAGAACCCATTCAGCATCGTCCTTACGAATAATAACTTTACCGATACCTTTGGTACCACTAATCTGCAAGTCACGGACCTTATCACCGAGAAGTCTAAGTTCTCTGATGGTTCTTTTGCTAGGTTCAAAGATTAATGTAATGTTTTCATCTGATTTTTTAAGATTGATGTTGGAAGGCTCTTGGACTTCTTCATCTGAAACTTGAATAGTTTCACTATCTTCTTCAGAATCAGCTTTAGCCATACCAGTTTCCTCAGCATCAGAATCCGCTTTAGCCATACCAGTTTCATCCACTTTATCGACCTTAGCAATGTCGGTTTCTTCAACATCAGAATCGACATCTTCAATATCTTTAGCCTCTTCTTCAATAAGCTCATCGTCACCATAATTAATGATTTCGAGCTTTTTGAATGTCTTTTGAACACGACTAATAATATCATCTATATCAAGTCTTCTAGACTCGATTTTCTCATTGTCAAGTACAGTGACAATCTTATAATTGAAGTAGTCAATGTCATAATCAGCTAAAATATCATTGATTGTGCTTTTACCGATTTGGTTTGCTAACTTTCTGACGAATTCCTCGTCGTTCTTGTACTCATCTTCGAAGTAAATGTCCATTGTAGGAGTGGAAATCTTTTTCCTTGCATCTACAATTTCAATAAGCCTAGGTAACCCTAATGTTACGTTTAATTCCGCTACCCCTGCGTAGTGAAAAGTACGCATGGTCATCTGAGTACCAGGTTCACCTACAGATTGAGCTGCAACAGTTCCTACAGCTTCACCTGCTTCAATATGAGCACGTTCATAAGCTTCTTCGACCTTAAGAACTAAAGTGTTCAATTCCTTATCAGTCAAATCTCTTCTGATATAAGCACTTGCCAATTCATCAATATAACTTTGAGGAAAGTCAATTTTATTCTTTTTAAGTACTTTTTCAACCTTTTTAATTGCATCAAGTTTTGCTTCAGCATCTACCATAAAATTGCCTCCTTATTTACCCTCATCTTTAATTCTCATTTCGTCAATAAGCTTGTCTAAGTTAGCCACTTTACCAAAGTCACTTTTTGCTGGGTCTATTCCATCCTCACCAAATACGGTTTGGATAACCTGATTCTTATTGTCTGTAACCAATCCGTCTGATCTTACATTCAAGTCTTCAAGTGCGTTTACAAGTCTTCTTTGCATATAACCGGATTGTGCTGTACGAATCGCTGTATCTACAAGACCTTCCCTTCCACCCATAGCGTGGAAGAAGAATTCTACAGGGTCAAGACCTTCTTTGTAGCTGGAATGTACAAATCCTTTAGCTCTAGCCCCTAATTCGTGCTTTCTAAAGTGAGGAAGCGGTCTTGCAAGATATCCTCTTGTAATACGTCCACCACGAACAGATTGCTGCCCTACACAAGCGGTAATCTGAGCAAGGTTCAACATGGATGCCCTTGCACCGGTCTTTGCCATAACTACAGAGTGGTTTTCCACAGCCATCACATGGTCATAGGAATCGTCTGGGGATTGCTTACCCATAGTGAGGTAACCTGCAGCAATGTCCCCTGCTGCGTCCCTAGCTTCCCCTAGAACTTGCACAATACGCATTTCCAGGGTTTCCTCTGCACTACGTCCAGGCAATGGTTGAAGCTCGCCCATCTCATAGGTTTCAATCAATTTATCTACCTTTTGTTCAGCATTATCCAAGTGAGCGTCAATTACCTCAATAGCCTCTTCAGGGATTTCCTCATCGTTGGTACTTGTGGTAATACCTGTTTTCATGATTCCACAGATAGCAAGGTCAGTGGAACGGTCAAGGAATTCCTTAGCGTATGCCGGACCATATTCCTTAACGATATTATCCAAGATTTTACCTGAGAAAGAACCATATGCAGCTTCGTCTATTGCACCGTGGGTCAATTGACCGTCCTTAATAACCACATAAGAATCGTATTCACAAGCTTCTGCCATACATTCCTCACATTTTCTACAGATTTCAGCTCTGTAATTCATGTTAAGGGTGCTTGGAAGTAGTAAGCTGAATAATTCTTTTCCAGTCCAATCTCTGTGTTTACGTTTGAGCTTTTCATTGTATTCCTTGATTTGCTGTTTATATTCCTTCTCATCAAGATCCCTTTTAAGATATTCATCATAAGGGCATTTCAATAAGTGGGATTTTCTTATCATTTGGAAAGCGTCATCTTCAGGTACGGTGAATCCGTCACGGGTTAAAAGATATGCTCCACTAATGTGGTCGTGAATAGCACCGATAATAGGTCCTCCGAAACGAGGAGATAAAATGTGTTCCTGTACTCTCATAAGGGATTTAGCTTCTGCACGGGACTCGTCAGTCTGGAATACGTGCATGTTCATTTCGTCTCCGTCAAAGTCTGCATTGTATGGAGGACATACACAAAGGTTAAGTCTAAAGGTCTTGTATGGAAGAACCCTTACTTCGTGGGCCATCATACTCATACGGTGAAGGGAAGGCTGACGGTTGAATAAAACAATGTCTCCATCCTTAAGATGTCTCATTACAATGTCACCGCAAGTTAACATTTCAGCTACGGTTTCCTTATTGGAATCCAATACTCTGACCTTATTGTAATCTTTGATTCTGTCATTGTATTTTCTTACATAATTTGCACCAGGATGAGCATCAGGACCATTTAGGATAGCTTCCCTTAAATCTTCAATGTTCCATTCGTTTACATAGGTAGGTACAGTTACCTCTTTTGCAATCATTTCAGGAACACCTACTTCGTTAATACTGATGTTAGGGTCAGGGGAGATTACAGTACGTGCTGAGAAGTTTACACGCTTACCGGAAAGGTTGCTTCTGAATCTTCCTTCCTTACCTTTGAGCCTTTGAGCCAAGGTCTTAAGTGGCCTTCCGCTTCTGTGCCTTGCAGGAGGTACTCCGCTTGCCTCATTGTCGAAGTAGGTTGTTACATGGTATTGCAATAACTGCCAGAGGTCCTCTACAATAAGCTGTGGAGCTCCAGCGTCCATGTTTTCAATAAGCCTTTGATTGATTCTTAAAATATCTACAAGCTTATGGGTTAAATCGTCTTCGGAACGTTCTCCAGTATCAAGGGTAATACTAGGCCTTACAGTTACAGGAGGAACTGGAAGAACAGTAAGAACCATCCATTCAGGACGTGCAACTTCAGGGTTTACTCCCAATACATAAGCGTCTTCATCTGGAATGCGCTCTAACTTTTCTCTTACTTCAGATGCTGTTAAATCATAATCTGTTGTTACAGGATTTCCATTTGCATCTGTAAGCAATTCTCCGTTTTCATCGTATTCCTTACGTACTTCAATAATGCCGATTGGCTTAACGATTTTAATGTCTTCCTGTTCAGCACCACAATGAGGGCAGACATCCTTTGCCTTTTTAGCCTTACAGATTTTGTAAACTTCTTTTATGAGATCTTCTGTGCTTTCTCCAGCTTCTTGAAGCTCATTTAACTTTTCAGTATACTCTTCAATCTCTTCTTCATCCAATAGGACACGTCCACATTCATTACAGGTAGAACGTAATATCTTATGAATGTCATCACCGAAACCTACATGAATTACAGGTCTTGCAAGGTCAATCATACCAAAGTGGCCTTGGCACTCTCCTCCTTTCTCACCGCAAGTTCTGCATTTTAAACTTGGGTCAATAACTCCTAAGCGAGAGTCCATCAAACCATTTTCAATTGGATATCCGTCTTCATCATAGGTATCCGGTCTGGTGATGTTTACAACAGACATTTCCCTAATTTGATCTGGTGACATTAATCCAAAATTAATTTGATCAATTTTTTTAATAATTCCTTTCAAAATATTGACTCCTAATAAACATTATAAGTTAAAATCTAATATTCTTAGTTTAACCTCAATTCTTAAGCTTTGTCCCCAAGAATTAATTTAGGGAAAATACATAAACTTTTAAGTTCATCTAACAACAATTTAAATGCATATGAAATCTCAACAGGATAAGTTTCACTGTCTCCACATATAGGACAGTACATCTTGTTCTTATTCTTATCATATACTGCTAACATTCCACATTCATTACATACAACTGCCTCATACTTGTCAGACTCATCCAAGAGCCTTTCCTTAAGTGCAAGAGCTGCACCGTGTGCAATAAGACAGTCTCTTTCCATCTCACCAAACCTGAGACCACCTTCACGAGCTCTACCTTCAGTAGGCTGACGTGTAAGCACTTGAACAGGTCCGGTTGAACGGGCATAAACCTTATCGGTTGTCATGTGGTGCAATTTTTGGTAATATGCAACGCCGACGAAGATTTCAGCTTCGATACGTTCTCCGGTTACACCATTGTATAATGATTCACAGCCTGCAGATTCGAATCCGTTGTCATGAAGGGCTCTCTTGATTTCTCCTTCAACATTGTCATTGAATGGAGTACCGTCCATACGGTGACCTTCCATACAACCGGCCTTACCTGCAACCATTTCCAATACCTGTCCTACAGACATCCTTGATGGAATAGCGTGAGGATTTACAATGATATCCGGAACGACTCCGTCTTCTGTAAATGGAATGTCATCTTGAGATAATATGAGACCTACAACCCCTTTCTGACCGTGTCTTGATGCGAACTTGTCACCGAATTCAGGTTGTCTTGTGTCTCTTACTCTTATTTTAGTTAATTTGCTCCCTTCAACGGTTTCGGTAAGGAGAACTGCATCTACAATACCCTTTTCACCATGCCTTACAGTGACAGAAGTCTCTCTTCTTTTCTCTGCAACGGTACCGAACTCGTCAATTTCACCAAGGAACCTTGGAGGTGAAGTCTTACCGATTAATACATCACCTGATTCAACATGGGATTCAGGGTTTACGATTCCGTCTTCGTCAAGGTTTTTATAAGCTTCTTCGGATCTGTAACCTTTAACTCCTTTTTCAGGTCTTTCAAACTTGTCCTCTTGTCCACCAGGATACCTTCTTTCAGATGCCTCATAGGACCTGAAGAAGCTGGATCTTCCCATTCCCCTTTCGAGAGAGGATTTGTTGAGAATCATTGCGTCTTCCATGTTATATCCTTCGTAAGACATAAGAGCTACAACCAGGTTCTGTCCGGATGGCCTGTCATCATAATTGATTGCATCAATGATTCTTGTCTTTACCAGTGGAGTTTGAGGGTGGTGCAATAAGTGACCACGGGTATCGGTACGCAATGCGTAGTTGGATACGTATAATCCTAATGCCTGTTTTGTCATCCCTGCTTCCATTGTGTTCCTAGGAGATGAGTTGTGGTCTGAAAATGGAATAATTCCAGCACATATACCGAGCATGGTAGATGGGTCAATCTCCAAGTGGGTGTGGTCTTCATTCAATTGGCTTAAGTTCATTGCAATATATGAATTCTCTTCCTCTTCAGCATCCAAATATTCCAAAAGACCTAATTCAAACAGATTGTCCCATTTCAATTCTCCCTTTGTAATTGCTTCAATGTGTTCATCTTTAAGCAATGGCTCACCTTTTTCAACAAGAATCAAAGGTCTTCTTGCCCTTCCAGGGTCAGTGAAAATATAAATCTCATGGTTTTCATCATAATAGGTAATGTTCATTTCATTGTGAATCTCGCCAGATCTTCTTCTAGCGCGCATTTCCTTAACAAACTCTTCAGGTTCATCACAAGTTCCTGTAAGTTTACCGTTAATATAAATTTTAGCCTTAACCATACAATCACCTGCTTAATCTATCATATCCACATTGTCCATAGTGCTTATGATGTTGACTATGTCTTCCGGATCGAATCCTTCTGAAATCTTACACATAAGGGCCAAGTTCTTTACCAAACCACAGTTAGGTCCCTCTGGAGTTTCGTTAGGGCAAATCTTACCGAACTGGGTTGGGTGCAAGTCCCTTGCTTCAAAGTGAGGTTGGCTTCTTGTAAGAGGAGATACAACCCTTCTAAGGTGGGAAAGTGTTGCCATGTAACTTACCCTATCCAATAGCTGGCTTACACCTGCTCTTCCGCCGACCCAATTACCTGTAGCAATTGCGTGCTTGATGTTTTCAGTCAATACGTCTGAACGAACAGCCTGTTTGATTGAAAGCTCTTTTCCTCTGGAGAGGCTTCTTTCAAGCCGATAGCTCATGTCTCTTGTAAGGGAGGAGAATGCTACCCTGAACAAGTCTTCCGTCAAGTCACCGGAGACCCTTAACCTTTTGTTGGTATAGTGGTCCTTGTCGTGAGGCTCTCTTTGTCCTTCAATTACTTGAAGCAACATTTCAGTCATTTCAGCTAAGTATATAGCCTTGTCATAACGTTTGTCAGATTCGATTCCCATATGTGGGAGCAAGTATCTGTCAATTACGTCTTCTGCACGTTTTATTCTGTATTCTTCAGTCATTCCTTTAGCTACCCTATTACCTATGTATTTGATAGCTGCCTTTTGAAGATATTCGTCTCTTTCTTCGTTGGATAAGCTTAATAATAAATCTGAATCCAATTTCAAGTCCTTCTCTGAAACCTGCAAGTCGTCTGCAATGTACATTTGGAAGTTGAAGTCATCGGATATTTTAGAGATAATCTCTCCGTCTGTGGATAATCCCAATGCCCTAAGCAAGATTACAAGTGGAATTTCTCCTGGAACATATGGGAATGAGATTCTTAAAAATACGCCGCTTTTACGTGGCTTTTTGTATTCGAGAGTGATTCTTGCTCTAAAACCGCTTTTGATAGAGGTTACGATTGCCTTTGCATGTCTATCTTCAATCTCATCGATTCTCTCAAGGATGATCTTGTTTGGAGCAATCTCTTCCATTGTTACGACAGCCCTTTCGGAACCGTTTACAATGAAGTATCCTCCTGGATCCTTAGGGTCTTCCCCTCTTTTTACAAGCTCCTCATCGCTAAGGCCATGCAAGTGGCAGATGCTGGACTTGAGCATGAGAGGCAATTCGCCAATGTAGACGTTTTCAAGCTCTTCCTCTTCATCGCTGTTATTGTCATGCAATGCCATTTCCAAATACATGTGAGCAGAGTAGTTTAAGTTTCTAAGTCTTGCTTCAGTAGGGTAAATCATGCTTTTAGAACCGTCCGCTTCCTTGGTGAATGGCTTTTCAATGGTAAGCTTGCCGGTTCTAAGAGTATAGTTTCCCTTTTCGTTTTCAATAGTGATAGGTTCAGTTATGTCAATAATATTCTGTATACGATTTTCGACAAAATCGTTATATGATTTGATATGATGATCTACGATATCATACTTATCAAAGAATGAGTCTACCAAACCCCATGTCTCATTATTCATCTAATTTCTCCAAAATAAATATAATCTTAATTAAAATAATTTAAAGTTTATAGTTTAATAGTTTAATAATTAATAATTTAAAATAACTATAATAGTTTAACAAATCTCGCTAATGACAATAATCTATTTATTAGCAGTAAAGCCATCAACTAACCTATAGGTAATAAAAGTACCTGCGGTTTGACTTTCACGAGTAATTTTTAAAACGTCCCCTTCTTTAGCTCCAATGGCCTTAGATACAGGATCATCTATTTTAATTTTTGGAAGTTGACTAACATCATAATCTAATTTACTAAAAATCTTTTTAATTTCAGATTTTGTTAAAATTTCATGCTTTGGAACAGCATTATGTTCTAAAATATCAAATTTCAAAATATTCCTCCAGTAAATAAATTTTAATTCAATATTAATTTTCAATTGAGTTAAATAAACTAAAATAATAATATATTTATTTCCATAATTTTAAATTTGCAAATTTCATTATTTTTACCACTTTTATCATCCTAGGAACTTCATAAAACCAATCATTGGGGATTAAAGTGAATTAGAATTCTTACATAGCCCTATCTACAATCATTAAAATCTAAAAAAATAGATAGAGTTGTCTATGGAATAATAACTATCTAAAGATCCCCCTTTAAAATAATAATTCTTCAAAGATTAATTCTCCTTTAAAAGAAATTTTTCCTTAAAATAAAAAAATTCTTAGTTTAAATTAAAATTCTCCTTAAATTAAAGATTTATGAATAAATTCTAGTAGAACCCTTGTTCTATTTTAACGCAATACACAAAATTATTAAAATACGATTTAAATAGTGTATAAATTCAAAGATATAAAATCCAAAGATAAAATTTATAGAAAATAAACTATGCAGAATGAAAAAAAATTAAAATCAATAAAATAGTTTATAAAAATATCTAAATCTTAGTTTAATAAATAAATAAAAAAATCAGAGCGGGCCCGACGGGAATTGAACCCGCGGCCGCTTGGTTAAAAGCCAAGCGCTCTGCCAGACTGAGCTACGGGCCCTGATTAAACAAATGAAAATTTATATGGCTATCAACTTAACATAAAAGTTAAGCGCCCTGGCCGGGATTTGAACCCGAGTCGCGGGCTCGACAGGCCCACATGATAGCCCCTACACCACCAGGGCAAAACTTATGAGAGTAAATTATACTCATTAAAATAATATGATTATTATTATATATAAATGTTTGTATTCTTCGAGACTCTTAAGAGAAAAAATAAAAATATTAAAAAAAGATCTTGATAAAAATCAGTCCAATCTTATTTAAATAAATAATTTTTCTCAAAAATCGAAAAATAAAGAATATATAATAATAAAATCCCGACTGCCGGACTTGAACCAGCAACATTTGGATCTACAGTCCAACGCTCTGCCAAATTGAGCTAAGTCGGGATAGATACAAAGTGGGACCACCCGGATTTGAACCGGAGTCTCAGGCTCCCAAAGCCCAAAGGATCGACCAAGCTACCCTATGGTCCCAATATACTAATATATTGTAAACAACTAGTATATAAATGTTTGCTTACTTTAGACTTAAAATAAAAATTTCTTTAAAAATCACTTATTTTAAGTTATAATAGAATATAAAAGCCCCGGACGGGAATTGAACCCGCGACCACGAGATTACAAGTCTCGCGCTCTACCAGACTGAGCCACCGAGGCAAAATAATTATAAAATGATTATGAAATTATTAAAAAATAATTATTAATAATCATAAAAATTATTCTAAAAAAGAATATTAAACTCTCAAATATTAGCATCTGCAAAAATATTCAAGAAAAATGTTCAACAATATTAATTTATTAAATACTAGCATATAAAGTTTACTATAAAAATAAATTATAATGAATAATCATGACAAATTAAGAAAACTATATATGCATTGAAAAGAAAAAATAAAAAGTGAAAAAATTTTTAAAAAAGGTAAACTATGACTAACGAAATCATTAAAGAAAATACAGAAAAGATTGAAGAAATCTTAAACGGTATCGAAGAAGCAATGGAAAACGTTAAGGCAAAAAGCCCACTTACCCACTGTATCACAAATTTTGTGACTATAAATGATTGTGCCAATGCGGCATTGGCAATTGGCGGATCACCTATCATGACAAATGACAGTCAGGAAGTTGCTGAAATTGGAAATATAGCAAGCGCTATTGTAATAAACATTGGACAAGTCAGCCAACTTCAGATCAATTCAATCAAAAAAAGCTGCGAACATGCAAATAAAACAAATACCCCTATTGTCTTTGACCCTGTAGGAGCTGGAGTAAGCAATATCAGAAATACCATCACAAAGGAAATGGTAGAGTTCTATGAACTTACAGCAATCAGAGGAAACATGTCTGAAATCAAGGCAATAGTTAATCTTATTGACCTTGAAATTAAAGACAATGAAAAGAAAGACTCTGCTGGAAAAGGTGTTGATGTAGCAGAAAGCGATATAATTACAAGAGACAACCTTTACACAAACGGACTGATTGTAAGAGAACTTGCAAAGGAACTGGAAACAGTTGTTATGGCAAGCGGACCAATCGACATCATCTCAGATGGAGAATATACCTTCGCACTTGAAAACGGAGATGCAATGATGCCTCTTATTACAGGCAGCGGATGTATGTTAAGCACAATCATTGGAACATATATAGGTGCAAATGAGCCATTGATTGGAGCAATAACAGCAAGCGCTTTAATGGCAATTGCAGGAGAAAACGCCGCAGAAGCAGTCAAAAAAGACAATTTAGGTCCAGGAAGCTTTAGAAATTTCTTGATTGATAACTTATACAAAGTAACAGCAGATGACATTTCTAAAAGAGCTAATTTGTTTGAAATCGATTTAAACTAATTAAAATGTTTAAAGCAATGAAAAAAGAGGATAAAATGAACAAAAGCAGTATTGATTATTCAGTTTATTTAGTTACAGACCACAGAGGTAAAACCGATGAGGAAATACTAAATATAATTGAACAAGCAATAAAAGGAGGAACAAGTGTTGTCCAAATTCGTGAAAAGACTGCCTCCACTAAAGATTTCTACAATCTAGCACTGAAGGCAAAGGAAATAACAGAAAAATACAATGTTCCTTTAATAGTCAACGACAGAATCGACATAGCCCTTGCAGTTAAAAGCGATGGCGTTCATATAGGACAAGACGACATGCCTGCAAAGGTAGCAAGAGAAATAATTGGAGAAGAGATGATTTTAGGTGTTTCAGCTTCTACAGTAGAAGAAGCAATGAAAGCAGAATCTGATGGGGCTGATTATATTGGCTCTGGAGCAGTTTTCCCAACTGCAACAAAAGATGATGCTGATTCCGTTTCAAAAGAAGAATTAAAAGAGATTGTTAATTCAACCAGCATACCTGTAGTTGCAATAGGCGGAATAACAATAGAAAATGCAGAATCATTAAAGGACGCTGAAATAGATGGATTTTCTGTAGTCAGTGCAATAATGAATGCAGATGACCCTAAAAAAGCATCTGAAATACTAAAAGAGATTTATAATAGATAAATCTCTTATTTTTTTTTATTAAAAATTTAATTAGTTCGGATAGATAGAAACTTTTTTTAATTTAATAATTGTGGCTTAAAATATGAAAATAATAATAAACATCTATTAAAAGAATAAATAAGCAGTGATTAAAAAGTTATTAAATAATAAGTAAAAATTAGATAATAAATAACTAAGAAACAACTAGAAAATAAGTAAAGAATAAGTAAGTAATAAATAAAATATTAATAAATAATAAGTAAAAAATAAGTAAAAACTAATTAAAAAAAGAAAAAATAAGCAGAATTATTCTTTATTATTAAATAACTCTGCAGAAGCTTCTAAAGCTTGAACAGCAGCTAACGGCTTACCTGCTAACATATTAATAGAAGCACCTCCACCACTACTAATATGATCCATCTTATCGCCATAGCCTAAATTAACACAAGCTGCTGCAATATGTCCTCCACCAATTATTGAAAATCCTTCGGAAGATGCTATTGCATTAATAATATCCTCTGTACCGATTGCAAACTTAGGATCTTCAAATACACCAGCAGGACCATTTGCAAATATTGTTTTAGCTTCTCTAATAATCTTAGAATATTCAATCAATGATTGTCTGCCAATATCAAAAATAGAAGCGTCTGGAATGTTTTCAATGGTTACATCAGCCCTATCTCCTAAAACGCTAACTGCAACGTCTTGAGGATAAATGATCTTGCCTGGGAACCTTTTAATAAGATCCCTGCACTTATCAACCATATCCAAGTATCCTCTAGCCTCAATGAAGTTTTCATTAGTGGATTTGATGTCATAGCCTGCTGCCCAAATAAATATGTTTGCAACAAGCCCTGAAACAAGAACATAATCTGCAGTGCCGTTTTCCAATACATTCTCTGTAACCATAATGGAATCGTCAGCTTTCATTCCCCCCAATGCAAAGACACAAGGGTGCTGCACATTCTCTAAAGCATTTCCAATTACAGTTAGCTCCTTCTCCATGACTCTGCCTGCCGCAGAAGGAACTACAGTTGTAAACCCAACCAAAGAGGTTTGAGACCTATGGGCCGCTGCAAATGCATCGTTTATGAAATAATCAATCAAAGGACTTAAGGACTTGACAAGAACAGATGTGGCTTCCTCCTCTGGAGAACGCTTCAATTGCTCTTCAGAATAGAATCTTACATTTTCCAAAAGCAATATCTGTCCAGGCTCCAAAGCCAAGATAGCTTCTTTTGCAGTGGATGAGAAGATAGAATCCACATATTTTACATCCATTCCCACCGCTTTGGATAAAACTTCAGCATGTTGCTTGAATGTAGTAAAGTCATTTTTACCTGGACGACTTTGATGAGCCAATAGAACTGTTTTAGCCCCTTTCAAGGATAATTCCTTAATGGTCTCAGCATGGATCTTCATACGAGTGTCATCTAAAATAATCCCAGAATTAGGGTCTACAGGAGAATTAATGTCAATTCTCATTAGGACAGTCTTTCCATTTACATCAAAATCATCAATAGTATTGAACTTAGCCATAGTTTCACTCTATAATAATTTTAACACAATTAAATCATTAGCACTTATAATCCGTGCAAAAAAATTGTTCAACTTTATAATATTTTAAGCATAAAATAGCGTAAAAACCTAAATCTTACTTACCAAATCCAATAAGGCATCTTTAGGATTTTCCGCTTTTATAATTCCAGAAGCCAATAGCACACCTTCAGCACCTAAATCAATAGCTGCAGCCATATCCTCACCAGTGGAGATTCCAGCACCGCATAAGACCTGAACATCCTTATTAATAGCCTTTACTTTAGATACGCTTCCTTCTACAACTTCAGGGTCTGCCTTAGAAACAGGTATTCCAGTTCCAATAAGTTCAGGTGGCTCTACAGCAACAAAATCTGGAGCAAGAGTTGCAGCTGCCATACTTGTTTCAATATTGTTTGTGCAAACACATGAGATTAAATCAGCTCCCTTTGTTTTTTGAACGACCTCTGCAATATCTGCAAGAGTCATTCTGCATTCAGAGTGATTCAATAAGGTTCCGTCAACACCATTTGCCACAAAGCTTTCGAATAAGTTGCTTCCAGTATGGCCTCCAGGGGAAACTGCATCAATATGTTGAGCTAAAACAGGAATGCTTGTTTCCTCTTTAATCCTATAGATATCAATGGCCTGTGGTACAGCAACCATAGTAATTCCAGATTCTTCTCCAGCGCTTTCTAAAGCATTTGCCAAATCCAATGCCTTTTGACCGCTGGATTCCAAATAAGTTTTAAAATTTAATATAACAACAGGTGTCTTAAGACTCAAATCAAATCCTCCTTAAAATTATAAAATATCAGTAGATAATTCTTTTTTTATGATAAATAATAAATAGAATAATTATAAAAATTATTACTATATTAATAAAATATATATTCTTAATTATATTTAAATTATTTTAAATTTTAAAAATCTAAATTTAAAGAAATAAAAATATTAAATTATTTTAATTATTTTAAATTATTTTTCTAACAAAACTTTAAAAGGATTATCATGACATTTACTAAAGAAGAACAAGCAAAACTAGAATACAGTGGATACAGATTCGTCGGTGAGCACGGGCATGCTGCGGCTAAAACCTGTCATTGGACTAGAAAAAGCATAAAAAATGAAGGAGTGTGCTATAAGGAACAATTCTATGGAGTAAAATCACATAGATGCCTTCAAATGTCTCCTGCCGTACCATTCTGCCACCAAAAATGTTCCTTCTGTTGGAGAGACCTATCCCAAACCCGTACAGAATGGGAAGGAGAATATGATGATCCTAAAACAATCATAGAAGGTGCAATTAAGGCACAGAACAATCTCTTATGTGGTTTTGGAGGAAACAAGAAAGCAGATAGGAAAAAGCTTGAAGAAAGCAAAAGGCCTACAAATGCAGCAATCTCACTTGCAGGAGAGCCTACGCTATACCCTGAAATAGACGAACTTATAGGAGAGTTCCACAGACAGGACTTTACCACTTTCCTTGTAAGCAATGGAATGTACTGGGAAAAGTTGGGAAGCCTTGAAAACGAACCTACACAGCTATATGTTTCATTGGACGCACCTAATGAGAAAGTCTATAATGAGCTTTGCAACCCTCAAATAGATGATGGTTGGGGCAAACTAAACAAAACACTAGAACTGATGCCTAGCTTTAAGAACAATACAGCAATTAGAATCACCTCAGTCAAGGGCAAAAACATGTTCAATACCGATGAATATGCCGAACTCATCAATAAGGCAGACCCTACCTATGTTGAAGTAAAGGCTTATATGTTTGTAGGGTCTTCCAGAAAACGATTAAGTATGGACAATATGCCTAGATTCCATGAGGTCAATGATTTTGCTAAAGAGATAGCTGATAAGACAGGTAGGGAATTAACCAAATATTCTGAAGCCAGCAGAGTTGTTTTATTGGAATAAATTGTCTTTAATAATGTAAAAATAGTAAGAATAGAAAATTAATAAAAAAATAGCATTTAAAGGCTTAAAAAAAGAAAAATAAAGAAGCTATTTGCCAGCTTCTTTTGCTTTTATCTCATTGCACATTTCAACTGCCTTTTTAGCAGCTTCTTCCAATGAGATCTCATAAGGAATGCCTGCCTCATCAAAGAGTCTTTGACCTTCCTCTTCATTAGTACCAGTAAGTCTGATTACAATATTTACATCCCACTTATTAGCTTCCAATGCTGCAATTACGCCTCTTGCAACATCATCTGCTCTAGTAATACCTCCTAAAACATTTAAGAACACTACTTTTACAGGAGGATAGTTTAAAACCAAACTTAAAGCCTTATTGATAGTCTCTTCAGATGCTCCACCACCGATATCCAAGAAAGTTGCTGGCTTTCCTCCGAATAAGGTAACCATATCCATACCGGTTAAAGTGAGCCCTGCACCGTTTCCGATAACAGCAATGTCTCCATCAAGCTTTACAAAAGCAAAGTCCTTTTGCTTGAATCTGTTTTGCTTTACTAAATCCTGATGACGGAAAAGAGCGTCATTCTCTATTTCAAGCTTTGCATCTGCAGCAATCAAGCCGTCGTCAGTTAAAATGAGAGGGTTGATTTCAGCCACTTCTGCATCATATTTATCATAAACATTATAAAGCTTCCAAATGATGCTTCCAAGAGGAGAAATCAATTCAGAGCCTACACCCATCTTTCGGGCTATTTCACGTGCCTCATAAGGCAAGAACTCCTTTAAAGGATTTACATTATATCTGATGATCTTTTCAGGTGATGTCTTTGCCAATTCTTCAATTTCAACTCCACCTTCAGCACTTGCCATGATGATAGGCCTTCTGTTGGCTCTGTCATTGGAAACGCTTAAGAAGAATTCCTTTTTGATATTTGCCTTCTCTTCAATGAGCAAGTGTTTAACCTTTTCCCCTTTTATTTCAAGTTTCAATAATTCATTAGCAATTTCAAGAGCTTCACCAGGGTTATCAGCAAACTTAATACCTCCAGCCTTGCCTCTTCCACCGACCAAGACTTGGGATTTCAATACGATAGGCCTGCCGAATTCGGTAGCCACTTCCATTGCCTCTTCAGGGGAGTATACCACATGCCCCTCTAAAATTTTAATACCTTCACTTTCAAATACTTTTTTTGCGCTATGTTCAAAAAACTTCATTTTTCTCACTCTAAATAATAAGCATGAAAATTTTATAGTAATTGAATTTTAAAAATACTTATGAATATATAAAAAAATAAAAATTAATGAATAAATTGCCCTATAAATATAGAACTAAATTATTTTTTAATCACATAATTATTTGTGCTTCATTATTATTAAAATTATTTATAAAGATTTCAAGAAATTTGGAAAAAAATTAATTATAGAAATACTGTCTTTAATAAAAAAACATTTAAAGGCCTAACTTACCAATTTAAAAATTAATCCTTTGAATTTAATATAGATAAAAGTCTTTCCTTCCTCTCTAATGCAATATTATTATTTGGATTTTTTTCTAATGCTTTATTTGCGTAAATTAAAGATGAATCATATTCTTCTCTTTTATAATAAATAAATGATTTAGTGTCATAAGCATTTGAACAATCAGGATGCATATTTAATATTTTATCTGATAAAGATAGAGCCTCATCAAATTCTTCAAGCATAAAAAAGAAATTGCATTTATTTATGAATGCTGCCTCATATTCTTCACAATTATCAATAACATAATCAAGAAGCTTAAAACCTTCTTCAATGCGATTCATATAACATAATGTTGTTCCTTTGTTTAATAAAGCCATACAAGATTTTTCCAAAGTAATTATTTCATCTATACACACTAAAGCATTTTCATAGTCTCCCATATTAGCTAAAGAGTTGTATTTGTATTTTAATACTTCTAAATTATTTTTATCCATTTCTAAAATAATATCTGCATACTTAATGGCTTTTTTAAAATCATTAGAATAATATGCTTTATTTAATTCAGAAAAATATTTTTTTACTTTAAACTTTCCAAACATAATCTTCACTCTTAAAACCCACAATATTCAAATTGTTTAAATTTTAATTACTTATCTAATAAGAACCTGATTAGAAAATTATAAACATTTAAAGTTTTATAAAAACAAAACCCCACAAACAAGAATTTAAAAGACTATAAATAAAGACAAAACCAAATAAACATGAATTTCTTAAAAATAATAATTCAAATAATTAAAAAAAAGATAAAATCTTGAAAAAAATAAAAAATAAGATAAAAATATTTAAATTAAAGCATACCCTGCTTCGAATGCTTGAATATTTTTATCCTCTGTGCCTTTTGGCACACTATCCAAAATAGCTTTTTTAGCAGCATCAACAGAAACCACATTAGTGACCTTTACAATAGCACCTATCATCACAATATTTGCCACAATCCTAAGGCCAACATCTTCTGTTGCTGTCTTAGTAGCTGGGGCTCTGTAGAGCTTGATCTTGTGCTCTTTTACAAAATCAACAATTTCCTCTTCAACGATCATGTCAGGGTCAATGATTAGAACACCTTCGTCCTTCAAGTCACCCATATATTTGATTAGGGCTTCATGGGACATAGCTACAAGAATATCTGGACTTGTCACTTTAGGATAGTCAATCTCTTCATCGCTTACAACGATTTCAGTTCTTGAAGCGCCTCCACGAGCTTCAGGACCATAGGACTGGGTCTGTACAGCATTAATATTATCATAAAGGGATGCCGCCTTTCCGATAATGATTCCTGCCATGATAACTCCTTGACCTCCAAAACCAGCTATACGAACTTCAGTTCTCATTTAATCCAACTCCTCAAATGCAGATTTGATAGCCAGTGGCATATTGGAATTCTCTTCAATCAATTTTTTAATGCTATCGGTCAATTCATCATGAGGCTTGTTTGCAAACTCGCCTACAATGATCTTTCCTTCCAATTCATCTTCTTCCATCTTTTCTGCTCTTCTTTTGTTTACGCTGTTTTCCTTAATGTATTGGAACATGGACAATGGAGTTTTAAGCTTGTTCTTACGGCCGAAATAGGTCGGACATTGGGATACCACTTCAATGAATGAGAATCCATTGTTCTCCAGACCCTTTTGAATTGCCTTTGAAAGCTGTAACGGATGGGTTGTGGTCCATCTTGCAACATAGCTTGCGCCAGCAGCTGAAACCAGCTCGGCCAAGTTAAAAGGCATATCCCTTGAGCCGTAAGGTGCAGTGGTTCCAAAGCTTCCTTTAGGGGAAGTAGGACTTATCTGACCTCCAGTCATACCATAAATATTATTGTTAATGCAGATAACTGTAAGATTGATGTTTCTTCTTGCAGCATGAATCAAGTGGTTTCCTCCAATGGAAGCGCAATCCCCGTCTCCGGAAAAGACTACAACATCCAAATCAGGATTTCCAACCTTTAAACCAGTTGCAAAGCTTAATGCCCTTCCGTGGGTGGTGTGCAATGAATCGCACTTGACATAACCTGGAATCCTTGAAGAGCATCCGATACCGGAAACCATTGCAATATTTTCAAAGTCAATGTCAGTTCCTTCAAGGCCTTTTAAAAAGGCGCTCATCACTGTACCGTTTCCACAGCCTGGACAAAATATGTGTGGCAATCTATCTTCCCTTAGATACTTCTTATATGGGCTTTCTTTTACTTCTACCATTTTACCACCTATCCGCTAATCTCCTTAATTTTAGCCAATATCTCTTCAGGCTTATGGAGGATTCCTCCAATCTTGCCGATTAAATGAACATTAGCCTCTCCTTTAGCAGCTCTTTCAACCTCATGAACCATCTGTCCCAAATTCATTTCCGGAACGATGATGTCGCTTGCAGTCTTGGCAATCTCTGCAATTTCTTCCTCTGGGAAAGGCCATGGAGTATCTATCTTAAGAGATCCTACCTTAATTCCTTCTTCCCTTGCTTTTTTCATTGCAGCGCCAACGGAACGATATGGAGAGCCGCAGGATACAATCACAATATCAGCATCATCACATTGCTCTTTCTTAACGGAACATATGTCCTTTCTGTTCATAATGACCTTATTGCATAGCCTTTCAACCAATTTGGTATGGGATTCAGGATCATTGGTGTCTGGATATCCTCTCTCATCGTGGGTAAGGCCTGTGACATGTATGTTGAATCCGTCACCGAATGCAGGCATAGGAGTGGTTCCGTCCATTGGAGCATCAAAAGGCAAGTATTGGCCATCTGGCTTTTCAGGTCTTGTCCTTTTAACAATTTCAATCTCATCTGGAATGATGAGCTTTTCTCTCATATGGCCTACAACCTCATCTGCAAGAACTGTTACAGGAACCCTGTACTCTTCAGCTAAGTTGAAAGCCTTGATTGTAAAGTCAAAGAATTCCTGTACAGATGAAGGAGCAAGAGCGATTGGCTCATAATCCCCATGGGAACCCCAGCGAACTTGCATCATGTCCGCTTGAGCAGACATTGTAGGCTGTCCGGTAGATGGGGAACCTCTTTGAACGTTAATTATAACGATAGGGGTTTCTGTAATGAAGCCGTAGCCTATGTTTTCCTGCATCAATGAAATTCCAGGACCAGAGGTAGCTGTCATAGCCTTAAGGCCACTCCAGCTAGCACCTATGATGGCACCAACTGATGCAATTTCATCTTCCATTTGAACAAAGGCGCCTCCATATTTTGGAAGCAAGATAGACATTTGTTCAGCAATTTCAGTAGATGGAGTAATTGGATAACCTGCAAAGAATCTGCAATTAGCTGCAATTGCACCTAATGCACAAGCTTCGTTTCCTTGTACAAAACGTTCTTCAGCCATTTATTCCACCTCTTTTTCAACATAAATAGCTTGATCAGGACATGACAATTCGCATAATCCGCATTTGGTGCATCCTTCCTCATGTTCAGGGAAAGGAAGATAAACGTTTTTGGTGTTTACCTTGTCAGATTTAGAATAGACCTTCTTAGGACAGGTTGCTATGCAAATATCGCATCCTTTACAAAGCTTTGAATCTATAATAATCATAAAATCAACTCTACTAAATTTAAGAATTAAGATAATAAATAAATCACTTATCTAAAATAGAAAATCATGGATTTGAATGATTTAAATAAAAATAATTTAAAACAGAAAAAAAATCACCAAGTTTTAAAAGATTTGAAGATAAATAATTTAATTATTATCTTTTTAGACTTAACGCAATACATAAATAATAATTAAAATACCTTAAAACATATCAGTAAGTAAAATATAGATAGATATGAATTAACATTAATATTTATGGTTTTATTTATTTAAATAATTTTTTAATATATAATAATAGAGCGTACAAAATTGTACATTAAAAAAAGAGTTTTTAAAAATTAATTAATAGCCTAAGTCAAGAGAAAAAATAGATTAAAAATAAGAAAATAAAATATAAAAAGATTAAATGAACTTAATTATTCAATAATATCTTCCACATACATTAAAGGATAATTAAGCTCTTCAATAAACTCTATTCTAATTACAGCCAAGACATCATCCACTTTTGAATAGATCTTAACATCCAACATGTCTCCACTTAGAGAAGTGTATTCAAACTCTGTCATAGCCTTATCCAATCTATCCAAGTCTATAGAGACCTCTACCTTATCAATGCAAGGCTGTAAAGTAAAAGATTCTTCCATAGCCTTTTCTAGGCTTTCAGCCGTCTTTCTATTGAAGGGAGTTCCTACAAATTGATGGAATAAGGCCCCCATGCTTATGGCTCCTTCAAATATAGCTCTTTCCCTATTTGAAATATTAGAGAAATATTTTTCTTTTGCACCCATAAAATACCTCGAATAAAGTTTAATTAACACCCATCATACTATTCAGCCATCCTAATTGATCTGCCCAAATCTGAGAAGAAATTGGGAATAAGCAGAAATAAACTAAAATAATAGTTATTATAATCACAACTGCTAAAATAATCTTCCTTTCCTCTTCAGGAGATAAAAATGAAACAATCAATCCTAAAGCAAAGAATCCTAAAGTTATATACCATGCCCATGATGCATGTGGATTTTCCTCCAAAGCAGTTTCATTGATTAGACTTGTAGAATTCAATTCTCCAACAACAATAAGCCTTTCAGCTGAAGAACCAAGAGGATGGCAAGTGATTAGATAAATTTCCTGATTGTGAATATCCCCTTCCATATGGCTTTCATTTAAATACAGACCATAGCTGGCTGGAACTATCTTAGAAGATTTGACTGTATAGTTTATCTCACCTATCTCAGGCCATTCGAGAGTTACAATATCTCCCTTCTTCAAACTGTCCAATCTCAAGAAAGGAGATCCCTGCAATGTCCTATGTCCAAATAGAACCACATCTCCCTTGGTTGGAAGATTAGACATCTGATCAATATAAACCCCTTGAGAGATGGAAACATTGTTTATCTTCTCAAAAACCCCAATGGATGGAATAATTACTACAGACGCATTAATATCATCATGTTCCACAACATTCTTGTAAGAGAAGTAGTTTACTTCAGTCAAGGCATATAGGCCAATGATTATAAATGCAATAATTGTAATGATTGTAGCAATTTTTATATTTTTCAAATCCATATAAAATCACCGAACAAATAATTTTAATTTATTAGTATTATCTAATTTAAATTTATTTTTATATTTAATAAATTTAAAGATTTATTCGAAAATTAAAAAAATAGATTTAAAGAATTGTTAAAATTCAAATTAAGAAGTTGTTTTTGAAAAAGAGTAAAAATATAGAAAAGTTTTTTAAATAAAAAAAGAAAAATAAAATGTTAAAAATAAAAAAAAATGATTTAGAATGGTAAAAATTAAATAAGAGCAATAATAAACAATCAAATTTAAAAACAAACTATTAAATGAGGATAATATAAACACCATCATATCAAAGAATAATTAAACATCCTCATATAAAAGGATAATTACACATCATCATATAAAATAGGATAATTACATATCCTCATATAAAAGAGGATGAATTTAAATCATAATTGTAAATATTATCATAATAAGTCTCATTCAATTCACCAATTACCCAATTCGGAGCAAATTCTGTTGGAATAGTCAGAATAAGATTATCCATATTGTTTATGACAAAACTGACATCGGAACGTGGAACTTCTAAAAGAACCAAATATTCACTATCCAAATCAGCCAGATTTGACATCCTCTCATAATTAGATAACTTTATGCCATAACTATTCAAATAATACTCTAAAGCCTTATTATCATCATAAGAATTAAATACAGAGGCTTTAAGAAGCTCTTCAACATCATTTGTATATGAACTGGTATTTTCATAAGGATCCGTAAGGTTTCCCTCAACTAAAGTATTGGACTTGCTTATTGAACTGTCTATTACACCGCTATCTTTAGAGCGCAAAATGGCCAATACAGTAGCTCCGCTTACATCCGGTTCTCCATTTTGTGAAAAACCAGAATCTTCTTCGGGATTTGAATCGACAGGCATTTTAGAAATATCTTCGCCACCACCCAAATCCTCGTTATCCTCAGACTGGTTTTCTACAAGCCCTTCTGAAGATTCGTTAAGGGCTGATGAAGACTCAAAATTGGAATCCTCGTCACCACCATAGGAATAATTGTCCTTTAGGGAATAGATATCAACGATTGAACCTACCGAAATAAGCCCTGCACTTGCCTGAAGCCGTGAAATGGAAACAGGAACGATTATAGTGTCTACCTTTTCAAATTGAATGTTTGATAGGACTCTTCCGTCATTATCCCCAACAAACTCATTTGCATCCTTGACAGACATAATAAGGTTTTTGTTTTCATCCCCATAAGCCAGCATGACCCTTCCAAAATTATCCTTGGAAGAGACTATTTTGGATTTATGATAAGTTCTCCAATCCTTCGTCGCATACATTAAAATATCAATCTTCTTTAGTTCATTTATATCATTTTCAGATTCTATTTGATTTTTTAAAATATATGCATTCTCATGAGCTTCCAATGGACCTTTATAAAGAGTATTTAATTCATTCAGCTTTGCATTCTTTTCCAAATTTAATTCATCTTGAAATGGTTGGTATACAAAGAAATAAAACATAGATGATGCCAAAACCAAAAATATCAAGATAAAAACAATTTTTCCAAAGCGGCTCTTGGAATTGTCATCCTTATTCAAAAGGCCATCTTTAAAATTAAGCAATTTGCTTTTAATACCATTGGATTTAAGGGAAGCTTTCTTTGAGTGACTGCTCTTAAAATTAGAATCATCTAAATAATCTTTATCAAAATCAGAAAAATCAGAATTACTTAAATAAGCATCACCATTCAAATAGCCATTATCCAAATCCTTTTTAAAAGAAAAATCAGAATAACTTTCATCCAAATAAGAATCATTTTTATAATTTTCACCATTATTATCTAAATCATTGTTAAAGCGTTTATCTGCATAATTCCTACTTTTATGAAAATTCCTATTTCTTCCAAATTCATTATTTAAACCATCATTATTATCTAAATCCTCCATATAGCTCGAATCTCTGGGATCCTTAAAGTTTCTATCACTTAAATCATCTCCAAAAATATATTTTGCATATCTTTTATCGACTCCATCCAAATCATATGAGTCATCCGCAGGATGAGTATAAGTCACCCCTTCAGACAAATCACCAACTGGACGAGTATAAGACACACCCTCAGGCAAATCATCCAAATAATCAGAATTGAAAAATCCAGAATCAGAGTCTAAATCAGTCGAATTCTTACGTAATGGAGAATTTTCAGGAACTATATATTCAATAGTTGATTTAGACCTTTTATTCTTAGAATTATTCTTCTTTCGATTTGAATTTCCTTTAATTTTTGGAGATATATTTTTAACCTTAGAAATTCCTTTCTTAAAGGAATTAAATCGATTAGACATATCACCAAACCCTCTGAAATGAGATAAAAACAGTAGAAAAAAGGGCAAAAACAAAATGTGGAATAGTAAAAAATAGATAAAATAAAAAAGAGAATAAAGAAAGATATTTTAAAAAATAAAGTTAAATATTGGCTAATAAGCAAATATCATAAAATAAAGTTAATTAAACTTAAAAGTTAAAAATTTGCTAAAATAAAGTGAAATAATTAAATAGCAAATATACTATTTGAAAAGAAGAAGATTATTCTACTTCTTCCACTATTTCTGCTTCTTTAACTTCTTTTTCTTCTTTTTCCTTTTCCTCTTCAGCATCTTCTTTAAGACCAACATCCAAATCCTCATTGGAGATTTGATTGATGGTATCTTTCATGTTCTTAAAGACGTCCTTTACATTAGTAACAGAACTGCTGACCTTGCTTTCGGTAATCTCCCTAACATTGCTTACCTTATCACTGGCCTTATCCCTATCAAATGTCATGTCATCATCAATAAAGAACTCTAGGAATGTCATGAACATGTAAACCAATGCTAAAACAAACAATACTAAAGCAGGAAGGTTAATAGGTCCAATAAATACTTGTATTGGCAAAATCAACAATAAGATCATTAGCGCTCCAAGACCAATAAGATAATAGTTATCCACTTTAGGATATCTGATTGTGCTTATCATTAAAAATGAAGCAAGCAACATCAAGACAGCTGCAACAGCAATATTAAATAATCCGCTTAAATAATAGGTAACCAATATTATGGCTGTTGCCGGAATTGGAAGGCCTACAAATCCCCTATAATTGATTTTATCAGCTATCACATTGTATCTGGTCAGCCTTAAAAGACCGCAAACTAAAGTAATCATACATACAATAGCTATCAGATATCCGGCCCAAGATGAAATGCTTGAACCTATGGAGTATAATATAGCCATAGGAGCTGCACCAAAGGATACAATGTCTGCTAAAGAATCTATATTCATACCAAATCCTAACGGATCCACACGATTAAGTTTTCTAGAAACCCATCCATCTACAGAGTCAAAAACAACTGCAAGAAGGATACATAGACTTGCATATATTAAATTGTTATCAATAACCATTAAAATAGCTAAGAATCCAAATGCTATGTTTAAAATTGAAATAGCATCAGATACTGCTAAAAAATATCCCATTCCAACACTTTTTAATCTCATAATTTGACTCCAATATTACTTTAAACAAACTCCTTTATTAATTTTTCTAAAAAACTAATACAATAATCTTAATTTAAATATAAGTTACAATATGATATTAATATTAACATCAAATAGTAACCATAAGCTTATATCCATTTTACGATCCCATCAATTTAATTAGCTTAAATCAAAATTGATTTAAGTTCGTAACAATTTAGCATTTTAAAATCAAAATTGACTTGAACTTAAAACAATTTACCACTTTAAAATCAAAATTGACCTGAGCGTGTAAAACTTTTTAAATTCATAAAAAATCTTAATAAATTTAATCAATTATTTAAAAAATAGATATAAAATTTATTACTTAATTATTTATGTAATTTATTACTATTTAATTTATTCTATTTTTAAGCCTTGAAATATTAAGTTTTTTGTAAAAATCTTAAAAAAATAGGGTGGAAAAATCCAATTTTTTATGAAAAATTAAAAAACTTAGACTAAAAAAAATTAAAATTTTATTTAAATATTAAACCACTTAAAAGAAAAATTTCTAAGATAAAAATTAATAAAAATCCTCCGAAGCCATTAAAATAGAAAAACAATTACGCCACCAATCAAACAAAACAAAATTTTATATTATAATAAAGATAAAAATTAAAACATAAAAGATAATAATGTAAGGATTTTAATAATTTAAAATTTAATAGGCAAATTCCTTTTAGATGTGTTTATATGATTGAAGAGAGAATACAGATTCTTAGAAGAGCTGCTCAAATCTCCACCGAAGATCGGGAGGAGAAGGTATGGTGTGTCATAGCGGGAAATGACAGATTAGTCGATGATATAGCCTACAATGCAATCACCCGCCAAGGACAGAGTCCAGATTATCCTTTAGGAGAAAATGTTTCAATTACTTCAAAGCATTCATATAAGAAGTTCGATTGCATCATGCTTAAGGGAGAAACCTTAAAAATAAGGGAATTGAAGAATAAAACCCATGAAGAAGGGGGAGCCTCTTTGCAAATCACCACAACATCCCTTGAAAGGCAGCCAAACTTATTGGTTGTAATAGGTCCCGAAGAGAGCATGAAACGTTTTGTTGGTCAGACAAGCAGACAAGAGGTTAAGATTGATATCTTGCTAGAAGATCACACCACAGGATTTATCAAATCCGAACCGAAGTCAACAAAGATTCCAAAGTTCTTAAAAAACTTTTTCAATCCAATCATAGAATCAAGCGAAGTCATCCTATCTGTTCTATTGATTTCAGTTAAGGATGAAGGAGATATTGATAAGGTAAAAGGAATCAGCCAAGAAAACAGCTTATTTGGAATTGATTTAAAATCAACAATTCAAGATAAGGAAATAGCTAGGCTGAAAGAAAGAAAAGCAAGAGAAAAGGCTAAAAAAGAGGAAGCTGAAAAGAAAGAAAAAGAAGAAAAAGAAAAAGCCAAAAAAGAATCCGAAAAGAAAGAAAAAGAAGAAAAAGAAAAAGCTAAAAAAGAAGAAAGTAAAGAAGATAAAAAAGAAATTGAAAAAGGAGAAACTAAAGAAGATAAAAAAGAAGAAGATAAAAAAGATTAAATCTAAAACTTATTTTAAAACTTAAATTATACTCCTTCTTAAAGAAGCAATAAAAGCACCACCTTTTAAAAACATCAAGCACCTACAAAATCCATCTTTTAAAAATATTATAAATTAAACATTCGCCAATAAAAGATTTAAAAAAATATCGAATAAAATATTAAAAATATTTCAAAAATAGTAAAATTATACAAAAACTTATTATTAATAAAAATAATAAATATATAATTATTATAACTTACATCAATCAATTTTTAAATATTTTAAATTAAAATGAAATTTTCATTAAAGAAATTTCTGAATTTAAATATAAAAAATTGAAAAGAAAATTTAATATTATTTTAATTATGGAGGAATAACCTTGAGTATTTTTGGAAATGAAGACGCTATTGAAATTGAACCAACTAGAGTCGTAAAAAATAGTTTAGGTATTGACTTAGGTACCTTAAACACTGTAATTGCAAAACCATCTGGAGACAAATTTGACTTATATCAAATTCCTTCAGTAGTTGCAGTCAAAAGAGATGATCCTACTGCTGTTCTTGCAGTTGGAGAAGAAGCTAAAAAAATGTTAGGAAGAACTCCTGAAGACATCATTGCTGTAAGGCCACTTAAAAAAGGTGTAATTGAAAACATTGCACAGGCACAAGCCTTGCTCATTAGAGCAATGGAAATAGGCATTAACGAAGGAGAAACTGTAGAAAGAATAGTAATCGGAATTCCTGGAGACTCTTCTGAAGTTGAAAAGAATGCTGCAGAAGAAATCGGTAGAAAAGCAGGTGCTGAATATGTTTTAGTCATCAGCGAAGGATTGGCTGCAGCTATCGGTGCAGGATTACCTATTGCAGAACCTATGGGAACCATGGTTTTAGACATTGGAGCAGGATCCACCGACATCGTTGTCATTTCCCTTGGAGGAATCAATGACATAGAAACAGTAAGATGCGGAGGAGACGACATCGACAATAGAATCGTCGAATTGATTGAAGAAAAATACAATGTTGCAATAAGCATCCACGATGCAGAAGCCGCTAAAATCGAAGTGGGTATGGTACACTGCAGTGAAGAGTTTGAAAACTTGAATTATGAAGTAATCGGAAAATCCTTAGAAACCAACAGACCTAAAAAGGTCGTTATCGATTCCATGCTAGTTGCAGATGCAGCTGAACCAATCATTAAACAAGTAATCGGCGGATTAAACCTCATCTTAGAAAGATTACCAGCTGAATTAATGATGGGAATCTATAACAACACCGTTGCAGTCGGAGGAAGTTCCAGATTAAGAGGAATCAAAGAAAGAATCTTTGATGAATCTGAAATCCCTATTAAAATTTCCGATGACCCAATGACAGTAGTAGCTAAAGGAACTGCTATTGTTGCTGCCGAACCATTAGCTTTAGAACCTGAAGTACGTTTAAAAGCTATGAAATAAGTAAAAGTCATTGAAATTATAATTAAATTAATTTTTAATCAATTAATGATTTTATACAATTTCAAGGCGCTTTTTCTAAAATACTATGAATTGTTTTATACAATTCATAATATTCCTTTATTTACACCACTACCACCTAATTAAACTATTTTTTATTAAAACAATTCTAAAATAACTATTTTTATCAAAATAAGCTTTCACAATAAATAAACTAATAAAATAAGAACACTTATTATCAATAAACTTTACAACAATTAAAATAATAAAAAAAACAATTTTTATTCTGTATTTAAAAACAAAAAGAATTAGTTTTTTCCAAAGAATTTTAAATCAACCTTTCTAATGCCTTCATAATCCCCATTTTCAAAATATTTAATCCTTTCATTATAAAAATCAGCTTCAGCATCACTCAATTCATCAAAATAGCTATTTTCATAAACATCTATCAATCTAGCAATAAGATCATTATAATTTTCAGATTCTAAAGCCAAAAGAGATAATCTGTTATAGACTTCTTCACTTAAATAAATTGTTTTCATATCCATAAAAAGACCCCCTAAAAAAGTATTATATATTAATATAAATCTTGTAATTATTATAATTGTTGAAAAATAACAAAATTTAACACACTCAAATCAAAATTGACCTAACCCTAATAAAAATCCCTAAAAAAACACCAAAGTTTAACACACCAAAATCAAAATTGTTTCAATATTAAAGCAATTTTGATGTGAGAAAAGTGAGAAAATCCCCCAATTTACAAAAGTATTTAAGAAAGAAATAATTAAGTATTAACAAAAAAGATTTAAAAATTTTCACACCCTTGATTTAATTTTAATAAAATCATTTTAAATCTTAAAAATAAAAATAAGAAATAAAATCAAAGGAAAGTAAGTAAATGAACACACTAGGATTAGATGAAGCAGGTAGAGGTCCCGTTCTTGGACCAATGGTAGTAGCCGGAATAGTCATACCTGAAAAGAAAGAAAAGATAATAGAAAGAATGGGAGTGAAGGATTCCAAAAGGATTACCCCAAAAAGAAGGGCTGTGCTCTATAGAAAACTAACCAGAATGTTTGATTATGAAACTGTGGAAATCAGTGCAAAGGACATTGATCTATTAAGGGCAAAAGGAGTAAACCTCAACCAGATTGAAAAGTTGGCCATGATGAGAATCATTGCAAAGCTTAAGGCCGACACCATAATCATAGATTCCCTTGACATAAAGGAAGGAAGGCTAGAGGAAGAGATGCAAAATTTTGTTGGAGAAGGCTCAAAGGTAATTGCAGAGCATAAGGCAGATGACAAATATATAGTTGTAGGAGCCGCTTCAATCATAGCCAAAACAAAAAGGGATGAAATAATCAACCAAATCAATAAGGAATACATAAGGTCCACTGGAAACAAGGATGGAATCGGTTCCGGATACCCAAGCGATCCAAAGACAAAGAACTTCCTTAAAAACTACAAATACGATGAAATGCCAGACTTTGTTAGAAGAAGCTGGGGAACTGTTCAAAGAATAAAAGAAGCTGAAGAAGCTGAAAAATCATTGTAAAATCAAATGATTGATCTAATCCTAAAAAGATAATAGAAAAAATCTTAAAATTAGACGAAAATAGAAGGATTTTTCACAAAAAATAGAAAAAACTAAAAAAAAGAAACTGAAAAAATAGAAGAAATAGTTAAAAAAGAAAAAACTAAAAAAAGAACAAAAAATATTAAAAAATAAAAAAAACTAAAAAAAGAATTATTCTGGATTTAATCCAGAAATATTCCATTTTCCATCAAAGATTGCTGCAACTGAACATACAGGATTTTCAAACTCAGCAAATGCACCTTCATCAAAGATAAACTTGCATGCATCATCTGGAGTTTCGGCAGAATATACAACATCTTCCGGACTGTTCTTTTCATAAGTGGAAATGAATTGAGCACCCTCATCAATCTTTTCAACCAATATCTTACTGTCAGTTACAATACCAATATATGCTTCAAAATCATCTCCACCTTTAACCACTGCAGCAATTCTAGGAGTGTTATAATCGTCCTTTTCATAATCCAAGGTAATCAAGGAATATGCCATTGCATCACGAATATTCATACCAATGGATATCTTATCTGCAATCGGATTGGTCTGTGAACCATTTGAGATAATTGCAATATCTCCTACAGTTTTTATACAGTCATAAGCAATATAAGAGTTTTTAAAAATGTCCTTTTCAAAGCCTTCCTTTGGAATGATAGCCGCTTCATCTTCAAGAACCTTTACCTGTCTGTTTGGAAAAGATCTGCTTGAAACTCTATAAGCTACAAAAGGCTTGCCATCTTCTGTTTTACCTGCTGAAATAATTCTTCCTAAATACATTTTATAACCCCAAAACTTTAATAAATAAGAAAAAACTCTAAAAGAGTTAAAAAAATAAATAAAACTCCAAAGAGCATAAAAATGCCCTAAGAGTTAAAAAAATTAAAAAAATAAAAAAAAGAATAAATTTAAACTACTCTGGCGTGTGAACCGCTTCTTGCGGACTCATACCTGGAGGCGCTTTAATAATTATCGCATGTTCACTCGTTTTAATCTGAACATCTCCCTGGTCAAGGACTCTTGCATGCACACCAATTGCATTTCCCTTAATCTCAGAGGACATATCCACACCATCTACAGTAACTTTCTGCAAACCGGCAACAGGAATCAAATAATACTCCGCATCACCAGTAGTGTCCGTCATATTCGGCTTTCCAGAACCTGAACCATTATCATCAACTGTAGCAGCTCCAAAGGTACTTGTAACCACTAAAAATATAAGCAATGTAAATAAAATGTCAATGAAAGGAACCAGTTTGATTTCAGGTTCGTCCTGTCTAAGCTTTTCCTTATGACGCTTAATGTCAATTGCCATCTAATCACCATCTTTTCCGAATAAGCCTTTTAGAAACTAGAAATCGCCTATTGTCTCAACTTACTTTCAGTAATTTCAGACTTTACATCACATTTCTCTAAAATGATATTGCTTATACTCTTTTCAAGCATACTAGGCTTGAATGAAATCTGAATATTGGAATAAGGATCTGTAATCTCCTTAACACTTACGATACCATCTGCCTCTTGAAGAGCTTCAACCACACAAGGCAATTTTTCATAAACACGAATCTTAATAACTGCATAACTCCAATTAGTCATTTTAGTTGCCAATTCGATTTTATCCATTTCATCATCAATCAAACCTTTAATATAAGTGTACAAAGGCATAAGAATAATAGCTACAGTCAAACCAGCAATTGTAGTAATAAGAGCAATGTAAATACCTTCAGCCATTGCAGCAGCATCTGGATTCACACCTAAATTCTTAAAGGTCATCCAAATACCAAGCACAGTACCGATTAGACCTAAAAATGGAGCAAGCTCAATAATGGTCTTTAAAGCACTGATCCCATTTGTCATCTTACTTAATTCGACAATAAAAATCTGCTCCATACTTTCTTCAACTTCTGTCTTATTCTTATAGCCAATCTTCAATGCTTCAGACATGATTCTTGAAACAGGGTTCTTATAGTGACTGATGTTCTTCAAGGCTTCAATAGCTCCGCCCTGTTCCATAGAAGAGGTAATTGTCCCCATAATCTCTGTAGCATCAATTTTACTTATCTTCCTAAGGTAAAATATTTTTCTAATGGATATTAAAAGACCATAGATACCAAGCAAGAGAATTATATAGGTGATAACTCCTCCGCTTTGCAGCATCTCCATAATCATATTAAATCCATCAGTTAGCATTTCTATAATCATAGTATCCTCTTATGAATTAATATCATATAATTAAATTGAATTATTTACATATCTTTGAAAATCATTAAGATTTAATAAAACTAGACTATTTAATAAAACCAAATGATTTAAAATTTTTACATATTAATAATAAATTTATTATTTTTAATATATAATTATAATGTAAGAATTTGTCAAAATAGATAAAATCCAATAATAAGATAAGCAGATAAACAATAGTTTTTTATATTCTCAAGATATAAAATTTAATTATGACTTTAGAATTATTTGGATTAAAAAAAATTCCTTTGGTAAAAAAAGGAGATGACATTGCAAAGATTATAGAAGATGACTTGAAAGAGGAAGATATCCAACTTGAAAATGGAGACATCTTGCTCATAGCTGAAACATTAATTTCAAAGGCTGAAGGAAACATCATAAAGATGGATGATGTTGAAGTAAGCGACAAAGCCATAGAAATAGCTGAAAAGTGCAAAAAAGACCCTAAGATTGTCGAAACCATCCTTCAGGAATCCAATGAAATCGTTGCAGTAGGCCCTAATTTCATAGTTACAGAAACCAAGCACGGATTTGTATGCGCCAACTCTGGAATAGACGAATCCAATGTAGAGGACGGATTGGCTACCCCAATGCCTGAAAACCCTGACAAGTCTGCTAAGGAAATCAGAGAATACTTAGAAGAAAAATATCAAAAGGAGATAGCAATCATAATCACAGACACCCAAGGAAGGGCATTTAGAGTGGGAGCAATCGGAACTGCAATCGGATGCTCTGGAATCAACCCCCTTTGGGTGAGAATAGGAGATACAGATCTTTATGGAAGGGCTCTTGAAACCACAGAAGTGGCTACAGCTGATGAGCTTGCAGCTGCTGCATCCTTATTAATGGGACAAGCAGATGAAGGAATTCCTATAGTTCTTATAAGAGGATTCGATGCATTTAATATCCTTAGAGATACTGAAACTGGAATCAAGCCACTCCTTAGACCAAAAGAGTTTGATGTGTTTAGAAAATAACTTAAAAAAAGAGTTAATCTATTTAGAAAATAACTTTTTAACAATTCTAAAACATTTAACAATAAATAAAATAATAAAATATTTATTATTAATTGTGATTTTATTTATTAATTCAATGCAATAGAGAGATAAGAATGGTTGAAATTAATTATAGTTGTACAAATTGTGACTTTTCATTCCTAGACAAAAATCTAATATTCTATTTAGACACAGCAAATGAAACTGAAAGAATAGATAATTTAGAAGAGATCTTGAATGATAAAACAGACAATTTAGAATTAATTGAAACAAGCCTAAATAAAGAAAGCTCAGATAAAATGACTAAAGCACTTATTGCAGGCTTTCTTTATGAAAATTATTGTCCTCATTGCAAGCAGTTAATAAAAACCTATGTTCCAGAGGATAATAAACTATTTACAGACCAAGAGATGGAAAAAATACTAAAAAAGGAAATTTCTAAAAATAAACAAGAAAATAATAATTTTAAAATACTGTTTTTTGATTTTAAAAATACTCTCTATAGAGATAGAAGAAAGATTCTTGAAAGCAATGAATGTCCTAATTGCAATAAGGAAATGTCTTTAGTAATTTCAGAGAAAACTCCATGTCCAGAATGTGGAGAAAAACTAAAAGAAGATTTTTAAAATAAACTAAAGAAAAGATACTATTAAAACTAAAAGAAGATTTTTAAAATAATTCTAAAGAAAAAATACTATTTAAATTAAAAACCATTAAAGATTTAAACTTATTTTCATACAAAATAAAACAATGTGAGTGCAAACTATGATTACCATACTTTCCGGAGGCACAGGAACTCCCAAACTAATACAAGGAATAAAAGAAATCTACCCTGAAGAGGAAATATCTGTCATCGTAAATACAGTGGAAAACGAATACTTTTCAGGAGGATATGTAGCTGCAGACTGTGATACAGTTATGTACACCTTTGCAGATATGATTGACGACCAATTCTTCTATGGAATTATAGGAGATACATTTAAGATAAGAAACATCCTAATTGAAATGGGAACTACAGAGCTTCTTAAAATAGGAGATATGGATCGAGCAATCAAGATTCAAAAGACAATCCTTTTAGAGGAAGGAAAGACCCTTAGCGAAATTGTAGAACATCAAAAGAACAAGCTAGGAGTTAAAGCAAAGATAATCCCAATGAGCGATGAGGACTCTGAAATAAAAATAATAACAAAAGAGCATGGCGAACTGGATTTCCATGACTTCCTAATCAAGCACCAATGCGAAGGGGAAGTTCTTGAAGTAAAATACAGCGACGTTAAGCCAAGCCCTAATGTGATTGGAACAATTAAAGATGCAGATAAGGTAATCATAGGTCCATCCAATCCGATAACCTCAATAAGGCCAATAATTGCAATTGAAGGGGTTGAAGAGGCACTTAAGGAAAAGAAAGTCATTGCAGTCTCACCATTTTTAGGAGAAGCCGCTTTCAGCGGACCTGCTGCCAAATTCATGAATGCATTTGGATATGAGGCATCATCTAAAGGAGTTGCTGAATTATACAAACCTTTCTTAGACACATTTATAATAGACAATGAGGATAAAGACAAAAAGGAAGAATTAGAAAAAATAATTCCAAATATAGTAGTTGCAAACACCTTTATGAAAACAATTGAAGATAAGATCAATCTTGCAAAAGTGGTTTTAGAACTTTAAAAAAATAATGAAAACAAATGAATCTTGCAAAAGTGGTTTTAGAACTTTAAAAAAATAATGAAAACAAATGAATCTTGCAAAAGTGGTTTTAGAACTTTAGCTTGAAACAAGACCCCAACTGAAAAACTCATTTTAAAATTTAAAGAAATGAACAAAAGCAATAAAATAATAAAAATCATAAAAAAATTATTAATAATCATACAAAAATCAGAAATTAAAGGGTAAAAATTATTAAAGTATAAATATGATTTTAGTTATAACTAAATATATTACTATTAGGTGAAAATATATGATACAAATGACTTTGATACAAATTGATAATTATGGTCCATGGACAGTAACTCCAAGACCACGTACTGAATCTGACCTTCAAATTTTACAAGCGGAACTTTTTGCAGACGTACAAAGACAGATAGCTGCTAAAAAAGGTTTAGTGTTCTTTACAAGATTTGACAACTTGCTTGCAGTTACAAACGGCTTAAATGAAGAAGACCATATGAGAATTCAAAGATCAATTAGAAACAGATACCCAATCACAATAAGCATGGGTGTAGGAGCTGCAGAGACAGCTCATGAGGCACAAAGACTAGCAACCATAGCTCTTCAAAAAGAAGGAGGAGCCCAATCCTCAGGCAGAAAAGAAATTTTAGCAATCAATAATCTTATTGAAAACCCTGAAGACAGTTTCGTACAGGCTGCACACATTGACATAAACAGCGTAACCGAAACATTAACCGACATAGAGTCTGCCTTTGACACAAGCTTCATGGTAAACAAGGCTCAACACTACCTCATGACCAAGCTTAGAGAAAAAGGAGCATTATTATTCTTCATCGGTGGAGACAATTTCATGTCCCCATGCAACGGCTTAAGCGAAGAGGACTTAACAAACATCCTTAAGGAAATCGATGAAGAGATAGGAATCGGATTAAAAGCAGGTATCGGAAGAGCAGACAATATGGAAGACGCCGCTTATATGGCAGACATCGGACTTGAAATAATCCGTGAAGGAAATAATAAAGAATGGATTCATGTAATTGAAGAACTTTAAATAAACTTATTTTCACTTAATTTAATTTTCTTTTTTATTTCTAAATTTTTATTTTTTAATTTTCTATTTTCTATTTTTATTATTTTTATAGCTATTTTTAATTAACTAAATCTAAAACTCTTTAGTATGAAAATTATTTAAATAATTAAAATCAGAAAGAAAGATGTTAAATTTAGCGAATCTATTAAGGAAGTGTTAAAATAAAAGTACTTGCGCCAATGGCCGGAATAACAAATGCAGAATTTGCAATGAAACTCATACCTTACGGATTTGACACAGTCACCATCGGAGGATACAATACAGACTCCGAATCAATAGACGCCTGTGAAAAGATTATTGCAAGAGGCCGAAAAGAGTTCAATTACCCTAAAGAGGAAATCTATAGCGTAATTGAAAATGAAGTTAACGCAATCAAAGACAGTTTTAATGTACAAGTCTCTGCAAACTTAAGAGGGAGCACACCAGACCCACTTATCAAAATCAGCAAAATAGAAAAACTGGACATAATTGAAATAAACTGCCATTGCAGACAAGAGGAGCTTGTAGCAGTAGGATGCGGACAATCAATGCTTTTAAGACCAGACTTAGAAGATTACATAAGAGAAGTGGTAAAAAAATCAGAATCAAAAGTCTCAATGAAGATGAGAGCTAACGTTGAAGGGGTAGACAATCTGGAAATAGCAAAACTGGCAGAAGACTGTGGAGTTGACTACTTACACATTGACGCCATGAAAATGGGAGTAAGAGATGCTGATTTTTATCTAATAAAAGAAATAGCCGAAAACACCAATATTTTCATCATTGGAAACAATTCAATAAATTCAATCTCTCAAGCAGAAAAGATGCTGAATGCAGGAGCAAATGGCATTTCCATAGCTAGAGCTGCAATTAGCGGAAAATTAAACTTCGATTTAAATCAAATAAAAATCTAACTAATTTTTACCTCATTTAAACCAAACAAAAAAAATAAGATTCGATTTAAATCAAATAAAAATCTAACTAATTTTTACCTCATTTAAACCATACAAAAAATAAAAAAAAGAAGGAAAGGACATTAAAAGTCCTTTATAAAGTTTATTCATCAAATTCTTCAAAGGTGATTACAGCTCTTCCTTCGACTCTTCCGTTTCTCAAGTCGTCAAGAGCTTCTAAAAACCTTACTGAATGGATATTTTTGAGCTTGAACTGTAATTTTACCAGCTTTTGCCAAGTCCATAATCTCATAAAGGTCTGTAATTGTTCCACCTTGAGTCAATCTTACCATAACACCAGGTTTGACTGTGGTCCAGCTTACAGGAAGTGTTCCTCCACCAAGACCTAAAATGGAAATGAGACCTAATCCTTTGGTGATTTGTGCAGCAAGCTCTAAAGTGTTGTCTCTTCCTACAAAGTCAAATACAGCATCTACACCTTTGCCGTCAGTCAATTCCATAATCTTATCATATGCATTGTCATCTAAAACAACCAATTCGTCAGCACCGAAGTTTGTCATCTTAGCCATCTTATCAGCTGAACGGTTTACTACAATAACACGAGCAGAGGTTGTTAAAGCTAAATATTGACAGCAGTAGAATCCAAGTCCCCCTACACCGATAACAACAGCAGTACCATTGTTTGGAATGAATGGTTTTGCAGTCTGTACAGCACCATATGGAGATAGACCTGCATCAGCCAATGCCACATATTCTGTAGGGTCAAGGTCACCTAAAGGAGCGACTTCCCTTGCATCAGCAATCATATATTCTGCCATACCTCCGTCTTCCTTAAGACCACGTGCACTTGCAACTTCACAGAAGTTGTCACGGCCTGAAAGACAGTATTGACATTTACCACATGCATGCAATGTGTCTACAATGACATTTTGTCCAACCTCAACAGTATCTACTCCAGGACCGAGTTTTGCAACAGTTCCTGCGTTTTCGTGACCAAATGTGAATGGTCCGACAAATGGAACTGTAATGAAACCTTCATCTATAACTTCAAGGTCAGTTCTGCACATTCCTGCACCTTTCATTTTAATTAAGATTTCACCAAATCCAGGTTCTGGTATAGGGACATCCTCTAATACAGGAGGTTTTCCTAATTCATTTATTCTCCAAGCTTTCATAGTTCCAGCCATATTTATTCCTCATTTTTATTTTTATTCATTAAATGATAATTCAATGAAACTAATAAAACAATTTCTTATCCTAAAATTCACTAAAGATATACAATGAACTAATAAATAATCCTAAAATTCACTAAAGATAATACAATGAAACAAATAACTAATATTCAAATAAAGATTATTCAAATAAATGATTAAAAGTATTAATTTCGTTTAATGATGTCTTTAAACAGTTGAATATTAATTAGAAAAATTCGTATTTATCTAAACATTTTATTTATAAAAATCTGATTAATATTTTATTAATCCAATTATATAATTTTTTTGAAATGTTTTTAAAGTTAAGCCTTAACTCGATAAATTTCTTAAACTTAACCCTTAAATCGATATTTTTTAAAGTTAGCTATTAATTCGATAATCCCAACAAGCAATTAGTTAAAAAGCATTGAACCATAAGTTTATGAAACTTAAAATACAAATATCAAATAAACATATCCAAAAGGAAAAATAAAAGAATATCCTTTTAAAAAATTATTGAGGCATTAAAATGAGCAAACTCTCTAAACTGCCGAATATTGGCAAGGTATTGGAAAAGCAATTAAACGATGTAGGAATAAAGACTGATGAAGACTTGATTGATCTTGGCAGTAAGGAAGCATGGCTAAAAATCAAAGAAGTAGATGACAGCGCATGCTTAAATAGGCTAATGGCTTTAGAAGGAGCCATACAGAATATTCGTTGGCATAACTTATCTCAAGAGGATAAGGACAATCTAAGAGAGTTCTATAATTCACAAAAGATATAAAATCTCTAAGTTAAAACTATCCAAACTTTTTTAAAACATTACATTCTTTAAAAAGATTTTAAGCAAAAAATCTTCACTATTTTTTTAAATCACCGCCCATTCATCAAATACCAAGACAATAAGTATTTTTAAACTATTTTTTCTATAATCTCAATACACAATACATTTTCATCCTAAAAATCAAAAGACAAACTATATATTAAATGTTATGAATATATATTCATAATAAATATATATTCATAATGATTATTTTCATTTAATATATAAAAACTTTTTAAGGAACTATTTCAAAGAAAAGGAGAGAATAAATGGTTAGGCCAAAAATAGAGCGACGAATTGTGAAAAAACCTAGCTACACTTGCATCCAACACGGCGACATATCAAGAGAAGAGGATTTCGAAAGCATCAAGATGAATCTTGATGAGTTTGAAGCAATACGCTTAGGAGACTATCACAATATCAAACAAAAGGAAGCTGCAGAACTGATGGGAATATCCCAACCAACATTTCATAGAATAATCAATTCTGCAAGAAAGAAGACTGCAATGTCTTTGATTGAAGGAAGAAAAATAGAAATAAACAATGAAAATTTCTATAGCGAAGATAAGATCTACATCTGCAACAATTGCGGATTCCAATGGAACAATCCAAAAAAGGAATATGCAAACTGTCCAGACTGTAAAAGTGAAAATATCGAACGAATTAAGGTTAATTTGAATGAAAGTGATTATATAAATAATAATCCAAATAAGATAAAAACAAATAGCCAAATATGCGATATTGATAATACAGATGTTCCTTTAAATGAAAGAAAATCATTTGGAGGACCTGGAAGTGGTAGGGGACCATCAAAAGCATGCGAATGTCCTAATTGTGGCCATATTGCACCAAAAATTAAGGGATTCCCATGCAGAAACATAAAATGTCCAGAATGTGGAACCCCTCTATGCGGATCAAAGCATAAATAAATAAAAAACTTATCTTAAAAAATAAAACAAAAGCAAAAAGAAAAAAAATAATAAAAAACTTATTAAAAAATAATAAAAAAGCAAGCAAAGATAATAAAAAAATAAAAAAATATCAAAATTTATATTAATAATATCGATTATAAATAATAAATATATAATTTAATAATAAACCATTTGATATAACATTAAATCAAAAAATATTTGATAAAAAAATTCTATCAAATAAAAAAAAATTAATAATTACAACTAATTATCAAGGCGGGCTTATGTCTTTCATAACATTAAAAAACATTAATAAGTCATTTAACGGAGAACCTGTTCTAAAAGATATAAATTTAACTATAGAGGAAGGTTCTACTTTAGGTATTCTCGGTAGAAGCGGTAGTGGAAAGTCAGTTTTAATAAACATGCTAAGAGGTACAAAGGAATATGCTCCAGACAGTGGACAAGTGCTCTTTGACCTTGCAATATGTGAAAACAAAAAGTGCTTGCATGTTGAGCCTGCTTCAAAGGCTGGAGGAAAATGTCCAGAATGTGGAGCGGAACTACAAGCAAAACAAATAGACTTCTGGAATGCAGGAAGATTGGAAAAGGCTGCAATCAGAAGAAGAATCTCCATCATGCTTCAAAGAAACTTTGCATTATACGACGAACAGACTGTAATAGACAACGTATTGAATGCAATGGGTGACGAAGGCAGATATGAAGAGGAGAATATCTACAATGCCATTGACCTATTGGAAATGGTTCAAATGAGCCACAGGGTAACCCACGTTGCACGTGACTTAAGTGGAGGAGAAAAGCAAAGAGTAGTACTTGCAAGACAATTGGCTAAAAACCCTATGTTGCTTTTAGCAGACGAACCAACAGGTACATTAGACCCTCAAACTGCTGAAAAGCTTCACCAAACCTTGATTGAAGGTGTAAAAGATGAAGGAATCAGCATGGTAATCACTTCCCACTGGCCTGAAGTTATGAATCACCTAGCTGATGATGCAATTTGGCTAGACAATGGGGAAATCATAGAACATGGCGCCCCTGATACAATTGTAGAAAACTTCCTCAAAACAGTGCCTAAAGCAGAACAAGTGGAAAAAATAGAACACACCGAAGAGATAATTAAAGTTCAAGATATTAAAAAGCATTATTATTCAATTGAAAGAGGAGTTGTAAAGGCTGTAGACGGCGTAAGCCTAACAATCAACCAAGGAGAAATCTATGGTATTGTAGGTCTAAGCGGTTCTGGAAAGACCACATTGACTAAAATGATGATCGGCCTCACCGAACCAAGTGCAGGAGAGCTTGTAATCAGATTAGGTGATGACTGGATTGACATGAAAAAGCCAGGTCCTTTAAACAGAGGCCGTGTAACTCCATACTTAGGCTTGCTCCACCAAGAATACTCTCTTTACCCACACAGAGATGTACTTGGAAACCTGACAGATGCAATCAGCCTAAACCTCCCTGCAGAGTTTGCAAAAATCAAGGCCGCACATATCCTTGAGACTGTAGGATTTGAAAAGGACAAATCCATGAGCATGCTCACAAAATGGCCTGACGAACTAAGTGGAGGAGAAAGACACAGAGTGGCTCTTGCACAAGTTCTTATAAAAGAGCCTAATATAGTGGTATTGGACGAACCTACAGGTACAATGGACCCTGTTACAAGAATCATCGTTACCAATTCCATCCTAAAGGCAAGAGATGAGTTGGATCAAACTTTCGTTATCATATCTCACGACATGGACTTTGTTCTAGATGTCTGTGATAAGGCAAGCCTTATGAGAGGAGGAAAACTCTTAAGCACTGGAACCCCAGAAGAAATCGTTGCAGAGCTTACAGGTGAAGAAAAAGCAGATATGATTAAGGACCACTAGCTCAAGCTTTTTGAGCCTTCGGCTCAAAAACCTTGACCAAAATTTTTTTCAATCGTTTGGAAAAACTTGCCCTATGATTTTTCCATCACAATTATCTTATTTTTTATTTTTTTTTCAAAAAACTATTTTACATATTTTGAATCCTAGTTATTTCTATTGATTTTACTTATTTTTAAAAAAAATATTAAATTCGAACCTATTTTTAAAAAAATGATTCTTTTTTAGAAAAAATAAGATTCCCAAAGTATTAAAAAACTAAAAAATTCAATGCAAATTTAATAATGAACCACATTTATAAAATAAAACTCACTTTTTTTAAATAAAAATTAATAAGTTTTATAAATATAAAAATATAAAATTTATAATGTTATAATACTATAAAATAAATTAAATTATAATGCTAATTTGATTTATAAAAAAATATAAAAAAATAATAATTATTTTATCATAAGAATAAATGGAGATATAAAATGGCATGGGATGATGCACCGTCACATATTTGCAGAGGAGGAGATGTAAGGGGACTCGCATTTTGCTGTCCTCCAGTAAAACCTTGCCCTGTAATGAATGCACTTAGAGAAGTGGGAATTACTCCTCAGGAATTTTTAGAAATTAAACAGAAGTTTGCAAGAGAAACCCGATTAGGGGAAGGCCCTGCAACTTGCTTCGGATCACTTGTATGGTGTTGTAAGACTTCAAAGCCTTGTCCTTTAAGAGACATGACCTTAAATCAAATTAAAATGACTGAAGATGAGTATATGACACTTAAAAAACAGTTATCTGAAGAAATCTTAAAAGCAGGCAAGCCAAAAGACAATAGCGCTGAAGCAATGGCTCTTGCAGAAACATTTAATATAAGCGTAGAAGAGGCTAAAAAGACTCTTGAAGACTGTGATAATGATTTAAGAATGGCTGTAAAATTGCTCAAATTAAAAGAGCTTGATAACGAATAGATGAATTCTATTTGAATTGTTGAAACCTAATCCTAATCGAAAAACTAAAAGAAACTAAATTAATCGATTGAATAAAAAATAGCATCAAAAGTGATAATATGGGACTTACTTCCCTTTTTTTAGAAGTGGAAAACAAAAACGTTTTTATCTTAGGCACTGGAGAAGTAGCCACCAGAAGAGCACATCGCTTTTTAGACAAAGGAGCAAATGTTATTCTAGCCGGAAACTCAATCGATGAAGAGCTAAGCAAAAAAGGAGCTATCCTAACTCCTATTAAAGACCTTGAAGAGCTTGTCAAATGGAGTGACATAATTGTCACTGCAAGCGGAGACGATGAATTATGCGAATACATCGCATCAATCAGCCAAGGAAAGTTAATCAACAGAGCAGACAAGCCTGAAAAGGGAAATATAATAGCGCCAACAAGCTTTCTTATAGACGATATAGAAATATCCATCTATACCAATGGACAAAGCCCCTTAATGGCTCGAGAGCTTAGAAAAAAAATCCAATCCATAATCACAGAGGAAGACATTCTTGAGATAAAGCTTCAGGACTATGCCAGAAAGCTCTTAAAAGAAAAGGTAGAAGACCAAAAGACAAGAAAGCAATATCTTCTAAAGATTCTAAACAACACCCAGATAAAGCAATGTCTAAAGGAAAAGAATTTAGATAAAGCCAAAGGACTTGCAGAGGAGATCATCAATTCAGAATTTAATTGATCTAATCAAAAAAGAGTAACTTTTATTTATTCAAAATTTAATTAACTAATTCAAAACCTAAAGAATAACTCTCATAAATCCCTAAACGACTTTTATTTAAAAAACTATTATATAAAGGAGAATCAAAATTGATAATCAATATACGTGTAGACCACACCCTTGCAGACATAGAAACTATGGAAAAGGTCTCAAAAGACCTAAAGGAACTCTTTTCCAACTTAAAAGAAAACTTTAACATCAGTGAATATATTGAAATCAATACCTGTAACAGATACGAATATTTCCTTTATACTAATGTTGATGACGACAGCCTAGACTGTGACAACGAATATGTCATAATAGAATATGACGATTCTGCAATTCTCCACCTATTCAGAATGACTTCAGGGCTTGAATCCATGATCATCGGCGAAGATCAAATTCTAGGCCAGATAAAAGATTCCAAAAAGAAAAGCGAAAAGGAAGGCCACTGCGGAAAGACCTTAGACACCATCTTTACAAAGGCAATACATGTTGGTCAAGTGGTAAGAAACAAGACAAAAATCAATCAAGGCTCTATCTCAATAGGCTCAGCAGCAGTTGATCTTGCAGAAGAGCATCTTGGAGATCTTCAGGACAAGCATGTTCTTGTAATCGGTGCAGGAAAGATGGGAACACTTGTTGCAAAGGCATTGGCAGAGAAAAACCTAAAGGCAATCTTTGTAGCAAACAGAACCTATTACAAAGCAGTGAAATTAGCAGAGGAACTTGATGGAGAGGCAATACTATTTGACAATCTAGAGGAAAAGCTGCTTAATGCAGACCTTGTAATAAGCTCTACAGGTTCTCCACACCCTATAGTCAATAAGGAAAGACTTATGAAAGTATTTGGAGATGAAGTCCCTGAAAAAATGATATTTATTGATATAGCAAACCCAAGAGACATTGAAGATGATGTCAAGGAATTGGGAATCGACCTATTCAATATTGATGACTTAAGAGGAATTGCCGAGAAGAATAAGAAACTTCGTGAGAAGGAAGTAATCGCAGCTGAAAAGATAATTGAAAATGAGTTTAATTTACTTAAAGAATCCTTTAATTTAATTGAAATAAATTCAATACTTGGTAGTTTAAGAGAGTCTATGGAAGAAATAAGACAACGTGAAAGTCAAAAGGGCATAGTTAAACTAAATGCGGTAGATGCGAGGGACATAAAAGTCATAGATAAGATGACTAAGTCAATAGTTAACAAGATATTTTATGACATCTCTGAAAAAGTTAAGATATCCGCTAAAAACAACGAAGAAGATGTTATTAAAATGTGTGAAGCCATCTTAAAAAGATAGCATTAAAAATTAACACCATAAAATAATCTTGTTAAAGAATAATTGTCTTAAATTACTCTTTTTAGAATAAAGATATCTTAAATTACTCTTTTTAGAATAATAGATGTCTTAAATTACTCTTTTTAAAAATAGTTAAAAATTAAAGTAAAAATTAAAATTATAAAAATAGTTAAAAATTAAAATTAGGAATGTAAATTATTCAAACATTCCTTTAACTTCTTCTTCTTTATATTTATTTACACCCAATGCAAAAGCGACATCATCCATATCAACTGTCTGCTTATCATTGATTATTGCATTGTGAAGGGCTGTCTTCAATAGCTTTTCCTTAATATCCCTTCCAGACATTCTTTTAGACACTTTTACAAGCTTCTCTATGTCTAAATCATAATCAAGAGGGAAAGTGTCAAGATTAAGCATAATTATTTCCCTTCTCTCATCATCACTCGGAAGCTTGAATTCAATTTCCTCTTCAAAACGGCTTCGGATTGCAAAGTCTATTGCAGAAGGGTTATTGGTAGCTGCAATGGTTACAACACCATCATTTGGGCTGATTCCATCCATTTCAGTCAAAAGAGAATTTACAATCTCTGCAACATCTCCCCTTAAGGACTGGAAAGACCTGTGAAGTGCAATTGCATCTATCTCATCAATGAATATTAAGGAAGGTGCATTTCTGCTTGCAGCCTCAAATAATTCATGGATCCTGCTTGCAGCATCTCCCACATGCTCACCAATCAATGAGGTTGACTTGACAAGATAAAGGCGAATGTCCAATTCATTGGCAAGGGCCTTTGCGAGCATTGTTTTACCTGTACCTGGAGCGCCATAGAACAAGACATTCTTAGGAGCCCAAGTGCCAAATTTGTCTGGATTCTGAAGATATTTGTAAATCAATTTGGATTTGCTTTTTGCATTCTCCTGACCTACAATATCATCAAAATGAACATCATATTGCTTTGACTTTATAGAGGAACGTTTATCCTTATCAACATCAGCAACCACAATAGAGGTGTTTTCAGATATGATGGAATTTTCTGGAAAAACCTTCAGAACCTTAAATGCATAATCTGGAATAATCTTTTGATCAAATAAATAAGAACCAGTCTTTACAAGAGTTCCACTCCATTGTTCAATTGCATATTGCTCAAAGAGGACATTATCTGATATTTCTAAATGAGGTCCTTCAAGAAGTGCAAAGTTAAATGGATAACCTGCAGACTCTAAGATAAGCTCTTCGGCCTCTTTATCTATAGAATCAGAACTAGATTTAATATAAACCTCTGATTTTTTAATTTTTGAACTCTTATTATCAGATTTCACTTATATCACATTCCTTTATTCTCTTTTTTCATATAAAGTCAAATTACAATTTTAATTGGATTAATTTTTATATTAAATTATAAAATTTAAAATCACATAATCAGATTAATAAGTTTATTATTAACATTATTTAAATATTATCATTACTTGATTAAGCAACCCATATCAAAGTGATAAACTATCAAATTGATTAACACTATTAAATATATCATTACTTGATTAAGAAATCATATCAAACTGTCATAAAGCTTCTTCATTCTTAAGGCATCCTGGTCAATCAAAGGAGTTTCACAGATTATAGTGGCTTTCCAATCGTTTTCAATCAGATTGAGCAATAAATCTTTAATGTGAGGCCCATATTCATCACCTTCAGCTAGAGTATGGTGCTTTCTCTCTCCCTTGTGGGAGTATTCAATTGTAGTGAAATGGCAATGAAGCCTGTCAATGTCCAGATTGTCTTCAAGCTTTGAGAATATGCAGTTATAATCGTCCTTCTTATTTAATATTCCGCGCCCTCTTGCATGAACATGGGCAAAGTCGATTGTTGGCTCGAAATGGTCAAAGCTGGCGCACATTTCAATTATCTCATCGATATTTCCTAACTGTGAACGCTTTCCTGTAGTCTCTGGAGCAAAGGTAAAGTCCTCTATCCCTTCCTCTTCACATCTTAAAAGGAGCCTCCTATAGGTTTCCTTAGCCAAATCCATACAGACATCAGCCTTTCTGTTTGAATAGAATCCTGGGTGGAAAACAAGCCTGTAGGCACCCATATATTCTCCAACCTTAGCAGATTGAATCAGTCTTTCTATGGAGCTATCAATCTTTTCTTCCTCTTTAGAACATACATTAATGTAATAAGGACAATGCATGGACATTAAAACCCCATTTCTCTCTGCAGACTCTCTAAGCTTTATTGCAGATGACTCCCCTATCCTTACGCCATAAGTGGACTGATATTCAAATGCATAAAGCCCCCTTGGACCTAAATATTCTGGAGATTCAAATGCCTTTCCCTTAAAATCAATTGGCTTACCTGCTGGACCAAAAATAACCTTATCTTTCATAAAATCCCTTAAAAATAATTATAAATTCTTTAATAAAAATTGAATAAAAATTAAGATAAACAAATAAATTAAAAATGAAATGAAAAAACTAAAAAATTAAAAATATTAGAAAAAAAGAAGAAGAAATAGATAAAATTAATTATCCATTCAAAGATTAGAAAAATTAATTATCTTTCAATTAAAGATTTTCACAGATAAAATTAATTATCTATCCAATTAAAAGATTCCCATTGCTTTATTGGTTTTTGCAATGGATTTTTCATTATCAGATTCCATTTCAAGCATTGCACGAATAGCATCCACGTTTTCAGGAACCACATCAGATTCTTGGTGCACAGCTTGCATATAGAAGAGTTCATTATCCACTACATTAATGGACTCTTTCCATACAGGAATCTCATACAAGTCATTTCTGCTTCTTCCTAAATCCTTAGCATATTCCATAAGTGCAGCAGTTGAGTCAAGGCCAGCAGCTGCTTCAACAACCATTACTCTGGAACGTTTTTCAAGAGCTTCAATTACTTCTTCCTTAGTTACATCATTTCCAATCTCAACCATAAGGTTGTGTTGGTGCATCAAGGTAGTAGGAACAAGCAAAGCCATTGTAGTAACATCTATGCCTTTCATTACAGTCTGAACGTCAGGACCGTGGTGGGAAGGGACCTTTGGAGGGTTAGGTACAATAGCGTTGATAGGACCCTTCTTGATTTCAGATGGGTCGGATCCTCTTCTTACCATTACAGCACGAACTTTCTTAATGTCAACCAATGGATTAAGGGTGTGCAAGGTACGGGTTAGACCGGTTGTGTTACAGGATACGACTCTTGCATAGTCTGCACCATATGAATCATCATAGTTAGCAAAGGAGTTAAATGACAATCCGGTTAGTTCATGGTCTTCTCCACCTTGGTAAATAGCCTTAACGCCAGCTTTCTTATACATCTCAAGGTTTTGAGGGCCGATGTTTCCAGGAGTACAGTCAACTACAATGTCTGCCTCTTGAATCATGTCTTCAACAGTTCCTGCAATTTCTATTCCTGCTTCCTTAAATAGAGGCTCTCTTTCTGGAATTCCTATATATAAAGGATATCCCTTTTCCTCAACAGCAGTTCTTGCTTCAAAGTTAGGTCTGGTTTTGCTTACACCAATAACTTTCATGTCATCTTGAGCGGCTACAGCATCAGCCACTCTTTTACCTATAGTTCCGAATCCATTAATAGCTACAGATTTCATTTTTTAAACATCCTTAAAATATTAAGTTTATAAAAAATTGTTTATGCCATTAAAAGTTTATAAAAAACTTTTAATTATATGATTAAAGATTTATAATTCAATCTATATATAATTTGATATTCAAGTTAAGATATTTAAAAAAAAGATTATAAAATTAAAAGAAAAAATTAGATTGAATGATTATTCCAATAAGACGATTCCATAACAGAAATAGCTGTTATTCTCCTCATCGATTCCTAAAATATCATAGCCATTGTTTTCAATTGTCTTATGAATGTCTACACCACAAGCCTCTCCGGAAGGCCTTGCTTCATTAGGATATTTACAGGCATCCAAACTGCATTCTTCACCTTTTGACTTGCAAACCATACAAGGCCCAGCGCCCATGCCAAATGCCTTATAATAGCCAAAGTGAGCGCAAAGGTTTTCTATATCAACCGAAACCTTAGTTATACCTCCAATGTCATCTTCAAGGGAGGCCAGACTTATTTGAAAGAGAATTGCAGTCTTATATGAATTCACCATGCCGATAAATTCCTCTGCCTTTGGAGTGAATGGAGGACATACAAGGGTCTTTCCATAATTAGGGCAGCCATATTGACATTTAAGCCTTGTCCAAGGCTCAACTACAATGGAATCTGTATCTATGTATTTGAATTCAAATCCCTTATAATCCTTGGTTAAATCATTAATTTCCTTTTTTAATTGGTCTAGATCAATCATAAAAACCATCTACAATTATTTATTATTAAAATTCATCACAACTATAAGCTCTACAGAACTACTCCTATTATAACTGTCTACAGAACTACTCATTAATATAACCGTCCAAAGAACTATTCCTTATTATAATCGTCAACAGAATTAATCAAATTATGCATATTTTCAAATAATTCAGTGATTTCCTCATCTGACTTCTCTGGAAGTCCATCATTAAGAATAAGTTCTTCTAAAAGATTATTCATCTCACCAAGCAATGAATCCATAAGTCCTATCTTATTTTTTATGGTCTCATCTACTCTTTCGCTGTATTCTGGAGCCAGATTAATCATGGTTAAAGTGGAATCTGCCTGAGAATAGAATGTCTTATGAAACTCATTTACAACTGACTTGAATCTGCCATAGCTAAGCTCTTCTTTAGTAAAACGCTTAGATAACAAATTATTAACATTGTCTTCCTTAGTCTTAAAAGCGTCTTTCAAATCCTCAACTTGAGTCTTATATCCCTTGAACTCAGGAACTATATCATCATCTGAAAGATTGTTCTCACTATAAGAATTGATTGTGTTTTCAATAGGATTTTGAGCAGGTGGCTCCTTCTTAACAGCTGTTGGACTGTAAAAGCCTCCATCCATTCTTTCCTCTTCAAAGTAGACCATAAATGTTCTAATGACAGATAGAATCATACCAATAAATCCAAGTGAAATGATAAAACTGTTTAAGGCCTTATTGCTGGGGGTGATAAAAAATAGAAGCCATAAAAATTCAAAGAAAGCACCTTCCAATATCCATTGCCGAACGTTTCTTTTAAATCCGACATATATCAAACCAAGCCCATTTAAAAAGATTATAACAGAAAAGATAACCCAAAATGAAGTGATGGACTTTTCAGTGCTTATCCGACTTTCGGCATCGTCATCTATCAATATGTCCTTATGCTTATAGTAGACATAGAGTGACCTAACAAAGGAAACAGCCATTCCCAATAAGCCTATTGTTGCAAAGAACACTCCAAGATCCTCATTATTTACAAAGATAAATAATAAAAACCAAGGAATCTCGTAAATCACACCTTCAATAATCCAATTATTTTTAAACTCCTTAGCGCCTATATAAGCAAACCCCAATCCATTTAGGGTTGGAATAAAGGAAGCCAAGACCCATAATGATTTAACTATTTTACTAAAAAAAGTATTTGCCATATTAAACCCCCTAATATCGTTTAATGTTTAATAGTAGTATATATGTTTTGATTAATATAATTTTTTAAAATTCGCTTATGAAAATAAAATATTTTTAACTGATTAAATTGGAAAGTCCAGGACATAATTCCCTATAAATTCAATGGATAAAAAATAAGTAGAATAAAGAGATATCACTAAAAAAAGAATGAAGACATTTCAACAAAGAAAAAAAATCAAAAAATCAAAAACATTTCAACAAAGAAATGAGCTAAAAAAAGAAAAAAAGATTCTAAATTAATTCAAAAAGGAATGAATTAAAAAAAAAATCAAAACAAGTTAAATTTAATTAACTTTGTTTGAATTGTATCGAAGATGACTTTTGCAGGATTGTCTTCAGAGTTTAAAATCACTGTCAAAGTCTTCATCGTCAGTTGTAACAGTCACAACAAAATTGCCATCGGGAAGATAACCATTATGTAATTATAAACATATAATGGTGGTTCCATCAACATCAGCAGAGAATGCCTGAAGGGTGATGTCCATGTCATTATAGTTCATGGATTCTTCTTTAAGCAATGTTTTTCCTTGACTGATGAAATTTTGTTTTGCTGCTTCTATATCATCGCTGACACCGGTTGCAAAGCTTATGGCATGGGTTGCATCCTTTTGCATTGCACAGGTAGTGTCATCGGATGTTGCAATAGTGTAGTCATCTGGTATTGTGAAAGTGTATGGATCAACTGTTGCGTCTTCAGCTGCAACAATGCCAACACTAGCAATGAATACCAATGCTATTATTAATAAAATTTTTTTATTGAAATTCATATAAAACCTCCTATTTTATATTTAATATTGAAATATATATATAGATTTTGATTTAATTCGGCCAAATAAGTTCTTATATATTAAAACAAATAAAATAAGAAATGAAAAAATAAACAAAATACTTTAAATCATTAGAATTGAAAAAATCTAATTTTTAAAACTAAAAATCCTTAAAGTCACCAATAAAGTTCTAATGTAAAAGCTAAAAATCCTTAAAGTCTTCAAGGGTTAATGTATTCAAATCATCATCGGAGATATCTTCCATGCCCACCAGCCTATTGGCCTGATTTGACAAGACCTTTTCATAAATATTCCTCACATAACGACCATTTGCAAAATTATCATCCCTTGAATTATAAACGTCTTCAAAATGACCTTTAAGGAATTCCTCTGCCTTTTCATCAAGCTTTAGATTGGTTTCACTGGCCATTGACACAAATATATCAAACAGCTCTTGAGGGTTGTAGTCCTCAAAATAAAGATGCTTGTTGAATCTTGATTCAAGGCCCGGATTTGAATGGAGGAACTCATCCATCAGATCAGGATATCCTGCAACAATAACAATAAAGTCATCACGATTGTCTTCCATAGCCTTTAGAATGGTATCAATCGCCTCTTGGCCAAAATCATTTTCTCCCTTTGCAGAAGACAATGCATAAGCTTCATCTATAAAGAGAATGCCTCCCATGGCTTCTTGGATAACCTCTTGGGTTTTTATTGCAGTTTGACCTACATAACCTGCTACAAGACCGCTCCTATCTGTTTCGACCAAATGGCCTTTAGACAGCAATCCAAGCTGGCAATAGATATCTGAAAGGAGTCTTGCAACTGTGGTCTTTCCAGTTCCAGGATTTCCAGAAAACACTAAATGTAAGGACATGTCAGGTTGCTTTATTCCACGCTGCTCTCTTAATTTTCTAATTTGAATAAGGTTTATTAAGGAATTTACATCACTTTTAACAGCTTCTAGACCAACTAATTTGTTTAATTTATCTAAACTCTCTTGAATGCTCTTTTTATTATCTTTTTGAGAATCGGAATCACTTGGAGAAGAGGAATTAGATTGAGAATCACTATCTAAAGAGTCATCACCACCCATATTTAAATCATCATTTGAAGAGTCAACAGAACTAACGAAATCATCATCGGATTCATTGTTAAAGAAAAAGTCATCAACCTTATCTAAGAAAGAATCATCTAATTGAGGATTGTCTAAATCAGAATCAAAAGAAGTGTCCAGATTAGAATCAGAAAAGCCATCAATTGAATTAGTATCCAACATATTATCTATCAAATCATTTTTTAAAGCCAAAACCATAAGTTCATACTGGAAGCCTCTCAAATCAGCCAGTTGCTTTTTAATATTGTCTAAAAATGAATCTAAAATATTCTTTTCAAGAGAAGACTCATTATCAAGAGCTATAAAGAGATGTCCGATTCCATTGAAAACCTCAAATAAGGAATCTACAATGCTTTCAGTCAGTTTTCCATTTTCCAATGCAAACTTATCAAATTCATAGAACACAAAAAAGGAAGGAGGAAGAGATTCGCTATAATCATCAATTAGATTATTCTTTAAATAAAGCTCCAAATCGCTTTTTGTAAAATTGAAATTTAAAACATAATTTATAAAATTCAATTCATCAGAACTGATATTTCCATCACTCAATCCTAAAAAGCTTAAAAAGCATAGAATATCATTTAGCAAAAGGGCATCTAAAGTTATGTTAAATTTTCCCTTTGCAAAATACCATAAAGGAGCAGAATCTTCATCCAATGTATCAGAATGAGTTTTTGCAAAATCCAAGATATCTTGAATAAGTTTTCTTAAATTTTCTAAATCATTATTTTCCATAATATCCTCTCAAAAAAAGAATTTGATAAAAAAAGCCTATAATTTTATTTAAAATTAAAAAATAAGAGATTTGTCTATTTACCTAACACCCCAATTTATTAAAAACTAATTATTAGTATATGACAAATATTTTATAAAATTTACTAATTGATTTAAGGATGTTTAAAAATAGCATAATCAGAAAAGAGAGTAAAATTCAACAAAAGAGAAAATAGAAAAATAGAAATTAAAAAAAGTAAAAAAAGACTAAAAAAAGGATAAAAAAAATTTAAAAAGTAAACGAAAGAAAAAAAAAAGATTTAAAAGATTTAAAGACTAATTAGCATATTCATACCTTAAAAGCAAGGATGAATAGATAATAACGATCACAGATCCAATATTATGAACAAAAGCACCTTCAATAGGTCCAATCATTCCATACATCGCAAGAACTGTTGCCAATATATTCAAGATTAAAGCAAAAGCAATTCCTCTGTTGATTGTCCTTATAGTCTTTCTAGAGAGAGCCAAGAGATGAGGAACATATTTAATATCATCACTTACAAGGCAGACGTCAGATGCTTCTATGGAGATGTTGCTGCCTACCCCTCCCATTGAAATCCCCACATTTGCCTGTCTTAATGATGGAGCATCGTTTATGCCGTCTCCAATCATTGCAACATTCAATTTAAGTGATTGAAACTTCTTGATTGTGGAGATCTTATCTTCAGGGAGGCAATTATACTGATAATCAACGATATCTGCCTCTTTGGCTATGTATTCAGCTGCTTGCTTATTGTCTCCAGTAAGGAGAGTTGAAACCACCTTAAGTCTTCTCAATTGAACAACCAAATCAGAAGCATCCTTCCTTAGGACATCAGAGAGCAATGCACATCCTAAGAATCTTGAATCCTTTGCAATGTAGATGGCTGTAGCCCCTTTTTCAAGGGATGGAGAAACAATTTCTTCAATAAATTCCTCTGGAATATCAATCCCTAATGATTTGAAGAATTCCAAATTGCCTGCACAGATATTGCTGCCATTCAGATTAGCTTTTACCCCTTTAGCAATGATCATTTCAAAATCGCTCAACTTTAAAAGGGTATCGTCATAATTATCCATATAATATTTAACGATAGCCTTAGCAAGAGGATGCTCAGATAAGTTCTCTAGTGAAGCAAGCAAATGAATAAGTTCCTTCTCTTCAGTTTCCTCATCATAGACAATGACATCAGTTAGTGTAGGCTTGCCATAGGTTAAAGTTCCAGTCTTATCAAAGACGACCCTATCCACTTTAGCCAACTTTTCGATGGTTATTCCTTCCTTTACCAAGATTCCCCTTTTGCTTAGGTTTCCAATAGATGCCATAATTGCAGTTGGAGTTGCAAGAACCAATGCGCAAGGGCAGAAGACCACCAAAACAGTTACAGCACGGATTATCTCACCAGTGAAAACCAATGCCAAGACAGCACAGATAAATGCAATTACAACAATGAGAGTTGCCCATTTATCTGCAGTCTTTACAATCTCTGCATCATTTGGATTTGAGAATTCTACCAATTTAATCAATCTTTGAAGTGAACTGTCCTCACCCTTTTTGATTGCTTTCATAACAAAGGAACCATAAAGATTGATTGTTCCGCTAAATACTTCATCCCCTTCCAGTTTATCTACAGGAATGGATTCCCCAGTCAATACGGACTGATCTATTGATGTCTCGCCACTTATGATTTTTCCATCAACTGGAACAGTCTCTCCAGGAACCACTTTCAATATGTCTCCAACTTCAATAAGATCAGCTGAGATTTCCCTTTCAGATTCATTGGACTTGTTGTAGTTTTCAATCAATCTCCCCTTTCTTGGGGTCAAATCAACAAGCTTTTCTATTCCCGCTCTTGTTTTAGAAACTGTATACTCTTCCAGATAGCCGCCGATTGCCATGATGACTGCAATCACCCCTGCTGCAAACAATTCCCCAATGAGTATTGAAGATATGATTGCAATTGTCACAAGAACATCTGCCTTTATGTCAAATTCAGTGTAAAGACCTATTGCCGCTTCCTTAAAGATTGGAATGCCGCAGAATATAATTGCTATCCAAATAAGACTGATTCCATAAATATCTACACCTAAAAGGTCTAAGGCAATAGCAATTATGGAGATTAGAATGAAAATAATGTCGATTTTCTCTATGAAATATTCCTTAATTCCCATAGAATAGCCTCCTAAAATGCTTAAATTATTATTTAAGTCTTTCTCAATAGCAACGATTTTTCTTTTTTCTTTATTTAGGAAAAATTCTTTAATTCCCATTTTTCAAACTCCTTAAAATATTGATTATTTGTTAAAAATTAAAAAATTTTTAAAACTATTCATAAAGAAAGATTCAAATTAATTTTTTAACAAAAAGCATTCGACTACCTAATACAATTATAAATACAGATTTTTTTATGCCCATCACAAATAGCAAATATATAGATATACCCCTATAGGTATAAAAGTCATTGAAAAAAATATACCTAATTTAAATCCAGAAATTTAAATTAGATAATATGATAATAATAAAGGCCCATATTAATTAAAGCCTTGAATAATACTCTAAAATTGATGAAATATCGGCTAAAGCCTCGTCTGTGTCTCCTTTTTCCATTGCATTTTTAATGCAGTTATCTAAATGACCTTCTACAATAATATATCCGACCCTATGCAAAGCAGATTTAGAAGCATTTATCTGCATTAAAATATTTTCACATGGAATATCTTCATCAATCATACGATCAATGGCATTAAGTTGGCCAATAATCTTTTTAAGTCTTCTATGTAGATTTTCAGAATCCATACATTCTTTCAATATAACACCACCATATAATTTTATACCCCAATGGGTATGTCTATATATGAATATATTTTTCTAGTATATAAACGTTTTGAAAAATTATCGGAAAAATCAAATTTTTAAAACAGTTATATAATGAGACAATAATGGTAAAATAATTATAGGAAAATAAAAAAGAGAAATAGAAGAATAAAATAAGATTACAATTGCACAAAACATCATACTAATATCAAATACTTAAACAAAGCTTAAATTACTATTTTAAGATAAAACAATTTTAACAGCCTTAATCAATATTGTTACGAAATAAAAGCAATATTGTTACGAGATAAAAGCAATTTTCTAGCGATATCAAAACAATATTGTAGCGAGATTAAAACAAGTTTGTTATTAAATTAAAACAATTTTATATCTTTAAATCAATTTTTACTTATCATACTAAGGTTAAATTTAAATACAATTAAAATAAATCAAATATTAGGCAAATAAAGAAAAATACTTAAAAAAATATGAGGTGTAATATGTCTAGTGAAAAACGAAATAGCAAAGATCAATCCTACTTAGGCTTTGAACTTATTGAAGTGGAGGACTACTATCTCCTATCAAACACAGAAAAGCTGCTTGAAACAGTTAAAAAAGACTGGTTTAAAAGCCTAATGGACGAAATAAGAGAATTGGTTGGAAAGCATTATCCAGACTTTGTAATTTACTTAGCCTATGTTGATCATGGAGATGACGGTACAATTTTAGGCTATGTGAATGTAAGGGAAGATGACAATAAGAGAGATGAAGAGTATTCAGAAGTTGCTCTAAACAAAGAAATGCTTGAGATATGTGAAAAACACAAAGAAGATAAAATATTATTTGTAACAATTCCAAGAAAGAGAAAAAGCTTTATAAAGTTAAAAAAAGGAAGCATCAGAGAACATTTCAAAGAGGCTCTATTAAAATTAGGTGCAAAGCCACTATAAAAATTAAAATGAAAAAGAGTCCGAAAAACGGAAATATCTAAAATTGAAGGATAAACTAAAAATAAGCATAAAATAAACTAATAAAAGTAAGAAAAGTAAAAAAAGTAAAAAAAACTAAAAAAAAGTAAAAAGATAAATTATTAAAAAAAATAAAAGAATTGAATTAAAAATTAATCCAATTCACTTTCCCAAAGATAATTAGTTAAGTCCTAACTTTTCAGGGAAATATGTATCTACTACATATTCAAGCCCATACTTTGAGAAAGATTGCTGTTCTGCTTTTTTACCAAGCTTAAGCATCTTTTTGATTTCTGTCTGCCAGAAGTCAGTCTGATACCTTGGGTCTTTAGAAAGCTCCTTTAACCTTAAGACGTCAATGTCCTTAAGCGGATCAGTCGGAAGGTCATAATTTTGAATGTCACTTGCAGTTACACCAATGAACTTGGCATCAGGTGTAGCCAAATCGTGATTAACGTGAGCTAACTTTGCACTTCCGGAAATGATTACCTGTGCAATGTGGAATCCCCAAGGGTCTCCGTCGTTACAGATATAAACTGGAAGGCCCAATTCTTCATTGACCCTTTTGATAAATCTTCTTGTAGCACGAGCTGCCTGACCTTTAAGACCTACAATAAGACAGTTATATCTTTCGTGAGCCTTTTCCTGAACAAGCCTATGGAACATTCCCATGGTTTCCACTGCAAGGAGGAAGTCTGCTCCGCAGTCCAATAACTCAACCTGGTCGATAGTTGGAGAAATGGTATAGCCTGATTTACCTGCTCTTGCCGCATTGATTTCATAATCTCCGTCAAGAAGGGTAATATCACCATATACAGATGCTCCGTCTTCTTCAGGCATTAATCCTAAGTCTTCACGGGTTGCACCTAATGCAACTTCCAAGTCCTCTCCAACAATGTTGGATTCCTGTTGTGTATTGAATTCAATACCCCAACCTTCAGAGATATAATACATCTCCCTGATGGTAGCAGTCTTGTCCCTTTGGACTAAATCCTTACAGAAATTAGCTACATAGACCATCTGACCTAATTTTCTGATTTGCTTAACGTTTCCGAGAGACCTTCTACCATATCTATCACCAAGGATGTAGTAACGTTTATCCTCATCATAAACAATGTTACCAGTTCCTCTTGAAGGAATCTTTAGAGTTGGCACTTTGTTCTTCTCAATGTCCTCTATGATCTCTTGGCCGAAAGCCTTAAGCTTATTGAATGTGTATTGTCTTCTTTGTTCTTTGTGAGTGTGTTCATGAGTACTTTCACCAGTCATCTAAATCATTCCTCCTGTTCTTCTGAATCAAATAAAGTAGACTGTCCTTCATCAGCGCCTTCTGATTTTTTGGACTTTTTGGATCTCTTTCTTGGCTTTTCATCATCTATAAAGGCTTCATCCAAGTCAGATTCCTGAATTCTGTCCTTTCTTGCTGAATGCTCCTTATCGACAGTGTGGCCGAATTCGTCAAGCTCTTCAAGCAAGGAATCGACGAAATCTTCTTCCTCTTCTTCTTCCTCGACCTTTTCACCCATGATTTCTGCCAATGCCCTTCTTGTTACCTTAGCAAGAACAGGCTTATAATCTGGAACTTCAGTCTCAGCAAGTGAAGCTGCCTCTTCAATGATGACTGGAACATAGTCTTCAAATATCTTGGATCTCATGGCCTTTTCCTTTTCAGCCTTTTTGGATCGGATATGCTTTTGAAGTCTTCTTGCTATTTTCATGGTAGCTTGCCTTATCTCATGAACTATTTCAGGTTCAGGGGCAATGCTCTGTTTTCCTGTAGATAAATAAGGAACTTGAGTAGAGATAATATTTACAAACAAGGTAAGAGGAGTGTTATCCAAGTCTCTAAGACCGTAACGTCTCCAATCAATAGACCTTAACGCTTCTGTAATTGCACAGCTTCCTGCATCGAAAGTCAATGGAACTCTGTTTGCAAACCTTAAGATCTCTGATTTTCTTTGTTCGTTTACGATTCTTCCTGCATCTCCTCCATAAGCGATACCTGCCTCTACAATGAAAGCCACACCACCCTTATAGGTTACAGGGCTTCTTGTGATGGTGGTAATGAATTCAGGCTTTAGAATCAATTTCATACCCTTTTCTATTTGCTCTTCACCGATAGGTATCAATCCTGAAGTTGGAGGAGCCATGAATTTCATTTTGCCGAAAGCTTCTACGATCTTTTCAGCTTCTGCCCATTCCATGTTTTTAGGACGTTTCTTCATATCTATTCCGGTAAGCTCCTGAAGTTCTGAAACCTTTTTAGAGGACATTCTTGACAAGGAACTTGTCAGCATGCTTTTGAAGTTTCTCTTATCAGTGAACTTTGCAATGGTAATGATATCGTCAGCTGTAACCCCTTTAGGGTGAGGCAATACCTCTTGAGGGAGTACTGGAACGATTTCTGCTGCCCTTTTAAAGATGTATTTATGAGCGCTAGGATCCCTGAATGTGATTTTAGCGTGAGGGTTTGCAATCATGGTTCTACGGATGTATTCGAATGCACCTTGCTCAGCTAAAGAGTAGGATACTTCCTTAAAGTGGAGCTTAATGCATACACCAGTTCCTGTAGGTGTAAATTCGCTTTTCTTGATTAAGTCACCTTTGTTTTGCTTTACATCCATCTTGAATTCCATCTTGACCCCTTTAAGCTCCCCATTTTCCATCCATCCGGAAGTTACATGGGTGGACTCACCGGTGGTCATTTGGGATAAAAGAACACATCCACTACAACCTAAACCTTGTTGTCCCCTGGATTGGATGTTTCTGAATTTGGAACCTGCAAACATCTGACAGTATACCTTCATTACAAATTCTTCAGGAATTCCAGGACCATTGTCTGAATGGGTCAATACATAATGGTCCTTACCTAATCTATCTAATTTAATGCTGATTTCAGGTAAGATACCTGCTTCTTCCGCTGCGTCAAAACTGTTAGTTATAAGTTCGTGGAAAACGATAGTTAAAGAACGAATCTTTCCTGAAAATCCTAACATCTGTTTATTTTTTCTAAAGAACTCTGATGGAGTTAACTCATTAAAGTTTTCAAAGAGTTCTTGAGCTTGTTGAGACAAATTAAACCTCCTTTAATTTAGAACAAATTTATCAATTTTTTTCTAAAATCTATTTTTAAAGAATAAATTTTATCAATCATTTACTAAAATCTATTTTTAATTAAATATAAAGAATAAATTTTATCAATTTTCTACATTAATATTAAATCTACATGATTCAAACACCAATAGCTAAAATATTTAGCATGCTATCTAGTTGAATAGTAACTTAAAAAATTCAATTTAATTAATTTTTTTATGATTAAAAAATTAAACCTAGAATAAATTAAAATTTTCTTTATAGCGGTAATGTTTGATCAAATTTCATTCTAAATAATTTATAATTTCTTAAAAATTCATGAAAAAATTAACTAAAACATAGTAAATTCTTCACTACATATACATATGTACTTGAAAGTATATAAGAGTTTGCATATATTTGAAATTATTATGCATACAATGTTAAGACTATATAGAAAAATCAAAGGCAAAGTCTATTAAATTATAGTTAACTATTTTTTTTAATATAAAAATTTTGCCTTATCCATATACTCTTGTTAAGATATAGTAAACTTTTATATAAAACTAATCCATATGAAATTTAAACAATATAATTTGAATAAGAACAATCTCAAATATAAAAATTAAAAAAAGGATAATGATTTGAAAATAATAATATTAAAAATTGGAAAAAAACAAGAAAAATATAAAAAAAATAAAGTAATGTAGATTATGAAAATAATTAATTAAATAAAAATAATTAATTAAAAGAAGAATAATTAATTAAATTAAAAATAAAAGAAAAGAATTAGTCATCCAAGTCATCACGGAATTCAATTTCATCCTTTTCAATTCCAACGACTTCCTTGAATTCTTTCATCTTACGTTCATTCTTCTTATTTTCAAGGAATGCATAGACAGACTTATGTCTTGATCCGTTAAGAATCATTTCAACTGCTTCCTTTGCAACCATGACATTATCAAGCTCGCCTATTAAGGAAACAGTCTTTCCATAAATTGCCATATCCACTTCTGCCATATCTACAATAATCTCTCTTGTCTTTCCATCCTTTCCAATGATTCTGCCCTTATACCTTGCCATAGCCTTTTTGGACTTTCCAACATATAAAGGCAATTTGATTATTTCCAAATAAGTATCATCTTTATTTAATTTTAAAGCAACATGTGGATTAAAGCCACGTGCTATAGCTTTTACAATATGGTTTGCCTTCCATACTCCAAGAGGGTCTTCCATATTTTCTCCAGGATAAATAGCTACAGTGCAGTCATCGCTGTCAATATCTAAATGAGTATTAGTTGCATTTTCAATCAAATGTTTAGTTTCACCTTTTGTTCCGATTAAAGCGCCAATCCTATCAGATGGAACTCTAAGATAGTCAGTTTCCGGCAATTCATTCACCTCATTTATTTTTTTAATTAAAATTTTGATTTTTTAAATTAAATCTTGAATATTTAATTTATTTTTAACTAATAATAATTATTTATTCCATTATTTATTAATCTTTATATCTTTATAGGTTTATCCCATTATGATTTCAATATTTATTACGCTAGAAACTAAACTATGAGAACATTAAAAATAGTTTATATATCATATATAATTTGAATTGTCCAAGAGCATATGAAAACTAATGGAGGTAGCATTTCAAGTGTAAATTTAAGAACAATGAGAAGAGATAAGTAATTAAATTAGATAAAAAAAGCAATGAAAATAAAATAATCTTAATTAGATAACAAAAGCATGAAAAATAAAATAAACTTAAAGAATAAAAAAGTTTAAAAAGAAAATAAATAACTAAAAAAAGCTATTTCTTCTTATGAGCAGTTATTATAGTAAAAGAATGCTTATTAACTGTTATTATACAGTCATCAACAGTTACATAATAGTTTTTGCCCTTCTCTTCAATTACAGCGTCCTTATCCTTAATTTTTAAAATGCAATATTCAACTGGATCCACATCAATTCCAAGATTCCTTTGAATTCTTCCAACACCCATCTCTGTTGTATGAATTTTATCAATATTATCTAATAAGCTCATGAAACCACCTGAAATAAACTATAACTAATCCTTAATCAATCGATTAGTCAAATCCTCAATGGAAGTGTCAACCCCCATCTTGGAAAATTCAAAGCTAATATTCTTAATATCCCTTGCAAGCAACTCATTTGCAATTATATGATCCCTTACAACAGATTGGGAAACGTCAATAATTACAGGCTTCTCATCAAAATTAAGAATATTGTAAGAGGAGAGGTCTCCATGAATCAGATTAGCCTTATTAATGAACCTGTCCATCTGCTCCACCAATTGCTCATAGAAGTGGGCAGGGTCTTGAGGAGGAAGATTCTTAACTGTAGGTGCAGGATTTCCATCCTCATCACCAATAAACTCAATTATAAGCACGTTGTTAAGGCTTGTGATTGCCTCTGGAACATTTACTCCAGCATCCTTTAGCCGAGTCAGATTTCTGAATTCCTTATTTACCCAATTGTTAATTAATTGTCTTTTATTGCTTGATCTGACATTAAATCTAGGGTCTCCTGCAATGTAATACTGCATCTTCTTAAAGTCAGATGTGGCTATCCTATAGATTTTAACAGCAACGATAGATCCATCCTCTTTTATGCCCTTTAAAACATTAGCTTCCTTTCCAGTGCTGATTGCACCATTTAAAACATCCAAATGGCCCTGATTCGCCAGCTTATAAAGGACTTGCAAAGTTGCCTTATCAAATATCTCGCTTGAGACCTTTCTATCATCTGCATCTTTAGTTCTTTTTCTTGAAATCAGTTTTTGAACTTCTGCATCTGCCTTAGCCACTCTTGGATTTTCATCATCCATAAAAACACCCTAAATTTAGATAAATAAATAACTAATAAAACTAAGAAAACTAAATTAATAAATAATTTAATTAAGTAAATAAATAAAAAAGAGTTCAAATTATAAAAAGGTTATAAAAGTAAATAAAGTAAGTAAATAATTAAATAAAATAAGAAAAGAAGTTAAAAAAGTAGTGAAAAACTTACATTTTTAAATAACCTTTTCTTTCAAGCCAATTGGATTCAGTCCTTGTGTATCTCCAGATAACATCAGCCTTTTGATCGGATTGGAAATCCCATGGCTTTACAAGAACAACATCCCCTTCACGAATCCAGATTCTCTTTTTCACCTTACCTGGAATACGTGTCATTCTGATATTTCCATCAGCGCATCTTACTTTAAGTTTACCATGTCCCATAATTTGCTCTACGACTCCTGGAATTTCTCCCTTCTTTGGAGTACGTACTCTTCTATATTCTTGTTGATTATTTTGTGGTTTCGCCAAAATTTGCCTCCTAAACATTATCCAAAACTTTTATTTAAATTACACTAATTATTATAATGAAAATTATTTAAACCTTTCGGAAAATTTTAAAAAACGTCCCAAATATTTATAGAATTTTAAACTTTTTGAAAATTTCAAAAATCATCCAAAATCGAATAAGTGAATAATTAAAAAATTATAGTAAATAATCATTAGTAAATAATTTATTACTATAATATATATTTGTCTTAATATAAATACTAGCAAGATTTTGAAAAAAATTTTTTATGAAAAATTACATTTGGTTCATAAAAAATCCTAAAAAATCCTAAAAAATCTAATAAATTATATAGAATAAAATAGAAAAAGAATATATGAATATTTTAATTAAAATATTTGTTAAATAATTTAATTAATATTTTTAAAATAATCAAAATTTCATGTTTAATAATTTTAAAACCAAATAAATAAACTTAATAGGTAATAAAATGGGTGTAGAGTTTTTAAATATTATAGAATCAGATGAAGCTAAAGAGATCATAAAAGAAAAGTTCGAAGAATGTTATACCGCTCAATCTGAAATCATAGACATAGCAGAAAGTGCTAATAGAATCACATATAGCAAAATTGAAAGTAAGATCGATTTTCCACCATTCAACCGTTCATTAAAAGACGGATTTGCAATCAAGGCAGAAGACAGCTATGGAGTTAATGAAGAAAATCCTAAAAAGCTTAAAGTCATTGACTTTCTTGAAGCGGGATCATTTACAGATAAGACCGTTGAGCTTGGAAGCTGTGTTGAAATAAGCACAGGGGCTCCTATTCCAGATGGTGCAGATGCTGTAATAATGGTGGAGTTTTCATATAAGTCTGATGAAAATCCAGAGCTTGAAGATGATGAGGTGGAAATCCTAACAAGCGTCACTCCTTCACAGGATATCGGCCAAAAGGGCTCAGACGTTAAGAAAGGACAGGTCATCCTTGATGAGAATATCCTATTGAACCCTCCAAAGATTGGAGTTATTGCAGCTCAAGGAATAGACACTGTAGAGGTCTATAAAAAGCCAAAAGTAGGAATAATCTCAACTGGAAACGAACTCCTAACCAACCAAGAGGAATTAAGGCCGGGCAAAATCTATGACGTCAACAGCGAAATGATCAGAGCGGGGGTAAACGCATGCGGAGCCGAAGGTGAATGCCTTGGAATAGTAAGAGACAATTATGATGACTTAAAAAACAAGATAACCGAATCATTAAAGGAATGTGACATTCTCTTATGCTCTGGAGGAACCTCTGCAGGGGTTGGAGACAACATCCGCCACATCCTTGATGAATTGGGAACAGTCTACATTCATGGAATTACCGTCCAGCCTGGAAAGCCTACCATCCTTGGAGTTGTAGATGGAAAAATCATAATAGGCCTTCCTGGAAACCCTGTTTCTGCAATTGTCATATTTAATGTGTTTGTTGCACCTGCAATCAAGAAATTAGCTGGATTCAAACAAGAGGAAGAGCAAAAAACAATAAAGGGAAAATTGGCAAAAAGAATACATTCTCCTATTGGCAGAATGCAGTACCAATTGGTTAAAGTAGAAGGAGACAGTGTTATTCCTATATTTAAAGATTCGGGAGCAATATTCTCACTTGCAAGTGCAGCAGGTTATACAAAAAAGTCTCAAAAACAGAACCCGAATTTGGTTTGAAGAAGCGAGAAAGAAGTTGAGGTTACTTTGTTTAATTAATCATTTATACAAAATAATAAATTATAAAATCAGATTAAAAAAATTTAAAATATCTAAAATAAATAAATATTATTAGATAAGGTGTAAAAATGGAGATTCAAGAAAAGACAATTGAAGACCAGAAAGTCGCTATAATGAATTATAAAGGCTATCTTAAAGATATGGAGATTTTAATTTCCAAATTAACAGGATGGATTGAGTTAGAAGAAATAGAAACCGTCGGAGACTTATTTGCAATATTTTACAACAATCCAAGAACTGCAAAGGAAGATGAAGTCGTTTATGATGTTGGAATCCCAATCAATCCAGAATTAGACCCTGATGAAACTGAAGAGATAAGGATTGTAACAATCATCGAACATAAAGTCCTATCCGGACTCCATTATGGTTCCATTGACAATATTCAAGAGACCTATAACATTATGGCAGAATACTCTATCGAAAATAAATATGACATTATCGGCTCTCCAAAGGAAGTCTACATTAAAAGCAAATTTGATGTTGAAGATGAAGAAGACATGATTACTGAAATCCAATTGCCAGTAATTAAGATGTAATTCTCCATTTTAAAAAAGAATGAAAATCCATTAAGATGCATATTATTCATTCTAAAAAACAAAAAAAGATAAAAATTTAGATTAATTTAAAAACAATTCCAAAGAGGTTTGAAATTATGGCAGAAGAAGAAAAAAGTTCTAAAAAGAAATCCAAAAGAGAATTAGAAAAGGAACTTAACAGCAAAGTAGATAAGATCATAGAAAAGAACTTCGAAGATTTTAAATCTCAAGATGAACTTGAAGACTTTATCCAAAAGGCTTTCGACGATAAAGCTTCACAATACAATAAAAAAATCGAATTAAAAGAAAAAGAGTTGGATAAAAAGTTCAAAGCTTCAAGAGAAAACGATAATAAAAAAATCGATAGAAAAATAAGAGAAATGGATAGAAAATTAAAATTAAGGTATAAAACTATGTTAAAATAATTATTATTTTACCTTAATTCTTTTTTTAATAATTAATTTACTTTAATTCTTTTTTTTAAAAAAAAAAGCCTTTTTAATCATTAAGATAAAAAGGCTCATTTACTTATTTTAAAAACTAGTTTTTAAAAGGCTTTAATTAACAAAGCCCCCTTAAACAAAACTATTTTATTCTATTTTTATAAACAAGACTAATCCTAATTTGAATTATTCCCAACCACTCTCACATTAGGTAAAAATATCTTAGGAATAATGAAAGAGCCTCTTTGTTTAGTCTCAGTACCAACAGCTTCAGCATCAGCCAAAAGATCATAAATATTACCAGAAATCATGGCTTTTTTAATAGGCTTCTTATCACCATTTGAAACTAAAAATGAATTGCTTGCCTCAACTGAAAAGTCTCCTGTAATTGGATTGGCTGTATGGGCTCCTAAAACGTCAGTAACTAAAAATGCATCATCAATGTCATCTAAGTTTCTATGGCTTTTAAAGTCAAACAATAGATTTGAAGCCCCAACTGAAGGAGTTCCCAAATAGGATGATCTAAATCCATTTGAACTGCTTTTAACTCCATCCTTATTTGCTGTGTAGATATCATATAAAAATCCTTTTAATACCCCATCTTCAACCAAACAAGTCCTCTTTGAAGCGGTGCCCTCATCATCACAGCGAGAGGAATTCAATCCACCATCGATAGTGGAATCATCATAAATGGAAAGGTTTTCGGTAATGATCTTCTCATCCATCTTATCAGCGATTCTGGATCTTCCCCTTTGAACATTATCTGCATTGAATCCGCTTAAAAAGGTAGACAATAATCCAGTGGCAGCATGATAATCTAAAACAACATCCCTATCTGAAGTTTCAATGTCTTCTCCACCTAAGGAGTCCATTGCAAGATTACAAATATCCTCTACCAAGGCCATACCATCTAAATCATAAAGGCAGGATGAATCGGAATCATAAGCAGTGGTCAATTCACCATCCTTAACTGCATTGATTGACACTCCTATTGCAAAGCCTGTAGAATTGTCATAGGCTTCAACACCATTTGAATTTATTATTAAGGTTTCACCTTCAGCAGCGGAAAATCCTCCAGAGCTTACCTGACATCCATAATCCTCAACAGAATTCAAGACAGATTTAAGTGAGCCTGTAAGCTCATCCAAATCCAAATCCTTAAATCTTTTATCATAAGTGCCTTTTACAACAGGGAGTTTTTCATATTCTGCAAATGAATAAAATTCATCCTTTGTATTGAGCTTTGAATTCAAATAAGCATTCTCACAAGTCTTTGCAATCTCATCCATATCAGATGTGAATGCAAATCCTATTGCTCCATCCTTGATAATCCTAATCCCCACTCCTAAGCTTAAATCTTCCTTTGCAAAATTAAGCTCAGTCTTTTGAGAATCAAGTTCCAATAATTCAGTCCTGTCAATATAAATTTCATAAGTGTCTGAATATTTTGATATTTCTCTTTTTGCCTCTTCTGCTATTTCATAAATCATAATATCACATAATAATTAAGATAAATATAAAAAATACCCTTTCAACTCTTTTAAAAAGCTATTCCTGATTAAAAACAAACTTATCAATAGCCTCTGCCACTCCATCACCATACTTATTCTCGCAAACATAATCAGCAATCTCTTTTAGCTCATCACATGCATTGGCCACTGCAACCTTAAATCCTCCTGCAAGGAGAAAATCAATATCATTTTCGCTATCTCCAATGCACATAATATTCTCAACATTATATCCAACGAGATTAGCCAATTTTGCAAGCCCTGTTCCCTTATCGACCGCAGGATCGGTAAGATGAAGTGCAAAACCGCTGTCATAGACCTCTACATCAAAGTCCTTCAACATCTCCTTAAGTGGCTCTGAACTCATATTCTTATAGAAAGTTATTTCTGAAACCCTTGCATCGGAATCTTCCACTATCCTAAATGGAATGTCTTTTCCAAACTTATCAAATAGAAAATCATAAGCCTTTTGAGCTTTAGAGATATCTCCTAAGACGATCACTCGATTGTCATTATATCCATCATGATAGATAACTCCCCCATTTTCACAAACAAGGCCTCCAGTAGTCCCTACAAGGGTTGCCACAGCATAGGAAAAGTGGGAAATGTTTCCAGTTGCAATAATCACTGGAATTCCAGCATCCTCTGCCTTTCTAAGAGCATCCAATGCACTATGGCAGACTCTTCTTCTGCCATCCGTAATTGTTCCGTCAACATCAACAGCTATTGCTTCTATTTTAACCATAAAAACCACTTAAAACGATTTTATTTAACCATAAACCACTTAAAACGATTTATTTTAACCATAAATCACTAAATTAAGAATTTATTTACCTGCTGTACCTATGAGCAATATTACAGGTTCCCTCTTTGCTGACCATACATGCACCAATCGGATGCATAGGATTACATGCCCTTTCTAAAACAAGCCTTACAAGTCAGTAAGGTTTTGCAAGCCCTCTAAGAATAGGTCCGCAGATGCAGCCTTTAGGAGCTTCAGTAACGTCCTTTACTTCAATATCATACTTTTCCCTTGCATTCCACTGGGAAAACTCATCATTTACTTCCAAAACAGAATCAGGGATTTTAGGAAATCCTCTCCATTCCCTGCTTTCAACATGGAAGACCTCATCCATCATCTCTTTTCCAATGACATTTCCTTCAGTTCTAACTGCTCTCTTATACTCATTGTCTATTCTAGGCTCTCCTCTATCGATTTGTCTTAATATCATATAAACAGACATTAATATATCCAAAGGATTAAATCCAGCCACCGCTTGAGGAATTCCATATTCAGTAGAGAATTTTTCAAATGGCTCTGTCCCAAGAATGGTGCAGACATGTCCTGGCTGAATGAGAGCGTTTAGATTGGTCTCTCCTGAATTGATCAAGAAGTCAAGAGCAGGAGGGATCAGCCTATGGCATGAAATGATTGAAAAGTTTTCAGGAGGCTTTTTCAAGAGCTCGGAAGCGGTTGCAGGAGCTGTTGTTTCAAATCCTGCAGACATGAATACAACATCATTATCAATCTTTTCAGCGATTTCCACAGCATTTGGAATACCGTAGACAACCCTTACATCTGCACCTTCAGCTTTAGCCTCTGCAAGAGAGCCATTAGAACCTGGAACTCTTAACATGTCTCCAAAGGTGGTTACAGTAACCCCTTTTTCTACGAGTTGCAGACATTCGTCGATTTCCCTTGAAGGAACCACACAAACCGGACATCCCGGCCCTGCAACAATCTCAATTTCCGGAGGAAGCAAGGATCTAATCCCATGTTCCATGATTGTATGCTCATGAGAACCACAAACATGCATAATCTTTACAGGAACAGCTAAATCATTAATTCTTTTTAGTATAGCATCAGCCATCTCTTTCATACTAGCCATCATAACACCATTCTTTTTTTATTTCACAAAACATTATAGAATAATTATTAATTTAAAAATCAAAAGAATTTTTATCGAATTATACTATATAAAATTATTCAATTTAAAAAATTAATCAACTAATTAATTCATTCGAAGCCATTATAAAAAACTATAATCAGCAATAATCATTAAAACTTAATTAGTTTATTTAATAAAATTTAATATTAATTAATAATATAATATAATTAGTTTGTCTTAATTAATAATATTTTTTAAATTAATTAGAATTTTATAAAATTCATAAAAATAAGAAAAAATAAAAAACAATAGCTAAAGGTTTTAAAATGTATAAAGATAATAAAATATTAGTTGTAATTCCTGCAAGAGGAGGATCCAAAGGAATTCCGCGTAAAAACATACGTTTTTTAGGTAAAAAGCCTCTCATTGCACACACAATAGAAATGGGAAAGGCATCCAAATATGTGGATGAGCTAGTTGTGACAACTGACGATGAGGAAATCAAGTTCATCAGCGAAAAATTCGGAGCAGAAACAATCAAAAGGGATGGAAAGCTAGCTGAAGACTCTATCCCACTTGATCCGGTAATCTACGATGCCGCAATTCAAAAGGAAGGAAAAAGCAATGAAAAATATGATGTTGTAATTACCGTACAGCCTACTTCCCCATTGCTTAAGACAAAAACCTTAGATTTAGCTATTGAAAAACTATTAAACCCCGACAATGAAAACAAAGATTATGACACAATCATAAGTGTTGTAGACGACAGGCACTTAAGCTGGGGCTATGATGAGAAAGAAAAAAAGTATTTCCCATTATATAAGGAAAGGGTAAACCGACAATATCTTCCAAAGGCATATAAGGAAACCGGAAGCATATTTGCAACAAGAAGAGAATTTGTAAAGGAAGATAGCCGTCTTGGAGAAAATATAGGTCTTATTGAAGTATCCAAACAGGAAAGCATAGACATTGACAACTATGAGGACTGGTGGGTAGCTGAAAGAATCCTAAACAAGAAGAAAATCCTAATAAAGGCAGATGCCTCCCACGAAATAGGAACCGGCCATATTTACAGAGGCCTCTCAATAGCTTCAAAGCTTGTAAACCACGAAGTGATTTTCCTTCTTGATGAGGCTCAGGAATTAGGAATTGAAATAGTTAAAAACAACAACTATCCATTCATAACCCATAATTCCAATAAAGGAAAGGGTAAAGAGGCAGATGAAAAAGCTAAGGAAGAGATTATAGAAAAGATAGTGGAATACGACCCAGACATTATCATAAATGACATACTAAACACCAATTCAAAATACACAAAGACCCTTAGGGATAATGGATTTTTCATAGTAAACTTTGAAGACGTTGGCGGAGGAGTCAAATACGCCCATTTAGTATTTGATGCACTATATGAACATAAGATACCTCTTAAAAACCTTTATTCAGGACACAGATATTATATCCTGAAAGATGAATTCTATTACCAATCATTTAAGAAAATAGACAAGGAGGTTAATAGAATCCTTCTTACATTTGGAGGAACCGATCCAAACAACCTTACAGAAAAAACGCTGGAAGCAATACTGGAGAGCAAATACCAAAACGAGATTGAAATAATCCTAGGATTGGGATACAGCAAAAAAGAGGAAATCCAAGAAAAATATAAAGACAACGAAAGAATCAGCATCTATGAAAACGTTAAGAACATGAGCGAACATATGCATAATGCAGACCTGATATTCACTTCAGCTGGAAGAACCATGTATGAAATAGCATCCCTTGGAGTTCCTTGCATATGCCTCTGTCAAAATGAAAGAGAATTAAGCCATATCTTTGGAAACATAGAGCATGGATTCATTAACTTAGGTCTTGGATCCAGAGTAAGCAAGGAAGACCTAATCAGAACACTTGAAAACACAATCAACGATTATGAACTTAGAATAGAGATGAATAAAAGAATGGGAAACGTAGACTTAAAGCATGGATTTGATAATATTAGAAAACTGATAAAGAAGGAATATAAAAATTGGAAAGCAGAACAGTTAAACAAATAAAAATAATAATCTATTAAGTGCAAAGTAGAATAATATCCATCAAGCCTAAGGGAGAAATTAAAATGGAATCAAAAGACATTACAAATATTGAAGAGATTATACCAAGCAATGACGTATATCCTTTAGTAAATCTACTATTCCAAAGCAAACTCTTCAAATCAAAAGAAATAAACACAAACAGCCTTGCAATCAGCTGTCTTGACCTAATCGACAAAAACAGAATAAAAATCACATTCAATGAGGAAATCGAATCAATCAAAATCAGCAAGAACCCTCTTCTTAAGACAAAAGGCCAATTGGAAAAAGAATTGGAACTCATGAAAAACATCAAATTTACAATCAATTCAAAAGAGATGAAAAAACTGGATAAAAGAGACCAAATCATCTTGAAGATGTTTAAGGACATCAACAAAAACCATGAATTTGACTTAAAATCCATGTATGATAAGATCCTAAAGCAGGATATAGCAATCAAATTTGCAAAATACTTCAAAGATTATTCCAAATCCCTTGAAAGGGAAACCAAATACTCATTGGAAAACTATAAAGACCTCATCAAGGATGGAGAGTTTACCTTTAAGGGAAATGAAATAAGCAATGAATGGAAAGAATTCAAAAGCTCTTTAAAATCAGATAAGTCCTTATACAGCCAAGACGCAGAAATAATTGACAAATATCTGATTTATGGAAGATGCCTTGAAATTGAAAAGGATGTTCTAAAAAACATTGAAAAGGCAAATCCAGACTACGATTCAGAGCTTTACAGATTCCTAAGGCATAATGGTGCAGACTTATTGAAGCTAATATTTGATAAGGCACTTGCAAACAGCAAGATAGAAAGAAAAGGAGACGGTTCAGTACCTGTTGGAAACAGCAAATACTTCGTCCCAGGATTCGGATAAAACTAAAACTTTTAAAAAATTAATTAAAAAGTGATGTGCCTTTGAAATCCGAATAAAAGAATAAAATTAATAAAAAAACCATATAAGCATTAAAATTAGAACAAAAAAACAAAATTACATATTATCAAAGATTAAAAGGTGAAAAAATGACCATATTCAATGAAGAACCATTCCTAATAGCCGAAATAGGCGTAAACTACTACGACATTGCAAAGAAGGAAAATATATCCAATATGGATGCAGCTAAACTAATGGTTAAGGAGGCTCATGACGCAGGATGCAATGCAGTTAAATTCCAATCATATAAGGCAAACACCATAGCATCCAAGAATTCTCCAGCATATTGGGACACAAACGAAGAGCCTACCCAATCACAATACGAACTATTCAAGAAGTTCGACTCCTTTGGAGAGGCAGAATATAGGGAAATCGCAGACTACTGCAAAGAAATCGGAATCCTATTCCTATCAACACCTTTTGATTTTGATTCAATAGACTATCTAGACGACTTCATGGACGTTTATAAAATATCATCCTCAGACCTTACAAACATCCCATTCATAAAAAAGATAGCCAATAAAGGAAAGGACATAATCATATCCACCGGAGCATCAACCCTTGATGAAGTAAAACTAGCTATAGAAACAATAGAAAACGCTAACGACAAATACAAAAAAGGAGAAGCTGGAATCGGAATCATGCACTGTGTGCTCTCCTATCCAACAGCAAATGAAGATGCAAACCTTCTTATGATTAAAAACCTTAAGGACCTTTATCCAAATTATGAAATAGGATATTCAGATCATACAAAGCCAGATGAGAATATGCTCATTCTTACAACAGCCTATCTTTATGGCGCCACTATCCTTGAAAAGCACTACACATTAGATAAGACACTTCAAGGAAACGACCACTATCATGGAATGGACCCAGATGACATTAGAAAGTTCAACAAAAACATAGAACTGATAAAAACAATTAACGGCCAATATGATAAGATACCTCTCCCATGTGAAGGAGAATCAAGAAAACAGGCCAGACGCTCAATAATTGCAAAGGAAGAAATCGGTGAAGGCACAATAATCACAGAGGATATGCTTACATATAAAAGGCCTGGAACTGGCATTTCTCCAAGTGAAATAGATAATGTAGTTGGCAAAAAAGCCAAAATAACCATTCCAGAAGATGAACTGATTCAATATGACTTTTTAGAATAATAATTGATTTAAAAAAACCTTTAGAATAATAATTATAAATTTTAGAACAATAATTTATCTAAAAAACTTTTAGAAAATTTATCCAATGACTAAACTTTTAATTTAAGGACCTAAAACATGACTTTTACAGTAAAGGAAATATGCCAACATATCTGGTCTCTTGAAGAGAAATATGAACTGAACCACAAAGAGATTCAAGGCTGCTATCCATGGCAATTAATCAGAATGTATCTCTACTACGAAATAACCAGAAAGACAAATGTCTTTGAGTCAGCTCAACAGTCCAGTCTTTCCCTAGCGGATAAAGTAAATACATTCCTTCCTTTTATAAAAAACAGCATTCTTTCAAACCCCTTAAGCGGAAAGGATACCAAAGATGTTTTAATATTCGACCATCCAAGAAAAGTCATATTAAATGGGGAATACCAAGACATCTATAGCTATTTTCTAAAGGACATTCTAATAAAAAACAATAAAAGCTTTGAAACAATAGAATCCCCATATCTAAACAATCATTTCAGAAGCAGTGCAAATAAGAAAGAAAATAATGTCAAATACAATGACCGAATCCTTTTAGGCTCTTTTATAAACAAAACCAAAAATAGAGGAAAATTGCCATTTACAGATGAAGAAAAAGACTTTATCGAAACAATAAAAAGAGAATTAGAGTCTGCATTCAAAATAGAAATAAATCTATTCAATATTATTGAAGATCACATACTTAATTTCCAATATGATTATAAAAAATATATAGAGCTTCTTGAAAAGAGAAAGCCAAAGCAAGTCTATCTGGTTGTAGCCTATGAAAACAAGGCATTAGTTGCAGCATGCAAGAAAAAGAATATAGAAATTATTGAATTACAGCATGGAACCATAAGTCCATACCATTTAGGATATAGTTACCCAAAAAATACAATGCTGATGAACAATACAATCAAGGAAATTGAATATTTCCCTGATAAAATACTAAGTTTTGGTGACTACTGGCAAAATTCTTCAAGCTTCCCTATAGAATCCGATAAGATAATCTCAATGGGATTTCCATACTTTGAAGACAACTCTAAAACTTTTATGAAGATGGCAGATGAGGATAAAAACAAAAAGCAAATTCTATTCATTTCACAAGGAGTTATTGGAAAATACCTTTCTGAATTGGCTTATGAACTGGCTAAAGAACTAAATGAAAAAAATAAGAAAAATGATTTAGAGAATAGTGAAAATAATGAATCTGATTTAGAAAATAATAATTATACATTCATTTACAAATTACATCCAGGAGAATATGGAACTTGGAGAGAGAATTACGAATATTTAAATAAAGCAAATGAATTTGATAACTTTAAAGTCATTGATAAAAGCGAGCCTCCTTTATATGAGCTATTTGCAAAAAGCAACTATCAAATAGGGGCCTTTTCAACAGCAATCTACGAAGGGCTTGCATTTAACTGCAAAACATTCATCATAGACGTTCCAGGAGTGGAATATTTAGATGACTTGATTGACAAGAATATTGTAAAAAAGGTTAAATCAAGTGAAGAGCTGATTAATTTTATTGAAGATGAAGATAATTTAGATTTAAAGGAATATGATAAGGATTATTTCTTTAAAAACTTCGACGAAAGCATATTTGATGAAATATTATAAGAAATATGAATTCAAAATAAATAAAAAAAATAAAAAAAATCACTATAGTGAAATACTATAAAAAATCATAATTACAGATTAACAATTATCAAAAAAGACATGTGGTTGATATGAGTGAATACGTGCGATTTATACAAAGAATAGGTCTAGTCGGGATTACAAACATCCTAATATCTCTTAGTAGCCTAATCTTTATTCCAATCATTACAAAATCCTTTACTACAGCCGAATACGGAATGTGGGCTCAAGTAAACACTACCATCGCACTTGTTCCAAACATAGCCAACCTAGGTCTTCCATACACCATGGTACGATTCCTGTCTGCTGAAAAGGATAAGGAAAAAATAAGAGATTCCTTCTATCCAATGATAAGCCTGACATTCATATCAACAGTGATCATCTGCCTATTGTTTTTAATATTTGGACACCCTATTGCAGATGCGCTCTTTAATGGAAGCATGCAGGTATTGTACATCACAACTGCAATATCCTTCTTTGCATGCATGAACCTAATGCTCATAACCTACTTTAGAACCTTCCAGGAAATGAAAAGATATTCCCTATTCCTTGTTCTTCAAAGCTATATAGGGGTTTTTGTAAGCATCTACCTTACATATGCAGGATACAATATAGAAACAGTTGTTCTCGGTCTTTTAACAGGCTATGCAGCAGTATTCATCATGATGGCATTTCTCATTGTAAGGCATCTTGGATTCAGCTTTGGAAAATGGTCAAACCTAAAGGAACAGCTTGCCTTTGCCCTTCCAACCATTCCAAGCAATGTTTCAAGCTGGGTAGTTGATTCAAGCGACAAATATGTTATTGGAATCCTTTTAGGGTCAGTGGCAGTGGGATGCTATTCACCAGGATATGCCTTAGGAAGCATATTGCTAATGTTCCTATCTCCATTTGCAGTTCTTCTTCCAACGATTCTTCCAGAGCATTATGAAAAGGGAGATATGGCAGAGGTAGACAAATATCTCAGCTATTCAATGAAATACTATCTTCTTCTCACTGTGCCAGCAGCTGTAGGGATGAGCGTACTCTCTAAGCCATTGCTTTACATAATAACAACCCCAGAGATTGCTCTTGGAGGTTATATGGTAACTCCATTTGTCTGTCTAGGTGCAATATTCATGGGAATGTATGGAATAACCAATAATATACTTATACTAGAGAAAAACACAATGATCCTTGGTAAATTATGGATAATTGTAGCCATATCCAACATTGTTTTAAATCTGATTCTTGTGCCTTATCTAAATATAATTGGAGCGGCAATAGCCACACTTCTCTGTTATATGCTAGCATTTGGAGTGACTGCCATTGCAAGCAGAAAGACAATGAGATTGCCTTTCAATAGAAAGGAACTTGTAAAAATACTTATTGCATCAGCGATTATGGGTGCAGTGGTTTATATGATGAATCCAAGTGGAATAGTTAATGTTTTAGTGGCTATATTAGTGGGAGTTGTGGTTTATTTTGCAATTATATTTGTTTTAAAGGCAGTTACAAGAAAAGAAATAGGTATATTTAAAGATTTAGTAAAATAAACCATCATAGAATTAGAATAACAACTCATATTTAAAGAATTAGTAAAATAAGTGAATGAATAAAAAAAATTATATAAGAATAGAAAAAGCAAAAGTATAAAAAATCAAATATATTCGCTTAAAAAGCATTAATGAAACTTACCTTCTTCTTTTAATTTTTCATAATGCTCCTTATCTCTAGAAGAAAATACCTTTGCCGGATGACCTCCAGCAATTGCACATTTAGGAATGTCCTTTACCACAACGCTTCCAGCCTGAATTATAGCCCCTTCACCAATACAGACTCCTGGAAGAATTATTACACGATTTCCAATCCATACATTATCTTCAATAACAACATCCTTTGAAATGACAGTCTCATCATAAGGAATCGCTTCCCCCTCATAGTTATGGCTGTCTGTGATTATCATACAGTCGATTCCAGAGTGGAAATTGCTTCCTATGCTTACATTGGCAGTTCCTTGTATCTTCATGCCATTGAAATTAACATTATCTGCCAGACTTGTCTTTGGAGTGACATAGGAGTAATTGTTTACAGTGAGATTATCTCCACAGGACTTTGACACTCTCTTTACCCTATATGTATAATAAGCCCTTTTAATGCTTTGTTTAATGTTAAAAATCTTTGAAATCATATAAATAAGTCCTTTTTATGCATTAATAATGTTAAAAATAATTAAATAAACTTTTCTATGCATTTAATATCTTAAACACCTTTGAAATCATATAATTACAAAAAATAGAAAAGAAAAATTGATAATAAAAATATAAAAAAAGTTTAATTTGAATAGAACTTCAAATTAATATACATCACAGTTTGCAGAATAATAAGAAAGTAGCCTTGCTATTTTAGCAACTGTAAGCTCATCCAATCTTTTTCTTCCACGAATTACCTTATTGAATAGCTCATCAATGAAAAGGTCCTCATTGGTTAGAATTACATTCAATATGGCCAAATCATCATTTACAAAACCGATCAATGGCTCAATATAGATTCCATTGAATCCTTTCTTATCAAGGAAAATAGCCAAGTCTTCATTTAATTCCAATGCCTTACGTTTGATTTGGCTGTTTTGAGTGAAATGAATCTCTTCATTACCAAATTGGAATCTTGATTGATTGTCATCATAATCAGTCTGAAGCTCTAGAGTATTCTTCTTTTGCCTATAGTCTTGAATGGAAGCGGATTCGCTTAACATATCTCCTGTTTCAGTGTCAGACTTAAGCTTATTCTTATAATCCTTTGAATCATATCTTTGAGAGAGAATTGTAAATATTCCAGTAGGTCCAACAACAACGTGATTTATAATGTCCTTTGATTGTGGTGGCTGAACTGCATAGAATACATAGAAATCATTTGGAAGGGCAAGCAACCTTTCACGGATGATTCTGCCTCTTGCAATATATTCATTGAAGACATATTTCTTATAAGCGCCATAGGCCAAAATAACCAAACCTAATGCAAATGCAATGAGAACATACATTATTTGGCTTACAAAGAAATAGTAAGCAAGGGAAACTATAACTATAAAAAATCCTGCTATGATTATAACATCAGCATTGGACTTTTTAGGCTCATATTTGCGATTTGATTTCATCAATTCCACAGTTTCAGGTGAGACCAATGAATCAGAATCGTCAGCATATAAATTGCTTTGCTTAACTGTCTCTCCGCCTTTTTTGATTAGGTTTTTAACTGAACGGCCAGACTTGAATTCATTTTCCATTGAAAGGAGATATTCCTCCTTAAGGATATCCAATAATCCTACATAATATTTGTATCTGGCTGCCTTAAATGCCTCATATTCTTCAGGGCTGTCAAATACCATTTGGTTTTGAACCCTGTCAAATAGCCTTTGATCCTCTTCAGATAGGACTTGCCTTGTTAAAACAACAGGAGTTTCTGGCAACTCATCCTCTGGTATGTCTATAACCTCTACATAAGGAGATTCCTCTTCGACAGAATCAACATACTCCTCTTCAATATACTCTTCCTCTAAGTAGTCTTCAGCGTATTTTCCATTAGGACCATATGCAAATCCTGAATCCTGTGAATCTTCCATATATCTTTTTTCAGCATGAATAGGAATAATTTCATCAGTTCCATCATAAGCAGGATATTCTGAAGTATAATAAAGCTCATCTAAGCTGATTTGACCTGAGCCTTCTTCTTGAAGGTCTGTTTGGTAGTATTGATCGTCATATTCGTCTTCATAGTAGGAATCAGCATCAGATTGAAGAACTTTCTCATATTCGCTTACATAGTATTGATCATCATCTTCGTATTGATTTGCATAAATTTCATCAGATTCTATAAGTTCTTCGTAATATGGGGTTTGGGAATCGGATTCTGCATGAATAGGAATGATGTCATCAGAATCAGAATAATTAGGGTCGGCATGAATAGGAATGATGTCATCAGATTGAACATAAGAAACAGTTTCATAATAACTATCAGAACCTTGAGAGTCTTGAGAGATTTGAGACTCTTGAGATTCTTCAGATTTATTGGAAAGATAATCTAAAGGACCTCCACAGCTTGCACATTCAAAATCATTGATATTGTCATCTTTTTCAATCTGGAATTTTAAACCACAATTTATACAATAAACAAGAACTGAATCAGATCCAGATGATTCATCAGATTGTTTAGGAATCTCTTCATCTGAAAAGCTTTCAAGTTCTTTTAAACTTCCAGAACAATTGGAACATTCAAATGCATTAATATCATCATCATCATTTAATTGATATTTTGCACCACAGTTCTCACATACTACAACCTTCATGCTATTCCCACTTAAAAATCTATGAAATTTTTTAAAAAAATTTAAAAAATTGTCTATTAAATCAATACTATTATAATATAAGTAAGTTATTAGATTTAAAGGTTATGGATTTATTTAATCAAAAAATCAATATTTTTTTGATAAAATATTAAAATTCTAAAATTATATGATAAAAATTATTAAAAAATACTGAAAATTAAAACAGTTTAGGAAAAATAGAATAAATTAATATGAAAAAAAATGAAAAAATGAAAAAATTATAATCTTTAATTAAAATTAGATAAATCTATTATAAATACTTAAAATCTGTTCATTAATCATATCCCAATTGTATTTTTCTTTAATTAATTTTTTACCATTTGAACTAAATGTTTCTGATAAATCATCATCAAATAAAAGTTTTTTCATAGCTTCCTTTAGAGAAATTTCATCATCATCACAGGAAATGCCTACATTTCCATCAACCCAATCATGAATATGATTGTTTTTGGTTAAAACCAATGGCTTGCCACAAGCCATTGCCTCAAGCCCACTTGTTGTAAAGGATTCATATTTTGAAGGCATTACAAACAAGTCACAGTCCACTAAAGCTTCATGCTTTTCTCTTTTATACAAAGGTCCTGTAATAATTACTTGAGATTCCAGATTATTCTCTGCTATCCTTTCATTCAAAGTGTCCAAATAGCCATCATCTGGCCCTACAATAGCTAACTTTATAGGGGAAGAACTATCCTTAATTAAAAGATTAAAGGCATCAATCAATAGATCAAGGCCTTTGATTTCATGGATTCTTCCAACAAACAGAATCAGCTTATCCCCATCAGCAATATTGAACCTTGAACGGAACTTTCCAGGTTCTGGCAAATTCTCATACTCTTCAATATTTATTCCCAAAGGGACTATTTCAATCTTGTCTTCAGAGACTCCCATTTTAATGTATTGCTCCTTTTCCACTTCAGTAAGGGCAAATACACAAGATGCATTATGAAGTATCTTAAATCCAAATGCCTTATCAAAAATGTTTTTTAATCCTTCCTTTTGGAAGAAAGGAAGTACAGATCCATGGGCCTGAACAATATATGGAATATTGTTTTTTCGAGCATAATGGCTTACTAAAATAGCTAAGGTCTGCCTATGTTCGTGAATATGAATGATGTCATGATTTTTTATATCCTTTCTAATTCTAAAATAAGCGGAAAGTGGAGTGTCTAACATGGTAGCTAATTTAAATCTGTTTGACAGATTTCTAAAGTAATCAACTTTAATTCCATCCACATCTACATCATAACGACCATCTTCAAATTTCAATCGCTGCTTACAGGAGTCTGATGTGTAAACATGCACATTATTATCTTTTACTTGATTTAAAGCAATTTGATAACTTGCATTAACTACTCCTCCAGCAGACAGACATGGATAGAAGAAATGAGCCACATGTAAAATATTCATAAATTCACCGATAAAATTAAAATAATGTTAAATAATTAAAATAATGTTAAATAATTAAAATAAAGCTAAAAAATTAAAATAAAGCTAAATAATTAAAATAATGCTAAATGAATAAAAATTATTAAAATAAACTGATAAAAACAATTTAAAGTTTAGTCAGAACTTTTCTAAATCTAATTATTTACTCTTTCATATAAGAATATGTCTTTATAATTATAAATCTTTGTATAGTTCTCCAGTTTTAAGTCTTCATCACAGATATAGTAAGTTATATTGCTTGATTCCAAGAAATCCAACTGATCTGTGGTAACAGCAATAGTGGAATCCTTTAACCACCAATTAAAGGTTCTTTGCTTAAATACAGCAATGTCCTTTGATGCATAATCCCCATCATAATCAATCAAATAATCTGCAACTATCTTATAGTCATTAAAGTCTAAATTATCCTCAAAAGTGCTTGTAAATGAAAATGCAGAAAACATGCACAATACAATCAACACTATTGGAATTATATTTGACAAATTCAAGTCACCAATCTTTAAAGATTTGCCGTCTAAAAGCCCAATAATTTCATTTAAAGCCAGAATTACAAAATAGATGAATGCTGGGAAAACTGTAATTATATACCTATTCACCTTTATGTTTAAAAAGGTAAAGAATATGAAATAGACTAAAAACCATCCTATCATAAAAATAGGGACAGAATAGTCTTTTCTATCAAGACCCTTAGACTTTAGCAAGGAAAATATGATAACCAGCCCTATCAATAGAAATGCAATTGTGATTATTGAATTTATCTTGAATCCTAAAATGGCAATAGCCAATGAAAGTAACAATCCAATATACAAAAGTGTTTTAAAATGGCTTGTCTTAAAAGAAAATTCCTTAAGATTTGAAATTGAAGAATTAACATTATCAAATTGCTTTTTATCCTCTGATTTGTTCTTATTGAAAAATCTATAAATACCCAGTGAAATTCCAATTATCAATATAAATAGAATCAAATAAGCAAGATAGCTTGCGCCGGTAAGGGTTGGAATGAAATTCTCCTGGAAAATCACCTTTTGGGAGAATAAAAAGTTTAAAAAGTCATGGAAGTAGAATAAGGTATCTGTAGTATGTGCATAATCATCCAATGCTCCCTTTGAACCTGAAGCGAATGTGCTTCCCTGCTCTAGAAATGAAAGTTCAGCCCCATAATATAAAATCACTGAAATGAAAAGCACAGCAACAATCAAAGCCAGAACCAATGCAATCATAAGATATCTGAACTCTTCAGTTTTTAAAAATGATCTTAGACTTGAAAAGGCTTCTTTTCTATCGGAGATTAATGAATCTAAAAAGCCAAACAAATCATGTTTAGATAAGTAATAGAGCAAAAACAATGGAATCAGAAAGAGACAGGTGTAGCGAGTGAAGATGCTTAAGACCAAAAAGACAAATGAAAGGATATAATATTTTGGACTCTCATCAACTGCAAGGATTAAAAATAGAATCGCCCAAACAGACAATCCTACAGCAGGCAAGTCTAAAGTTCCATTTGCCCACCAAAGCAGATTCAATGAAAAGCTTGTAAAAAGCACTCCTCCGGCAAGGCTTAAAAGAGAATTGAAATACCTTTTCAGCAAAACATAAATTCCTAAGCTTCCAAAGATTGAAAATACACCAGTAACAGCATAAATGGACACTTCATTCACAAAACCGAGTCTAAATAAAAAATGAAGTTCCACAAGACCAAAATCCAAAGGAGAGAGATATAGATAAGTGTTGTTATAGCCCATTCGGGCAAATACAAGGGAATTATAAAGATAGATATAGACATCTGAACAATATATTCCAATACTTTCATTGAAATTGATTAAAAGGACAGTTATTATTGCGCTATAGACCAATAAAAGGAATAGGCATAAATAATCCTTTCTTTCAATATTTAAATCCTTGGAAATATTAGAAAACATCATAATTTAACCTGTAAAGAGTAAAAATAAAACTATAATTCTAAAACTAAATGAGTGAAAAAAACTATAATTCTAAAACTAAATGAGTGAAGATGAATAATTAATTATCAAACTGCCCTATGAAGAATTAAAGAGCAGCAAAAATGCTAAACCAATCAAATGAACCTAAAACAAAAGCAACAAAGCTTATTAGCATAGCTATCTTTAGATTCTTAGAGACCTTTGCACAAACTTCCTCTGGGGGATTAAGCTTCAAACTATAAGCGCAGTATAGGAACATGCATATTGGAACTATCATCACAATCATATAGAAAACATTAAAGATTCCAAATATATAAAGAACCGGACACATCAAAGTGGTTACAACGATTAGAATGATTGAAACGATGGAAGGAATCTTTTTCCCATATAATATAGGAAATGTTCTTGCTCCCTCTAGCTTGTCACCTTCAATATCTTCCATATCCTTTACAATCTCACGTGCCAAAGTCATAAATAGTGCAAACAATCCCAAATAAATTGAAATAAACAATATCCTTAAAGAGGAGGTAGCACAAGCTATTACAGTTCCTGCAATTACAAAGCAGAACCCTGTTAAGGTTGCAACTGTGATGTTTCCAATCAAAGGCATTGCCTTAAGGTTTCTTGCATAAAGATACATGATTACAACTGCTGGAACGACAATTACAGAAGGCCATATGGAATTGATCATATAATCAATCACAAAGCTTAGGATGATTCCGATTGCAAAAAGAAGGTAGGAATAGTTTCTTGCATTCTTCAGACTGATTCTTCCTGAAGGTATTGGTCTGTTTGGCTTATTGATTTCATCTATCTTATAATCGAATACATCATTGATTGTATTTCCAGCGCCAGTGCAAACAAAGACGATAACTGCACAAAGAATGATTGGCAAGTCGTAATAATGGCCTACAATCATCATTAAGACAACCGATATGGCTGCCATAACTGCATTTCCCGGCCTAATAATTTCTAAATATGGGTTCATTTAATCACTCGTAGTTTATTTGAATCATAAAACACTAATAATTGATTTATTTTATAAAATCACTGATAGTTAATTTGTTTAATGTTTATTATAATAATACTTTGATATTTAAATTAATTAAAGATATCTATAAAAAGAATTAATATTCTCCATTAGTCAAAATATTTGAAAAACGAAAATCATGATTGATTTAATAAAACAAGATTTAAGCAATGTCATTTAATAAATCAGCAAATTTAGATGCCATTTTTTCCATGGAATAGTCATCTATATTAATTTCTGATTTTAAATTCCACCTTGCCAAGGCTTATAAATTCATTATAAATATCTAAAATAACCTTTTTTGTAGATTCTAAATCTGAGACATGATATCCTACATTGGTATCCTCTATCAAGTCCTTAAGGGATCCTTCCTTATACCCTATTGATAGAACTGGCTTTTGCAAAGCAAAATACTCATAGATCTTACCTGGAATAAACATTTTCTCCTTTTCATTATTCCATGATATGAGTAAAAGAACATCACTGTCTAATTGCTTTTTTAAAACCTCTTCGTGGGAGATCCTGCCACCGATTTTGATAATATCAAGCAGAGAATATTCACGAGCAATCTCTTCCAGATTGCCGCTATCTCCATAGAACTCTATGGAAATATTTGAACTATCCAATTTAGATTCGTCTTCTAATTGGCGAATGGCCTTAAATAATAATGTTGGATCTCTTTTCCCACCATATAAGGAACCTGCATAGATAAGTTTAAGTTTTCTATCAGTTGAATCAACTGTAGTGATAGAATCTTCACTAGAATTAGAATTCTCGGCAGAAACAGAACCTTCACTAGAATTAGAATCCCCAGCAGAAACAGAATCTTCACTAGAATCAGAATCATTATTTTCCTCTAAAACACTCTCTAAAAACTTAAAGTCATCTTCATCGTAACCAGATAAAATAGGCACTATACGATTATTGGGATGCAATGTTGCTAATGTTTTAGCAGCCAAATCTGTTGTAGTTGTCAATACATCCGTATTTTCAAATGTCTTCAATTCTAATCTTTTTTCAAAATAATCCCTAATAAAAGTGTGTGAAATATAAGGATCCATATTCCATAAGTCCCTTAAATCAGCTATCCAAGGAATATTATATTTATCGCTGATGTCCTTTGCTATTGTATGGCATGTAATCGGCCAAGAGGAGCTAATTATGGCATCTATCTTTTCTTCTTCAACTATCTTGGAAGCTGCTTCATAAGCAGGACCATACCAATACTTCATTCCATCAGGATATGCAAAGACTTCTCCAGCTATAGAGATTGCCTTTGAGGCAATTGGATTAGAAACAGAAGAGGAATCCTTTAGCTTTTGACTGTCTGAGGTGGAATGATTATCTGATTTATCATTAAGCTTGCTTTTATCTCCAGGCTTAAACTTAGTAAATATATGGGAAAACATGTCTTCATATTCAGTAGTTATTATTCTAGAGCTTAAATCTGCATTTGAGGAAGGTTCATAACCTAAATCTGGAACTATTACAACAACTTCCCAGCCAAATTGAGGCAAATATTTAGCTAAAGCCCTTAAACGCTTAGAAGCTATTTCATTTACCTGATTAAAATAAAATGCTATTAGAATAACTTTCTTCATCAAACCACCAAATATATAAATTAAAAAATACTTAAAATTTAATACCTCTTTTTAAAAAAATTTATATAAATCAAAATAGAATATAAATACAAACATAACAATGATTATATACTTATTAAAATAAATATCAATACATAAATGTATAATATACTATTTGATTATATTCTATTTAATTTTTATTTAAAAAGTTTCAGAAAATTCCAAGCATTTGATAAAAATTAAATGAATATATTTAATTAAAAAAAAATTAATACTTAAAAAAATATTTTAATAAATTATTAAAATCATATTAATCTATTAATTCAAGAATACTGGTGAAACTATGAGTAAAATTAAAATTGCGATTGTAGGAATCGGAAACTGTGCAAGCTCTCTTATACAAGGGATTTACTATTATAAAGATAAAAACCCTGAAGATGCAATTGGACTTATGCATTGGAAAATAGGAGAATGGGACCCAACAGACATTGAAGTGGTAGCTGCTTTTGACATTGACAAACGAAAAGTGGGAAAAACCATTGATGAAGCCATCTTTGCAAAGCCAAACTGCACCACTGTATTCCAAGAGGAAATTCCTAAAAGTGATGTTAAAGTTTGCATGGGACCTGTCCTTGATGGTGTAAGCGAACATATGGCTGACTTTGAAGAGGATTATACCTTTGTAGTGGCAGATGAAGAACCAGTTGACGTTGTTGAAGTCTTAAAGGAAAGCGGTGCAGAAATCTTGCTCAGTTACCTGCCAGTAGGTTCAGAGGAAGCTGCCAGATTCTATGCTCAATGTGCATTGGATGCAAATATTGCTTATATCAATTGTATGCCAGTATTTATTGTAAGTGACCCAGAATGGGATGCTAAATTTAGAGAAAAAGGAATTCCTATTGTAGGTGATGATATTAAAGCACAAATCGGTGCAACCATTACTCATAGAACATTAAGCAATCTCTTTAAAGAAAGAGGAGTTAAATTAGATCATACTTATCAGATAAACACCGGAGGAAATACCGATTTCATGAACATGCTTAACCGTAAACGTTTAGACTCTAAAAAGGAATCTAAAACTGAAGCTGTTCAAGCGGTCCTTGCTGAAAGAATGGACCCTCATGACATCCATATCGGCCCAAGCGATTATGTGCCATGGCAAAAGGACAATAAGGTATGTTTCTTAAGAATGGAAGGCAGAACCTTTGGTGACGTTCCTATGGAAATTGAGTTAAGATTAAGTGTGGAAGACTCACCAAACTCTGCAGGATGTGTTATTGATGCTATTCGCTGCTGTAAATTAGGTTTGGAAAGAGGAATTGGTGGACAGCTAACTTCTATCTCTTCCTATGTTATGAAACATCCACCTGAACAATTTACAGATGATGAAGCTGCTGCAAAAGTAGAGGCATTTATCAAAGGCGAAATTGAACGTTAAAATGATTTTAAAGTTAAGCTATTTACTTTAAAGTTAAAAAAAATTTTTAGTTAAGACTTTGTCTTAACTCTTAACTTTTTATTTTTAATAATACCACCAAAAAAACCATTTTTTAACAGCATCAACACTGAAGATACAATTTTACATATCTTTAAATCAAATACAATAATCCTAATCTCCCAGAAAAACTCACTCATTTTTAACCAATCACTAAACCTGATTAGGTTCTAAATTAGGCAAAATAATAGATAAGTATTATTAATAGTTTAAACATAATATATTTATATAATGAAAAAATTTTTAATATATTAGTTGTTTTATAATTATCGAACAAAGATAATTGATATATTTATTCAGTTAACAGATAATTGTAAAAAAAATATATTTATTCAGTTAATTTAAAGGAAGGAAAGTGAGGTGTAAAGATGAAAGTAAAAATAACTGAAACCGCATTCAGAGATGCTCACCAATCCCTTTTAGCAACCAGAATGAGAACAAGAGATATGGTTCCTATTGCTGAAGAGATGGATAAAGTAGGATATCATGCAATTGAAGCATGGGGCGGAGCAACCTTTGACACTTGTATAAGATTTTTAAACGAAGATCCATGGGAAAGACTTAGAATATTAAAAGAAAACTTTACCAACACTCCTCTACAAATGCTCTTAAGAGGTCAAAACTTACTCGGATACAAACATTATGCAGATGACATTGTAACCAAATTCGTAGAGAAATCCTATGAGAACGGTGTTGACATCTTTAGAATATTCGATGCTATGAACGATATTAGAAACATGGAACAATCCATTAAGGTAGCTAAGGCTCAAGGAGCTCATGTTCAAGGAACAATCAGCTACACAATCAGCCCAGTTCATACTGTAGACAAGTTTGTGGAATTTGCTAAAGAGCTTGAAGCATTGGAATGTGATTCAATAGCCATTAAGGATATGGCAGGTTTAATCAGTCCTGCTGTTGTCTTTGAATTGGTTTCAAGATTAAAGGAAGAAACTGACTTGCTTGTCAACTTGCATTCACACTGTACAAGCGGTATCACTCCAATCAGTTATTACGCTGCTTGTCAAGCCGGAGTTGACATTTTAGACACTGCAATCTCTCCATTGGCTTGGGGTACTTCACAGCCTCCTACCGAAAGTATTGTAGCATCCCTGCAAGGAACTGAATATGATACCGGATTGGACCTTAAGACATTAAACCAAATCAAGAAATACTTTGAAACCCTTAGGGCAAAATACGAAGGCTATATTGACCCAATCAGTGAAAGAATCGACACTGACGTATTGATGTATCAAATCCCTGGAGGAATGCTTTCCAACTTAATTTCACAATTAAAACAGCAAAACGCATTGGACAGATACCAAGACGTATTGGAAGAAATGCCTCGCGTAAGAGAGGATATGGGATATCCTCCACTTGTAACTCCAACAAGCCAGATTGTAGGTATTCAAGCTGTAATGAATGTAATCAATGGAGAAAGATACAAAATCGTATCTAACGAAGTTAAAGATTATATGAAAGGTTACTATGGCCGTGCTCCAGCACCAATCAATGAAGAAATCGCCAAAAAGATCATTGGTGATGAAGAGCGTATCACCTGCAGACCTGCAGACTTGATTGAGCCTGAATATGACAAGTTCAAGAAAGAGGCTGAAGACCTTAAGAACTTCGAGAAGGAAGAGGATGTTCTCACCCTTGCAATGTTACCTCCAGTAGCTAAGCAATTCCTTAACGGAGAAATCAAGGAAGAAGACTTCCCAGAGAAAAAGGTTATAGATGATGGCGGAATCAGTGCCATTCCTACTGAATACTCTGTAGAGGTTGATGGTGATGTCTTTGATGTAAAGATCATGCCAACCGGATACATAAAGATTGATGGAGAAGGCAGTGAGCCAGCTCCAGTTATCGAAGGTGCTATTACTGCATCCATGCAAGGTATGGTTCTTAAAATCAAGGTAAACACTGGAGATAAAGTACAAAAAGGCTCTGTTGTAGCAGTTCTTGAAGCTATGAAGATGGAAAACGATATTTATGCCGAAGAGGATGGTATTGTTGAACAAATATTCGTAGAAGAAGGAGACACTGTTAACGCAGGAGATAATATAATGGTAATTAAAGGATTAGATGAATAAGTCTAATTCTTTTCTTTTTTCTTTTTTTTAAACTCTTTTTTAAACTAAATAACTTATTTTACTGATTTTTAATTTAAATTCTTACTTAACTAATTTTTAATCTAAATTCTTACTTTACTGATTTTTAATCTAAATTTTTTCTTTACTAATTTTTCTAAAGATTTATTTTAGCAATTTAATCAAAAACTATTGAATTCTGATTTAAAAGATTTATTTATTCGATATTATACGAATTACTCTAAGTTAAAAAAGAAAGGTTTCAAAAATTAAAAAAGAGAATTTAAAGTAAAAAAAGTATTAAATCGACTAAAAAAGTAAAAAATAAATAAAAAAAGTAAAAATATTGGTAAGAATAATTATCCATTACCAATTCCTAAAAAGAAGTAATCAAAAGTATTATCCAAAGTAACATCATCCATCCAAGGATAAGTCTCTCTCAAATATGTTTTTATCTCATCAGAACGGGTAATAACATCGGCCTTATTTAAGAACTTTTGAGACCTAAAGTAATCATTCAAATCATCACTTATCTCTCTAGACTTTTCATACAATCTCATAAGATTAGCTGGAGGAATGTCTGGTATATACTCCCTAAGAACGTCTACAGGCAAGAGATCAAAATGATTGGCAATTGCAAGATTAAAGACTAAATTTAAAAAGATATCGTTTGCATTAAGAACAACCCTCTTTGGAATATTTTCCGCTTGCTCTTCAGTAATAGCCCCATCAGCCAAAGCCTTATCAACATTAGTTTCAACAACAACTTTAATAGGAAACTCAACCAATCCCTTTTTAAATTGTATGATAAAGATGATAATACAAATTATAGCAAATATGGCTAAAGCTAAGGCCATATAATCTAAAATCTTTGCATGAAACTGTATCTTATTTATTATCAATAGAAAAATAGCCACAAGGAGGGTAAATCTAGAGATTGATACAAAATTTATTCTTTTATCCATTTTTCTCACTACTTGTTAAAATTAACATAATTTTAAATAAAAATTTAAATAAAAAGCTAAAAATTATCTGATTTTAATGAAAAATTATTCTAAATGTTTAATAAATTATAACATTTCAGATTATATAAACTTTTCCAATGATTTTTTTTTAACGATAATAATTAATAGGGACAAATATTATTTTTTAAAATAAATTAACATCAAAAACACATTTAAATAAGTTTTATTCTCTATTATTCTCTAAAAAATCACGAATCATTGTATTTGCAACTTCCTTAATCTCTGTTAAAGGAATGTCCTCTTCTAAAGAGATTCTTTTAAGGTCTTCATACTCTGGCCTATGGGAAATAATCTCATCCCCAATAAGACCTATCTTAAAGTTAATGGTATAAATCCTATCATTAATATTAATGTCTAAAGGAACAAAATGCCTTTCAGCAATTCCCCTATGAGTGTTTTCAGAAACCCTAATGCCTAATGTTCCGGTTTGCTTAAATAATATATTCACTAGATGATCTACAAGAAGTGGCTTTGAGATAACCTTAATCAATTGCCCTGGCCTATTCTTCTTCATCACTATTGGAACCATAGAAACATCGGAAGCTCCAGCATCAAGCAACAAGTCAAATAGGAATCCTAATTCTTCCCCAGACATATGATCTATATTGGTTTCAATAACACAAACTCTATGCTTCTCATTTGTATCCTTTGACTTTATGACTCTTATGACATTAGGGAAATCAAATTCCTTAGAGCCGCAGCCATAGGCGATTCTCTCTGGAGACATCATTGGAGCAAACTCAAGGAATTCATCACAGAATTCCATATACAATGCGCAACCAGTAGGTGTTGCAAGCTCGCTTTCAACAGGCCCTCCTCGGCATTGTGCCTCTCCCTTATAGAAGTCATTGAATTCATCCTCATTCAAGCCTTTAAGAATATCCAAGCTTGCAGGTGCCGGAACAGGGATTATTCCATGGGCTGTCTTTACAGTGCCTCCTCCAACAGAAATAGGCAATCCAACAACCCTTTCCTTGTCCATATCCAAGTCAAAATAAGCGCAGATTGCACCTAAAACGTCTGCCACAGCATCAGCTGCCCCGACCTCATGAAAATGAACTTCCTCCAAAGATTTTCCATGAACTCTAGATTCAGAAATGGCTATGCGCTTAAAGACATTTTTAGCCATATCCAAGATTTCATCAGTCAAGTTTTCAATATCAAGCTCCTTTAGTGAATCAATCTTATCAATAAAGTCTGGAAAATGAATATGATGATTATTTTCATCTTCATCATGGATTGTTTTAACATTGCAGAAGTTAGCTTCGATACCTGACTTATTGACTTTAGTTATGGAAACCTCTACCTCTCCAAAGTCGTAAGCCACATCTTCCATAAGGTTCTTGACCTTTTCGCCATCTGCTCCCAAATCAACAAGAGCTCCAATAATCATATTCCCAGATATTCCTGCATTTTGAGGGTCAATAATAAAAACCATGATAAAACATCCATTGATAAAATTAAATCAGTATTCCAGAATTTTCAATTTTTTCTTATACTTATAGATATATAATTACAATTAAATAATATTTGTTATAAAGATATACTTATAATCTTAAAGAGGAATTCAATTGTCTAAAAAAAATAAGGCTAATAAAAACAAGAAAAAGAAAGAAAGTGACCAAACCATTCATGAATTAGAGATTGGAAAACTGATTAAAAACGAAGATGTGCTATACATAAACAATCCAGATTACTTTCTGACATTCAGCGACCTGGAGATAAGCGATGGAATAGACATAATTGAAAACATCATGATTCTCTCTAAAGATTATGTTAGCTTTAATAGGCAATATGAAGATGAAAAGATTAGTGACGTTGAACTGATGGAAATTACTGAAGAATATAAGGAAAACAACAATATAGAAGGAGGATACATAAGCCAAAGCTTTGATAACTCCCAATTCATCATAAATTCCTACAATGACATAACAATAATCACAGTAATTTCTAACGATTTGGAAGTCCAGAAGTTCACAGACAATCTGAAAGTTGTAAACAGCTGGAAAGGATTCCACAATGCAAAGATAAACTTTGGACAGATCATTCTAATAGACCATGCATTAAGCCCTAAGCTGCTCATTCAGCTTTATAAGACCGCAACAAAGCAAAAGGCAAAATTCTTTGAATCCCTTCACATGCCCCTCCATATAAACAATATCCTAAACAATGAAGATTTCTTGGTTATTGCTTCCAATCTGCCAGAAGAGACCTTAAATCAGGATTATATAATGGAAATAGGATTGGACATCACAAATATGGAATATGAAGATGACAAACTGGACCTTGAAGAGTTTCAAGAAAGAATTGAAGATGGGGTCACCATAAGCTGCGAGGACGCAATAAGAAAGATCAATCTGAATATTGGAATTCTAGATTACTTTGTTAGCGAAGGAATTTTAATTGGAGATTTGGTAGAGCTTGGAATGGAACTTTTAGAAAACACAGAGCCTACAGATGAGCTAAAGGAAAAGCTGAAAAAGCAATTGCTTAAATCTGTCAGTGACAGAAACATTAATGCATTGATTATGGCTGCAATACGACTGGAAGATGATTTTAGAAAGCAAAGAGTTCGTGAGATAGATTTAAATGAAAAATTAGTTCATTTCTATCCAGATGAGATTATTGGAGTAGCAATAGCCAATCAAATATCCGGAACTAAAGGAGTCTTAAATTACAGAAGATATTCAAGGCATAAACCAGGTATCTTGTATGGATTAGGCCCTATATTATCCAATACCTTTGCAGGACTTGTTGCAGGTTGTATGACTAAAATATTGGAAGAATAATTGAAATTATAAGATTTATTGTAGTTTAATAATTGGCAAAAAAGCCTAAATAAAAATCAAATTTAAAAAAAGCAAAAGTTGAAACAATGAAAGAAAAAAACAATGATGACTATTTTGAAAAGCAAAACCCTTCCATTTTACGCTCAATTGGAGGATTATTCACATTTTCAACCATCCTGCCATTAAATATCTACACAACAATTGATGAAATGGCAAAAATGACATGGTTCTGGCCAGTATTAAATGGAATTGTTGGTTTGATAGCTGCAATCATCGCATTTATCCTATGCAGATTTGCACATTTGGACGGATTGGTCATTGGAGCAATAATTTATGGATTCCTATTAATAATCAACGGATATAATCACTTTGACGGATTGATGGACTTTGGAGATGGAGTAATGGTTCATGGAGATCCTGAAAAGAAATTAAGGATTATGAAGGACCCGATGACTGGAGTTGGCGGAATAGCCACAGGATTTATCGTCGGAACTATAACAATTGCATTATATTCATCATTGATTGATTATTCCTATATGATAAGCCCAGATTTCATTTTGCTAATCATAGTTGCTGAAATTGCAGCAAAGATAGGATTAACAACCTGTTGCATCACTTCAAAAGCAGGAAAAGAAGGAATAGGCAAATACTTTATAAAATATATGAATATTAAGAACTATATTGTTGGACTTATAATTTGCTTAATCATTGCATCCTTACTTAGCATGAGGATAGGATCCCAGATAGGAATTTTAGGAATAATCGGAGGAGCATTTGGAGGTGCTTTAACTGCACTAATTGCAAAAAGACATCTTAAGATTGCAAATGGAGATGTTCTTGGAACTTCTAATGAACTAGGAAGGTTATTTTCATTGCTTGCGATGCTAATTGCAATTTCAATGCATTTTAGTGTATTAATATAAACAATAATTAAAATTAATTATCAATACATTTCAGCATCTTGAATAAATAATGATTTAAGATTAATTAACTTACAAAAATAACTTATACAGAGTAGAAAGATTAAGAAGGACAAAAATATGACAATAAACGTTTTAAGATTAGATCACAGAATTGGAAGAGACACACGTATTACAACCCATGTATGCCTAACTGCAAGAGCTTTCGGAGCAAGCAAAGTATGGTTAGCAGGTGAAGAGGACCACAGCATGATGAGAAGCGTTAGAGACATTGCAGACAGATGGGGAGGAGACTTTGAAATCGAATATAACAATTCATATATGGAAGTCATAATGAACTGGAGAGAAAAAGGTGGAAAGATAGTTCATTTGACCATGTATGGTGCACAGGCCCATGAGGTTGTAGATGAAGTGCGTGAAAGCTCTGATGACATTTTAATTATAGTGGGCGGAGCGAAAGTGCCTACAAAAGTATATAAAAACGCAGACTGGAATGTTTCTGTAACCACACAGCCTCACTCTGAAGTTGCAGCACTTGCAATTTTCCAACATTTATTGATGGAAGGAAAAGAGTTTGACTTGGAATTTAAAGACCCTGTATTTGAGGTTATTCCAACAGCCCATGGAAAAACAGTAAATGTTCATAATGAAAATAGAAAATTAAATAAAAAAGAATAAACACCCTTCTATTGATTTTAATAAAAAAGAATAAACACCATCTATTGATTTTAAAATAGAAAATTAAATAAAGATGAATAACTCTTATTCTCTTTATTTTTAATTAAACAACCACACATTAGCCACAAATAAGAAATAAATCACCAAATTCTTAAAGATTAAGAAATAAAATCATCCAATCTCTTTAAGGCCTTCATCTTATCATACTTATCTAATTTTGCCTGATAAAGAGCATCCTTAACAGTTGCAATTGAATTGTCATAGACATCCCTATCCACAGGATAAGGAAATCCATCCTTGCCTCCATGACTGAATGTGTATTTAACAGGATCCTTCCAGCTTGCAGGCTCACCAAATACCAAATCAGAAATCAATGCCAATGCCCTAATCTTTTTAGGACCTATTCCATTTAATAAAATAAGCTCTTCATAATTCTCAGGCTGTATTTCCCAAGCATTCTTTAATACTTGAAATTCCTTATCAGACAAATCCATATCCAATACCTGATGATGAGGAGGAAGGGTAAGGGTATTCTCTTGGCTAATGCTGAAATCAGTTAAAAGAAGCTGATTTGAATCTTTTCTTTTAAAATAGTCCCTTAAATGGTTAGGATTGTCATTGATTAAATCAACGCTTATCTTTTGAGCCTCAACACTATCCTTTGAAGCCATATTCAAAGCTTCCTTTTCCTTTTTATCGCAGGAAATTCCATTATGAGGGTCTTGCAGGAAACTGTCTACATTCTCCCCCATCCAATGATAGCGCCTAGCATACTTTGTTTCAGTGTTCATTCCCTGTTGCACAACAGCCCAATCTCCCTTTTCGGTTATGAAGAAATTATGAACATATAATGTATAGCCATCCTGAATGCAGGAATTATCAACCTTTGCAGATAATTTGCTGGAGTTTACCATATTATCCACATGAGAGCTTTTTAGATTGAATATCTCGCCAGCCCTTACAATCCCTTGAGGGGTCTTTCGTGAAGCAGAGCCCTTTCCGCCAGAGATGTAAATTCCATGCTTTTCAGGGTCAATTGAAGACTTTAACGCTCCAAGGGTTGTGGTGGTTGTACCTGAAGAGTGCCAATCAAAGCCCAGAACACAGGAAAAAGCCTGAAACCAGTAAGGATTAGAGATTCTGTTTAAAAATTCATTAGGACCATATTCGTCAATTACTACTTCAGTAATTGCACCTGAAAGCTTGGTCATACGATCAAATAGCCAACGTGGCGTATGACCTCCATGTAGTGGCAGATTGGTTGTACCTCTTCTTTGCATATAATCCCCTTAGAATTTTGTAAAATAAAACAAGAAAAACAATAATTGTAATTTTCATATAATATTATTTCAGAACTAATATATAAAATTAAAAAGAGCATTTGAAAACTAATATTGCAAAAAATAAATGATAAAAAAGAATTTAAAAAAAAAAATAATTAGTTATAAAGACTTTCCATGAGCAATTGCTACAATACCTGGAATATCCTTAACTTCCAGCTCAAAGAAGGCCTCCATACCTTCTTCTTCATATGCGACGCACTTTTTAGAAATTACATTATTTGTTAAAAGTGCAGCAACAGGAGGAGTTACAATAAAAATAGAATTATATTTATCCAAAGTTTTTTTAGTCTCATCAGATAAGGAACCTTTACCTATATGAAATTTAACTCCAGCAGATGATAATGCTTCCATAGAAGATTCAATTTCTGCCTTATTGCTTGTAGTTGGAGCTATACCTGCTACACTAAATGCAGTATGCATAATTGCCATGCCTTTAAAATCAAATGGATACTTATCCTCTTGGCCATTTTCAATAGATTTGGATAATTTAGGCAAAACTGCATCTCTTCCACAATACATTTTTCCTGAAAGAGAAATCTTATCCCCTATTTTTAAATCATTAATATCATCATCACTAATTGGAGTAGTTATTCTTTTCATATAATTAGATTTTTCTTCTAAATTAATAAAATTTTCTTATATTAATTCTAAATGGAATAAGAACATCTGATTGGAACAAATTTCCTCTTGAAAAAAAACACAAAATCACAAAAATGAAAAAACACTAAAAAATAATTTCATAAAAACAACTAATCACAAAAATGAAAATAAGAAAAGTAACAAAAGTTAAAAATTGAAAAATCACAAAAGTGTAAAACCATAAAATCACTTAAACACAAAATCACAAAATCACAGCAAAAATTAACTATCAAAATATTAAAAATACGATAAATTAAATTAAAAGTAAAACTTAATCTATAAAAATAATTTATCAAAAATCTAATTAAAATAAACCATATAGAAAAAAATATAATTTTATAAACTGTTATCTACATCAAGTGAAATAAATATAGAAAAATAATGAAAAATAATAAGAAATAATGAAAAATAGAGAGTATAGATTAAAAAAATAGTAAAAATAAGAGAATCGAACTAAATAGATTCAGAAATGTCTTTTAAGTCTGATATAAGTTCAACGATATGCTCTCTTTTAATATGATTCATTAAAATTACTCTTATCGCCTTAGGACAAGATGAGCAAGAGACTTTCCAATCTCTCTTCTCAATCAATTGGGCCAAGTCATCTGTTTCAAGTTTAGGATGATTGAATGCCACAATATTCAATTTAGGCTCTACTACCAACTCATAACCTAACTGCTTAACTGACTCTGCTAAAAATATTGCATTATCTAAAGATTCCTTAGCTAATCTTGCATAGCCATCCTTTCCTAAATACTTCATAACAGCAAAAGTGGCAGCAGATGTTGCTCCCATCCTTGTTCCTACAATTGTGGATTGATGTTTTATGGTTAGATAAGGAGAATTTACACTAATGGAGTCTAAATACTCTTCATTTCTAAATAGGATTCCCCCAGCTGGAATAGGGGCAAGCCCCATCTTATGAGGATCCACTGTTATGGACTTGACTCCCTTCAATGAAAAGTCAAATTCTGGAAGGCCATATCCTATCTCTTTAAGGAAAGGTATGGAAAATCCTCCAAAGGCTGCATCAACATGCAAGTGAATGTTATTTTCCAAAGCAATATTAGACAATTCTTCAATAGGGTCAATCATTCCAAGTTCTGTAGTTCCTGCAACTCCTACAATAGCTACAGTGTTTTCATTGATTTCATCCTCTACAAAACTAGCGTCCAACTGATAGGAATCATCTAAAACGATTTCCCTAAGCTTAAGATTTAAAATGTCTGAGGCCTTTTTAAATGAGAAATGAGCAGATTGAGGAACGATGATTTCTCCTTGACTTATTCCTTTTTCATCACGGGCAATATTACGTGCAGCCCTAATGGCCATAATATTGGCTTCAGTTCCTCCAGTTACAATGTGGCCAACAGGATTCTCAATGGATAAGAAAGAACCAATCATTTTTAAAACCTTATCTTCAATGGCTTTTGTTCCTTTAAAAAGACCAGGGTCTCCAAGATTAGATTCTAAAAATTGAATAAAAGCTTTTTGAGCAATAGGATGTGCTTGAGTACACATAGATCCAAGAATTCTACCATCTGAATATTTGCAATCTTGAGATTGGTAAAAATCCAATTCCTTAAAAATTTCTTCTTCGCTAATAGGTTCCTTATTCATGATATTACCTTAAAAATGAAACGATAAGTTAAAAATTAAATCAAAAAATTAATTTTAAAAACCAATAAATATTAGTTTTTTAAAAGCATCTTTAAGAAATCTAAAAAAAGCTAAATTAAAAATAATTTTAAAAAACCAATAAATAAAAATAATCTAAAATTAATAAAAATCTCAAAAATATCTGAAATAAACTGAAATTATCAAAAATAACTTAAAAAAAATAAAAAATAAAATTTAAAGATAAAAAATCTTTAAATTAAATTATAATTGTTTTCTAGCTGCATCGAGCATGATTTTCTTTTCAGCTCTTGCAACAGTCTTTCTAACCTCTTCAACAGCATCAGTATTAGATGAAACACTTGTAATTCCAAACTTAACAAGCTTTTCAACAATATGAGGCACACTTCCTGCTTGACCGCAGATACTGCATGTTACACCTGCTGCCGCACAGTGCTTGATTGTTCTTTCAATCAATGCCATTACTGCTGGGTGCTCTTCTCTGTAGTGTTTTGCAACAAATTCATTGTTACGGTCCACTGCAAGAGTGTATTGGGTCAAGTCATTGGTTCCAAGGCTTACAAAGTCAATTCCTTCTGCAATGTATTCATCAATGAGAATAGCTGCCGCTGGAATTTCAACCATCATACCGAATTCAACATCCACTTGAGGTTCCAAGCCAACTTCTCTGCAGATTTCCTTTGCTCTTCTAAGCTCAGATGGGTGTTGTGACAATGGAATCATGATTCCAATGTTTGTGTAACCTTTATCGTGAAGCTTTTTGATAGCCTTGAATTCAGCCTTTAGGATTTCAGGCTCATCCAATTCTCTTCTGATACCTCTCCAACCGAGCATTGGGTTGTGTTCCCTTGGCTCATCCTCTCCACCTTCAAGGGTGATAAACTCATCGGTAGGAGCGTCAAGAGTTCTGTACCATACTGGTTTTGGATAGAATTCATCTGCAACTTTCAATACGCCTTCAGCGATAACATCCACTAATTTGTCTTCTTCGCCATCTAAGATGAATTTTCTTGGGTGAACGCCAGTGGATAACATCATGTGCTCGGTTCTAAGTAATCCTACACCATCAGCACCAGTTGCTGCTGCCTTAGGAGCTGCTTCAGCCATACTTACATTAGCCTTTACTTCGGTTACAGTGATTAAAGGAGTTGCAGAAACTTGTACTGCAGCTGCTTCAGCAGGTTCTTCTCCTTTGATGATTCCTTTGTAGACTAAACCTTTCTTACCGTCAGCAGTTACCTTGTCGTTTTCCTTTAATGTGGTGGTAGCATCTCCAGTACCTACAACACAAGGAATTCCAAGTTCCCTTGAGATGATAGCTGCGTGACAGGTTACTCCACCTTCATCGGTTACGATACCGTTTGCCCTTTTCATAGCAGGTACCATGTCTGGAGTGGTCATGGTAGTGACCATCACATCACCTTCTTGAACCTTGTCAAGCTCATCAAGGCTTAAGATAACCTTTACAGTACCGGAAGCAAGTCCTGGACTTGCACCGAGACCTTTAATCAATACTTCTAAGTCAACATCCTCTTCAGAAGCTTTTTCTTCAGCGTCTCCAAGAGTGGTAATTGGTCTTGATTGCAATAGGAATAGGTTTCCGCCATGGAAAGCCCATTCGGTGTCTTGAGGTTTGCCGTAATGACCTTCAACCCTTTTAGCCATTTCAACTAATTTTTCTAATTCCTCATCAGATAAGACCCTTTCATTTCTCTTATCTTCAGGGACGTCCACTTGAATGGAGGTTCCATTTTCGTCATTGGTAAACATGGTTTTCTTATCACTGACAGTGATATTCAACAATTCATTGTTTTCCTTTGAGACAACATAGTTATCAGGAGTTACAGTTCCACTGACAACAGATTCACCAAGTCCCCAAGATCCTTCGATTAAGGCAATGTTTTCACCAGTGGATGGGTTTACGGTAAACATTACTCCTGCCTTTTCAGAATCGACCATTTGTTGAACTACAACTGCAATGTAAACTTGAGAGTGTTCAAAGTTGTTCTCTTCCCTGTAGAAGATAGCTCTTGCTTCAAAAAGGGAAGCCCAACATTTTCTTACATATTCGATTACATTGTCAATTCCTTGAACGTGCAAGAAAGTGTCTTGCTGACCTGCAAAGGAAGCTTCAGGCAAGTCTTCAGCAGTAGCGGAAGAACGAATAGCCACATCAGCTTCATCTACGCCGACCTTTTGGGATAATTGATTGTAAGCTTCAATGATGTAAGTGGAAATGTCTTCTGGAATTGGAGTTTCGATAACGATTCTCTTGATTTCTTCAGCAGCCTCTTGGAGCTCTTTAGTGTTGTTGATATCAGTTTGGTCCAATATATCCATAACACTATTGAAAATTCCTGTATCCATCATGAACTTCTTATAAGTTTCGGATGTTACTACAAATCCTGGAGGAACAGGAATGCCTGCTTGAGTCAATTCTCCTAAATTAGCACCTTTTCCACCAGCAATACCGATGTCATCTTTACCTAAGTCTTCAAACTTTATAACATACATAGTTTTTCCCTCTTAAAAAATCATATCTTAATAATAATCTTAAATTATGATTTAAATAAAATTAAATAATGTTTGGATATTAAATAAAAGTCCAAATAAAGATTAAAAAATTAATTGAAATTTAATAAGGAATTTTTTAAATTCAATGAATAAAAAGAATAAAAATATTCTCTAAAAATGTTTAAAACTAAAGAATAAAAAATATTCTCTAAAAATGTTTAAAACTAAAGAATAAAAAATATTCTCTAAAAATGTTTAAAACTAAAGAATAAAAAATATTCTTTAAAAATGTTTAAAACTAAAGAATAAAAAATATTCTTTAAAAATGTTTAAAACTAAAAAGAATTAATTAAAAGAATTATTTAATTAATTCAGCACCTTTTTCTACAACAATTTTACAGGAAACAGGTAATTTCATTCCAGCTCTTTTTAAAGCAACTTTAGCATCTTCGAAGTTTTTAGGGTTTACGTCAATAGACATAACCTTTTGATTGGTCTTTACAAGAGCTTCTACACTGATAGCCTTACCGAATGCATTTCTCATACCACTTTGAACCCTGTCCGCTCCTGCTCCGGTAGCCATAGGGTTTTCCCTTACGATATTGTGAGGATATACTCTTAACTTTAAGTGGTATCCTAATCTACCAGCAGATCTTTGCATGTATCTGTTGGAAGCAATACGAGCTGCTTCTAAAGCATTGTGTCTAATTTGAGCTGGTTTTTTAACAGCTAAAGATAATCTTACAGGGAAATCTTCAGATAAATTACCCATATCATATTGAACAATTCTGTTATTTGGTATTTTTCTAATATATTCTCTTCTTGAATAAGCACGAACCATTAAAAGTCCTCCATATAATCATAATTTGAATCGACTGTGAATAATTAATTCCATATAAATTTTTTTATTTCACAGCAACCCATTTTTTCAACTAGCTGAAATCCATATCATTTTATTTAACAGCTTATGTTGAAATAAATAAACGTTCTATCAGAACATTGTAATAAGGCTTTAAAGAATGATACCCATATTAAGACAATATAAGCTATAATTATATTGCTTATTATCATGATTAAAGCCATATAAAAATGATAATCTAATAAATAATTGTTTTTTAAAATATTTTTAAAAGCATATTTTAAATATTTATATAATTTTTTTATAATTATTTATTATTATTTTATTAAGTTAGATAGAATAACATTATTTATTTTTTTAAACATTAATAAATGTTATCATTCTTGGGCAAAATTTCATGAAAAAATATGATTTTTCATGGAAAAATTATAAAATTTCAGTAAAAATCATAAGAAAATGACTTGAAGGAATACAAAAGTAAATTGAAAATATAAAAAGTTAATCTAAAAAAATGAAAATGGTGAAAATTTTGAATCAAAAAAGTGCAAAAATACAATTGAAAAAAATTCTTTCAATTAAGATAATGAATATAAAAAACTGAATGGAAAATATTCTATTCAACTAAGATAATGAATAAAAAAAACTGAATGGAAAATGTAAATATAAAAAATTACAAATAGAATATTAATTCATAATTCAATATTATATTAAAAAGAGAAATGTGTTAATATGAAAATAAAATCAAATATAAGACTTAAATATAATAATTCAAAAAATGCTGAAATTGTATATAAATCTTTAGAAGTGGATAATGAGGGATTTTTAGAATCTGAATTAAATTCAGATGAAATAGAATACAATATCAAAAGCGACAAGCTTGGAAGTTTTTTAAATACTGCAGATGATTTAATAGCTTCTGAGATATTAATAGAGGATCCTTTTAAAAAACAACCTAAAAAAGATTAGATTTAAGCAAAAAAGAAAAAATCTATAAAACTAAGACCCTAAACTAAAATAAAAAAAGCTAATTTTAAAAAGATGTTTAATTGATAATAAAAATATTCGTATGGATACAAAATAAGATAAATTTAATAATAACTTAAAAGATAAATATATAATACTATAAAACTTATAAAGTATATCCTTTATATCCTTTTTTAAGTGGAACTTTGCTTAAATTTAAAGTAAGAGAGTTATAAGTTTTTTTTAAAGAAATAAAAACAAAAAACAAGTTTAATGAATATAATATTAATTTATTCGTAATTAAAACTAAATTGAAGTGTTATTATGGAATGTTATAATCACCCTGATAGAGAAGCAGTCACTACTTGTTCTGTTTGTGGAAAGGCCGTCTGTCCAGATTGTGCTATGGAAATTGCAGGAAATGTCTACTGTAAAGATTGTGTTAATGAAATTGTAACACAAAGCATAATGGAAAAGGCAAGCACTCAAGCTCCTAAAGAGGCAGCCGAACCAATAACTGAAGAAGTTCAAGAAGCTGAAGCAGTTGAAGAAGCTATCGAAGAGCCTGTTGAAATCATCACTCCTGTTCAACAAGAGGAAGTTGAAGAGATTATCCCAGAAACTCCGAAAAAAGCTCCTGAAAACTTTGAGCCTGAAGTTGAATACGAAACAGAATATGTAGAGACATATGATGAAGACGGTGTGGAAGACAGCTATTATGAAAATCCTGAAATAATTCCAGAACCTGAACCTGAGTATAAGGAAAGAGAAAGAATTGTTAAAGAGGAAGCAAAAGCTAAAGAGGAAGAGGAAATAATTGAGCCAGTTCATAAAACTGAAGACATTCCAAAAGAAGCCTATATGGATGATATGGAAGCAGACTTTTATGAGGAACAACCTAGCAAAGCTCCAAGTAAGGACCTTGAAGCCAAATATGAGAAATATTTGGAAGACCTTTATTACGATGAAGATGAAATAGAGGAAGAAATTTACGAAGCTCCAAAAACTCAAAAAAGACGTTCAAAACCTAGAAGACCTCAAAGAGAAGATAGTTACTATGATGAAGACCATAAAAGAAGTCCTAGAAACTATTCCAACCAAGGAGAATACTACATCAACCCTAGAGAAGAAGAATTTGAGGAAGAAGAATTTATCACTCCAAGCCATAGCAGAAAAAGAGCTAGAAGCGAAGAAACTGAAAGCTATGAAGAGTTAAAAAGAAGAATCGAAAGAAATTATGCTAAAGAGCAAGAAGCTAAAGAAAATCGTAGATTCAGAAGGTCTAAAAAGTCTAAAAAACAAAAAAGACCTGACTATGAATATGATGAATTAGAAAACATACAAGAAATGCACTCATTCCCAGAGTATGAAAAAGAGGATAAGATTGGTATCTTAGATATTATCTTAGCAATAATCCTTATTGTTTTAATTATACTGCTTATATTGTATGTTATTTATTTATTCAGATTAAATGGAGAGTACTTCAGCTTTATTGACTCACTTTTAGGATTAGTCAGAGATCCTAGCGGTTATATAAGCTATGTACTTAACTAAATTTAAAAACAAAGCTAATCCTTTGTTTTTAACTTTTATTTTTTAATAACACTTTAATTTTTAATTTAAAACTTTTTTTAATTATTTTTCTAATTTTACTTATTTTTTATTATATTTTTATTATTTAATCTATTTTTACTAGTTTTAAACTTTTTTTACAGTACTTAATAAAATAGCCATATAATTTTATAATATAAAAAGCTATTTTAATCAAAAAAGGCCCTTAATTTATTTAAAACAATGGTTAAAAAAAAATAGTTTCACTAAATATAAAATAAAAATAGTAATTTAAATTAAAAAAGAGAAAAAACCTATTTAAAAAAAAGAAAAATCAATACAAAATATCAAAAAAAAAGAAAATAATTACGATTGAAAAAAAATAAAAAAAAAGAAAAGGTAGGGGAATAATTAATAAAATTATTCTTCTGCATCTGCTTCTACTTCAGTTTCTACTTCTGCTTCTACTTCTTCATCAGGAGCTTCTTCTACGATTTTTTCAAATTCGTCTACGAATTGAACTTTTTCGTAATCCATATTGTCCCAAATGTCTTTAGAAATTCTGAATCTAGCAAAAGTTACATCCATATAGGATTGTTGATCGAATCTAGTGATCTCATCTAATTTAATAGAAACGGTGCTTCCATCGAATTTAATTTCAATATTATCATAATCCATATTAGGATAGGAGTAATGTAACTCAATCATGCTTTTAATTTTTTCTTCATCATCTTCAATGAGTTCTACAACAGTTACATCATATTCTAAGTTTTTACCAGCTAAATCATGGTTGAAATCAACTTTTACTCTTCCGCCATTTACAGAAATGATTTTACCGTTACCGTTTTCAGTGCTGATTTTCATGCCTCTTACAGGAGTCATGCCTTGTTTTTTAAACTCTTTCATAGGAATTAATTGAATTAAATTAGGGTTTCTTTGACCGAAACCGTTTTCAGGAGTGACTGATACATGAACAGATTCACCAGCTTCAGATCCGATAATTGCCTCTTCAATTGCAGGTAATAAATGATTTCCACCTACAATGATTGGAATTGGACCATATTTTTTATTTTCTACTAAAATACCAGCTTCTTCAGCAATGTCTTCAGAAGTGGTATCAAAAATTTCATCAGTTTCTTTAATACTACCAGTAAAGTCTACTCTTACAAAGTCACCATCTTGGATTGCCATAATATTCTCTCCATAAATTATTTAAAAATCTTTAATTGCAAATCAATTAGTTAAAAAAAAGTCTCTCACATTTCCAGAACAACTTTCTAGAACCTATTTAATTAATTAAAATGCAATTAAATAATCAATGTAATTAATAAAAGTAATTAGTAAATTCAAAAATTATCAAATTAATAAATCTTTTTTTTACTTTGAATATAATTATCAAAAAGGATTTGATAATATGATTTTATTAAAATATAATTTCAAATAATAATTACAATAATTAAATATTAAACAATCAAATATTTATAATTTATTTATTTTTGGGTAAAATTTTAGTAAATCTTAAGAGTGAAATTGGAAAAAATAGAAAAATTTCGATAAAATATGAAAATTTTAAAAAAAAAATAATCGCTAAAAAAAATAAAAAAAGAGTAACTTAAAAAAAATATTTAAAAAAAAATAACTTAAAAAATATTTAAAAGAAATACTTAAAAAATATTTAAAAAAAAAGGATAGAGAAGATTATTCATTAGTCAATTCAATTGAATTTACAAAAGGATGATCATTTAAAACCTTTTCCTCAAATTGGGTTAAAACTGTCTCATTCTTATAATTTAAAACCCTAACATTAAATGGATAGGTATTAATATAATTAGAGATGACATCCCCTCTCATTTGAGTTTCCAAAATGCTTAAAACCCTATTTTTATAATGGCTGCTAAATCCATAAAAAATAGCATCCTCTATTTCAGAGATAGATTCAAACTCCTTATTTTCCCGTTTTTCAATAAATTCATTAGCCAATTTTTCACTGAAGAAGTTTAATTTAATTAGCTCATCATAGGACAAGTTGTTTGCTGAGTTTAAAATCACTTCATAATCTCGCTGATCATGTAAAGGAGCATTATCATTATCCAATTCTCTTTTTAAAATTCTTAATGTTTCCGGAGGAAGCATTGACTCTACATCTTCCAATTTGTTTTCGGAGCAGGCTTTTCGAATTAAAGTTCCGCTAACACCTTCAATACGAGGGACAAAAATAAATTTATCCTTAAAATCAAAGCCTATTCTTTTTAAAGATTTGGAAAAGGAAACGATAACATAATTGTCTTCCTCAAGCTTTCCTTCAAGAATAGTTTCTTTTGTATCCATATCAACGATTTTATAAGGTTTTGGAGCTACACCATGTCCCATAGAAATTCTTTTTAAGATTTCATCATAGCCATCAAAAGGCCTATAGCCTCGTGGAATGAAATCTGTGTTTAAAGCTTGAAACATCTTGCATAAGCATAATGAATATTGGCCGGATCCCATTATTCCCATTGGAGGTCCTTCAACAACAATATCTGCCCCAACTTCAATAGCTATTTCTGCCCGGACATTTCTATGCATGATATAAGGCAATCCCCGACCGCTTCGCTCAAAAAGACCTGGAACAATAGCAACAAAAAGACCGTTTGGAATTTTAGACTTTGCTGTTTTCATGCAATGAAAATGACCATTATGAAGGGGAGAATACTCAGTAAAGTCTGCAATTAAAGGATTGGATGTAGATTCTTCATTAGTTTTTTCATAAGACTGTTTTGACTGTGAAGAGCCATTAGAATATCCATCATCATCAGATAAAGACTTTTGAGCTTTTTTATAATCATTGCAAAATGTTTTCTTATCTTCTTTAAGAATATTTCTTATAAAATCAATTGAAGGCATAATATATAATATTTTTATTAAAATTAATAAAATTAATTATTTAAATCTAAAAATTTAACACGTTTAGAAACCTACCAAGTCTAGAAACTTACAAAGTCTAGAAACCTACCAAGTCTAGAAACTTAGCAAGTCTAGAAACTTACAAAGTCTTGAACTTATCTCTTTCAAAATTCAAAAATTAATTTTATTAATCCAATGCAAATTAAATCCACTAAAACTGACTTCATTCATGATTTGAAAGTTTAAATCAAGTATCTTCTTCAGGAAGGTCTTCAAAGTCCTCTTCTGGATTATTCTCAATCCATAACAAAATGGCTTCCTTAATCGCCTTACTGTACCATTTCGGCTCAAATCGAAACTTCTGAGAAGCTAATCGCCTAAATTCATAATCTAACTCACTTTCAACATGTATAGTTACTCGTTTAATCTTTGTTTCTTCAGACATCAATACACAACCTAGCTAATTTATGGAAAAAATCAAAATGAAGGAAAAACTCAAAAATAACTCTATTTCTTCTTTATCTTTCAAGTTAATTTCTTTAAAAAAAGATTTACCATATATAACTATTTATAAAAATAAAGATTGAAATGAAGTTTTTCTTAAATTAATATATTATATGATTTTTATTAATAAAAAGATTTTCTATAAATCCTTAATTCATCAAAATAAGATTAAAATAGCGAAATTGATTTAATATTAAAACAATATTGATTTGAGAATATAAAATTATGACTAAATTGAAACAATTTTATAGTGAAAATAAAAAATTGTTCTTATCTCGTAACAATTTTGATTTTAAAAAATTAATTAGATTTTTAAAAAATTTCAAAAATGATATAAAAAAGATCAAGACTTAATACAATTTTTAAACAAGAAGAAAAGACCAGATTTTTAAAATACTAAAATTTGAAAATGTTTTAAAAATTGAAAAATGAGAAATTGATATGAAAAAATACTAAAAATTTGAATAAAAATTAGAATATAAATACATTAAAGACTATAAAAGCATTTAAATGTAAAAATAAAAATTTATTGGAGAATAATTAAGAAACCATTTAAATAAATAATTCATTATCCTCCATAATTACCTCTCCACCAATAATAGTCATTGTAGCAGCCCCTTGATAGTCCATTCCATCAAATGGAGAATATTCTGCTTTTGTATAAAACTCATCAATATTGAAAGTTCCTTCTTTATTTAAATCTACAACAACAAAGTCTGCATCATAATTTTCCTTAATAAATCCTTTATTTTTTAGATTGAATCTTTTAGCTGGATTTTCAGCAAATATTTTAGGAATTAAATTGAAATCCAGATTGGATTTATTCACTTCAGTCAATAATAATGATAGAACTGTTTCTAAAGAAGGAATTCCCGGACTGGAATCCCACACACCTTTATTTTTCTCCTCCAAGCTGTGAGGTGCATGATCTGTACCAATCATTGAATCTGAATCAATATCTGAAACATTAACCTTATCCTTAGATTCCCTTAAAGGAGGATTGGTCTTAACGATTGTGCCAAACTTATCAAAATAACTATTGTCAAACAATAGATGATGAGGAGTGAATTCATAGCTAATGTTGTTCTCCTTTGCAAGTTCCATTCCCTTTTTTGTGCTTAAATGACATATATGCAAATTATTTCCAAATTCTTTTGAAAGGGAAATCGTTTGAGAGATTGATTCTATCTCAGATTCGGCAGAACGGGCATAGCTATAGCTGATTGGCTTATCCTTAAGTTCTAAGTCCTCAGATAATCTTTCTGTATTTTCTCGAACAATGGATTGCTTTTCAGCATGAACAGTTAAAATAGGATTTCCATCAAGATTAGAAATGTTTTTAAATATCTCCCTAAGACGTTCATCACTTTCAAGATCCATAAAAACCTTAAAGGACATTGGATTCAATTCCAGTATTCTTTCCATCTCTTCAAATGAGGAATGACCTGAATGAAGGCCGAAATTAACAACTGACTTTGAATTGGCCATTTCTAACTTATCCTTAAATGCCTTGTATGTGTTTGTTTTAGGAAGAGTATTAGGCATATCCATAACAAAGGTAAATCCTCCATTGGCTGCTGCCATAGAACCTGTTTTAAAATCTTCTTTATAGGTGAGTCCAGGGTCTCTAAAGTGAACATGAGGGTCTATAAGTCCTGGCAAGACATATTGTCCTTTAATATCCATCTCGTTATCTGCTGAAATTGGAGTTTTAGACATCTTTGCTATCTTTCCATCCTGAATAGCAATATAAAATTCTCCAGACTCTCCTACAAGCTTTAAGTTTTTTAAGACCAAATCAAACATAAAAACACCATAAAGTAAAATAAATTAAATAAACAGTTTTTAAAGAAAAATCGTTATTAACTCAATGAAAAATATTGAAATAATTAGTAAAAATTTTAAATTTTGCTTCTAATTAAATATTTTTAATTAATATATAATAAACCTATTTTAAAATCACAAGAATTTAAAAAAAAATCAGCGTAAAAAATTAGAAAATTCATAACAAATAAGAAAATACGATAAAAAAAAAGTAAAAAAGGCACTTAACATAAGTTAAGCACCATACCTAAATAATATAGGTTTAATTTTGTATTTTGACGTACCTATTTTAAGCTAAGTGCTTCAGGGGTACATTTTGCAAGACATTGTTCACAAAGGGTACAAAAACCTGCGATTGGCAAGTTAACTTTGTATGCTTTATGTAACATATCATATGGACATGCGTCAATACATTCTCCACATTCGTCACATTTGGATGGGTTGAATATGATTCTGTCTCTCATGACAGTCTCGCCATCAATCTCTTTGTCAACATAGTCTAATTGTAATGCATCGTTAGGACAAACATTTGCACAAGCACCACATCTTACACACATGATGAAAGATTGTTCGCCCATATCTTTCTGACGGGAAGGTACTTCCATTCCTCTCTTAGTCACTACTCTTATAGCTTCAGTAGGACATTTTAAAGCACAGCCTCCATCATAGAGACATTTTTCGCCATCCCAACAGATTCCTTCAGTTGAATCGAATTTAGATGCGCCATATTCAACATCTAAATCAATTGCATCTACAGGACATACATTTACACAAAGACCACAAGCAGCACATGCTTCAGGAAGAGCTACAGTCAAGTCAGATTTAGGACTAATGAAGTCACCAGGACATGCGTCAACACAGGAATTACAGCCAATACATGCATCAGCGTCTAAAGTAAAGGATTTCATTACTTTGCTACGTTTTGCAGGTTTTGCGTTTCCAGCGATGAAAATTGCATTCCAAGGACAGGATTGTGAACATACTCCACATTGGATACATTTGTCTTCATCCACTTCGATAGGTTCTCCGTAAGCAGATAAGGTGATTGCATCTACAGGACATTCAGCAACACATACTCCACATCCTTTACAATCATCAATGTATACCGCGCCTTCTGGTTCAATTACTCTAGAAGCAGGTTCTTTAATTCCAGGAACTCCGATAACGTCAACAGGACAGATGTCCACACATTTTTGACACATTACACAGAATCCTTTAAGGAGTTGAGAATCTTCTGGATCTAATTTAAGAGTTTTAGAAGGACATGCGTCTACACAGTCTCCACATTCGTCACATTTTGTTTTGTTAAAGATTAATCTTACTTGAGTGTTTCCTTCTTCATCAATAGCTATGTCGTCTACTTGCAAAGCACCTTTGGTACAGACTTCTGCACATTTTGGTTCTTCGCTGCAAGTATCACAGTAAACGATATGATCGCCTACTTCAATAGCTGCTGTAGGACAGACTCCTTCACATGCTCCACATTTAATACAGCTATCTTCATTGAATACTATCATTTTAACACTCCAAAGTTAGATTTTGTTTATTAAGTTTCCTTCACTGTCATATACTTCTACAGTAGCTAATCTCATTTGACTGTCCATAGTGTGGGTAGCACAAGATAAACATGGGTCGTGAGCTCTGATAACCATTTCCATTAAGTTGAAAATCTTATCATCTACTTCTACACCAGGTTTGATGTAGTCTTTAGCTACTTGTTGAATACCCATTTCCATAGCAGGGTTGTTTTGGATAGTTGCTACAATAATGTTTGCTTGGGTGATTAATCCTTCGTCATCAGTTGTGTAGTGGTGGATTAAAGTACCACGTGCAGCTTCTACGATACCTGCACCTTCACCAGCAGTTCTTTCTAATGCGTCAGGGAATTTGTCACCAGATAAGTCTTGTTCTAATGCGTCAACAGCCATTTCAGCAGAAGCTAATAATTCGATTAATCTTGCCCAGTGGAATAATAATGGGTATTGTGCGTAACCGAATCTGTCTCTGAAGTCTTCTAAAGCACCTTGTGCTAAAGGAGCTGCATCAGGCATCTTATCACAAACGTTAATACGGGATAATGGAGCAACTCTGTAAATACCTTCTGGGTATCCTAATTCTTTAATGTAAGGGAATTTTAACCAGGAGTATGGTTTTACATGTTCTGCAACAATATCTTTGTATTCGAGGTTTCTGTATTCAGTGTAGATAGAACCGTCTTTGTCTTTTATTCTTACTTTACCGTTGTATACGTCCCAGTCACCATCTTTAGTTACGATACCACAGTGACGGGTGTCACCGAAGTAACCTAAGGTTTTGACTAAGTCGATTTTTTCCTCTAAGATAGGTACAGCTAATTCAATGGTAGCTTGAGCTAATTCTACGTTTTCTTTAGCTTTTGCTAATAAGTCAGCTTGAGTTTCTTCATCTAATTCGGTGGAAATACCACCAGGGGTAGAGGAAGTTGGGTGAATTGGACGACCACCGGTTGCGGATACGATGTCTAAACCGTTTCTTCTGATTTTAATAGCTTGAAGTGCAACTTCAGGCATATCTTGGATAATTTGGAAAACGTTTCTTGTTTTTCTGGTTCCGTTAGGAACTACTAAATCAGGTGCTGCTAAGAAGTAGAAGTGGAGAGCGTGAGAGTGCATGTAAGATCCCCAGTTCATTAATTCTCTCATTTTGTAAGCAGCAGGTAAGATGTCATCATCGTTAAATCCGTAGATTTGGTCAACAGCCTTAGCAGCTGCTAAGTGGTGTTGTACATCACAAATACCACAGATTCTAGGTACAATACGAGGTACTTCCTCAGCTGGACGTCCTTGTAAGAATTTTTCGAATCCTCTAAATTCCATAACATGTAATCTAGTGTCTTCTACATTTCCTGCTTCGTCAAGGTGTACAGTAATTTTTGCGTGACCTTCAATACGAGTTACAGGTTCCATAGTAAGTTTTACCATATTATTTTCCTCCTTTTTGCATTTTAGCAGGGACTAAAGCAGCTGGTAAAGTGTAAGTGTAGAAAGTACCTACAATGTCATCTAATTGATCAGCTACTTGTTCAGGGTCTACGGTCTTATCTTCGTTTACACCGTAGTCAGATGCAATCGCAGAAATCATTTTTGCACCTGCATCGTTTACTTTTGCAGTAGGTCCGTAGCAACCTCTACATGGGATAGCAATACTTGGGCATTGTGCTCCACATAAGGATACGGTTGCAGGTCCCATACATACTAAACCTTGAGCAATTAAACATAAGTCGTCTTCAGGTTTACCGATTTCAAATTGTCTTTTAATGAAGTCCATAGCGAGACCAGCAGGTGGTTTTTCTCTAGGACATACTTCACAAAGGTTTGTGGTAGGTAATTCAATAGTTCCTCCGTTTAATAAGGTAAGAATAGCTTCTGCTACTACGTCAGATTTTGGAGGGCAACCAGGAATTAATAAGTCAACTTGAATAGCTTCGCCTAAAGGTCTTACTCTGCTTTCTAAGGTTGGTACATCTTCGTTAGGAATGATTCCTTCTGGGTTTACAGTACTGCAGGAGTTAATGTAACCTTCGGTTGTTAACTCTTCAACAGTGTGTAAGTTACCGAGACCAGGAATACCACCGTAAGCTGCGCAAGTACCATATGCAATAACGAGGCCAGCTTTTTCTCTTAACATTTCTGCTAATTCTCTGTTTTCTTCGTTTCTGATTCCACCTTCTACAATGAGTACGTCTAATTCAGGTACTTCATCGTATTTAGTATCACATAATACTGGTGAGAATTCGAATTGTGCTAATTCTAAAACATCTAATAAAGATTCGTGAAAGTCCGCAATGGATAAGTGACAACCGGAACATCCTCCGAGCCACATAGTTCCTACTTTAGCTTTATCTGCCATAAATAATCCTCCAGTTAAATCTATCCTTCAGCATCTAATTGTGCTTTTAATGGGGAAGGTCCTAAATCTTTAATTCTGTCTACCATCATTTTAACAGAACTAGCGAATTTTTCTCCTTCGGAAGCGGAAATCCAGTCGTGGTGGACTCTTTCTCTTCCGATTCCCATATCTTCGACTAATTTATAAACTAATCTCATTCTTCTGTCAAGTTTATAGTTACCTGCATCGTAGTGGCAGTCACCCATGTGGCATCCTGCTACGAATACACCGTCAGCACCGTCTCTGAATGCTTTTAAAATAAACTGAGGGTCAATTCTTCCAGAACACATTACTCTTATAACACGAATGTTAGGTGGGTATTGCATTCTTGCAGTACCTGCAGTATCTGCTCCACCATAGGAACACCAGTTACAACAAAACATTACAATTTTTACATCTTCAGACATAGAGTTTATCCTCCTCTATTTTCAAATATTGTTTATAGTCCAAAAATAAAATTCTAATTTCATTTTAGACTTATCTCATTATTTCAATCAATCAAAAATATCATCAAATCAATCAAACTGATATAATTGATAGTCAATATGATTAGTATTGGCTTATTGAAACAATTCGATACTCAACCTAAATAGTTTGAACTATTAGATCAATAGTCTCACTATTTTTTTAACCTATAAAGATCCAAATCAAAAATCCCATAGATTAATTCTTGAATTCCAAATCAAAAAATTCAAGATTCCGTTTGAACTTTAAAAATCCAAATCAAAAATTTCTAAAGCTCTAGATTTCAATCTAATTTCTTTTTTAAAAAAGTTTTTCAAATCTATAATTAAAGCATTTTGATGGATGCCTTAATCTCAAATCATCGTACGTCAATGAGCTAGCTCAGCTTAACATTAATGTACTAATATATATTATATTAAGAATTAAATATAAAGCTTACTTGGAAAGTAAATACACAAACTTTATATACTATAATACTTTTTTTTAAATGTGTATTAACTATATAAAATTAAAATATGGATGATAAATAAGCGATATGAAAAAATAAGCAAAATTATTAATAAGCAGAGAAAAAAAGGAACTTTTTTATTATCACATAAAAATCAAGCTCATAAAAAGAGATTAAATTAAGTTTCAATAGTTTAAAACAATTCTATAAAATAAGAATAAATTTTAAAAAATCAGCCAAAAATTAAGGAAAACCTAAAGAAAAATTTTGATAAAAAATTGATAAAAAATTGATAAAAAATTGATAAAAAATTGATAAAAAATTGTAAAAAACTAATAGAAAAAAATGAGAAAAAGTGAAAAAATTCAAGTAAAAATCATAAAAAAACAAATAAAAAAATATAAGCATGATCCTAAAGAAATCATAAATCCAATAGATTCACATCATCAAATACCTTAAAGTTCTTATCAAAGGTAACAATATAATCCAAGCCATAATATTTATATAAAAAAGCAATGGAACAGTCTGTAAATCCCACTTTAAATGATTTTGAATTGTATCTTTTAAACATCTCAAATACCCTATCATTGAACATACTTATCTCGAACTCATTGATAATAGTTAGATTGTCCTTCATAAAGTAGTATGCTTTGACTGTCAATTCAATATCCTTTGTCCTCATCATAAGGATTGTAATGATTTCATTGAAGACCCCATTGCTTATATAACATTCATGGTTGGACAAGAGCTCCTCACAAGTGGAAATTGCCAGTTCATTGTTTGTTTCGATTTCACGGAAAATTGCAATTATGAAATTGGCATCCAAAAAATATTTACTCATTTAAATAAACTCCCCTATCAATTTTCCAATCCCCTTCAACATCATTTTCCTTTTTAATCATCCCTGCAACATCCTTTAAAGTAACTTTTTTTCTGAAAGTGATTCTTAAATCTCCAAACTCATCCACGCCCCATTCAATGATAGTGTCCTCATCTACATTGAACCTATCCCTAACTTCACTGGGAATTATGGTTTGCTTGTTTTTATACATTTTGGTATTTGCTATAATATCTATCATATAAAAATCTCCTATTAATATATATTTTAGAGGTAATATATAAAATTAATGTAAAATTTAATTTCCCTATCAAAAATGAGATTTAAATATTTTTCCGGAACCTAAATAGTGTGAAATCATTCAAAATATATCCCCCTAGTGATAGGAAAGCATTATTCAAGAAAAAAAACTATTAAAATTAATAAAAAAACTAAAAAAAGCATTATAATAAAATAAATAAAATAATAACAGAAAAATAAGTGTAAAAAAAGTAAGCTTAGGAGCATACAACTCCCAAGTAGAGATAAAAATTTTTGGTCAAGGTTTTTGAGGCCGAAGGCCTCAAAAAGCTTGGATTACATACCATCCAAACTCATATCAATCATTCTTTGGGTCTCAGCAGCCAATTCATCAGGAAGACCTGTAATATCCATGCTTAAGAAACCTCTTACAATCATGGAAGCTGCTTCCTCTTCAGTAAGTCCTCTTGAGGTAAGGTAATAAATCTCCTCTTCATCGATTTGACCTACAGCTGCCTCGTGAGACATTTCAAGGTTTGCAGCATTAGCCTCAAGCTCTGGCACAGCATAGATTGAAGAGCCATCATCCAATACCAATCCATGACATTCAAGGTGTCCCTTTACATTAGGAACGTTTCCAGCCAAGTGACCTCTTGAATAGATGCTTGATTCGTCATTTGCTACAGCACGGGAAATAATCTCAGCGCTGGTGTTAGGAGCATTTAAAAGAGCCCTTGAACCTACATCAATGATTGAATCTTTTGTTCCGCTTTGAATACTCTGGAACAATGCCCTTGCATTCTCTCCATTACAATGGGTGGTAGGATAGGATTGAATTGAATTGACAGGGCTTGTCAAAATGTAATTATTAATATAAGTGGTATTCTCCGCTTGAAGAATAGCAGTCCTAGGACGTACTTCAACCTGTTCAGCCCAATTGTGAACCATTGTAAAGGTTATTTTAGAACCTGGCTTAAGATACATCTCAGATACTCCAACGTGGAGAGCTGATGAAACGTCTTCCCCTGTTGCACAGCCTGTGATAAGGTGAAGCTCAGAGTTCTCCTCTGCAATAATAATGTTATGAGCAGTTTGCATAACATCCTGATCTGCAATAAACATACATGCCTGAACTGGGAAAACCTCTTTGGTTCCAGGAAGTGACCTTACAAAGTATCCGCTATATGACTCTTCCTCCACTTCACGAAGTGCAGTCTGAGCAGTGTATTTGTCTGCATCAGGCTTTACAGCATTCCACATGTAATCCTTTAGCCAGGAATACTTTTCAAGTGCAATTCCAGTGTTCATGACCTCTACAGAATTGGAAATGGAACTGGAGAATACATTGGACTGATCCATCTGGAGGAATGACCCTGCCCTTTCTTCAGACTCTGTATCAACACCAACTTTCAATAATGTCCTTTTGGTCTTTTTGTCAACGTCATCAATATCATCAAGGACATCAAAAGCATTTACTTCCTCTTTAGAGAAGTTTTCAATAACTATATCAGTACCTAAAGCTGCCTTTTTATCCTTTGCCCTTAAAGCATCATTTGCCACATTCCGCACAGCCAACACATCCTTTAAATCCTTCTTTTCTAATATCTTCTAAAATTTCATCAGGGTCACCGGAACAGGCAATTATACCATGCATCAACACATGTGCCTTGTCCGCTTTAACGAAGTTTAAAATATAACCTAAGTGAGTGATAAGAAGCCCTGCTCTTTTTCTTTGGCCAGGCTTTTTATCCTTATCCAATAATACATTCAACTCTCCAGCCAAAAGCTCAACATTCTCAATGTCAACACCAGAGTCTGGCTCGTCGAACATTGTAAATAGCGGCTCTTGAGCAAGCAATTGAAGAATCTCAGACCTTTTAACCTCTCCTCCGGAGAATCCTCTGTTAACATCACGGTCTAAAAACTCATCGCTGAACTTTAATTTCTTTGCAAGCTCTTGCATCCTTGGATTCAAGTCTTCATCTGGATCTTGCTTGGATTCGAACTTAAGCAAGTCCCTAACGCTTACCCCACGAATTGCAGGAGGGTTTTGGAAACTTACTCCAAGACCTTTTTGAACACGTTCGGTAGTACTTAAACCAGTGATATCCTCTCCATTGAAGATAATGGACCCTTCAACAACTTCATATTTAGGAAATCCCAAAATAGTTAAGAATAATGTACTTTTGCCGGCACCATTAGGGCCTAAGAGCACATGAGTCTCTCCTTCTCTTATAGCAAGGTTTACGCCATTTAAAACGCGTTTGCCTTCAACTTCAACAACTAAATCTTTTACTTCAAGCAACATGCTATCATATCCTAATCATTTTCAAAATTAACGAATTACAAAATATAAATAAATTTGACAGTTTATTAATAGTATTTTAAGTCAATTTCATTGACATCATTGAATTAATAAATCATTAAATTAATTATATAACATTATTATATTAGTCTTTTACTATAAAATAATTAACTATTTTTTTAATTTAGGTATGATGTGAAAGTAAATTAAAATTATAATCAATGATAAAAATGACTAAAATCAATTGAAGAATAAAATCAGAAATAATATATAATAAATAAAATAATGATATGCAAAGAAAAAATAGACTAAAATAGAGAAAACAAGCTATAACTAAATAAAATAAGGATAAACAAAGAAAAAATAGACTAAAAAACTAAAAATAACTTAACTAAGAAAAACAATAACAAATAAAGAAAAATAGACTAAAAAAACTAAAAATAACTTAACTAAGAAAAACAATAACAAATAAAGAAAAAATAGACTAAAAAACTGATAAAAAAAATTAAAAAAATTAAATTTACTAAATACAATGCAAAGAAAATAGATAAAATAAAAAAGTGAAAATATAGTTAGAAAATTATTCAGTTACAATAATGAATTCTCCAACTTTCTCAATTTTGTAAAAGGTATTAATAATAAGTCTCCTCTACGTTTAGCACCTTTTACATGGATATTACGTCCACTTTCGATTTTAACGGCAATATCCACAATTTTACCTGTTTTTTCATTAATAATCAATTCATCAAGAACTCCTAAAATACGTGCATTATTAGTAGCTACTTGATAATTTTTAATTTCACTCCATAATTTTTCTTCCCTTCTGTGAGGGTTAGGTTTAGCAACAGCATTTTCCATATTTTCACCAATAAATCTTAATAATTATAATCGAAGAGATTATGTTTCTTGAGAATATTTTTTATTTTTTCCATCTGATTTTTCAAACCAAGAAATCAAAATTATTCTCAAAAATAATACTCCATTTTAAAAAAACTAATATTTATTATTAAATTTTAGTTTACCTTATAATTCTTTATGATTAAAACAATATATAAACTTATTGATTTTTTTAATAAAAATGAGTAAAAATTAGTAAAAATTTAGATAAATTAAAGAAAAAATAGATTAAAAATAGAAAAATTAGATAAATTCATTGAAAAATTATTCTAAAACAAAAATAATTTAAAGTTTAGAAAAAATGGATTTTGAAACAAATTTTTCCAAAAGGATAATGAGAATATAAAAAAATAATGAATCTTAAAAAAAAAATGGATTTGGAAAGCATTACCAAATAGGATAATGGAGGTATAAAAAATTTTGAAAGACCTTTGGAAATGATGAAAGATCATAAAAATTTACTGGCTAATATAGATGTCTCGATAGTATTTATATTAAAAACTAACTCATACCTTGGAATAATTAAAACTTCCTCCTCTTGAACGACATTTTCACTCCTAAGTATGTTGATTCCTGCAGGGACTTTTCCATTAAAATCATAGGTATAAGGAATGCCATATTCTTCAAATATTTCTACTGGCACCAATGTGGATAATGCAGGCTTGTCATGGTCTAGATAGTATTCAATGATGTAGTCAATTATATTTTCATCCACTAAAGGAAGGTCTGCATTTATGAAAAGTAAGATGTCATCTTTTGAATGATTTTCAAAACAAGTGAGGATTTCAGAGAGATCTTCGACAAAACCTATTCCTTTGGTGTCTAAATAAAAATCGGTTTTTGTGCTATTGTAAAAATCATCATGGAAATCAGAAAAATTCAAATCATCTTTTAAATAGGATTTGGTGTTTTCCCCATTTGGGCTTACGGCAACAACTGTCTTTTCTATGTATTTGGACTTTTTTAAATTATCCAAGACATAATCCATTAAGGGTTTGTCATTGATTGGAAAAAGAGGCTTTTCTATATTTGATTTTAGTCTAAGACCCTTTCCACCAGCCATTACCAAAGCTATAATCATATAAAGACCTCTAATGAAATAATAAAAATATCTGTTTAATTTTGAAATAAAAGTTAAATAATAATTTTTTAAAATGAAAAATATTCTAAATTAAAAAATATTATAAATTGAAATATATTATAAATTGAAAAATAAATGATTAAAAAAATAAAAAAAGTTTAAAAAGCTTAAAAAGCTTAAAAAGGTTTAAAAAGATAGTTTAAAATCTTAGAATGCTTTAAAAGCTTAGAATAGTTTAAAAAGAAAAAATAAAAAAGGTACTGATTATTCTATAGTACCTTGAGCTTGCATTCTCTTCTTTAAAATACATCTTTCTCCTTGGTTTCCTCCAAGAGGGTTCTTTTGAGTTCCCATGGAGTTCATACAACGAGCCATGATTGCAGAACCGAGAGCAAGACCATCCTCAACAAATACAACATCCTTGAACTTGTCTTGAGCATACTCTAAAATAAGCTCTGGCTTCTTACCAGTTATTCCAGCTCTTCCAGTGACTCCTAAAATGGAACCGTCAAGGATAAGGTTCTCTTCAAATGCAACATCAAGAACTCTGTATACGATGTTTGCGCTTACGTGGTCCATAGTGGCAAGGAGTGTTGGAATTCCTTCATCCTCATAGATCTTTGCTCCTATTTCAACCAATCCGTCAAGGCCGTCTGCATTTGTTCCCACATCACATCCTATAAGACATGTACCTGCTGCCTTTGCTCCTGCAGCGTCTAATGGGACAGTACCGAATCTATCGATTCCTTCTGGAACCTTGCAGATGTTAATGAGCTCATGAGCTTCTTTAGCATATTGTTTTGCTTTTTCTTGGTGTTTCTTACCATCTGCCTTTTTAAGTAGTTTAGGATCAAATAGGTCCAATGCTGCACCATTCTTTTGGTCGATTTGCTTGGAACCTTTAGCTAATGAGTCTGAAATAACACCAGCCAAACCTAGGAAGTTACCTACAGTGCTTGCATAAGGCTCATCCTTGTTTACAATACGTCCTGCTAAGGTGGAACCAAAGTCTAAAGATACACAAGGGTTTCTATAGTCTACTTCAGTCCATTTAGCACCTAATTTGATTCCTGCAGTTACAAGTTCACCTTCCATTTCATTTGCTACAACTTCCTTACCTTTTGGTGGAACTACACTTACTACCGCTCCATCAAACATTACATTATCCAGGAGAGTGTATTTTTGAAGTCTTTTTGGAAGATGTGCTGAAGACATGGCTGGAGCCATTTTTGTATGGGATATTCCTGCATCCAAACAGCCATCTGCTAAAGCTTTTACCATTTGCCCCACTTCTTGAGTAGTGGCAAAACCTGCAGTTACCCCAGTGGATCTTACTACAAAGTCTAAATCTTCATCCATATCTACATGAGCTTTTTTAAGTGATTCTAATACAGTGTCTTTAATCATATCTGCAACAGATTCTTTAGAAAGTTCAATACCCCAAACTGTTTTACCGAAGACCTCTTCATCAGGTTTAGGGGCTCTAACATCCCTTGTCATATTCACAGTTTTATTGATTAGATAAGATTGGCTGTTGTTTAGGTTAGTAGCCATAATAACACATTTGGTAGTGGTGTTTCCTAACTCTACAGAAGCAGTGACATAATATTCATCCTGTTGTGCTACCATAACACCTGGGCCTTGAGGCCTGTTACCTGCTTTTAAAATACTTAAATCCCTTGATTGACTTTCAGCAATAATTGGCTTAGGTCCCTTATTAAAAATTTTATCTAAAAAAGACATATAAAAATCCCCATAATCTTTCTATATAATATATAGTATTTTCATTAAATAATATAAATTTTGTTAAAAAATTTTGAGAATAAATAAACTAGTGTGAAAATTAGAAATTTAAAATTAAATATTTGTTAAAAAATGTTAAAATAAAATAAGATAAAATAAGATAGAATAAGATAGAATAAGATAGAATAAGATAAAATAAGATAAGATAAGATAAAATAAGATAAGATAAGATAAATTAGATAAAATTAGATAAAATAAGATAAAAAAAGATAAAAATGTTAAAAAAAAGTTAAAAATGTTAAAAAAAAGTTAAAAATGTTAAAAAAAAGTTAAAAATTTAAAAATATAAAAAGAAATAATTTGAAAAAAGATTAGATGAAATAAATCATCTAATCTCGGACCCTTTCAAATTATAATAACAAGTTCAATGGGTGTGCTTCAATAGGTTCGGTACCGATATCTCTTGCTGCTTCAGCAATCATAATATCTGCCATACCACATGCTGGGAATGCGAGTCTTGAGTTTTCGATAGGACCGAAAAGTACGAAGTCTCCACCAGCCATTTGTTGTACGATGTTAGAACCTATATCACATACAGGCCATGCTTCTTTGTGTTCTTTTTTGTATTGTCTTAACCAATCCCATGCGGAAGGTACGTTGTGAATACCGGAACCTACAGGGTATCCCCATTTAGCTTTTACAGCGTAGGAAGTTCTTACTGCAGGACCTGCACCTTGACCTAAAGGAGTAACTGCTACGTCCATCCAAGGTTTGGTAATACCACATCTTTCTGCCATTTCGAGAATACCTTCGTCGATAACAGATCCACCGGTTTCCCAGATTTCGAGTTTACCAGGTACACCAGGGGTCATTGGGTTGAAACCTAAGAGAATGGATGCGTCGATGTCAGAGTTAGCTACAGCTTCGATTTCTCCAGCTTCTGCTGCCATACTTAAGGAGTTGTATACAGCTCTTTCAGCTAATCCTGCTTCTTGTACGTATTCTACACCTGCAATCTTTGCAGCTGCAGCAGTTGAGTCGATAAGGAAAGGTTTGTCACAGATGTCCCCTACAAATTCTAAGTATTTAACCATAGCTTCTGCAGTAGCACCGAAAGTTTGTACAACACAAGGGTTTCCGGTTACATCAGACATTTCTTCCATTGTTTTAATTAATCCTTCAGCAGCGTCTTTATCAAAGTCTCCTGCTTTTTCATCACTAATAATTTTGTGTCCGCCGTAAAAGATAGTTCCTGCTAAAACGGTAGGGTATTCTCCAGGTTGTCCTCCCATTTTTACTCCAGCAATATCTACGACGAGTTGTTCTTTATCAAATCTAAACATTTATAATCCTCCAATTTAGACTAAGCTTGTAAGCATAGTACTCATTGCACTTACCAAACCAAATTCAATAGATACTATTAAAATTACAAGACCTAAAATAATACCATATAAAATACCAATATCTCTACCGTTTTGTTGTCCTAAACGTTGGAAGTATTCACCAACAGCGAATTCTACTTTTTCTTCAGCTTCATCCAATTTATTAATTGCAGCTGCCATATCATCGGTAGATACAATAATTTGAGGTACTGATTCTTCTTCAGACATTTATAACACCTCTATAAACCACATAATTTAGCTAAGTATGGAATAACAACTGCTAAAGCAAGAGCTAATCCAATACCAATAGCCATTCCAGAAAATCTGGTGCTGATTACGCCAGCAAATAATCTTCCTTCTCTACCTAAGAGCTTTGCACGGTATTCTACATTATTAGAAGCATTTCTAATACCACGAGTATTTGGTTTGTTTGAAAATCTAACCATTTATAAAACCTCCAGTTATGCACCTAATAATGGTGCCATTAATAACAAGAAACCGATTACTAAAGTGAATATTAATCCAATCATGATACCTTGGACTTTTCCTGAATAGTTACCTGCCATATTTCTTTGTACAGCACCAACTAATTTTACTTGAGTGTCAATGTTTCTGATTCTTGCTTCAAGTAATGCAGTTTCAGCGGAAATAGGACGAATTTCTTCACCTTCATCTTCGTCGTCATCTCCTTCTTTCACTTCAATAACCATAGCATCTTCTTCAAAAGCACCAGGATCTTTCTCGATACATTCTTTTACTTTTGCAGTGATTGCTCCACCGTCTTCGTTGTCGATCAAGTCAACAAGTTCTACTTGTTGTTGGAATCTTTCTACACCTTCCATAGGAATGTTTTCTACGAAAGGAATAGCACCGGTAGCACCAGTGATCTTTTTCTTTTCAGGGTCGCAACCATTTTCATGTAATGCTTGGATACTTTGACCAGTAATGTGACCTTGCACTTCAGCACCACAAAGGATTAAGAATCTGATGTTTGGGTTTGAAATAATGTTTGCAACAACTTTTTCAATACCTAAGTTTTCAGTCTTACAAGGTCCAGCAATAGCTGCTCCAGCAGCAGCTGGAATATCTTCATTGTGAGAAGCTAAGGTAGTTACAGCAACAGGACTTTCAGGGTCCCCTACAATGTAGTCTCCACTTACTACAGGCCAGTTATCAGCAGCAGGTTTTTTGTCAGCCATCTATAAAACCCCCATAGCTGTTAATATAGGCATTGCTGCCATGATAAGGAACATTCCTATAATAAATCCATAAACCATATTGGTCAATGTTCCTGCAATAACAAAGTTACCTTCTCTTCCTGGGAAGGAACCTAATGGTGCGGAATTAGGATCTAAGGAATTCATTAATTCATCAGCAGCCGCTTCGACTTTTGCGATTTCTCCATTTATCTCATCCATTGAAAGAATGATTAAATCTCCACCACCTGCACCGAGAAGACCGGTTTCAGGATCAAGATTTAAGTTTAATTCAGGAATAAATTGTATTAAAGGTAATACCATCTATAACAACCTCCTTATTCCTCAACTTTTGGCCATAATCCGGACCATTTAACAGATGCTGCAGCTTCGTAGGAAGCATTAACAAACATTTTAAATGAGACGTACCAGCCGATAAGTCCAACAACTAAAATTGCAAACCATGCGTATCCTCCAGCGGAAATTGCGAGAATACCAGTAATAATCATGGTTAAGAATGCAGTGGATGCACCACATTTAAGAGTTCTAACTTGATCTTCGTTAGGTCCTAAACATGCGTTGAATGGGTGTTGGATAGCCATAGTAACTAATATGTAAAAGAGAGCAATGAATCCAGGAGCTACAACAGCGGTTAATAATAAATCAATAGAGTATCCACCTGCAATTGCAGAGGAGAATCCGAGAACAGCTAAAGCAGCAGCACCAGCGATTTCAGCTGTGCATCTTTCCATAACAGGGATTTTCATTCCAACAATCTTCTTAGCAACAATTGCAACTAATAAACCAATGAGCATTGCAAATACTAATGCAAGTATTGGTCCGAGCATTTCTAATCCTTTTAATTTAAATGCTGCAATTATACCTACACCTGCTAATGCACCGATTACACCTATACCTAAAGACATGTAACCAATAGAAGGTACACCAGTACCTAAACCGTAACTTGCTACACTACGAATAGCAAGAACTCCCCAAAGAATTGCACAAACTGCACCAAGACATGCAATGACTGGTCCAATAGTAGGCTCAAAACTTGACGCATAAATACCAATTAATCCACCGATAATACCAACTGCTAACATTACATTAGCATTTACAGCACCTTCTGCAGGTGCTCCACTTCCTCCAGCAGACATCTTAAATACCTCCTATCATTAAAACCATGAAAATAGCAGCTACAAGAGAAACAACAGCACAAGCGAGGATTCCAGTTGGGAGTCTTTTGAATTTAGGGTCTACGAAACCTTCAATAGTACCTCCAATGTTATAGGAAGCAGTTACTGAATTGATAAAGAACATACCTACAGAGAGAATAGCTGCTAAACCAGCGATAACAGTAGCGTCAAATCCAGTTAAGTTTGCAGTAGCAAATTCATTAATTGCCCAGTAGACTAATCCTCCACCAGCACCACCAAGTAAACCACCGATGATACCACTTATGTAACAGACGGTAGGAATACCGTGTCCTTCGGTACCTGGGGTTTTGTATTTTTCTTGGTTCCAACCAGTAATTGGGTCGACTGCTGCTTTACCAGATGCTGGTACTACACCAACACCGAAAATATAAATAAAGTTACCAATAAGCATGGTGATACCCATCATTAACATGGAACCAACTGCACCTGCTAATACGATTAACCATACTGGTTGACCGGTCATAGAAGCTGCGGTAATTAGTCCAGTTAATCCTGCACCAGCTGCTAACATTGCGGTACCAGTTCCTACACCGGTAGCGGTAGCCATAGCTGCAGGAGCACCACCTACAGGAATGAAGTGTACACCTCCACCCATAATAATACCTGCGATTACAACACATATAATAAATATTAAAAGATCCATAATGTAACCTCCTTATTCCTCATATGGTCCGAATTTTGCTCTTGTAGACTTTTCAAGTAAGTAATTAGCAGCGATTAATAAAATAACGATGACAATACCTACAATTTGTCCTCCTAAAGCTCCGAATACAACAGTAATCCAGAAGCTTACGAAAACAATAAGTCCAAAACAGAATCCGGTTAAAGGTCCACCATATTTAGCACAGAAGTTACCTACATCGATAGAGTTTTTAGCACCGAGAGGAGCTTTAGTTACGATATCCCCTTGAATCGCTACAGGAGTACCTCCACCGTAGTCGAATTTTTGGTATTCACTTTCTGCACCATAATGAACATCCCCTGTGGATGATCCGATTGCACCAATAGTAATTCCCCAAAGTACAGCGAGTAATGGTAATGGGAATGGGTGTCCAAGTCCGTCTAATGGAAGAGTCATTAAATAAGCGATTCCTACAATACCGAAACTAGCTATAAAACCATGAGCTGCGATAGGGCCTAAGGATTGGGTTAATACGTCCATAAATAATGGTTGTTCAAATTGAGATTGACCGACAATCCTTCCCATGTGTGATGTGACTGTATAAATTGCGTGAACAAGTGCAGCGACAGTAGAACCCATTGCAATTGCCACTATAGGTATAATACCCATACCCATAGCAAGAGCTGCAATAGCACCGGAAATACCACACCAGCATCCGTATGCTACTGGTTCCCCAGAAGCTGCCTTATTTATCATACGGTGTAAGTGTCCCATTTGTGGAGCGAGCTGAACCTGAGAGTTAGGGTTACTTTGTGAACCGATGTCAGATTCTAAGTCCTCTGCAGCACCTGCAATGGTTGCTGCTGCACCCATCAATGCGACTACACCTAATGTAATAGGGTCCATATTTTCTTTTCCTCCTTAAATTTTATTAAATTTTAATTATTTAATAAATAAATAAGTGATTAAAATTTCCCTTTTTTTAATCACTTTTAGACATATTCCAACTCAAATATAAAATACATAAAGACAACTAAAAAACGGCCTAAATAATGGACTAAAAAATAATCATTATTTAGACCATAATTAGAACATCCTATAGTAATTTTATACTTTATGATTATACTTCAAAACTTAAACAAGATTTTTAAATCAAATAAGCCAAAGTAAACCACTCAGCTTTTAATCTAGCTAGATTAAATCCTTAGTTAGTTAAGAATGAAATATTTGATGAATAAATCTAAAAATCTTAATAATTAAACAACGAATAATTAAAAAGATAAATTTTGTGAAAAACTTATTTCAAATCTAAAAAGATCACACGAATCAAATCTGAAATAGCATTTCATGTATAAAATTTGCAATTTTTGCAATATGTGAAAAATCGCAAATCAAGTTTATTTTAATAAAAATAAACTCTAAATTAATTGTTTTTGAGACAATTTAATGCCTCTAATTAATATTTTATTTTAAACTACATATATAAGTTTTACTAAAAAATCTCGAATTTTATCCATTATTTTTAGCAATGCCTAACAATTTAAGCGATTAATCAAAATTAATTGAATACATGTCAATTAAATTGAAGAAGTTTTTTCCCAAATTTGCTTTTAAAATAGTGAATAAAATAATGTCGAATTTGTAAATAAATTTTTTAATAAAAACCATTTCTTAATTAATAAATAAATGAATATAAATATAATATTTTTAAATTAAAATGAAATTTATAAGTTTCAAAAATGTTTGAAAAAAAATCCATTCTAATTTATACAAACAAATTTTTTTATTGAAAAAAATAAATAAGGTAAAACGGATTATTTCAATGGAATAAACCAATGAAAAGATTTTATGGAAAAACAATTCCAATAAAATCAATTCATTATGAAACAATCAGTTAAAAACCTTATTTATATAATTCCCGTTTACACCAAACTTATTTTGCTGGAATGATGATAGATCTTTCACCTGCAGGTTCGAATTCTCTTAAAGCACCTTTAGCGAATTCAGCTCTGACTTTGGTGAAGTCGAATGGTAAGTTCTTGTCAGCAAATGCAATCTTTACGAGAGGGTTAACTGCAAATGCGTCTCCACGAGCACTGTGAGGTGCTTGTGCGATACCTGCGTATTCACCTTGGTGACCTACGTTCATTGCATAGTTAGGATAGTTAGGTCCTCTTAATTCAAGTGGTAAACCTTCGTCGTTTCTGATTGCGAATACGTTAGCTGCACCACATTGATCTTGCAAGTCGTAACCGTAGAATCCTAATCTGGAATGTTGTTCTTTGTGTAAGTATTGTGCTAAGTACCATGCAGATAAACCGGTTTGTGCGTTTCCAGTTGCGAATGCAGTGGAAATACCTGAAGCTGCAGATACAACAGCAGCTCTTTGAGAACCACCGAAGTGAGTTTCAAGTAAAGCTGGGTATTCTTCGTATTGTTCTAATGAGTAGAATGTTACTGCAGAACCTACGTCAAGAACGGTGTCCATGTCGTTAGGTGCGGAACATAAGTCTCCGTATTTGTCTTCTACGTAATCTTTACCGAAGTAAGAGAAGTCGTCTAATACGTTATCGGTGTATGCTGCGGTAGCATATTGAGTAAATCCTACACCACCAGACATGTAAGAACCTAACCAGATTTGGTCGTATAAAGCAGCACCTAAAGCTACTACTTCTAATGCAGATTCTACAGGGTCGTCGGTTACTCTGGTTGCTTGACAGATATCTGCCATGAATCCGAATGGGACACCACCGAGTTCGTTACCTGCTCTTGCTCTTCTGATTGGTAAGTAAGTACCCATACCAATAACTTCTGCGTGTTTGGATGCGTATGCGAAGTCACCAGTAGCACCTTCACCTGCACATTGTCCGTATGCGGAAATCATGGACATACCAATTTGCATAGCAGACCATCTGGAGGTTGTACCACCGTCACAGACTCTACCTACAACAGATGGAACTCTTACAATTTGCCAAATAGCTCCGCCTACTTCAGCTTTTAAAGCTTCAGCTTGTTCTTCTGGGAACTCTTTGTTAATGTCTAATACAAATGCAGGGTCGATTTCTGCTGCTAAGTCGTCGTCACCGGTAAATACTTTTACGTAGGAGTCGTCTACGAGTAATGGGTTGGTTTCTACCATGTGTTCTTGTACTGCAGCTGCACCAGGCATAGCGTGGTTTACAACTTCTAAGTAGTTGGTAATGGTTTCAGGAGTTACTTCCATACCTAACCTTTTTTCGAGTACGTTGTGAGCAGTGTTTAAACCTACGATTACAGTTTTTCTGATATCGTCCCAAGCTTGTTGCATTGCTGCGTTGTTAATAAAGTGTAAGTCGTCCCCTTCTACGAAAGTGTCAGTACCGGATAATTGGTAGGACATTAAAGCTCTTTGACCAAGTGGGTTACCAATGTCTGGGTTGTACATTGGAATTCCTCTTGCTTCAGCGATTGCTTTACCTTCGTTTACAAATTCAGTTTTTCTTTCAGATTGAGTCCAACCGCCCATATTATAGAAGGTAGTAGTTTTTTCTTCTGGAGCTTCTTTGAACTTTTTAGTCATTGCATCTAAGAATTTTTTATCAGCCATTTTAATAAACCTCCTTAATATTCTGGGTTGTAACCAAATTGAGATCTAGTGACGTGTATTTGTCTTAAGACAGTTACAGCGTCTTCGTCGTCTTTATAAGCTTCACCATCACATCTGTAGATTGTGGTTTTAGCTCTGAGAGTTTCTTCGTCTAATGGTTCACCTAATACTACAGGTTCGTCTAATTCACGACCAATTTGGTCTTTTACCATTTCAACGTTACCGGTTTCTTTGTTGAGTACTTGTCTTCTTAACATGTCAAACATTAAACCGTTTTCGTCGAGTCTTAAAGAGTGACCGTGTACACCTGCACCTCTGATTCCAGTACGTGCAGTGTCAAAGTATTCGTTTTCTAAAATTTCTTTAGAAATTCTTTCTACATCTCTTTCACGAGCTTCGATAATTTGTCTTCCGGATAAGGTACCGGTATCGATTCCTCTGTATCTGTATACGTAGGATCTTGCTCTTAAGAAAGGTTGAGCTGGAGCAAAGTACATGGAGTCTACAAATTGGATGTATCTTACTCTGTCTCCTGCTTTTGCACCGTCAATAGGTTCTACAATTTCTCTAATAATGTCATCAGGTTCATCGAGTTCGTCGAGAGGTGGGTGAACGGATTTGTATTCTTCACCTGGAGCTCTGTGACCTAATAATTTTACTACATCTTCATCAGATATTTCTCTTAAAACTTCTAACTCAACATCTGGGTTAGTAAATTTTCTTCTGTTTTCAGCTACCTGAGAAGTTCCTGGATAATATTGTGCCATAATTATGCATCTCCTAATGTTAATCTAACTTTTCTAATAATCTCATCTAATTTTTCTTGAGAGACTGTTTGTCCCCTAATAACCCCTGATACTATGTTCATGATTTTACCTTCTGTCTTTACCTCATCAGGCATGACCTTTGCGGTTTTGACACCGATTTTTGCAAAATCTTCAAAGTCTACAGGATATTCACAAATAATAACACAAGGTTTGTTAACGTTACGCAAGATAAGTCTTGCTTTGTATGTAATATGATTTCTCACTCCACCTAAATGAACCACAATGACCTTGAACTTTTGCATCTGCTCGACTTCCTTGTCAGTCAAGCCGAATGCATTACCGGCACCTCCAGCAGGAGCATCATGCGGTACGCCGCTTCCTGCATCCAATATCATGGTGCTGGTCAATAGGTTGGCTTCGCGAAGACCGAAGGTGATTTCACAGACTGGCTTGGTAATGTGTCTTCTACCTGGAGACATTGCAACTGCCAAAACATCGCTTCCACATTCTGCAAAAGTTCCTCTTTGGGCAATTCCTCCTCCTTCACCAAGTCCTCTTGTTTCCCTGCAGTCTACAAGATGTGTGCATCTTCCAATCATATTATCTGACCCTTAATCAAACTAGATATTTTTATTCCAGACCATCTTTTCTTAGAATAGAGACATGTTCATTAAATTTAGAACGGGTATCTGCGATACCAATCAGTTCTTCAGGAATTTCTGTATTTTCACCATATTTCAATCCATCAGTAACTGTTTTTTGCTTACGGATGTATTGAGCCTTGCTAGTATTAATATCAAAACCAGTGTCAATATGCTTATCGCATATGGCTCTAATTTCCTCAATACCAGATTCATCATAGAGTTCTACAAAAATTCTACCAGTTTTAACCTTTAATTCAACTTCTTCGCCATTTACCACAATGATTCTGCGATCTCCATAGATTCTGTCAATCTCATCTTGTGGTGGGAGTCTTGGCCCTTGAATTACAGTTCTTTTAACTGAATCTAAAGATTCTAAATCATTTAATACCTTTTCAGTTGTGTCTGTACCTAAAATTCTGTGTGGAAATATTTCAATATCCATTATTTAACCTCAAATATTCAAATCAAAATGATTCAAATAATTTATTATTGTAATTGTGAATTTTAATTAGATTTTAATTAACAAAAATTAATTCGATAATTAGATGTCACCTTTAATCTCAGCAGCTGCTAAAGCAACATATTTGAGTGGTTCTCTGAATTCGTCAATCTCACTGTATACCTCTTTAATTAAACCAGAAGTTGCTTCTGGAGAGAAGAGTTGGGTACCAGCATCTAAAGCCATACCAGCAGCTACACAAGGGATGGTAAATCCTTTACTGTGTCTGGTTACTACGTGGTTACCGTTGAATAAACCAGGACCTCCTCCACCATAGATAGAGTGAGAGAAGAAAGAGAATCCAACAGCTACACCTTCAGCTCTACCGAAGTCAATACCAGGTAAACCGGTAGCGAATTCGATGTTGTCGTTGAAGTATAAAATAGTAGATGGAATACCTTGAGCAGCTCTTGCTGCACCTACGTTAACCATAATAGCAGCAGTACATCCAGCAGCAGCGTATGCGTTCCATTTAGCTGCATCGTTGGTTGCGTACATGTTGTAGTCGGTTAATTCTTTTTCTACAGCGATAACACCATCAGCTTCAGCTTTAGCAATGGTGTCTTGTACGATAGAACCTACGGTTCCTTCTTTTGCGTTGTCTTGTACGAGACCTAATACCATGTTGTCTGCGTTTAATCCTTGGTAAGCTAAACCTAATAAGTGCATTCTTTCGTATGCACCGACTGCGTCACCCATTTCAAACATAGCAGTTTGTTCAAAGATACTTGCAAGAGCAGTTGCTTGTAAAGTATTCTTTAAGGTAGCAGCTACGAAGTCGTTTGCTTTAATGTTTCTTAAAGAGTAACCTGGACCTTCTAATTTTTGTGGTACGTCTAACATGGTTTTTAAGTTGGATCCCATGTATTCTACAGATTGTGGGTATCTTCCTAAGATAGCAGCTTTTACCATGTTTGCGTCGTACATGCTTACGTCAAACTCTTTGATAATAGCTTGGGTTAATGCAGTTGCGGTAGCTAAGGTTGCTACGGAGTATTCTGCGGAAGAATCTAATCTGATAGTTGGAATTTGGACTAAAATCCTTTTTCCACCAGAGAGTATTTCACATTTAGTATCATCGTCTTCAGTTACTTGAAGCATTTCTTTTAAAGAAGCGTTAATGGAGTCAGCTTGAGCAACAATGTCAAGATCCATTTCTCTTCCTAAGATTTTAGATTTTGCTCCACCAACGGAAGCAGTTTTTAAAGATTTTTCGATACCTTCTAAGTTTACAGCTACAGTTCTTTTAACACCGCTAATAATGTTCTTAATAGCAGGGTTACGTAACGGACTTAGAGCTTCGATTGGTACATCAGATTCGACTAATGAACCTCTGTCGTCGTATAAATCGACTTTATCATCAAACTTTGCCAATTTTTTCCCTCCTTAATAAATAGAGTTAATATACCTCTCAAAAAAAACTTTATGTTTTAAGTTTTTCATGAGTAAGCCATAAAGCAAGTTTTTGCAATAGCCAGCTATTTGGTATACAAATATTATTTTATTTTAAATATAATATAAACATTATTCTAAGAATCAAATAGCAAAGTTTATAAGCAATAAACGATTCAAAATTTTTTATTATATTTGACTCAAAAAGTAATACTTTTCATTTTTAATTATAATTCTTGAATTGGAATAAAATAAGTGATTGATTAATATTTTATAAATTTAAAGTCCATAATTTGATTTCTCTAAATTATATCCCAGCATATTAGTCAAATAGGAAAAATACCCCTAATTTAAAAATGATGAAAAAAATCAAAAGTATTACTTTTAGGTTGATTTAAACTATTTTTTAAGGACATTAGAACAGTTATATATAAAATAAATATAAATTAAAGTTTTTACTCAAAAAATAAGCAAAATTTAGTCTTAAACAAAAAATACAAGATAGTACCACCAGGAGAATTAAAAAAATAATACTTTCTATTAATAAAAGAATTACAAAAAATAATATTTGAGAATAAATTAGTTTGAATATGGCTAAATTAATAATTTTTATGTATAAAAATAATACAAAAGAGCTAAAAAAAATTTCATAAAATTTTGGGATTTTTGAAAAATTTGAAAAAATTGAAAAAATTAGAAAAAATAATGGTTTTCTTAAAAAAATGCTAAAAAAAATAAAGCTAAAAATAGTTAAAAAATGTTAAAAAAAGTTATAAATAGTTAAAAATTAAATTTTAGACATATTATAACCTACGCATACCAAAGAAGTTAATAGCTTCTATTAATTCAATAAATGAACCTAATTCATGTTCAATGACTTCTTCTTCACTCATCCCACTGCTTAATTCTCCGTCAACACTTAAGGTATCAGGGCCAAATCCCACCAAACGTTGCTTTCCATCAGAGGATAGGATTCTTTCAGCATCCAATATATGAATGAAAGCTCTTCCCGGAAGAATGACAGCATCCTTTAGCTCATCCAAGTCTAAAGCCTCAAGGTCCTGCTTTGTCATAAGGCAGGCAATGTCCTTTTTAGTTGCAACTACATTTACATTGTCGGGAGCAATCTTATCAAAGATCTTCTTTAGGAAAGGAGCTGCAATCTTAGAGGTTAAAAGAGTTGCCTCTCCCCTAACTTCAGGCAGGATTCCTAAAAACTCCTCATACTCATCCTTAGCTATGATAAAAGGAGCGCCAATAGTAGGGTCCCCTAAAGGAGTTCCGGTAACTCTCATATCATATTCAGAATTGATCTCCTTTACAAGCTCTTCAAATTCAAGTGGCTCATGTGGAACGACTCCTTCAATGACAGGCTCGTTTCCAAGGATCAATCCCTGATCGTAGGAATTTGCAAATCTCATCATCATCAAGGCCTTTGCACCCCACTCCTCAAGCTTATTGCAGGTATCCACCAAAGCCTGTCCATCGTTGACTCCAGGAATTATTACAGCTGCAGCATGCAAGTCAGCCCCTTCTGCAAAGAGTTGGGCTGCCTTTAGGGACTCTTCAGGAGTAGGATCAAGCATCCATTGTTTTCTAAGAGCCGGGTCAACTGAAAAGATGGTGTATGTAACCTCATTAACGCCATAGTTTAGGAATCTGCTTGCAATATCTCCATCGTCAATTCCCTTTCCGCTTGTATATCCTAAGTGGATTGGCAATTGCCATTGGTACAATGAAGCGATAAGCTCTTCAAGCTGAGGATAGCAGCTTACATCACCACCACCGCTGATATTGACCTTAAGATTAGCGTCACGAACAGGGTTCATCATCAAAGCCATTTGTACTTCGCTTAAGACTGTGAATGGCTGTTGAAATGGCTTGCCTGCTTCCTGAACTCCTTCAAGACATCGCTCACATCCCACCTTGTTTGGAGGGCAGTGCTGACATCCTAAAGCTTCGGTTAATGGCTTTACCTTTCTAAAGTAGCAAAACTTGCAATAACCTCTACAATCCTTCCCCGGAGTTCCACCAAGATCAGCTATAACTTGCATAATTCTTCCTTCTAAATGAGATATGAAATAAATAAAAATAATCAATATGATTTATTAAAAAATAAATACTATAAATTATTATTTTAATTCTAATATTAATAGTTTATTTAATATTGATTTTAAAAAAATTAAAATAAAATTAATCTATTGAACAAAATTAGAAAAAACATAATTCAAAAAATGAAAAAAGTGAAAGAAAAACATAATAAAAAATAATTATATTATAATTTATTATATATAATAGTATTTATTTAGAAAATTTTTATGAAAATTAGAAAAAGAATAAAGAAACTAAAAAGAATAAAGAAACTGAAAAGAATAAAGAAACTAAAAAGAATAAAGAAACTGAAAAGAATAAAGAAACTGAAAAGAATAAAGAAACTGAAAAGAATAAAGAAACTAAAAAGAATAAAGAAACTAAAAAGAATAAAGAAACTAAAAAGAATAAAGAAACTAAAAAGAATAAAAAAATTAGAAAAAGAATAAAGAAAAAATAGAAAAAAATAAAAAATATATGATTAATCAACTAAAGAACTCTCAGTCAAGAGTTCTACAAGTATATAATCATAGAAATGTGATTTTTTAATGTTTGCAATGTCTTTTAGCTTTTGCTCTCCGATTACAACATTCTCAATCTCTTCATGATAATTGTCATAATCTAATTTTACCCTCAAGCCGCTTAATTGGCTTGTAACAGGTGTTGGAGAGAAAACCCCTTCAATTGCAGGGACCTGATTTTCTATCTCATTTTTAACTAGAATTGAAGGGACTATAGGAGGGTCTTGAGCCAATTCCTTTTTACGTTTTTCAAGAAGGTCTTCAATTGTTTGAACAAGATGCTTTAAAGCCCTTATGTTTTCCCCTCTTTTTAATCTGCGAGGAATTCTACCAAGCCCTGGAACATATGCATCAACACCAGGAAGCTCTTCCAAGTCAATTTCAGGAGCTCCAGTAACAATCACTGGAATGTCAATGTCATTATAAAGATAAGCCTTATCCACAATGCACTGCTTAAAGCTTCCAAGAGCAAATATTGCTATGTCATGCTCTTCAATCAATGCCTTTTCGGTTTCGCTTATTCCAGCGGTTCCCTTTCCATGCCCACGGGCCAGACCGATCATATTGTCTTTTGCACCATAACGTCTAAGGTATTCGGAGATGTCACAGGCAGCATGTGGAAGGTGATGTCTTGCAAGGGTAGGGGAGACGATAGCTATCTCAGAGCCAGCCATAGGAGCTACAGAGAGCTCTCCTAAAAGCTCATTTGCCTTATCCTCTATAATCTTAACATCATCAATAGGAACTGCCATGTTTAAGACAAGCTCCATCTGCAATATATTGGATTGGAGTACAAAACCGCCTAAATCCTCTATAAGTTCCTTTAATTCCTCACTTTTGTGAATTCCACCTGTGAATGTTAATGTTTCATACATTTCATCACCTTAAACTAATAATAATTGATAAATATAATTCCAAATTCATTTTCAAATCTAAATTTCACAATTTAATCAAAATTTTAAAAATTTATAAAGCAATTAAATATTCTAATTAAATATATTTTCATATTATATTATATAATTTATTATTTTTATCTATTATTTTTATCTCGGTGAAATTTAAAAAAGAACATCAAAATAAAATAAAAAAAAAGTTTATCAATGCAAAAACTCAAAAAGCGAAAACTCAAATAAATTCAAATAAAATTCAAGAATAAAATATATTATTTTTTATATTATTAATAATAAAGAATTAATTAACTAATTAAAAAACTAACAAAAAAATAAATATTTACAATTATATTTATTTAGAATTTTTTTAACTAAATGGGTGTTAATATGTATGCAGAAAACAATATATTGGTTGGAGCTAATGAGAATACAGAAGTTTACTTATTATCCAAATTAGCTAATCGTCATGGCTTAATTGCCGGTGCAACAGGTACCGGTAAGACAGTTACCTTAAAAACACTTGCAGAAGCTTTCAGTGACATGGGAGTTCCAGTTTTCCTTGCTGATATGAAAGGAGACGTATCAGGACTTGCAAAGATAGGGGAACCTAGCTCAAAGACAACTGAAAGAATGGAAAAGTACAATCTTGCAGATAAGGGATTCATCTTCAAGTCATATCCTGTTGAATTCTGGGACCTTTACGGCGAGAAAGGATTGCCTATTAGAGTTACAATCTCTGAAATGGGTCCTCAGCTTCTATCAAAAATATTGAACCTTACTGAAGCGCAGGAAGGTGTCTTGAACATTGTATTCCGTGTGGCAGATGATGAAAATCTCCTTCTAATTGACATTAAGGACTTAAAGTCAATGATTAACCATGTAAGCGACAATGCCGAACTCTATGAATCAAAATACGGCGCAGTGGCTAAAAAGTCAGCAACTACACTCCTCAGATCATTGCTTGCCCTTGAAGAGCAAGGAGGAGACATGTTCTTTGGAGAGCCTGCACTTGAGCTTGAAGACTTCATGCAATGCGACGATGAAGGAAAAGGAATAATCAATATCTTAGATTCCGTAAAGCTTTCTACCGCACCTGAACTCTATTCCACATTCTTGTTATGGATGATTTCCGAACTCTATGAAAAGATGCCTGAAGTTGGTGACATGGACAAGCCAAAATTCATTTTCTTCTTTGATGAGGCTCACCTCTTATTTGACGATATGGCTCCAGCGGTACAGAAGAAAATTGAACAAATAGTGAAACTTATCCGTTCAAAAGGAGTGGGACTATACTTCATTAGCCAAAGCCCATCCGACATACCTGATAGCGTCCTTGCACAGCTTGGAAACAGGGTACAGCATGCATTACATGCCTACACCCCTAAAGAGCAAAAGGCAGTAAAGACTGCTGCTGAAACATTCAGACCAAACCCTGCATTCGATACAAAAGAAGTAATTTCCAATTTAGGAACTGGTGAAGCATTGGTTTCCGTTCTTGAAGAGAAAGGTGCTCCAAGTGTAGTAGAGCAAGTGGACATACTCCCTCCACAAAGCTATATCGGAGCAATCGAAGACAATTTCAGAGCAGAACTTATGAGCATTTCGCCTTTAAGAGGCAAATATAAGGAAGCAGTCGATAGGGAGTCTGCTTATGAGATGCTATTAAATAAGATTGATAATAATCCAAACATTCAAACAGAGATACCTCCAGAAGCCCCTATTAGGGATATTCCTAATCAGGCCGAGCAAGCTCCAAGTCAGCCACAAGCACAGCAAGCCCCTCAACAGGCACCTAGTCAGCCACAAGCACAGCAAGCCCCTCAAGAAGAGGCTCCTAAACAGAAAGGATTGCTTGATGATGTTATTGGAATAGCTGTTGGAACTGCTGTAGACCAAATGACAAAACAAAACAAGACTACAAGATCTAGAAAAACCACTAAACAGACAACTGTTGAGAAAGCAACTTCAACTATGGTAAATACTGCAGCAAGAGAGGTTACAAAAGGAATTATTAGAGGATTATTTGGAAATATGAAATAAATTCATATTTTCCTCTTTTTCTTATAAAATTCCTTATTTTTCTTATTTTTTATTATTTTATTATTTTATTAATTTATTAATTTATGATTTTATTAATTATTTTTATCAAAAATCGTTGCATATAACTAATTATTATTTTAATCTTATTTTAGTATTAGAAGATTTAATTAAAAAAAGTGCTAATTTTATATATAACAATTAAGTGATTTTTATGGTGGAATTAGATAGAGAAGAATTATACAGACAACTGGAAGAAATGGAAAACGATTTAAGACTTTATCCCATTGAAGAAGGATTGGAAGATGATATAATTGATTATATCAATGGAAAAGAATTAAGTGATAATGAGAAGTGGGACCTTGAAAACAGACTTGAAGACTTCTTCTATGGTGCCAAACTCAAATGCAGAAAGCCAACCTACTACTTTACAGACGGATTTGAGTTTTATGTTACAGAAATCTATATAGACTTTAGAATATTGGAGCACGTTCGTAAATCTTTTCCTAAATTCAATCAATTATCTGTATCATCTGAAATAGAACAGGGATTTTCTACATTGTCTGTTAAATTGACATTATAAATCCCAATTTGATTTTAAACCCCAATTTTGATTTATAAATCCATTTTTGTTTATAATTATTGATGACATAAATTAAAATTTTAAAAAAAGAAACCTACATCACAATTTATTTTAATTATAGACCAAAATCACCTATAATAAACATCAATCCCCTTATGAGGCACTGTTCTTCTGTATTTCACTCTAGGATAACCTATTACAAAAGCAGAATACATATGCTTGTGTGAATCTATCCCTGGGAAAAATTCCATCAATCTATCATGATCCAACTCATCTGCCTTAAGAGTGAAAAGGGAATAGAATCCTCCAAGGCCCATTGTATAAGCAAATAGCTCAAGCCTTGTACTTGCAATCAAGGCATTGGCAGAGTTTCTAGAAAAGGCTAAAATCATTTGATGGCCTTCCCAAAGAAGAGGGTGATTCTTATAATCTCCTTCTCCACGCAAATACTCGCCAAATTGCTTTATTCTAAAGAATTTATCCTCTTCAGCACTGATTATATCATAAACAAGATGCATAAATTCATCCAATTCATTATCAAGTACAACAAATTCAACATCTTGAGCATTTTGAGCACTTGGACTGTAATATGCTGCTTCAAAGAGCTTATTAAAGGTTTCTTTATCTATCTTTTTCTTTTTAAACCAGCGAATGCTTCTTCGTTGCTTTAACAGATTCAGATAATCCTCGCTTGATACTGGAATCTCTTTAGGATTGTACTCGCCAACACGGTCTTTTTGACCATCAAAGCCCTTTAAAGAGATAGAATTTGATGGACAAATGGCTAAACAGTGGCCGCAATCAAAACAATCCCCATTATCCACTTCCACTGCCTTTTTATCCACAACAATTATATTGTCCCTAATGCAGACAGTCTCACAGAGTTTACATCCAGTACAAGTCTCTTTATTAATGTTCAACTTCATTTAATCACTCAAAATGAATTTAAAAATAAAATAATTCTTTAATAGAATAAAAAATCAATAAAAAGAATTTAAATATAACAGTCATTTTAAAATAATAAAAAAAGATAAAATATATTTGATTTGAAAAAGAATTATAATAATTCTTTAATTTGAGCTTTTACATCATCCAAACTTTGAGTTGGCTCAAATCTTGCAACTACATTGCCTTCTCTGTCAACTAAAAATTTGGTAAAGTTCCATTTAATGTCATTGCTGTCCATATAATCTGGATTAATGCTTTCAAGGATTCCTTTTAATCTTTCTGCATCTTCTCCTGTAATGTCTACAAATGGTTGCTCAGATTTTAGATAGGTGTACAATGGCTCTTCGTTTTCCCCATTTACTTCTATCTTTTCAAATATAGGGTATTGGACTAAGAAGGTTGCTCTACAAGCTTCTGCAATTTCCTCTCCAGTTCCTGGAGCTTGTTTTCCAAATTGATTGCAAGGAAAATCTAGTATTGTAAATCCTTCTTCATTCAATTCATCGAATATCTGAGTCAATTCGTTGTACTGTGGAGTGAAACCGCATTCTGTAGCTGAATTTACAATCAATAAAACCTGTCCTTCATACTCCTTAAGAGATACCATATTTCCGTTGATGTCTTTTACTTCAAAATCATATATTGACATGTTTTCACCTTTTAAACGTTTAAAATGAATAAATTATAACTCAAAATATTTGCCAAAAAGGGCATAAATTACTAAATAATAAATTTTTTAATGGACTTATTCAATAAAGGAAGCCAATTCATCTTTAAATTCATCTCTTTTAACCTGCTTGGTGGTAAGAGACAAAGTCTTCAATGGAGCTTTCCCCACATATTTGCCAAGCTGTTCAATGGTGCCTTCAAATCCACTTCCCCCTGCAGTTACAAAGAACTTAACATCATTGAAGCTGCCTTCGTTTTGCTTGATATAGCTAATCACAGGAGTTGCAGCCCTCCCAGCCCATACAGGAGTTCCTAAATAAATCAAGTCATAGTCCGCAGGATTGTATTTTAAAGAATCCAAATCAATGATCTTTTCTGAAATTGCATCCTTACCGCCACGCATATAACCTATCTTGCCGTCATACTTGACTTTAGGGACAATTTCTTCAATATCTGCATCCAATTGATTTGCAATGGATTCCGCTACCTTTTTTGTAACATTTGTCCTTGAATAATAAGCTACTAAAATACTCATGATATCACATTTTTTATTTCTATAATAATTTCAATTTAAAAACTTTTACTTATAATCTGATTAAGATTTCCATAATTTATTTTAATTTAAAGATTATTAAAACTTATCTTTACTTAATTATCATTAAACTTCTGATATTTATTCAACAAAACTCCAAAATTGGCTAATGTAATAATCAATGCCCCAATTAAGAACCCATAAATGCTGCCAACAGATAGTAAAATAGCAATACTTCCTATTAAACTAATCAAAACCATTAATGCAATGTCCTTTTTTCTTAATTCTAAGCCATCATAATAATATTCCTTATTGGCCATAATGGAGAGATAGAAGACAATCAATGAAATTATCACCATCAGGCTCGGTATCCAATAGTTTATCTCCCCGCTGTGAATCAATTCAAAGGCAACAGTAACCAGATTAATGCTTATTACAATGAAATAATGACTGAACATCAATCTTAGGCTTCTCTCTTCCCTATGATGATCGACTAGATAGTGAATTTGAAGAACATATGATCCAAACATGCCTATGACAATCAGGAATACAAGTATTGGAACAAAATCAAAGTTGTTTACATTAAAGAAATGTGTTATTCCCACAACAGCTTCACCAAAAGTAATGATTGTCAGCAATTCAAATCGTTCTATCAAATGAGGGAAATTGATAATTGACTTATCGAATTTTCCCTTAAGGAAAAACGGCAAAAAGGCTCCAGTCAAGATAGCAAGGACATTGAGCCAAATGACAACATCCATATGCCCAAATAGAATTGATAATGTGGATATAATATAAATGGAACATACAACAAGCAGAATAGTGATTGAATTACCTGCAGCTCCCTTTAATGATTTTTCCTTTATGGCATGAACAGAATACAAAAATACAACCGTAAAGAGCATTATCAGCATGGAAACATTAAATACAAAATAATTGTTCCAAGTCGAGGATATGGTATTTGCCATATAGATTACGGCAATCATGTTTATGATTGCAATGACATATTCATACCACTTCCATTGGCCATAACGGTTTACATAGTTAGTAAAGTAGAGCCATGCCTGTAAAATGACAAAGGAAGTGATAATATATGCAAATAGACTGAATGGAGCTATTCCTCCATTGACAGGTTCACTTATAATTGAAGTAAGCCTTGATATTGCATATACGAATATTAAATCATAGAAGAGTTCAATCAATTCTACCTTTTTTGAAATTATTGTCAAATTATCACTTTAAATCAATTTAATCTAAAACAATTGCTAATAATTTTTTTAATTTTTAATATATAAAAAATTAATTATATGTATTACTTTAATTCAATGAATAAATTAAATTAATTAAATAAATTTATTAAATAAATTAATTATATATGATATAAAAGTTAAAGAATAAATTAATTAAGAATATTAATTAAAAGAGGTTTTAAAGATGTTATTTATTTACTACCCAAGATGCAGCACATGCCAAAAGGCAAAGAAATGGCTAGATGAAAATGGATTCGACTATGATGAGCAGCATATCGTTGATGACAATCCAGACTACGAACAGTTAAAGGCATTGTATGAAAAAAGCGGACTTCCTCTTAAGAGGTTCTTTAATACAAGTGGTAAAATCTATAGAGAGATGCAATTAAAAGACAAGTTAGCTGATATGGATGAAGAAGAACAATTGAATCTTTTAGCTACTAATGGCATGCTTGTAAAACGCCCTATAATTGAAACTGAGGATACATGTCTTACTGGTTTTAGACAAAAAGAGTGGGAAGAGAAGTTAAAGTAATTTAACTTTTCATTTTTCTTTTTTAAAAGAGAATATCACTTAATTTTAAAAAAAAAATAAAATTGAAAACTATTTTTAAAAGATTATAAATACTTTTTTCCGCCATAGATTTTGAATTTCACCATATGAAATTTAAGAATTAGAAAATTAGCATGCTTATTTTAAATATAAAACTAAAGTTTAAAATTAAAAAGTGATTGTCTAGATTAATATTTAAGACAATCCCCTATCCAAATTAATATTTAAGATAAATCAAGCATCTAAATTAACCCTTTCAGGAGCTGTAAAAACAGTGAATCTCTTATCCCTAATGAATCCAATCATTGTTATATTTCCTGTTTGGGCCACATCAATACCTGAAGCTGCAGGTGCCGCATTTGATAAAATTATAGGAATTCCAACCCTAATGACCTTAATCAGCATATCTGCAGGCATTCTTCCACTATAAGAAATATAGCATTTTGAAAAGTCATATCCTTCTCTTGATGCAGCTCCTATCACCTTATCCACTGCAACATGACGACTTACGTCTTCTCGAATAATGATCTTATCCTCATACTTCAATTGTGCAACGTGAACTCCTGCAGTCCTTTGCCAAATCTTAGCCTCATCAGTCAAATGCTCTATATCCTTAATGATTTGGCTTGCATCAATCTTTAAGTCAGAGGTGTTAGGCTCTATTGTCTTTAATTCAGAACGAATTCCTCCAGCATTATCTGAATTGACCCCCTGATATTCCAATAGTCGGCATACACAGGCATGTTCGCAATTGCCTTTTTTCTCCTGAACTATTCCTTCCTGCTCCAAATCCTCTTCAGGGTCATGAGAGAGTGTAGTTGTAACTAAAATGTTTGTGCCGTCCAACTGGATTGATTTGATATCTGAATAATCTTTAATCAAGCCTTCACCAAGGCAGTATCCCACTGCAAAATCCTCTAAATCCTTTGGATATGTTGAAAACTTACGAGGAGGCAAATAATCTATAAACAAATAGGTATATTCATCTTCAACACTTTCCTCATTGATGGTCTGATAAGCTCCGTCATTCCATTGTATAACTTCTGTCTGCCTAATATAATCCATTACAATCAACCTCAATAATTAACAATTGTTATATTTATATTGAAGATTATAATATTTAAATATTTAGTCAAAAAATGAAAAATAAGAAAAAATAATGAACAAATTAATAAAAAAAACTTATGAAAACTAATATTTGAATGTAAATTAACTCTTAAATTTATCAATTCCCTCTTTTAATGCATTTAAACCTTCAATCAATAAATCCTTAGGACATGCAATATTCATTCTTAGGAAATTGTCTCCATTTTGGCCGAATTGTACTCCCGGAGATAAGAATAAACCGACCTCTTCTCTTAAAAACTCAGATAAAGTCTTAGAGAATTCATAGTTAGAAGATTCAATATCCTCATTTTTATTCAATTTACTGCAATCCAGCCATAAAAGATAAGTTGCATTTGCAGGCACCAATCTGATTTCAGGAATATTTTCCTCTAAAAATTCTTTCACAATCATTTTATTATTGAATAAGACTTCTCTAAGCTCATTTAACCAATCTTCGCTTTTATATGATGCAATTGTGGCATCTATTGAAAATATGTTGGGATGGCTGAAGAAGTCAGTTGCAAGCTGTCCTTTTAAAACTTCATAAAAACCTTTGTTTTGAGTGAATACTGCGGAGCTTTGAAGACCTGCAATATTAAAGGTCTTGCTTGGAGAAATGCAAGTTATGCTATTTTTGGACAGATCATCATCTAAAGATGCGAAAGGAATATAAGTCATGTCTGGATCTGTCAAATCACAATGAATCTCATCTGAAACTACTATAACATCATATTTCTTTGCTAAAACAGCAATTCTTTCCAAATCATCCTTTTTCCAAATCTTCCCTACAGGATTATGAGGATTACACAATAGCATCAGTTTTGTCTTAGGATCTTTGAATATTTTCTCCAAATCATCAAAATCAATCACATATGCAGTTTCAACATCATCAGAGTCTGGATTATAAATCAATTGATTTTCCACCACATTTCTACCATTATCCAATATGACATAAAAGAAGACATGATAAACTGGAGTCTGAATCAGTACATTATCTCCAATCTCTGTAAAGGCACGGATAATGCTTGTTATTGAAGGCATGACTCCAGTTGCAAACAACAATTCCTCTTTTTTCATATCAAGACCATATTTCTTCCACCAATTAATATAAGAATCATAGACATCCTCGTTTACAAATGAATATGCATAGACGCCATGATTTGCCTTTCTATTTACAGATTCGTAAATCAATGGAGCTGCATAAAAGTCCATATCTGCAACCCACATTGGATATTCATCACCAAACAAGTCCCATTTTAGTGAATTGGTGTTTTTTCTATCGATTATAGATTCAAAATTGTATTTCATAAATAATTACCTTTAAATAAGCATTAATAAGTAAAATAGATTAAATTTTAGCTTTAGACTTGAATTTTAATTAATAAGTCTCATAATGTATTCTAGATTCATCGAACTTATCCATAAACTTGTTTTCCCAGCCTTCTGCAGGATATCCAAGAGTTATTATGCAGAATGGCTTTAGATTATCATCTTTTGGCAATCCAACAATATCTGCAATCTTGCCCATTCTTTCCTCATCAGGAGCCACTCCGTTCCAAAGGCCTCCTAAGCCAAGGTTTACAGCTTCAAGAAGCATGTTTTCAGCTGCTGCACTCATGTCCTGTTGCCATACAGTCTTATAGAAAGCCCTTTCAATGTTTGCAATCAAAAGAATGGCAACTGGAGCATTGGTCACCCTAGGCTTGATTTCCCCAATTTTAGTTAATACTTCCTTATTTTTTATAATAAGAAACTCCCAAGGTTCTGCACCAAGCCTGCTTCCAGGAGCTTGCATTCCTGCCCTTAAGATCTTTTCAATCTTTTCATCTTCAACTTCCTTATCTTCATACTCACGTATGCTGCGCCTTATTTTAATTATCTCTTCAAAATCAGCCATCTTAACACATCCGATTAATTTAATATCTAATTTTTTATAAATCCTTATGGAAAATCATTCTTTAAATCGCTAAATTAAAATTTTTATAAATCCTTATGGAAAATCATTCTTTAAATCGCTAAATTAAAATTTTTATAAATCCTTATGGAAAATCATTCTTTAAGAATCTTTTGCAATCAATTTCATAAAGTTTATCAAAATACTCCCAAAAACTGTCCTGAGGTAACTTGATACCCCTTTCTATCATTGCAAGATATAATGAACTTGCAGTATCTTCTGAAATGATTTCCATTTCAAGGGCTTTAGTTAAAATCATAGAACTGGTAATGAGTCCTATGTCCAAGCTTTCAATATATTCCTCCACATCACTTAAATTGTTACTTGCTATGATTCCATTATTCAAATGGGCCAATGCCATTGCTGCTGATTCACCAGACCCACAAATCTGACCTGCCTTACTCCAAAATCCCTTTTCAATTGACTTATAAGCAAGGTACTGGGAAGAACCAAAAGGCATTTCTTGAATTTCTACAAATCCCTCCTTTAATTTTTTAAAATTTCTTTTTACAAGTGAGGGAGTGTTTTCCTCCATAATCTCATTATAAACTTGCTCTGGAATAATTATTTTAGAAAATAGCTCTTCTAAAATATAAGTGGCATCAACAAATAGGAAACATTCCAAACAGTCAGCATCATAGAAAACAGGCTTATTCAAGCTTGTTCACCTCATTATCATAAAGAATATCATTTCTAAAACATTTTAATAAAATTTCCTTGCGTTTTCCCCCGGTTATCTTTTTCTTACCATATGCCTTTTCAGTCAATCGCACAAGCTCTCCAATTGAGGAATATTTCTGGTCTTGAGGGGATGGCTTATAAAGACCTGTCTCATAGCCTAATCTATTAACTTCAGCAACAACATTTAATCCAAATTCATCATATTGGTCTTGACTAATCCAATTCAAGCTTTTTAGGCGATTAAGCATTGTGGAACGGCTGACTTGATAGTATTGCTCGCACTTGATTAGATCCTCAACTGACCAATCATCAATTTGATTTTTATTTCTAAACCAATATAGGGCACTGTCAGGGATTAATAATGTTGAAGCAAATTCATCTGCATTCCTTTCACTTGGTGTGTTCATATTGATTCCGCAAACGATAAAATCATCAATATCCTCATAGAGCAAGTGGTATAATTCATGAGCCAATGTGAAATTCTGTCTACCGATTGAATGGTTGGTGTTGATGAATATTACCTTGTCCTCATTTGTCTTTGAGCAACAGCCACTGATATTGGCTTTCATTGGAAACCAGAGCACAGTCAGATTTCTTATATTATTATAGACCAGAGAACGAATGTTTACTGAAGCAAAGCTTTCAATGCCCCATTCATGTCTTAAGATTTCAGCTAAAACTGTGCTATTCATGACTAATCAACCCCATCTAAACTTCTTAAAAGCTTTAAAAATCCAGTGATTTCATTCATTTTTGCAACCACATTTAAATCCACCTTTTCATCACTTCTAAAAGCTATAGTTGACTTTTCATAAAGATCTGTTTCACCAATCAAATATTCTGGAGAGCAATTGTATAATAAACACAATTTATCAAGCAAAGTCATGTTAAAGTTTCTTTCTCCATTTTCTATTTTAGAAAGATTGCTTTGAGTAATTCCCAAATAATCAGAAACCTGTTCTTGAGTATAACCGTTTTTCTTCCTTAAATCTTTTAGATTTTTTGCTACAACATCAATCATAATTGCATCCTCTTAAGTATTTAGTAATATGTACTAAAATACATATAAAGATTTCTAATAAAAATATGACAATATTGAAATCGGAGTATAAAATTAGATTAGAAAAATAAAATTAGAGCATTTAAAAATTAAAATAGAATAAATTATGATTTAATATAATAATAAATATTAAATAATTATCTAAATTATAAAATACAAACTGATAAACTTTATAATTATTTTTTAAGTAATATTCATAAAGGTAAAAAAATAATAAAAAATAAGATTTAAAAAGCCGATATAAATAATAAAAAAAGATATAGAGAAAAATATTTCTCTATTTTAGCAAATTAAATATTAAAAAGTCAATGAATATCTTTTAGATAAAATAAAGAGTGCTAAATCCATTAGACTTATTCAGGATAGATTACACCATCTGGAATTCCGTATTTGCTGTACTTTTGAGCTATCTTTTCAACGGTTCCATCCGCATACATCTCATCCAATGTCTTTTGAACCTTATCCCTTAATTCAGTGTTTCCTTTTTCAAATGCAACACCATATTTCTCATTGGAAATTGTCTGATTCAATATCTTAGTGTCATTATGCTTTTCGCTAACTAGATATCTTCCAAGACCGCTGTCTATGATTATCACATCACAGACTCCAGATTCCAAGTCCATGAATGCAGTGTCATAGCCATCCACCTGCTCAATCTTTGCAAATTTTCTCTTTAAAGTCTCATTCTTTTCGATTGTGTTTAGAATGGAGCTTCCCTGTTGAACCTCAAGGGTCTTGCCCTTCAAATCGTCAAGGTCATTGATATCGCTATCCCCTCTAACGATGACAAGCTTTGTATTGTTAAAGTAAGGTTGGGACCATGTATAGTCGTCCTCTCTTCCGTCAATGGTAAATTCACTCCAGATGCAGTCTACTTCATTGCTGTCCAATTCAAATCTTTTAGTGTTCCAATCGATGATTGGCACTGGCTTGAATGTCCAGTTGTTTCTTCGAGCAACCTCTTTAGCCAGTTCAATGTCAAATCCTGTATATTCACCATTTTCCTTATATCCAAATGGTGGAAATTGGCTGTTGAATCCAACAACAAATACATCATCAGTATTTTCACCGGAACCAGCATCATCACTTGAAAAATCAAAAAGCCCAGCGCTTGCATAGCCAATTACTAAAAATAAGGATAATATAATTGTTAAAAATATGATTGATCTTTTCATATAAAAACCCCTAAAAAACTATTAAAAATCAGTTTAATAAATTTTTTTATTTAATAAAGCAATAAAAACTTAAATAACTTAAGAATATTATTGGTTTTTCATTATAACTATTCAAATGTTTATTTTCCATAATTTATAAAAGTTTTGCAGAATAATTTTTAAAAATCATTTCATAAACAAAATCTCTAAAATGATTATATTGAATTTCAAGAAAAAAAGCTTTTTTTAAGACTTAGAGCATTATAAGGAGTTTGAATTTAAAATGAATTTTTTAAAAAAAAAATAAGGCTAAAAGAATCTCTAAATAAAAAGTCAAAATAAATATATAATAAAATATATTATATACTTAATACTAAAATATAAACAATTGACATTAATATTTAATGTAAATGAGGTGAAAAAATGGAATCAAATAAGATTTTATCCATTATAACAATATTAATTGGGTTAATGTTTATAATCTTCCCATTATTTAGCGCTAACCTAATTTCCATCATTATTGGAATAAGCGTATTGATATTTGGTATAGGATTGGCATATTCCTCATTCATTACACATGAAATCTCAGGTGCCCTATCTTCAGTTATGGGAATCTTTGGGATTGTAATGATAATCTTTGGATTATGTTTCATATTTGCAATCAATGCAATTTCCTTCCTTGTAGGATTGCAATTCTACATTGTAGCATTTATGCTGATTATGATTGCTGTAGTCGGATTCCTTTCAGATAGCAATGTTGCTAGAACCGGCGCTTTATTGTATTTGGTCCTAGGTATAGTTATTTTGCTTATTGCAATGTTTGCTGCAGAAAACCCTATACTAATTACAATTATTTTAGGTGTTATTTTAATAGCACAAGGAATAATGGGATTAATATATGGCAATGAAATATAATGAAGATTTATTCTTCATTATTTTTACTTTTTTTTAAATAAAAATAGCTTATTTTAATTATTAAAATATAAATTTAACTTTTTTTTAAATTTAATGATTAGATCTAATTTTAATTAAATATTAATGAATAATCTAACTTTTTTTAACTATTGATTAAAAAAAAATTAAAATTGAAAAAAAGAGTTTAGAGAATCTTAAAGTAAAGTTAAAAATAAAAAAATAGTTAATTAAAAAATCAATGAATATCTACTTTTTAAATTAAAAAATAAAAAAAAACAAGAAGCAATTAATTACTTTCTTGCTTCGATTACTGTTTTTCCACCCATATAAGGCACTAAAACCTCTGGAACCTTTACGCTTCCATCATCCTGCTGATAGTTTTCTAATATACAGCACATAGTTCTTTCAGTTGCTATTGCAGTACTGTTTAAGGTGTGTAAAGTCTGGGCATCTCCAGATCCTGCCCTACCATATCTGGTCTTGGTCTTTCTTGCCTGATAGTCACCACAATTGGTACAGGATACCAATTCCCTATAGGTCTTTGAACCAGGGAACCATGCCTCAAGGTCGTACTTGATTGCTGCATTGTCATTCAATGCTGAGGAAACTATGGCAACGATTTGATAAGGAAGTCCTAATTTCTTATAGATGTCCTCAGTAACTTCCAATAACCTGTGATGCTCGTTTTTGCTTTCTTCAGGAGTGGAGAAAATGAACTGTTCAATCTTTTCAAACTGATGAACCCTGAATATTCCTAAAGTGTCCTTACCATGAGATCCAGCCTCCTTTCTAAAGCAGGTAGAAAGGGCGCAATATCTCATTGGCAAATCTTCAGGATTGATGATTTCATCCCTATGCAATGCTGCAAGTGTCTGCTCAGCTGTTGCAATTAGGTATAAGTCTTCATTTTCCACCTTGTATAAGGTTTCCTCAAACTCTCCAAGCTCAGATGTCTCTGCTGCAACTTCCCCTTTTACAAAGAAGGGAGTCTGAAGTGGAATGTAGCCTCTCTCTTCAAGCTCGTTAAGGGCGAACTGGATTAAAGCCAAGTTAAGATGCAAGATGTCCCTTTTAAGATAGTAGAACCTTGCACCTGCAATGCTTGCTGCAGTTTCAATGTCTGCACCGTCAATCTTTTCAATCAAATCAACATGATTTAAAGGCTCAAAATCAAAGTCTGGCAATTCTCCAACGGTCCTAACAATAAGGTTGTCATCTTCTGTGTCAGAGACTGGAACATCCTCGTCAATGATGTTTCCAACCTTGTATCTGTAATCTTCACGCAATTGCTTATACTCTTCAATCTTAGGACCTAATTCCTTGATCTCTTCAGCAACTGCCTTGGATTGTGCAATTACCTCTTCAATGTTTCCGTCCTTTTTAGCTTGTTTGAATGATTTTGATAATTTGTTCTTCTCTGCCCTAAGAGAGTTCAATCTGCTTTCACCTTCTCTCCATAAGGTGTCATATTCAATAACTTTCTCTGCATTTTCAGTGCTTCTGAATCTTTTCTTCTCAGAGTCAAATATTAAATCAGGATTTTCTCGAAATAGCTTTATATCTAACAATTTTTATTCTCCTTTCAATTGATAAATGATTAATAGTCTGTAAGTGTAAATAAGTTTTGATTTAAATTAATTAAGACCAGCATTAAGCAAAAGCCCAGAATAATTTACAGGCAAAAATAAGCTAGTGCTTAGATTGAAATAACGCTTAATTAAATGAAACTTATATATTAAAAATTTATTATAAATTAATATATTTTTTATTATTTAATATCTTTTTGTTTAAAATAGAAATTTTAAATGAATATAGGGGGATGTGGTTTACTATATTAAACTATTTATTAAAATAGAATATCTCTCTTCAGTCCTCTCAAGAGGATTTTTAGAAACCTTTCCATGACTTGGCATCTCTATAAAGACAATGGAAGAGTCTGTAAAGTCCTCATTCTTATCTACAATGTCCTTTAAATAGTCCGGATAAACGACATATGAATAATCCTCATCAACAACAAGAGCCCCAATATCCAAAACAATATCCTTTAGAAACTCAGAATAGACCTTAACTTTCTTATTAGAGTTTGATTCCCTGATTTTATCAAAATCATCATCGCCCAAATTAGCGTACTTCAAATCATAAGATGAAAAGATATCGTCAATATCATCATCACTAAGAAGATGATCTGTTAAATCATGTTCAAAACAATAATTGGAAACTTTTAAAATGCTTTCTCTTATTTGAGAAAAGGTATTTAATTTAAGAGTTAAAGAGTTCATTTTGACCTTGCTTTCAGAAAGCAGTATAGCCAAGTCCCCTTCTTCCTCATCTGGAAACTTGTTAACTTTAAATTCCTTAAGTCCAGCCCATTCCACTATTTGCTTACACATTGGAGTAGTTACAACAATCATAATAATTCCTTAAACAATTATTTCTAAAAAGATAAATAAAGATAATTAAAGATAATCAAAGACATCAAAGACATCAAAGATAATAAACATTAATAATGATTTCTTTAAAATATATATTAATATTAATACAAAATGTTAAATATAAATTTCGAAAACTAAGACAAAAAACATCCAAAGAAAAAATGCTTGCAGATTAAAAATAAATGCAAATTATAAAAACAAGCGAAACAGAGGCCGAAAAAGTGATAATAAATTTAAGCCAGGAAAAAAGCCATAGCAAAGACGTTTCAATTATGGTAGATGCTTTAAGAGCAAGTACAACCGTAACAATAGCTTTAGACTACTTTAAAGAAGTAATTCCAGCATTCACTCCAGAGGAGGCAAGAGAACTTTCCCTAAAGCATAACGCTGTACTTGCAGGTGAGAGAAAGGGAGTTAAATTAGAGGGCTTTGATATTGGAAACTCACCTGGTGAAATAAAGGAGTTTGAAACCAACAAGAAATCCATGGTTCTTACAACAAGCAATGGAATAATGACAATGGAAAATATGCAAAACCCTAAACATGTCTTAGTTGGAGGATTCATAAATGCCAAATCCGTTGCAAAGGCAGCTGTAGAGCTAGCAGAGGAAGAGATTGAAATAGTCATGGGAGGATACAACCATGAATTTGCAATTGAAGACTTCCTTGCAGCTGGAGAAATACTCTTTTATATAGAAAAAGAGCTAAAAGAAAGAAACATGACTCCAAAAGAAAATGATGGATCCAATTATGAATTGAAGGATAGGGAAGGCTTTAGCGAATATGCAATATCTGCTATCTTAGCAAGCAGAAATCTGGAATTAACCAATGAACAAGTATTAAAATCCAAATCTGGAAAGCGATTAAGCTATTTAAACTACTCTGATGATGTAGAATTATGCATGAAGCGAAACATAACTGAAAATGTAGGCATTTTAAAAGATGGAAAGATAGTTCTATACTGATTTTAAATCTATCTTTTGAAAAAATGCAATTTAATCCAAAAATTTCAATATTGTAAAAAATATACAAAAGATTTATTAATGTAATTAATCATATTTAAATAACTGAATGTTAATATAAGTATAAAAAAATATATTAATATAATAATATTTATCAAATTATCAAAAAGTAAATTAAAACCAAACAATTAATTTACAGTTATCACAATTAATTTTCACTATAAAAATAAGATTTTAAGAAGGATAATCTAATGAGAAGAGAATGTTTAAAAATCATAGGAACTGCACACGTGTCTCAAAATAGTGTGGAAGAAGTAAAAGAAGCTATTTTAGAAGACAAACCAGAAGTAGTCGCTATTGAATTAGATAGAGGAAGATACATTAGATTAATGAATGAAAGAAATGGCATTGTAGAAGATGACCAAATCCATATTACCAAAATCATAAAAGAAAACAAAGTAGGGGTTTTCTTAGTTACAACCATCCTTTCCTATATGCAAAACAAAATTGGAGATGACCTAGACATCAAGCCTGGCTCTGAAATGATCGGCGCAATTGATGCAGCTGAAGAGACAGGTTCCAGAATCGCATTGATTGACAGAGACATAAACATCACCTTGCAAAGGGTTCTAAACCATATGAGCACTTGGGAAAAGCTTAAATTCATTTATGGAATCATCGGAGGCTTGCTCTCATCAGATGATGAGGAACTGGATGTAGAGGCATTGAAGGAACAGTCTGCAATCGATGAGGCAATGGGATACTTTAAGGAAATATCTCCAGGAGCATATGAGGCATTGGTAAATGAAAGGGATGCATATCTTGCAAACAGCATATTGCACATTCCAGAAGACCATGTCATAGCGGTTGTAGGTGCAGGGCATAAGGAAGGAATCAACAGATACCTTGATAATCCAGAAACAATACCGCCTCATAGCGAACTGATTGATATGGACAAGAAAGGAGGAATTCCTTGGCTTAAGATAATCCTTGCATTGATTCCTATCTCATTTGTTGTGATATTTTTTCTTGCTTGGATGAATGGAATCCATATAGAAGGAGACATTGTTCAATTCATTGTAATAAGCATGATAATGGGATTTTTAGGCTCAATTCTTTCAGGATCAAAGCTAGCCTCTGCAATAATCGGAGGATTAGTTGCTCCACTCACTATTATCCACCCCCTCCTTGCGGCAGGCTGGTTTTCAGGACTTGCTGAAGCAAAGTTCAGAAAGGTGAGAAAGCAGGACATTAATAATATAGGAAAAATCGAAAGCTTTAGAGACTTATGGAACAATAACATATTCAGAATCCTTCTTGTAGTGGTTGGAACCAATTTAGGAGTTAGCTTGGCAACCTTAGTTATTTTGCCTTCCCAGGTCTTTATTCCACTCTTTATGAAAATCTTCGGAGGATAATTGACCTTAACTTTATATTTGGAATTAAGAAAATCTTCTGAGAAAAATTAGCCTTAACTTTATATTTGGAGATGAATCTATGTATGTAATATTCAGATGCGATTGCGGAAGAGTGCTTTATGCAAAGCAAGGTGTAAAAACAAGAAAATGCACCTGTGGAAAAACAATCAAAGTGAAAAGCCGCAGAATCCTTCAAAAAGTAGAAACAGCAAACGATGCATCATTGGCAGTTCAAAAGATGCAAGAGGAAATCTATGGAGGAACTGCATTTAAGACTGCTGACGAGTATAAGGCAAATAAATTCATAAATCAGCTTGATAGAAGAATGAAGGAATATGAAGATGGTGACTTTTAGATTTAAAAAATTGCCAAAACTGTGCTGATATTTAAAAAAAAAACATTAAATTTATTAACATATTTGACAAATATTAAATAATATTTATAATTACACTTTATTTTTATAAAATTTTAAAAAGGACTTAATGGAAATGGACTCGATAATCATAATTAGTGAAATACTAATAATCATAATATTAATCGTACTTAACGGACTTTTCTCCCTTGCAGAAATCGCAGTTGTCTCTGCAAGAAGAATCAGAATGCAAAAAATTGCAGATGATGGAGATAAAAGAGCATTACTCGTTTTAGACTCTATGGACCACACCAGTGAATTCTTATCTACTGTACAAGTGGGCATAACCTTTACAGCAATCATCACAGGGGCATTAGGTGGAACTACTTTTTCAGAACCTTTAGGAAACTACCTTAGCCAATTCATACCTTACAGCTATCAGATAAGCTTCATTATCGTTATCCTTCTCACATCCTACTTTACAATATTGGTAGGTGAGATCGTACCTAAAAGAATGGCATTGAATGACCCTGAAGGATATGCATTGAGCACTGCAAAGTTCATGCAGATAAGCTCAATAATATGCAAGCCTATTGTAAAGCTCCTTGACAGCTCTACAAATCTTGCCTTAAGGATTGTTGGCCCATCACCAAAAGAGGATGTCGTTACTGAAGAGGAAGTCAAGCTCCTTATCGAAGAGGGCATTGAAGACGGAACAATAGCCGAAGAGGAAGAGGACATCATCAAAAGGGTATTCCGTTTAGATGACCAAAAGGTAGATATGATAATGACCCCTAGAAACGAGATCATCTGGCTAGACCTAGAAGATGAGATTGAAATTAACAAGGCTAAAATCATTGCAAGTAAAAGGTCTATTTTCCCTGTTGCAGATGCGGAATTGGATGACTTCATCGGTGTTGTTCAAGCTAAAGACCTACTCAGCAAAATATTTGAAGGAGAAGATGTTGACATTAGAGCTAATGTCAAATCTCCATTAGTAGTTCCTGAAAATATGCTTTCAATGGACTTGCTTAAGGAATTTAAGGAAAACAGAGAATATGTACATATGGTTCTTGTAGTGGATGAATTCGGAAGCGTTGTAGGACTCATCACATTAAACGACCTTCTTGAAGGAATTGTAGGAGACATTCCAGGAATCGATGAAGAGGACGATCCTAAAGCGGTTGAAAGAAAAGACCATACTTGGCTAATAGACGGCAGATTCTCTATAGAAGACTTTAAAGACCTATTTGAAATCGAAAAGGAAATGCCTAATGAAGTGGAGGACGGATACACAACCATTGCAGGATTCATCCTTTCACATGCAGGTAAAATCCCTGAAACCGGTGAAATATTCCATGAAGACAAGTTCACCTTTGAAATCGTTGACATGGATGGAAACCATATCGATAAGATCCTGGTAACAATAAACGAAGAGGATAGCGATAAATTAGACCTTGAAAGCAAGGAAGACTAATTATAAAAAAATAGGTCTTGAAAGAAAAAGAATAGTAAAAATTATAAAAAATAGACTTTGAAAGCAAGGAAAATTAGTTAAAGCAATTATATTTACTAAATTAAACAATAAGATAGGAGAAAAACCCCATGGAACTAATTATTCAAATAATCTTACTAATTATAGGATTTGTGCTTCTAATTAAAGGTGCAGATGTCTTTGTAGACGGTGCAAGTAATGTTGCATACAACTTAAAGATACCAACCATAATTGTAGGACTCACAATCGTCGCATTTGGTACAAGCGCTCCTGAAGCAGCTGTTTCAATTACCTCTGCATTTGCCGGAACAAATGCGATTTCCCTTGGAAACGTTGTAGGTAGTAACATATTCAACATATTGGCAGTTGTTGGTGTCTCTGCATTGCTTGGAACATTGACAGTGGATAAGGTATTGATAAAAAGAGATTTCCCATTTTTGGTTGTATCTTCAATAGGCCTTCTTCTAATAGCCACCATATTTGGAGAGATAAGCAGACTCTGCGGTATAATCTTCTTGATAATCATCATTGCTTATGTCTATGTCCTTGTTCAAGAGGCAAGACAGGACAAGGAAGCAATGTCTGAAGAGATTGAAGTAAAGCTTTCAATACCAAAAGCGGCAATCTACATTGTCATAGGTATTGCCGGAATCATAATCGGTTCCGATTTGGTTGTAGACTCATCAAGCTATATTGCAAGCGTATTCGGATTAAGCGATGTACTTATTGGTCTTACAATTGTTGCTATAGGAACTTCATTGCCTGAGCTTGTAACTTCTATTACTGCACTTAAAAAAGGAGACAATGGTATTGTAATTGGTAATGTGCTTGGATCAAGCATATTCAACATACTTTTCATTTTAGGTATCAGCGGAGCAATAATGCCACTCCCAATAGCACCTGAAATGGTATGGGACATACTTTTAATGACAGTGATTACAATCATTGGCGCAGCCTTTGCATACACCAAAAATGAAGTGGATAAAAAAGAAGGTGCCGTTTTAGTAGCATTATTTATTCTCTATATGGCATTTGTCATTTTAAGAAATTAACTAATATTTTCTATTAATAAAATGAATAAATGATATTCTATACTATTAAAAGAAATAAACTAATATTTTCTATTGATAAGAGAAATTAAATAATTTAATTTCTTTTTTCTTTTTTTTAGCAAAATAAAATTAGTTCGTTAATATAAGAATAAAATTAATATTGTCCAATATGAGCAATTTCTAAAAAAGATAAATAAAAAGAGATAAATTAAAAAAAGTTTAAAAATAAATAAAAAAATAAAAAAGATAAAAAATATAGCTTATGAACTAAACAATCATGCCTCAGGAATTATTTGTTCAAATAAATTATCATCTGAAGTTATTACAGTTATACAATCTCCATCTTCAGCATAGAAAAATGCATGAACCTTTAAGCCATCAAATTCATTTTCTGCAATTAAACCTTCATGACCATTGATGGTTTCTTTATCTCCCAATCCAGACTTTAGAAGTTGGGCAGTGGTTAGATTAGCTTCATAACCAGGATAACTGTAGTCTGCTACCTGAATATAAATTATATCATCTGCACCCTTATAATAGCTCTCTGCAGTTGAATAAAAAATAGCCCCATTTGAGTTGGTAGTTTCATTATCCAACACATATGACTCATTTTTTTGATATCCGTCAGGTATATTGAAATCATGTCCTGCAATGGTAGTCTTTGCTGTGGAACTAGTCTCATCAGCTGTTCCAAACAAGTCCCATGCACTAACTGAAGCTATGGAAACAATAGCTAAAAAAGCCAATGCAGTCACTAAAATCAGTTTTTTAGAATCCATTTTTATCACCTATTCCTCCAAAAATTATTTAATGATATTTCTATCTTAAAGGATTATTAAAATTATCTATTTTTTTTAATTCCCTCAATACTTAAAATATAAAATATATATTCTAAAAAACCCTTCAAATATAAAACCAAAAAAGAATGTAGATGAAAAAATAATGTAGGTAAAAAAATACTAAATTTAATATACTATACTAACTAATAGAATAATATAATTAAAATACTGATTTATATGAATGTGAATAAGAAAATATTTTTACTTGTAATCTTTATAATATCTATTTCAATAGCTGGAGTATATTGTGCAGACATCCATCAGGATAGCGATTTAACCGCAATTCTAAGCAATGAAACAGATAGTGGTTTAACAGCTATCATGAGCAATGAAACAGATAGCTTTGGCTGCTGTTCAATTGTCCTCCAATTAGATGGAAATGAATCCATAATGTGCTACAGACGTGATTCCAACTATACAGCAGATGTATTTATTGAAAAGGTCAATTGGCATGGAAAGCCTGCAATAAAGCAATATAAAACTGACAATAAATACTTCAACCATGTCATAATCACAAATGATGGCTGGATAATAGGATTAGGTGGAATAGACGATGGAATCGACAGTGAAATCTGTGAAAACATCACTGCAAAGATGATTACAAAGGATTACAGCATCTCAGAAGATTATCTAACTCAAATCCAGGAGATTAAAAAGAAGTATGGAAGAGGTCATGTTGTAATTAAGGCTCCTAATGGAAATTACGGCTTTGCAACACCTACAAAGCTCAAGACAGGGACATTAAACGTTGGAGAATACATATCCATCCCAAATAATTATGAGCTTTCCAGAAGAGGATATGTCTCACTGGATGAGCCAGATAAAATAGAGGCAATGATAAATCTATCTAGAACTGACCTTTATGGAGATGACAGACGTGAAATAATTACTTATGACGTTCATTTAAATGGCAACAACAATACAACCGACATTTACATATCCAATGAAGATGGATCACTTATTGGAAAAGACTATACTGGCTGTGTTGACAATGTAATCTTCAATAATGTGACTATAGAAGGAAAAGACATTCCTATAGCTCCAAACTATAAAAGCCTAGGTTCAATGAGCTTTGAAGTAGATAAAGTCAATCTTAGCCTAACAGATTTAGCATTTATAGTTGTAGGAGTAGTTCTAGTTATAGCACTCTTATTCGTCTTATTGCTAAGGCTCATAAGATTTATTAAAACAAGAAGATCCAGAAGAAGTGCTCCGAGAAGAACTAGAAGAGAAACTCCAAGAAGCTCCAGAGGAAGCGCCCCAAGTAGAACTAGAAGAGAAAGTCCAAGTAGAACTAGAAGAGAAACTCCAAGGCCAAATCTAAGAAATGCAAGAAGAAGAGATACAGAAGAAGATAGAAGAAGAAATGATCTAAGAAGAAATGTATTGCAAAATATAGTGGAAGATAAAAGAAGAAGCGAGCCTAGAAGGAATGTAAGAAGAAATACAAGAAACAATCGAGGAAGAAGAAGAGGACAAAATCGAGGAAGGCAGCAAACTAAGAGACCTCCAACATTATATAGGAAAGAATAAGGGTTAATTGAAAAATTATAAAAAATAGAAAGAAAAAAGGGGAAATTAAAAGAGAACACATATACTGAAAAATAATTAGTCTTACTCTTTTCCCTAATATAAAGCAGTTTAATCCCTATTTTCACTAATTATGTCCTTTATTTCACAGGCTTTACAGACCCTACCTGATGTTGGCTCTCCGCACCTTTCACACTCACTTAAAACAGTCCTTACATTCTCAACATCAAGTGTCTTTATAAATGAGTTTAAAACATTCTCCTTAGTGCCGGGATGCTTTGACTCAGTCTTATTTAAAAATTCCTTAATTTTAGCCCTTAAAGACAGATTAGAATAAGGACATTCATCCAAATGAATCTCAACACCATTCAGAATCGCCCACATCCCTACTTCCTTTTCAGGAGTGTTCCACAATGGCTTTATCCTTGGAACTAATTTTTCATGAATCTGATCAAGCTCCGGACCGAATTTAGAGAACTTTACAGTGTCTCCCCTTGAAAAGCTCATTAGAAATGACTGAATCTCATCATCAAGGTTATGTCCTGTTGCAATCTTGTCGGCACCTATTTCATAAGCGGTTTTATTTAAGATATTGCGCCTAAATACCCCACAAGGAATGCAAGCGCTCTTAAAATAGGAATAGATATCATCCAATGCAAAGCCCTCCTCTTCTTTAAAGGACTTTTGTATAAGAGGAATCTCCAAAAGCTGGGCATTATTTACTGCAGCATCTATTCCATGCTGGCGATAGCCATCTATTCCCTCATCAACTAAAATTGCCACAAGCTCAAAGTCAAAATCAGCACTATCCTTATAATTTTTAAGTGCATGAAGAGTTAAAACACTATCTTTACCACCGGATAAGGCAATGGCTATCTTTTCACCCTCTTTAATCAATTGATAATCGTCTATTAGATTATTGATTCTAGAGAATATCTTTTCATTGAATTCTTCCTTGTTTATGCTCATGATATCACTTAAAAATTTAAAAAAAATGGGACTTTAAAAATTATTAAAAAAGTTTTCTATTAACTTTTATATCATACAAAGTATAAAAACTAAACTATGATAACAGCAGATTTATGTATTATACCAATGGGAATTGAAGAGTCAGGAGTAGGGGAATACGTTTCAAAGGCAGTTCAAATAATCGAAGAGAGCGGTTTAAACTACCAAATAACCGCTATGGGAACCCAAATAGAAACAGACAATCTAAATAAATTATATGAAGTTTGTGCAAATGTTCAAGAAGCCATCTTTGAAATGGGCGTTCCTAGAGTTTATACTGTACTAAAAATAGATGATAGAAGAGATAAGGAAAATAGGACATTGAAAGAGAAAGTAAAAAGCGTTGAAGATAGAATAAAATAGAAAATGCTTTTTTTACATCACCATAATTGCATTAAACATTATTTACTCAACACTTTATTAAAATCATTCCTTTTTAGCCAAATACCTTTTTTTAAAATCATTCATTCTTTACCCACACTTTATTAAAATTATCATTATACGAAAAAATTATCATTATTTAAAACTTTCATCATTATAATAAAATATTATCATTATATTCAATTTTTTCTAATTAAAATAATAATTTACTCAATTAAAAAGAAAATTTTATATTTATTGTTCAATATAACATTCCATAACGAATTATTATATTTTTCCACTTCATCTCATTTTGTGGATAATATCTTAATTCATGAGGTGTTTAATATGAAAAACTAATTTGACATTAAGGATAAAGTAGCAGTAATTACTGGTGGATCTTCTGGATTAGGTTTCCAAATCGGAAAAGCATATGCAGACCAAGGCGCTAAAGTCGTACTTCTTGCAAGAAGAGAAGAAAGATTAAAAGAAAACGTTGAAGAAATCAAAGAAACCTATGGAGTAGAAGCATCCTACGAAGTAGTTGACGTAACCGACTATGCAAATGTTGAAGCAGCTGCTAAAAACATCATTGACAAATACGGAAGAGTTGACATCTTAGTAAACTGTGCAGGTAGAGGATACATGGCTCCTGTTGTTGAACAACCTGTAGAAGAATGGGACAAAGACATTGCAATCGACTTAACCGGTGTATTCTACTGCTGCAAAGCATTCGGAGAATATATGGTCAAACAAGAATACGGTAAAATCATTAACATGGGTTCAATCCACTCCAGAGTTGCATTAACCGGAGGATTAATTACCGGATATACCTCTGCAAAAGGAGGAGTATACAACCTTACCAAAACATTAGCAGCTGAATGGGCTCCATACAACATTACTGTAAATGCAATCGGTCCTGCATACTTCGAATCCGAACTAACCGCTGATGTTGTTGGCGATGAACAATTCGACATGTTAATTAAAGCATTCTGTCCAATGGGCAGATGGGGTAAAGAAGGAGAATTAGATGGTATTGCAATCTACTTAGCATCTGATGCTTCCAGCTTCTGTACCGGTCAATTAATTAACATTGATGGTGGATGGACTGCAATTTAGGTCCAATAAGATAAAATTAAATCTTAATTAATAAAAATCATATCAACCAAATTAGCAAGGTTATTTATTAATAATCTTGCTAAAACCTCTTTTTTAAAAAAAATAGCTAAATAAGATTATAAAAAAATACTCTTTTTAAAAAAAAAATAGTTTAAATAAATTATAAAAGAATACTCCTTTTAAAAAAATAGCTTAATATATATTATAAAAAACTCTCTATTTGATAAAAAAATAGTCTAATGAATAAAAAATACTCTTTTTGATAAAAAACAGATAATAAATAAAATAAAAAAAATAAGATAAAGAATATATAATCCATAAAAAGAATTATAACTCTTTACTTGCCTTTTTAACCTTTTCAATAATTAAATCCAAGTCAAATTTAGTAAGCTTTGCATGAATAGGAAGTGATAAAACCTCCTTAACAGTTTTATCAGTTACTTCAAGGCTTTGATTATATCCCATATCTGTATACAATACCTGGTCGTATAATGGGATTGGATAATAAATTCCATTGCCAATGCCATTTTCAATCAGATAGTCAGAAAGGGCATCCCTTTTGCCGTCTTTGACCTTAACTGTGTATTGGTGGTAGACATGCTTATATCCATCCTCTACAACAGGAGTTTCAACCAAATCGCAATCTGCCAATCCTTCATTAAGGTATTTTGCATTTTCTATTCTCTTATCATTGAATCCATCTATCTTCTTAAGCTGTTCAATACCTATAGCTGCACCAATGTCAGTCATTCTAAAGTTGTATCCCAATACATCATGATGATATTTGGTAGCAGATCCGTGAGCCCTATAGATTCTAGCGTTTTCTGCAAACTCTTCATTATTGGTGGTGATCATTCCACCTTCGCTTGTAGTCATGTTTTTAGTTGGATAAAAACTAAAGCAAGCCATATCACCAAGATTTCCAACCTTTTTGCCTTTATATTCAGCACCATGTGCCTGAGCAGCATCTTCAATAACAATCAAATCATGTTCTTTTGCAATTTTCATTATAGGATCCATATCAGCAGCTTGACCATATAATTGAACAGGCATTATTGCTTTGGTCTTATCGGTTATTGCCTCTTCTATTTTACATGGGTCAATGGTAAAGGTGTCTTCATTAATATCAACAAAAACAGGACGAGCTCCAGTGTATAAGATGGAGTTACCGGTTGCTGCAAATGTAAATGGAGTGGTTATTACCTCATCCCCTTTTCCAATTCCAGCAGCTAAAAGCGCAACATGCAATGCAGAAGTTCCAGAATTAGTTGCAATTCCGTATTTTGCACCTACAAAGTCTGCAAATTCCTTTTCAAACTCAATTACCTTTGGACCTTGAGCAATCATACCAGACTTCATTACTTCAACAACTGCATTGATCTCTTCTTCTTCAATTATAGGACTAGCTATAGAAACTTTAATATCTGCCATATTTTCACCTAAAGAACATAAAACAAAATAAAATTATATTAAATAAAAATTATAGATATAAAATGTAATTAAATATAATTAGTTGATTTTCTAAATATATAATAGTTAGTTTTTAAAATCTTAATAAATTTAGCTTTTTTATTCAGTTAAATTTTAAAATCTTAATTAAAAATTCATAGAATTAAGTAATTAAAATTCCTTATACTAAAATATTACTCTTTAATGTTATATTAGTTTTGTTATAATCAATAATTTAATAAAATCTATGAATAAAAAAATAATAAATTTTAGAATACAAAAAAATTAAACAAAAATTATCTAAATAAACATCATTAGAATAAATTAAATAAAATTAAATAAATAAAATCTAATTTAATCATTTTTACAGTCAAAAGCGTCAGAGGAGATAAAATGGAAGAATATAAAGACAATTTTCCCCAAGAGGAATTGAAAACATACACTGAAGATGAATTAAAGATCATAGAAGAAGGTAAAGTCAAAATAAAATTTCCAGACTTTGATAAGGTCTCCTCAGATGCTCCAGTCTTCTATAATCCAAAGATGGAATTTAACCGAGACAATTCCATATTAGCCCTGCAAGCCTATCAAAAGGAAGTTGACCGTGAAATAAACATCTGTGACCTTTTTGGCGGAAGCGGAATTAGGGGAATCAGATATAAAAAGGAAATAGAAGGAGTTGGAGAAGTATCTGTAAACGACATCAGCCCTCTTGCAAACGAATTTACAAGAATAAATGCAGAGCTTAACGATGTTGAAGTAAACATAGACCAAAAGGAAGCAAACATAGAGCTTAGAACAAACATGGGACTTTTCGATGTTATTGACATCGACCCATTTGGAACTCCTTCCCCATTTGTAGACTCAGCAGCATACAATCTGAAAAGGGATTCATTGCTCTGTTTGACTGCTACAGACACATCATGCCTATCTGGAACTTATCCAGAACCCTGCATTAGAAAATACAATGCAAAGCCTTATAAAAGCGAATACTATCATGAAAATGGAATTAGAATCATTATAGGATTTGCCGCCTTGACACTTGCAAAGTATCAAAAGCATATAGAGGTAAAGATGTCCCACAGCACAGAGCATTATATGAGAGTCTACCTTAAGATCATAAAAGGTTCAAAGGCAACTGACAAATCCTTAAAAAACATAGGATACATCAGCCACTGCAAAAACTGTCTATACAGAACAGAATCCCATGGACTTGCAACAAGCGTTCCCGACATATGTCCTGAATGCGGTGAAAAGCTTGTTACTGCCGGACCTCTTTGGCTAGGACCTATTCAAAATAAGGAATTTATTGAATCAATGATTGAGATAGCAGATGAAAAGGAACTCAATACCAAAAAGAAAGTATTGAAGCTACTGAATTCATGCAAGATGGAAGCAGATGCACCTGCCACATTCTATGACATCCATAAGATATGTCGAAGTCTTAAAATCAGTGCCCCTAAGTTGGATCTGGTTTTTGACAAGCTTAAGGAAAATGGATTCTATGCTGTCAAGACACATTACAGCCCTTTAGGAATAAAAACCGATGCAAGCAGTAGAGAATTGATAGAAATCGTTAAGGAATTAGCTGAAGAAGTGGAAAATAAATAATTTTACACATCCTTAAAATTGGCTGAAGAAGTGGAAAATAAATAATTTAATATTAATAAATCATTTTTCGAAAAGAAAATAAGCCAAAAATCAATAAACACTTATCCGCAAAGGAAACAATTTTAGTCAATTAATAATGATTAGAGAAAAATTAATGAAAAGTAAAAAAATACCTAAAAAGTAATATTTAAGTGAATTAAGTTTAAATAAGATATTTTAGAAATAAATCCATTCAGAACAGCCTTAGAGAAAAAATAAGAATAAAAACAATCATAAAAATAAATCTACCGAATAAAAGGCAACAAAATAAACATTAAAATTTTTAAAATAAAAATGATAAAAAAATATCAACAAAATAATAAAATATTAAGATAAAAAAACAATTTATCAAAATATAGATAAAAATAAAGGAAATCAAGCAAAATATATAAATAATAAAAAATTAATAATATAACATATAATTAATTATAAAAATGTATAAAAAATAATAAATTTTTAAGACAATATACATTTCATAATATACTATACTTAACAAGATTAAAGAGTGAAATTATGTGTGCAAAAGTTAATGAAGATATTATACAACTAGATGAAACTGACATTAGCATATTAAAAATCATAAATGATGATGTTAGAATTTCATACAGACAGATCTCCCGCGATTTAGGAATTTCAGTAGGAACTGTACACAATCGTATTGACAAAATGCTTAAGACTGGAGTAATTGAAAAATTTGCACCTGTCCTAAACCATAAGAAGTTAGGATATGCCCTTACAAGCATTATTGGAGTAAATGTCAAAGGTCAAGAATTAGAACAATGGGAACATGACATTTCCAAAAACAAGAATGTTGTAGGCCTTTATGATGTAACCGGTCAGTACGATGCAATAGTGATTGCCAAATTCAAGGACACTGATGAATTAGACACCTTCCTTAAGGAATTGCTTAAAACAGGATGCATTGAAAAGACAATTACTCAAACTGTACTTAACATTGTAAAAGAGGACGTCGGATCTGCTGACATCCTTTAAATTGATTAAATATTTTTATTTAATCCTTTTTCTTTTTAATTTTTAATTTAAAGTACTCCCTTAAAATTTATTCTTTAAATTATACTAATCCATTAAAATAAACTCTTTTTCTTTTATTTTTATATTTTTTACTAATTCTTATGTATTTTAATAATTCTATAATCATTAACTATTTTTCCAATCCAAATCATCACTATCCAAAGATAAGCTATTAAACTATTTTTCCAATCCAAATCATCACTATCCAAAGATAAACCATTTAACTATTTTTGCAATTTTCGACCCAAAAATCTAAAAACTGTCTAAAAATAATACTAAAACAATCAAATGTAATAATCAAAACTAAAACTATATAAAAGATTTTTATAAATATATTAAAGTGTATCGTTTATAATAGAAAATTATATTAAAGAAATTAATAGAAAATATATAAACATACAAATATTATAATTGAATTAAAACTATAGGAACTATAGAAATAGTTTAACTATATAGGACAAATTTTTTTATAGTATTTTATAAAAAATTTTACAAGAAGGTTAACAAAAATGGTAGTTTGTCTCCCAGACACACAAGATGATGCACCTAGAATACCTATCCATTTAAGCAGAGTAGGTGTGACAGGTGTTAAGAAGCTTTTAACTCTTAAAAGGAAAGAAAAAAGACCAATCATATTATTACCTACTTTTGACGCTTTTGTAGATTTGCCAAGCGATCAAAAAGGTACTCATATGTCTAGAACTCCTGAAGCTATCAGTGAAGTAGTAGAAGAAGTTGCTCAAAGCTCCCAAAAAGGAGTGGAATCCCTTTGCGCAGACATAGTCACAAGAATGCTTGAAAAGCATGAATACGCTAAGCGTGTTGAAGTGAGCATGGTCAGCGACTATATGTTCATGAAGGACTCTCCAGTAACTGACAACAGGTCCCAGGAAATGGGCAAACTAATAGCTAACGCTGTCGGTATCCGTGAAGATGACGACACAATCAGCATCAGAAAAAGCATTGGTGCTGAAGTCATTGGAATGACAGTATGCCCTTGTGCACAGGAATCTGTAAGGGAAGTGGATAAGAACAACTTACTAAAATTCTTAGATGAAGAAACTTGCCAAAAAGTATTGGACACTGTAACTTTCGCTTCTCACAACCAAAGAGGAGTGGGAACCATTCTTATAGAAGTTCCAGAGGATGAATATGTCGATGGGGAAAAGCTTATTGAAATAATCGAATCATCAATGAGCTCACCTATTTCAGAGCTTTTAAAACGTCCCGATGAAAATGCAGTGGTAATGAATGCCCACAAGAACCCTGTTTTTGTAGAGGATTGTGTTAGAACAATGAATGAAAAAATCGTAAAAGAGTTTTCACATCTTCCAGACGACACTCTTATAACCACAAGACAGGAAAATCAGGAAAGTATTCACAGACACAATGCTTTTGCAGAAAAAGTTTCCACTTTAGGTTCCCTTAAAGAGGAACTTAACATAAATTAGTAAAAAAACTAATTTAATTAATTTTTTCTTTTAAACATGCAAATATTGCTTATTTGCTTTAATTTATATTAATTAAAATAAGACTATTTTTAAAATTAATAGACCTAGTTAATATAAGGTTTATTAATCTCTTTTTAATAGTATTCTATAGACTTAGTCAATATCAGGCCTATTAAACTGTTTCTAATAGTAATTCCAGACTTAGTCAATATTAGGCCTATTAAACTGTTTCTAATAGTAATTCCAGACTTAGTCAATATTAGGTCCATTAAACTGTTTTTAATAATTAAAAAAAAGATTTCTGTTTTTAAACAGCATAACTCAAATAAACGGGCATTAAAAAATAAAAAAAAAGAGAATTTGAAGATTAAATTAAAAAATTTAATCCTTAGCCCATCTTTTTAACATAGGAAATACTTCATTCATCATTTTAGAAGCTTCTTCCTTGTCCATCTCCGGATGAACCTCTACCATCTTTTCAATGCAGAAATTCATCATTTCTTCCATAGTCATATCTGAAGTGAATTCACCATCCTTAAAGCAATAGATGCAGTACTCATCGTTTTTAGAACCGTCTGCATTGGTTCCATAGAGTTCTTCAGTCATAGGCATTGCACAAGATTGACAAAACTTTTGATTTTCGAAATTTTCCATAAATATCATTTTCCTTAATAAATCTATACACTTATATTAATCAAGATAATATAAATCTTTTTTCCAAGACCATATGAAAAGTATTTTTAAAAAATCCTCTCCTAAAAATTCTATCCTTTCTTGATAGAATCTATAACTAAAAATAATATTAGCCTTTCTTGATAGAATCTATAATCAAATCAATACCATTTAGTGATTTTAACTTATCTCCGATTGATTTGGAATTATTCCTAAAAGAGTCATCCTTAATGATTTTTTCACTTTCAGATTTGATAATCTCCCCTTTAAAATCAGTAATTTCCAATATTTTACCTGCATCAACCTTTTCAACTGATTTTCCATTATAAATCCGTTCAAAGACTCTTCCAGGACAAATCAATTGAGGAACTCCATAAATAAATCCATCAACCACACTGTTTTGACCTCCATGATTGATAAAGAGAACAGATTCATTTAAAAGCTTGGAGAAATCCCAGCGCTTATCAATATGAATATTATCAAAATCTGACTTCTCAAGTCCAAGAGATGCAATATAAACTTGATATTCTGTTCCAATAAATGCATCTTTGATTTCTTTAAACATCTTGTTTGGAGATATAGTCCCACTTCCCATATAGACTAAAATTGCATTCCTCTCATCTGTAGAATCCATATTTTCATCATTTTCCTTAAAGACAGAGCCTTCATTAAGATTCTTCCAAGTTCCACAGAAAGTCACATTATCCTTATCGATTGGCTCCAATTCATAAATGCTTGGAACAAATGACTTATCCGCCCAATTAAAAAGATCCAATGAGGAATTAACATCTGGAAGATTATTTTCTCTTAAAAACTTCTTTAGTCCTTTAGCATATTTGGGATTAGAAGCATATTCAGTTTGTGTAGGATAGCTTATAGTTGCATATAATCTCTTATTTTCAAGTTTAGAAGCCAATATTGCAGAGATATTAAATTCAGAGTAAATTATGTCAGGATTGAAGTCATTGATTGCCTTTCTTATATTAGCCACACTTTCACACAAATACTTATAGTCAATGTTTCCGGTAAAATGGAGAACATCTTCAAAGCTTCCTACATTCTTCCTTTCAATGATTCCCAATTTCTGTGCAATAGGAAAGGTCCTAGTTGCAATTGGCTTAGGAAGTCCAAGAGGCATAGGAACATTCAAATAATAATTTTTTATCCCATCGATTGGCTTATAATTAATGTCTTCCGCCATGCAAGTAGCTACATCAATACCAGATGCCTTTAAAGCTTCAACAAGAGCTCTAGCTCTCCCATAAGGACCTGCAGTTTCAGCCATAGCTGACATAGAACAAACTAATACGTTCATAAATATGCCTCAACACTAGAATGATATTTAATTATTAATCAAATATCATATAAAAGGTTTTTCAAAAGTTAATCTATCCCCAAAATCTTAAAACTTAACTTCACTAGCCTAATTTGACCAAAAAAAAGTAATCTTTTTCAAAATGCTTTGAATAATTATATTCCCTTTTCAAAAATGCTTTGAGAAATTAGATTCATATCCTTATCAAATTTCTGAACAAGAAGATGTGTTGAATAATCTTCTTCGACTATATTATAAGTCTTACCAGTTTTTCTAAGATTAATATGGACTACAAAATCAGATGGACAAACATCATACGCATTTGATAAAATATATTTTGAATCTAATTTATAGCCATGATCTTTAAAATTAACATAAAAATTTTTTAAATGATTTAAATCATGACAGAAATACTTAAATTCAATATATTCCCATTTATTTTCTTCCCATAACTCCAATGCATGTTTTTCCTTATCAATTTCATCTAAACCTTCAAAAGATTTTACTAGATTATTCATAATACTCAAATCAAAACAAGAATCATCTAATCTATTTTCCAAATAACCAACAGGGTAAAAAATTACAAAGAAGCCATATTTTAAATCCAAATAATCATAACACTCCTGTAATTTAGAAATAACGACTTCCTTTAAAAAGAACAGGTCGTCATTAAATATAGAATCGTATTCAAATAAGAATTCAAATTTTTTATTAAAGGAATTTGGGAATTTCTTTATATGAAAATCCAAAATCGGAGGAACCTTAAGCATAATCTCAGATAAGATATAATCCTCTACAAATTTAATCTTATTTTCATATAGCCTTTCATCAAAATCTTTTTTATTTTCCAGAGCAACACGAGAGATTTTTCTGTGTTTAGCAATCTCCACATAATTAAAGACATCTATATTAGAAAAGCCCATATCTTTAAGAGTCCGATAATTTGTTTTAACATCATCTACGGTATTTAACTTAGGAATTTTAGGAACCCGAACTCTAATCCCATCAGATCCAACTTTATCAATAAGAAATTTTAAGTTTGATAAGAATAATTCATAATCTCCTTTTGTATATAATTCATACCTATTTTTATTCATATCCTTTGTATCAACTATAAAAAAATCAATATAGTCAATAATATCCCTTAAAATATCCTTTTTAACTGAAAGTGATGTTTCCAATGTGAATTTCCAACCGGTTGATTTATATTTCTTAATAAATTCCTTGATAAATTCATGATAGAGCAATGGCTCCCCTCCACCAAAAACCAAGCCTCCGCCAGTTGATAAAAAATAGATATTGTCTCTTTTAACTTCTTCATATAATTCATCAACAGCATAAGTTTTAGGTTCAAGGGAACCGTCCCAAGAAAAAGGATTGAAACAATATGCACATCTTAAAGGACAACCCATGGACCCAATTAAAGTTGAAACACCATCCCCGTCAGTATAAGTCCTTAATCGTGAAATATTTGAAACATTTATTTTATACATTTTCATCACTTTTTCTTTAGAAATCTTAAAAATATTTTAATTCATAACAAGTAATTAAATAAATAGAAAAGAAATTACTTTAAATAATTTCTAAGCTAATAAATTAAAATAAATAGAAAAAAATTACTTTAAATAATTTCTAAGCTAATAAATTAAAATAAATAGAAAAAAATTACTTTAAATAATTTCTAACCTAATATATTTTCATCAAGAAGACCATATTCTGATTTATCAAAATCGTCTGAAGAAAATATATTCTTAATATTTATATTTTCACCAGCATTTTGTTTTTTCTCAAGTTCCTTATCCAAATATTCAAGTTCAGATTCACATTTAGGACAAGTTCCAGTGCAATCTCCTTGAAATGTACACTCTACAGCCGTATACTCGATATTATTTTCATCTGCAATTTTTTGTCTAATATTTTTAAGCAACTCACATTTATCTTTTCCTTTCATAAAATCACAACTATGTGATAAACTTTTAAAATTATTCTCTTAATTCCTCTCTAATTCTCATTAAAGTCTTTCCTAACTGGTTTCTGCCCTTTCCTCTGCAAACACCCCAATATTGATCATTCCAAGTGTTTCCTTCAATCAAGGTTGCATCGCCAGTTTCAAGCAATAATTTACGAATGTCTGGATTCTGTTCAAATTTAGCCTTACAGACTTCATACATTATATTGTCCTTGACTTCATTCCAATCTTCACGCAATTTTACCTTACGACCCAATCTTTTCGATTGCTTTGGAGTGACATTAGTAAATTTCATTTTAGTCTCATCATCGAAGACCTTTTGAGCATGAAATGCTGCCTCTGTGTGAGGATAAAGTATTCCATCATATTCAACGTCACAAATATAAAAATTACTTAAAAACAGGTATTTTCCATCGAATCTGTCTATTTCATCTACCATATTATCACCTTAATTTCTATAAAATTAAAAATCAAAATAGTATTTAAAAGGTAGAGACGATAGAGCACTCTAAAACAATTTAAAAAAATTAATTAAAACCATAATATCTCCCCCTTAAAAATAAGCTATTATAATTTTTAATAAAATTCAAGAATAAATTCTTATAACTTACTTTATAATAAATCATATAAAAAGTTTTTTAAAAAATTCGGCCAAAATTTACCTATTTAAATAAAAAAACAAGAAAATTAACAATTTTTATAAAAATAATAAATTTACAAGTATTAAGAATTTGAATTCACTATCTTCACTAAAAAGCAAATAATTATGCAAATTAGATAAAAATTAAAATTTACAACCTTTACTAAAAAGCACATATTTTTAACCAAGATAAAAAATTTAAATATAGAATTTGAACATAATTATAATTAATAAACGAAGTGATTTTGATGAATGAAACTAAAAAACAAGTATCCTGGATGCCATTAATCCTAGTGGCTTTTGCATCATTTATTATAGCTCTTGATGCCACATTCATGAATGTATCAATATCCCCACTTGTTATTGACTTAAACACAGATGTTGGAACCATACAAACCATAATCAGTTTTTATACCTTGATTACAGCTTCATTGATGCTTATAAGCTCAAAGATGCAGGATGTCTTTGGAAAGAAAAAGATATTCCTAACTGGAGCATTGGTCTACGGCTTAGGAGCATTCATTGCCTCAATCAGCCAAAATGCAATAATGCTCTTTATCGGATGGTCACTATTGGAAGGTATTGGCGGAGCATTGATGACACCTGCTACAATATCAATCATAAGTGGAACATATGACGGCCAGATGCGTACAACAGCCCTTGCAATCTCAAGCGCAATCGTCGGAATTGCAGCAGCTATCGGACCATTGTTTGGAGGTGTTGTAACCACATTCCTATCCTGGAGATATGGATTTGTATTTGAACTATTAATTATTCTTATAATATTTATCTTCCGCAAGAGAATTCCAAACTTTGCATCAACTGCAAGCAAAAAGGATTTGGACATTACAGGATCCCTTCTCTCAGCCATAGGATTAATATTGCTTGTCTTAGGAGTTTTAATGATTTCAGGAAAGACAATCGGATTAAGCATAGGCCTAATCATTGCGAGCATAATCGTGCTAATTGGATTTGGACTCTTTGAAAAGAGAAGGAAGGCAAATGGAAAGATGCCTTTATTTGATGTAAGCCTCTTAAAGGATAGAAATCTATCCCGCGGCACATTGATTAGACTTATAACTGCAATTGCAATGGGAGGCTCATTGTTTTCAATATCAATCTACCTTCAGACAGTTCTCAAGCTCTCTGCATTCAATACAGGGATTGTCCTATTGCCTCTCACCTTTGGAATGCTTATATTTTCAATAATGGCACCGAAATTCGCAATCAGACTAAGCCATAAATATGCAATGATAATCGGTTTTTCAATTGCTATTGTGGGATGCCTCCTTTTAAGCTATCAGTTTACACTAACTACAAGATTCATCGATCTCCTTCCAGGGATGTTTATCTATGGTGCAGGACTTGGTTTTCCAATGGCATTAAGCGTAGATACAGCACTTATAAACACCCCTCCCGAAAGCCAAAGCAGTGCATCAGGATTTGTAAGCACAGGACAAAGTCTGGGAATGTCTATGGGAACTGCAATCATTGGAATCATCCTAATCGTTGGAGCAGTTGGAGGAATGCATGATGCAATAAATACCTATGCTCCAGATAAGGTCACAAACCAAGAATTCCATGATAATGTGCAGGGCTACTTTGAAAAATTAGGAAATGTTAATACAACAGAGCTTAAGCATGAAAACAGCCTAAAGGAAAAGATTGTGAGCAAGGTCGTACAGGATGCTATGAGATTGGTAATGTATGTGACTGCATTGCTGCTTGCAATAGGAGGAGCATTGACTTTTACCTTAAAAAAACAAAAAATAAAAGGATAATTGTAATTTAATAGGGATTATTCATGAACAAATGTAATTTAATAAGGATTATTCAAATGGATAGTTCTTATTTTTATAATTATCCTTCTAAATTCAAGATAAAAAAACACCCGCCCACCAATAAACTAATGAATAGCTAAAACACACCACCACAGATTAAAAACTTGAATAAAAACCACCACAAGATTTAAAACTTAACCACATTAAAAAATCCCTAAAAGCTAAAAAAAACCTAAAAATCTAAAAATTGACAAAATCAAATAAAAATATGATTATTTTAAAAAATCCACTAAAAATTTAAAAAAATTAGGCAAAAATATTTAAGAATTGACAAAAAACCATAACTCTTATATAATATATATTACTATATTTTAAAGTGTAATGACTTAATAATTTAATAACTTAATTATTTAATGAATTAGCATTTTCTAAAATCTTTTTCTATATTGCATTAATTCTTTGAAATTTAAATATCCAAACATTATTAAATGCAAAATAGAAAAAATTAAATTTTTAAAAGTCGTGATTATATGGGAAATAAAGAAGAAAAGAAAGCTGCAAGACAACGTTTTGATGAGATCATCGGCGTTGCAAAAAGACACCACTTAGCAAAGCTATTAACAAATAACGAAGACGATGAAGACTTTGAAGTTTCAGACCTAAGATATGCAATGGAAGAGCTAGGTCCTGCATTCATCAAATTAGGTCAGCTTTTAGCTACAAGGCCCGATATGGTAGGAAATGATATTGCAGATGACTTAAAGCTTTTAAGGGACAACACTCCAGCAACTCCTTTTGAAGAAATGAGAAAGGTCATTGAAGGAGAGCTTGGAAAGCCATTGGAAGAAGTATACTCTGAATTCAATGAAGAACCATTAGGCTCTGCATCAATCGGCCAGGTATATAGGGCAACATTAAAGGAAAGCGGCATGGAAGTTGCAGTAAAGGTTCAAAAGCCTGGAATCTATGACGTAATCGTACCGGATGTAAAGATCTTGAATAACCTAGCTGGAACTGTAGACAAACATGTATCCGGTTCAAGAACCTATAACTTACCTGCAATGGCTAAGGAATTTGAAAGGTCAATATTCAAGGAATTGGACTATATGGAAGAAGTAAGAAACATCAATAAGATAACAAATAACTTTAAGGATGTTGAATACATTAAGATACCTGAAGTCTATCCTGAATACTGCAGTTCAAAGCTCATAAACATGGAGCTCATTGACGGATACGAAGTTACAGACCTTTTCGACAATGAGATTGAAGGCATCAACAATACAGAAATTGCCCAATATGGAACCCAATCCTACCTAAAGCAAGTATTGATTGACGGATTCTTCCATGCAGACCCACACCCAGGTAACCTCTTTGTAACAAAGGATGCTAAGCTTTGCTACATCGACTTTGGTATGATGGGAGTGGTAAACGACACATTCAGATCAAACTTCGCCCAATTGATATTGCTCCTATTGGATGGAAACTCACACCATTTAATCAATCAATTGCTCTATATGAATATCATCTCCCCAGAACAGAACACTGACGAGTTCAGGGAAGATGTTGATGACCTCTTAAACAGCTACATAGGCGTAGACCTTGATCAAATGGATGGAATATTCGATAACCTTATGAATGTAATGATCAACCACAATATTATCCTTCCAAGGGAATTCATCATGATCGGAAGAGGAATATTGCTCATTGAAGATGCAGGAAACAGATTAGACCCTCACTTCAACCTTACAGCCGAACTTGAAGAATTCGCTAAGAAAATGATTAGGACCAAATTCGAGCCTGGAAACCTTGTAGGCGGAGGATTCAACTATATTGTAGAGATTGAACACTTATTAAAAGACTTGCCTGACAGGCTTAACAGCACCCTTGACAAGGTTGAAAAAGGTGAATTAGAATTAAATATGAACCACACAGGTCTCGATGACTTGAAAAACCAATTATCCATTGCATTGATTGTATCTGCATTGCTTGTAGGTTCTTCAATTGCAATTCTAGCAGACAAAGGTCCAAAAGTATGGGACATCTCTGCAATCGGATTCTTCGGATTCCTATTCAGCGCAATCCTTGGTGCATATTTAGTTATTAAGTACATTAGAAAATAAGTTGGTTTTTAAAAAAAACTTATATAAAAGTTAATTGAATAAAAAAAAATCCTAAAAAGAATTATTTTCAAAAAATAAATGAAAATAATTCTATTATTTTTTAGAGGATGTAAAATGTATAAAAAATTAATGATACTGGCACTATTTTGTTTTATAGTCATTGGCTCAGCAAGTGCAGCAGACTTTAAAATCAATGATGGCTTTAACAGCTCACTGTCTGATTATTCTTTTTACAATGAAGACCAAAACATGTACATTAATATCTGGGATTATGATGATGAGATTCTTAGCGAAGCATATCTGGAAAACAGCAGCAGCTATCGCATAGTTTCAGGAGAAAACAATACATATAACTTTGTTTTTGACAGCTATAACGATATGGATCATGTAATCTCCTATATTACCAAAGGATATGTTGCCTTAGACTGTGGAGTATTGGAAATAGCTGAAGTTGATGGCAAAAAGCAAATCATTTTGGTTTCTAAAGAGGGAACAAATGTAGATAGCTTGAAAACATGTTATGATGAATTAATGAAATTCAATCAGAACAATAATATAGAGCCAATAGCAGATGCTATATAAAATGCTTAAACAAGCCCAAAAACAATTATTAAAAAAAGATTAACAATCTAAAAATATTATTAAAAAAAAGATTATACAAGCAAAAAGAATAATTGTTTAAAAAAAATTATTTAAAAAGAGTTAAACAATTAAAAGAACCCTAAATTAATCATATTTATCTTTGATAAACTTGTAAAAGAGAAAATTGAAAAAAATATCAATTTATCTTTGATAAACTCTTAAATCAGTAAAAAGATATTTTAAAAAGACTCTTGAATTGAACCCTAATTGAAAACGAAAACTGTTCAAAATTATTTAAAATTGACCTGATTTATTAAATTAGCATTAAACAATGGAGGTATAAAATAATGAGAATTAATAAATCTTTATTAATGATCTCACTGCTTCTTATTTCAATTCTTGCTATAAGCGCAGCAAGTGCTGCAGATGACATGGTAGACGCAGATATTGACCTAGCAAGTTCAGAAATTAGTGAAGTAAGTGTAGATGATGTACAAGCTACAGATAAAAATGTTTTATCTGATGCAGATGAAGTTTCAGTAGTTACACAAAACACTCCTTACAATGAAAATGCAACTATTGATATCAGCGTCAACGGCACTTTAGCTGATGACAGCACCATAAAACTTTTCATTGACGGTGAAGACAAAGGAGATTTAAATCTATCAGCAGAAGGAAAAGCAAGTTATGTTATTCCAGCAAGCACTCTCGATGTAGGAAAATATTTCATTGAAGCAGTAGTACATAATGGAACTTCCTCATTTGGAGGCAGATCCACCCTCAACATTACTAAAGTCACTCCTATCGTAAGCGTTAGTGATGTAACTGTAAAAAGTGGAGATTATATAACCATTCCATTTAATGTAACTGATGACAAAGGTAAAGCAATCCCTGGAGATGTCATTGTAACAATAGTCTGGGAAAATGATGTAATAAGCAAACATATTAAACTAAACGACAATAGCTCTGCAGGATTTAATATTGCTGATATTATTGGAATATTTGGCGGAAACAGCACAGGTAACGGAACAGGAACTGGAATAGGTGACTTATTCAACAGAAACGGAACCAACGGAACTGGAAACGGAACCGGAATAGGTGACTTATTCAACAGAAACGGAACCAACGGAACTGGAAACGGAACCGGAATAGGTGACTTATTCAACAGAAACGGAACCAACGGAACTGGAAACGGAACAGGCATCCCAGGTATTGGCGGAAACAGCACAGGTAACGGAACTGGAAACGGAACCGGAGACTTCGATATTGCAAGCATTCTCGCAATGTTAATGGGAGGAGGCAATAATACCGGCGCTAAATTTGCATATGTCTTTGAAAAAGGAGTCTATAATGTAAGCGTTGAATACTTAAGCAACAGAAACTACAATGGAGCCATTAACGACACTGCAAAACTAACCATTACTCCTTTAGAAGATGTTTTAATCAATGCAACCATCGAAACTGCTAAAAACATGTCTGACAACACAACTGTATCCATCCTTTTAACCGACGGATATGAAAAACCAATAGCTGGCGGAGAAATCAATGTTTTCCTAAACGGTGAAGACAAAGGAAAAGTCACTGCCAATGAGGAAGGTAAAGCAAGCATTGCCTTTAGCAACTTACTTAAAGGTGACTATGAATTATTACTCAACTATAAAGAAACCAACAAAACCTTCGACTTCTTTGTAAATGTTGAAAGAATGGGAACCGTCATTGAATATGAAGACATGAACACCACCTCTGTAAACGAAAAAGTCGATGGCAGAATCGGTGAATACTTCCAAGTCACTTTAAAAGACAACGAAGGAAAAGCTTTAGCTAACAGATTCGTCCAAATCGGATTCAACGGTAAAATCTATAACAGAACCACCGATGATAAAGGACAAACCAAATTGCAAATCAACCTTTTCTACACTGGTGATTACACCTTTGCTGTATGTTACTTAGGAGATGACGCTTATAACGCATCATTCATTGTTGCAAAAATCAAAGTAAGCAAACAAACTCCAAAGATTACAACTAAAGATGCTACATACAAAGCAGATGCCAAAACCAAAAACATTAAGGTTACATTAAAATCTGCAAAAGACAATGCAATTAAAGATAAAAAGATCAGTGTAACTGTAAACGGCAAAACCTACACTGCTAAAACAGATGAAAAAGGTGTAGCAACTGTAAACGTAAGCTTATCTAAGAAAGGAACTTACAGCTTTACTGCAAAATATGCCGGTGACAGCGGATACGCTCAAGTCAGCACAAAAGGTATATTAACCTTAAAATAAGTTTAAGATGATTGTTTTGAGTTTTTAACTCAAAACAACTACTTTTTTTAAAAAATCTTTTAAACTGAAATAATAATTCAATAAAAATTAAAAAAATATACTCTTTTAAATTGAAGCAAACTATTCAATAAGAATTAAAAAAAAACTTCAATAAAACAATTTATTAACTATTTCTAAAAATAATATTATAGCGAATCATGATTATTCTTTAATTGATTGGCTTAAATCCTAGAGAGGGATTAAAATGACTTTAGAAGAAAAGAAAGAAGAATTATCCGAAAAAGTAGAAAAAAGAAAAGAAACTGACAAAATCAAAGCCGAAGAGTAAAAGTTAAAAATTGAAAAGAACAAAGCTAACGCTAGAATCAGAGCTCAAGAGAAAAAGAACGACATCAAAACTACAATCAACGATAAGAAAATAGCAAAACATCTTGAAAAAGCTGATAAAAAGGTTGATAAGGCTTTAGATGATGCAGACAATGAGATTTTAAAATTATTAGATGCCATTGACAAAGAGCTTGACAAATACCCAGACAAACCTTTGGAACTTGTTATCTTCAAGGCAGAAAACAAATTAGAGGAAATCTTCTTAAATGCACAGTTAAAAATGCAAAAGGCTAAAAATGAATTGATTAAAAACATGGAAAAAGACATCGAGAAAGCTATTGAATTAGCTGCTATCGAAGTTGAAACCCAAATAATCAAAGAAAACATTGATATTGCTGTAGATGCCTTAGAAGAAACCATTGAAGAAGAAAAAGCAGACTTAGCCGAAAGATTTGAATAAGTCTTCTTTAAACAAATTTAAGCCAAAAGATTTGAATAAGTCTTTTTAAACGAATTTAATTAAATTCAATATTGAAGAAAATTAATCATTTTCTTCCCTTATTTTTTTATACTCTTTTTAAACACCATAAATTTCAAATAATGAAAAAACAATACCCTTCTTCTTAAAATAGCAAATCAAAAGCTCTCCTTTTTTAAAAAATTAGAAAATAATAATTTTAGAATTTACTTTGTAAAATATATATACTATCTAAATTAAAAATAACTATATAAATTCTATAAATTAATAAATGATTATTAAACCTTGTAGAAATCATAATAAAAAAAACTAATCAATTAAAAAACAATTAAAAAATGAATATATAAGTGATTTTATGTCAGAAATATTACCAAAAATTACAGGACAAATAATAGGACATTTCAATGCATTTAAAGGATCAAGACCAGCATTTCATGGTGAACACACCCTCATTGTAAGAGGAATAAGCCGTGACAAGATTGAAATAGAAGAAATGGAACCTAAATTAGCAGAGCTTGAAGACATTCTTAAGGCAAGAGAAGTTGATGTATTATCTGATGCAGGTAAAAACTTTGTAGAAAAAGTAGATTCATATATAAGAGATGCAGAATCCATTGATACAGCCCCAGACAGTGGAGGGCTCCTTAGAATGAAAGAGCAATTAGAAACTATGGGATTGCATGTGGAATACAAGCTATTCTTAATGCCATATGCTGGAGCATTTGTAGCAATCTGGAAAGACAAATCTGGATTTGGTCCATTATATGTGGAAGTTACAGCATCTGAAAGGGAAGAGACTGATAATGATATGAAATAAATATCTTCCTTTGATAATTATCTTAAAAAAAAACTGATGAAAAAATAAAATAAAAACTGGTGTAAAATGTCTAATTTATCCAATATTGATTTTGAAAACCTTAGTCGCAACGACCTAATATCCATTTTAGAATGCAAAAAGGAAGACATTCTAAAAATCATGGATTTAGCTAATTCCAAAAGGGAAAACACTTTCGTCACATATTCAAAAAATGTCTTTATCCCAATCACAAAGATATGTAAAAATGACTGTGGATACTGTGCATTCAAGCAAAGCCCAGATGATCCTGATGCAACCATATTGCTTGAAAAGGAAGAGATATTAGCCACTTTAAAGGAAGCAGAAAAATATGGCTGCAAAGAGGCATTGTTTACAATGGGAGAGGATGCAGATGAAGAACCTGCTGTAAAAATCAAGCTTGAGAAATTAGGCTATGAGAATATGCCAGATTACATTTATGACATCTGTAAAATGACAGTAGAGGAAACAGACCTTCTGCCACACACCAATGCTGGAAACTTCTCATATGAAGATATGAAAAAGCTTAAAGAATACAATATCTCTATGGGAATGATGCTGGAAAACTCATCAGAACGATTGATGAATACTATTGCCCATAAAAAGAGTCCTGGAAAAGATCCTAAAATACGTCTTGAAACTATAGAAAATGCAGGAAAACTTAATATTGCATATACAACTGGAATACTTATTGGAATCGGTGAAACAAAAGAAGAAATAGCTGATTCCCTACTTAAAATAAAGGAACTTTGTGATAAGTATGGGCATATTCAAGAGGTAATCATTCAAAACTTTACAGTAAGTCCTGGAATTGAAATGGAAAGCCATGAAGAGCCAAGCCTTTTAGATATGGTTAGAACCGTTGCAGCTGCACAATTGCTCTTTGATGAGGATGTTTCAGTTCAAGTGCCACCAAACCTCAACTATGAAACAAGCCAGATATTCCTTCTTTGCGGAACAGACGACTGGGGAGGAGTTTCTCCATTAAGTGAAGACTATGTAAATCCATCCTCACCATGGCCAACCCTTGAAAGGCTTGAAAAGCTAACAAACGATGCAGGATACCAGTTAAAGGAAAGGTTAGCCATTTATGATAAATATATTAATGAAAAATATATTGAAAAATCCTATATTAATTAGAAAAAACCTAGAAAGGCCCCAAAGAAAGAGATTGATTCTAAATAATTCATATATATATGAACTAGCTTGGCTAAACAACCCTCATTTGATTAAAAAAGTCAAAATAAATAAAAATACATCAAAAAATGCATTAAAAAAGTCAAATAAATAAAAATAAATCAAAAAAGGCAAAGAATGACTAATGAAGATAATAAAAATATGACAATTATTGGAGCTAGCAGAGGTCTCGGCAAATGGATAGCCCAACACTTAAAAGAAGACTTTAATATCACCATAACAAGCCGAAATCAAGCAGAAGGGCAAGAAGTGGCCAATGAACTAAAGGTTAGCTACAATAATGACAATATTGATGCAATAAAGGATGCAAATATAATTATCTTCAGCGTGCCTATAGAGCATATGGCCACCACCATAAAGGAAGTGGCTCCCCATGCACCTAAGGGATCATTATTAATGGATGTTGCAAGCATAAAGAAAGAGCCTGCTGAAGCATTGGAAAAATACGCTCCTAAAGATGTGGAGATATTGCCATGCCATCCAATGTTTGGTCCAAGAGTCCCTACCCTTAAAAGGCAGATAGTGGTATTGACTCCAATTGAAAACAGGTCAAATAGTTGGACACTTGTAAAGGAATATCTAGAGAAAAAGGAATGCGAAATCGTCATTACAAGCCCTGATGAGCATGACAAATATATGAGCATCGTTCAAGGACTTACCCATTTCTCATTCATAAGCCTTGCTTCAACAATAAAGAAGCTAAACATAAATGTCAAGAAGTCAAGATCATTTTCCAGTCCAGTCTATAGCCTAATGCTTGATATGATAAGTCGTGTTGTCTATCAAAACCCTTACCTTTACTATTCAATACAAAAGAACAATAAGGAAACTGCATATGCAAGAGATGCATTGATTAAAGAAAGCATGCGCCTATCAAAACTGATAGAAGAGGGAGACGAGGAAGACTTTGTAAAGGCCATTGCAGAATCAGCAGAGCATATTGATGAAATCGAAGAGGCTTTGGTACGCTCAGATAAGGCAATAAGCATGTTGAATCAAAAGGCAAATATCCTAACAAAATTAATTGGAGAAGAAGTGGGATTGGAAGATGCATTCTCCAAAAAGGCATATATAGGCATTGTTAGAAAGGTCAGCTCACAGACTGTTACAATAGAGAATGAAAACAATGAAGAGATTGAATTGAAGATTTCATCTATTGACATAATGGATAAAGATGAGCTCTTCCAATGGAAAAAGAAGAATTTGAAGTTGGAATCCTTTGATTTAACAGCAAAATTCCCTTCAAGCGCTAATGAAGACTATTTGCTTAAGATGTTTAAAAGGATTGAACCAGTTATTGATGCAAATATCATCTTTAAAGACAAAGAGATTGAAAAAGATTTAAGAACTTATAAGTTCCATTATTCCCTATTCAATAAGCAAGAAAAGGATTATGTTGAAAAATACATTCAGGGAATTGGTGGAATCCTAATAAAATAATTTAAAAATTACTTAATAAAATGACAAAACCACACTAATTGATTAAACCATACTGATTGATTGATGAGAAACTTACTGATTAATTAAAGCATATTGATTGATTGAAAAGGAACCTACTGATTGATTGAAAAGCTCTAATAAACCACAAAAATCATAAACCTAATAATGCGCCATATATTTAATAAATCCTTGCATCTAGAACTATATGCTCTACACCTGGAGCATATCTTTTTATACGCTGAATATTTAAAACCTCAACTTCCCTTTCACCGCAGTTCCATGCCATTTCCTTAACCCTCTCATAAGGCCTAGTTTCAATCAGCTTATCCGGAACGGTCTCATGATAATGAATTATGCCACCATCCTTAACGCATTCCATCGCCGGATGCAAGAAGTGATGAGTTGTCTTCACATAACCCATTAAAACCCTATCTGCAGAGTATTTAGGTGCTTCTATTGCACAATCCCCTAAAATAGGAATCATCCTATCATAACCTGCTTTTTTATTGATTTTATTTAACTCAATATTCCTTTTTAGAAAATGATAGGAATTTGGATTTATTTCAATCGAATAGATCTGCTTTGCCTGGCTATGAACCCCAATAGGAATAGAAAAGTATCCGATTCCTGCAAACATATCCAAGACAGTCTCATCCTTTTGGACTAGTTTGGCTATTCTTAATCGCTCATTATTATTTCCTTTAGCCCACATCACTTTAGACAAATCCAAGTTAAACAGGCATCCGTTTTCCTTATGAATGGTTTCTGTATCCTCACCATACAAGATATCAATTGTAGGCTCTCTCTTTTGACCTTCAATCTTTTCAATCCGGATTATGGATTTGACCTTATGCCTATGTGCAAGATCTTTTAAAGTCTTCTCATCATTCAAGTCCAAATCAAAGTTATCATCAATGATGAGAATGTCCCCTATCTTTTTCCACTTCAAACAATCACCAAAAATCTAAAATAAACTTAAAATCAAAAAGAAACTATTATAAAATTAAGCAAATTGCTTTCAATATTAAATATATACTGCCTAGTTTTTAAAAATTTCTTAAATGTTTAGGAAGATTATTTGTAAACAATAGGATATTTTTTAAAAATTTCTTAAATGTTTATGAATATTATTTGTAAACAATAGAATAAATTAAAAAACTTTATATAATACAAAGACAATAATAAGATTAAATACATTAAAATAAATTAAAGTTATTAAAATCAATAAGTAAAAATAAATAAAATAAATTGATTAAATGAACGCAAAATTAAAAAATACGAATTTAAAATACTGTAAAATTAAAAATAATCAATATCTGTAAAAATATATTAAAATAAACTAAATTAAGTAAAAAATATAAAAATGAAAAATTACTAATTATACGAAATATCGAAACTATTATATATAATGCAATACAAAATAAAAGTAGTTAGGAAAAAGTATAATTAAATCAAAGCTAAAATTCATTTTAATGATTTAAGAAAAAATCCTGACATAAAATATTTTCTAATTTTGTAACGATTAATTTTTATTAGAGATCTCTATAAAAATTAATTAGAATTTATTAATTATTTAAATTTTTTATTGGATTATTATTATTTTCTATAATTATAATTAATTCATAATTATTTTTAAATTTAAAGCCATTAGATTTATTTTATAATATTTACAATTAACAATTAAATTTAATTTTACAAAATTATTATACGAGGTGTATTAATATGAGTAATAAAAACACTTTTGAAGGTACTACAACCGTTGGTATTACCTGCAAAGATGGTGTTGTATTTGCAAGTGAAAGAAGAGCAAGTATGGGAAACCTTGTTGCTCACAAAGTAGCTGAAAAAATATTCAAAATCGACAATCACATTGCAGCAACCATTGCAGGATCTGTAGCAGATGCACAAACCTTAATGAAAGTAATAAGTGCTGAAACTTCATTGTACAGATTAAGAAATGGAAAAGACATTAGCTTAGAAGCAGCTGCTGCTGTAAGCTCTAACATATTACACTCCTCACCAGCATATGTTCAAACTCTTATCGGAGGAGTAGACGACACTGGAGCATCAATCTATTCATTAGATGCTGCAGGTGGTATGATTAAGGATACCTTCATTTCTACCGGTTCCGGTTCCACATTTGCATATGGTGTGCTTGAAGACAGATTCTATGAAGATATCACTGTAGAGGAAGCTACTGAAGTTGCCATAAGAGCAATCAAAGCAGCTACAGAAAGGGATACCTTCTCTGGAAACGGCTTTTTAGTGGCAAATGTTACTAAAGACGGATTTAAAATGTTAGAAAAAGAAGAAGTAGACGCTATTATTGAAAAGATCAATAGCTAGACGTGAGAATTATTTATTTTAAAAACTTTATTTTACAACTAATTTTACATATTACAGTATAAATAGTATATGCAATAATTAAGTAAACATCTTTTTTATGACACAATAGCTGTTTATTAAAGCATATAAGTTAAGAATATTGTTTTAAGTAACTTAAATCAATATTCTTTATTATACTACTTAATTTTATATTCTTAAAAGTTTAAGACAGTTCTATAAACTTTTAACTAAAATTAAAACATAATTAAAAACTTAGAAAAACAGTTTTTTAACTTAAATTAAAAATATAGCCAGTCCTATAAACTTTTAACTGAAATATAAATATTAAAACAGCTTATTTAAAAATTAACCAAAATTTACTTAACCAATATTTAATATTGCATTTAAACTAGAATTAAACTTTTAGAGATTGGAATAATTCAAAAAGGAATTAAACCCACAATTTAAATCACAAAAAATCGGAATAATTCAAAAAGGAATTAAATCCACAATTTAAATCACAAAAAAATCGGAATAATTCAAAAAGGAATTAAATCCACAATTTAAATCACAAAAAAATCGGAATAATTCAAAAAGGAATTAAATCCACAATTTAAAAATTAGATTTTCAAAAATAATTATTTTACAAAGATATTAGAATATTGACTTATTACCATATACTAATTTTATACAACTATTTTTCGAAGTGATTATATGGCTTCCAATGTTTTAGAACAAATTAAAGAAGAAATTACAAAGAAACTTCCAGAAGAGGTTAAATTAGCAAATATTGAATTTGAAGGTCCGGAAGTTGTAATATATACAAAAAATCCAGACATCATTGCAGACAATGGGGACCTAATTAGAAACCTCGCTAAGGACTTAAGAAAAAGAATCATCATACGTTCAGACAAGTCAGTTTTAGACTCTTACGAAGACGCAATCAAGAAGGTAGAGGAAATCGTACCTGAAGATGCTGAAATTAACGACATAAAATTTGATGAAGTTACAAATGAAATTGTCATAGAGGCAACCAAGCCAGGACTTGTAATTGGAAAATATGGAGTTACCTCAAGAGATATCGTAAGAAACACTGGTTGGGCTCCTAAAATCTTAAGAACCCCTCCAATGAGATCTGAAATTATCGACAGAATAAGAAACACCCTTTTAAACAACAGCAAAGAAAGAAAAAAATTCCTCCAAACATTAGGTGCAAGAATTCACCAAGGGGGAAAATATCCTAGCGACTGGGTAAGATTAACTGCTATGGGAGGATTTAAGGAAGTAGGACGTTCCTGCATGTTGCTTCAAACTCCAAACAGTAGAGTATTGCTTGACTGCGGAGTAAACGTAGCAGGCCAAGATGACAAAACCTCATTCCCAATGCTTGGAGTTCCTGAATTTTCAATTCAAGACTTAGATGCTGTTGTCTTATCTCACGCTCACTTGGACCACTGCGGATTCATCCCTTACCTTTACCACTATGGATACGAAGGCCCTGTTTACTGTACAAGTGCAACAAGAGACTTGATGACATTATTGCAAATGGATTATATTGATATCGCTCACAGAGATAACAATCCTCTCCCATTCAATGCAAAGCATGTTCAAAAGGAAGTTAAGCATACAATTACATTGGATTACGGAGTGGTTACTGACATTTCCCCAGACATCAAGCTTACATTGCATAATGCAGGACACATCATAGGATCTGCAATGTGCCACTTCCACATTGGAGACGGAGCACATAACCTTCTATACACAGGAGACTTTAAATATGAAAAAAGCAGACTTCTTGAACCTGCAACAACCAGATTCCCAAGAGTGGAAAGCTGCATTATGGAAAGTACCTATGGAGGACATGAGGATGTAACCCCTTCAAGAAACAATGCAGAAAAGGAATTGATGAAAACCATCTACAAAACAATTAAACGTGGCGGAAAAGTATTGCTTCCAGTGTTTGCTGTAGGAAGGGCTCAAGAATTGATGATTGTGCTTGAAGAGTATATGCATCATGACATAATTGAAACCGTACCTATACATCTTGACGGAATGATTTGGGAAGCAACTGCAGTGCATACTGCAAGACCTGAATACTTAAGCAAGGAATTAAGAGATCAAATCCTTCATATGAGCCGTAACCCATTCATGACAGAATCATTCAATCAGGTTCAAAACAATGCAGAAAGAAAGGAAATCGTTGAAGGAGAGCCTTCAATCATATTGTCAACTTCTGGTATGATGACTGGAGGAAACTCTGTAGAATACTTCAAATGGTTATGTGAAGACAAAAAGAACACTCTTATCTTTGTAGGATACCAATCTGAAGGTTCATTAGGTAGAAAAATCCAAAAAGGACATAAGCAATTACCATTTGAAGATGAAGACGGTAAGACAAGGGTTTTCAATGTAGAAATGGAAGTCAAGACCATTGAAGGATTCAGTGGTCACTCCAATAGAAGACAATTGATGGAATTTGCTAAAAGACTACACCCAAGACCGGATAAGATTATTACCTGTCATGGAGACCCTTATAAGACTGTTGACTTGGCTTCAAGCATTCATAGAAGCTTTAAAGTTGAGACAAAGACTCCAGTCATACTCGATGCAGTAAGGTTACAATAAACTTATACTAAAATTTAATAAAAAACTATTATCTTATAAAAGCTATTAAACTTTTAAAAGCTATTAAACTTATAAAGCTATTAAACTTTTAAAAGCTATTAAACTTATAAAAACTATTAATTTTATAAAAGCTATTAATCTTAAAAAAGCTATTAGAAAAATTAAGAAATAATAGTATATAATAAATAATAGCTTTAACAAATTATATATTATAACTTATTGAAAAAATAAGAAAATTCATATTAAATAATTTGAAATTTGATTCAAATAAATTAAAAAACATTAGGAAAATCTTAAAAAAGAATTTTCCTAAGTATAAAGAAATTATTAATAAGGTGTTTTTATGGTTACATATTCAGAATCAGGTGTTGACATTGACCTTGAAGCATTGACTGTTTCTAAACTTGCTTCAAAATTAAAACCAACATTAGAATACAGAAATATCATTACTGACAGTGGACATTTTGCAGCTTTAGTAGAACTTGGAGATAAGGCCATTGCAATGAGCACTGATGGTGTAGGGAGTAAAATCTTAGTGGCTAAAATGATGGAGAAATACGATACCGTTGGAATCGACATGATTGCAATGGTAGTTAACGACATTCTCTGTGTAGGTGCTGAGCCTATAGCATTAGTGGACTATTTGGCAGTTGAAGAGCCAGATCCAAAAGTTGCTGAAGAGATTGCAGACGGATTAGTCAAAGGAGCTACCGAATCCAAAATCGCAATAATCGGAGGGGAAACAGCATCACTTCCAGGAATTGTAAAGGATTTCGATTTAGCTGGAACCGGAATCGGCTTTGTAGACAAGGACAAAATTATCACTGGTGCAGACATCCAAGAAGGAGACATCTTAATCGGACTTAGAAGTAGCGGAATCCACAGTAATGGATTAAGCCTTGCAAGACGTGCAATATTCGAAGATGGAGGATTTACTGTCGATGACAAAATGCCTAATTCAGACACCACAATCGGTGAAGAATTATTAAAGCCAACCCAATTATATGTTAAAGCAATCATTGACCTTCTAGGACAAGGATTTAATATAAAAGGACTTGCTCATATGACTGGTGGCGGAGTAAACAACCTTTCAAGACTTAAAGATGGAATAGGCTTTGAAATCACTGATTATCCAGAACCTCAAGATATTTTCAAATTGATTTACCAACAAGGAGTTCCTTTAGAGGAAATGTATAAGGTCTTCAATATGGGAATAGGATTTACAGTAATCGCAAGCCCTGAGGAAGCTGATGCAGTCCTTGAAGCATTAAATAAAAATATTGAAAGTTATATTGTTGGAAAAGTTATTGGCGAAGAGAAAATAGTTGTAAAAACCTTTGAAGGCACTGAAATAACTTATTAAACTTTAAAAGAATAATTAACTTTCAAAGAAAACTAAACCTATTAAGTTTAAAGAATAATTAACTTTCAAAGAAAACTAAACCTATTAAGTTTAAAGAATAATTAATTTTCTAATTATTAAAAAAGAACCAATTAAAACTTATTAATAATTAAAACACTAAAATTTCAGCATTAAGGAAATAGGAGGGAAAGAATGAATATTAGTGTTAATAAAGAACGAGAACTAGTAAAAGAAATATTAACTAAAATCGGAGTAAAGGAAAACCAAGCTGATGTTGTAACAGAAGCAACAATAGACTCTGATTTAAAAGGATTCACTTCACACGGACTTGGAAGATTCCCACAATACATAAGAGGAATCAAAAGAGGACATATTCAAATTGATGGGGAATATGACATAGTCCAAGAAACTGAATCAATCGCATTGATTGACGGTAAAAGTCTTTTTGGACAATACATAGCTCATGAAGCAATGAGCTTAGCAATTGAAAAGGCTAAAAAGACAGGTATTGCTGCAGTAGGTACATTCAATGCTAACCACTTTGGAATAACTGGATATTACTCTGATTTAGCCATTAGAAATGATACCATCGGTATTGTAATATGTAATACAGAACCTGGAGTAGCACCTCTTGGAGGTAAAAAAGCAATTCTTGGTACTAACCCAGTGGCTATAGGAATTCCTTCCGACACTTATATTGCTGTAGACATGGCAACTTCTGTCAGCGCTCGTGGAAAATTATTGGAAGCTCAAAGAAAAGGTGAAGAGATTCCACCAAACACTGCAATCGATAAGGATGGAAACCCAACAACCGATCCTGAAGCTGCATTAGAAGGTTCCATCTTACCATTTGGCGGAGTCAAAGGATATGCATTAAGCCTTATGATTGAAATCATGTCTGGACCTTTAGTAAACGCTGCATTTGGTACAAAAGTAACCGGAACTGCAGGTGACTATAAGGAAAACTGTAATAAGGGAGACTTATTCGTTGCTATCGATCCTTCCAAATTTGTTCCAATCGAACAGTTCAAGGCAGACGTTGAAGAATTCGTTACTGAAATAAGAGAATCCGGTGACACATTCATACCAGGAGACCTTGAAGTAAAAAGAATTGCAGAAAACGAAGTCAAAGGTTTAGACATAGATGAAAAACTCTATGACACCTTAGAAAACAATTTGTGATGAATTAGATATTGATTTAGACAGTTATTTAACTGAATAAATCATTCTTTCTTTTTCTTTCCTATTTTTTTAAATTTACTCTTTTTAGCTCACAGCATACTATTTTTTAAACTGATTTTAAACCACTATTTTTATAATATTTTAGATTTAAAACTACTCTTTTTTGAAATGCTATTTTTCAAACATTTTATAACAACAACTCTTTTTAAAAAATATAAAATATTGAAAAAAAAAATTAAAAATTCAAAACAAACTCTTAAAAAAAATGAAAGTTTTTTATCTATAAAATTTTTAAAATCATCTATGATTAAATGTACAGTTAATGTAAAAACTATTAAAATAATCAATGATTTAATTAATTTAAATGAAAGAAATTAAAAAAATTATAAAAATTATATGAGGCATCTATCATTTAATAAAACAAAATTGTGAAAAAGTGCAAAATCATTTTTGCACAATTTGTGCAAAAGTGTAAAAACACAAAAACAAGAAAACAAAAATGTGAAAAAATTAAAATCTGTAAAAGTGAAGAAATGAAAAGTCACAAAAAGAAATGAAATAATAAAAAAGAGAAAAGAAATAAAAAATTGAAAAATAAATTAGGATAATTAAATAGCACAAGATGGTGCAAAGCCTAAATCGCTTAATAAAGTATCAAGACCCTTTTCAGCCATTGCATAATCATCCACTAAACAGAATATGCCTAATTTACCTTCTTTAATAAAAGTAGTCAATAAACTGGAATCATCTAATAAATCGGATGCATCCTCTTCAGTTATTGTGAAAAAGAGACCAGTATCCATCATATTAAGAGAATTATTTATATTGAATTTAGACTCAACAGTTCCTTCTTTTCTCTCAATCAATAAAAAATTCTTATCAGTTTCGCCAATAAATATAGCAATCACAGTACCTGGACTTAAAACAGCCCAATAGGATTCAGTCTCTTTAACAAACTTATCCCAAAGATTATTGTCATGAATTTTAACAGGTTTTACCATATTAACACCTAAAATAAAAATAAAATAATAAAAATCATTAATCCGGCTTAAAAAAATAAATAAATTATTCACTTAATTCATTAATTTTATCCTCTATAATGTCCTTTACAATCTTTACACAGATTTCTCCTTCATCATCTAACCTTGCAGCATCATTAGCCTTGTATTCAGTTTCTGCTAAAATATCTCCAACATTAAGTTCTCCTACAATATCAACACCCTTTTCCTTTAAGATTTTACCAACACAGTTGCCTTCACAACCGTTGATTGCTAAAATAGGATATTTATCAAGAACTCTTGTAAATCCTTCCACATTTGCAGAAGTTGAACCCATACAAATAGATAAAATCTCATGATCGTCAATAGCCAAATCATGAACTGCAACTCTTGCAACCAAACCATTTGGACTCATACCACTGCAAGCAGCTAAAGCAATTTTTTCTTCCATAAACACACATCCTTTTTATTTTAAATATAACAATTTTTAAACATTTTAATAAAATCTAATAGAATTATCTAAAATAATACTGATAGTAAAAGACCATAAATCATTCTTTTTTCATTTCAGGAACATATTTTGCATAAAATCCATCGGTATCTGCATAAATGGCCTTAAATCCAAAGTCTTCAGCTTCCTTCATGGCCTTTTTAATATGCTGACGTCCCCATGCAGTGATAGCCTGAGCGCATTCAAAGGAATACCAACGGAATCTTAAAAATCCATAAACTCCATACATTGTATTTGCCAAACGTTTCAAGGCCTGTTGCTGAACATCCAGACTTTTTCTGAGTACCGGATCTTCGGTTTGCTTCATTCTATTCTTTACCCTAAACCTTTCATTCAATACGTCTTCAATTGCTGATGGAATGAAACCTTGTGGCTCCTTTTTAAACTTAAAGAAGTGTTCAGGACAGACATAATAATCCTCCTCATCCAAATCCTCACTTGGAGTCTCTTCCAAAACACTGTCAATTTCATCATATCCTGTCTCAAAGTCTTCAAACTTGGCATTATAAGAAATATTATCAGTTACCAAAACATCGGGAGAGATGTTTTTTGAAATAATCAAGGTTGGATACAGACTCTTAAAGTCGAATTGAACAAGATTCTCATGCAAACCAATTTCAGGCTCCTTTACATAGCCTCCAGAATTGCTGCCTCTTTCACGAATGTTATTCATGGTCATATTAGGCTTGTTTGGAACAACCTCATCAACCTCATAAGCTTTTCTAACTAAAAACCACTCGGCTTGCTGGCCTGTAGACATACGGGTTACGTCAAAGAAAGGCTGACGAACGATACGGGTCAGTTCAAGGTTTAGAGGCAATGTTTCCATAGCTATCTTTAAGGTGGCTACCACATCATCCAAGGAATACTTAAAGAGATTCTTCAGCTCATCTCCGCCGTTGTCCCAGAATTCATAGATTCTCTCACCAGGAACATCGATCTTTTCCTCTCCAAAGAACTCAAGATAGACCCTTTCCAAGGTATATCTATCAAGAGACATGTATCTTCTCATAACCAAATATAAATCAACATGCAAAAGGCCTCTAAAGGCTGCAGAGTTTGCATAGCCTCTTCTTAAAAATTTAAGTCCAGAGCCGTCAACACCTAAATCCAAATCCACTTCCCATCTCTTTGCCCTATCCCTAAGGTAAGGGAAGTCAAAATTATCTGAGTTATATCCTATTATAATATCGATATTGGCATCCTTGACCGTTTGAACGAAGCGTTCAATCATTTCCTTTTCTGTTTCCACAATTTCAATAAAGTCCATTTCCTCATCATCATCAAATTCATCCCCTTTTGTTGAGATGACCTTTCTAACACCTACATTGCTGTCGATTCCAATCATAATGATTTCATCTTGATCTGGATTTGGCATTCCATGAGGGTTTCGAACCTCAAGGTCAAAGCTCATCATTCGAAATTCCTGAAAATCAGTGTTTGCAGTCTTTGGAGGGCAGCTTAGCTTAAGTATTTCAAGGGATTCATCGTCAGAATCGACTGTTTCAAATGAGTCTATAAGCTCTCCTTCAAGCTCCAATTCAGCCATAGGAACTAAGGCATTATCTATCAGGTATCTTCTATAAAATGGAATGTCGTGCTCCCTTAATTGCTTTACAGAGTTTAAGTCCCAAATTTTGTCTCTGTATTTTGGAACATCCTGAGGATGGTTTAAGGTCATCTTAATAAATTCCTTAGGAACTTGAAGGTCTTTCTTGTTTACCTTTTCCAATTTGGTAAATTCAATTTCTCCTTCTTCTTTTAGACCGTTTATGTCTTTTATGCATTTATCTATATCCTCAAGAGGCAAAATGTAAAGATAAGGGACAAAAGAGTCATCTATAGCGATGATGTCATTAGATTCTCCTCCCTTTACCTTGCCAAATAGGCGGATGACTGCCTTTTCGTCATGAGTTATATAATCAATATCTAAAAGAACAATATTCCTTTTAACCATCTTATCAACCTAAGTAAGTAAAATAATATTTTATAAGTTAAATTAACCTTTTAAGAATTTAACAAGTTTTAAATAATTTTAAATTTTTTCTTCAATTTCCAAATCCAAATCTTTTGAAAATTTTAAATTTTTTCTTCAATTCCCAAATCCAAATCTTTTGAATCTTCATTAGAATCCTTTTTATCATCAGAAACTTCATCAAGATTATCAGAAATTTCTTTTACATCTTCACTATCACCATCATCAGAACCCTCTTCATCTCCAGAGTTCCAATTATCCTTTTCTAATTCTTCTTTTAAAGACTTAATAACAGCATAACAAACTCCTAAAATTAATGGACCTAAAATAAACCCTACAATTCCAAATACATAAGGGCCGGCCATAAATCCAACCAAAAGAATCAAAGAAGGCATATCTGCATAGTTACTTGCCAATACAGGACGTATATACATATCACTTAAACTGAGAACAAATCCCCACAAAACTGTTAAGACTGCTTGAACAATATCTCCGGCTACAAATATGGCGTAAATGGCTAAAGCCCAATATACAATCCAAGGGCCAAATATAGGAATCAACTGAAATATTCCAGTGATTATTCCTAAAAACAAAGCAAATTTATAGCCTAATAAGTAATATCCTACACCGCCCATAACACCAATTATAACTGCAGTCAAAAAGTGACCGTAGAATATTGACTTCAATACATTAGCAATTTCATAGAAAGTTCTATCAAAGAAAGCCTTATGCTCATTAGGGATAAATACAAAGATATTTTCCCATATAAGGTCTCCATCACGAGTAAAGTAATAAATTGAACAGATTAATACAAATAATTGAATTAAAACATTAGAAAATCCTTTTACCAATTTAACTGTATAAGCCAATACATAAGATAAAGCGCTTTCCAAACCAGTAGATAGAGAACCCATATAAGGTTTAATGAAGCCTTGCAATTCAACTGGCAAATTACCAACGAAGGCATTTAGGGCATTATTTATATCCATTCCAGCCAAATCACTAGAATTAAAGAATACATCTGCAAAAACTGTAATTTCATAAAATACATATGCAAATAGCAGTATCAATGGAATTACAACAAGGATCAATGCTAAAAAGATAGAAATCGAAGGATATTTAATCTTTGTTTGAATCTTATTAGCAATAGGTGTCAAACCATATGCAATCATGGCACCTAAAAGGACCATATAGATTACAGGTCGAATGGTAAAAAATGACAATACCAATAAAATTATTATGATAAATATGTGTAATGCATACTTATTTTTTAGTAAAATCTATCATTTCAATCACTATCTATAAAATAAACTCCCAATAGGAGTTTAAAACTCTTAAACAAATAAATAATAAAGTTATAAAATTTTTTCTATTAATTATCAAATTTATTTAATAAAACTCTTTTAATCCAGAAGCGGTTCTATGGAACTCACCGAATTCAATTATCTCAGACATCTGATCTGTAGAAAATACAGGGCCTTCAACACAGATTCTCCATCCTGTATTGTCCACACAGCATTGGCCGCATACTCCAATGGCACATTTCATATATCTTTCCATGGAATACTCTCCATCAATCATATTTGATTCCAATGTGCCGTATAACGGCTTCATCATAACTTCAGGACCACAGACAACAGCCCAATCATACTTTTTCATAGCCATTAGCTCTATAGCCCTATGGGTTGCAAATCCCTTAAATCCGCAGGACCCGTCATCAGTGCAAGTGTAAACGGTTGCCCCTTTTTCCTTTAATCTTTCATCAAATAAGAGCTCGTCCTTTGTCTGGGCTGCACATACAACATCAACAATCGCCTTGTTTTTCAATGCCTCTTCAGCAAATGAAGCAATAGGAGCCATTCCTACTCCTCCACCAATTGCCAAGACTTTCATGTCTCTTAAATCAGTGTCAAAGCCATTACCATAAGGTCCCCTAAGACCTAATCTGTCTCCAACTTCAAGGCTGTGGAGCTGATTGGTAAATTCCCCAACATTCTTTACTGTAATTCCCAATTCTCCTTTAGCTATGTCAATATAGGAAATGGACATTGGCTTTTCGTCATTGAAATTCCAAACCATTACAAACTGGCCTGGAGTTGGAATGTTTTCACCTACCATTGTCCAATCAAAAATAAAAGTCTTAATTGAAGGAGTTTCTTCTATGATTCTTTTAATTTCTAAAACTTGTGGCACATTCATCTTATCACCTTTAGAAACTAATTATTTATGAGCATAAGCCACCATATCTTCGATAGAGCTAAATCCGCTCTCATCTACAAATTCTTCCAAGTCATTTGCGGATTCTGCCAAATATTTCAGGACCTTCATACATAATGGATGTTCCTATTTGAACTGCACTGGCACCTGCATACAAGAACTCTACAACATCAGTGTAGTTGCGAATGCCTCCAACACCTACAATAGGAATGTCTGTTGCCTCATAAGCGTCATAAACACATCTAACAGCAATAGGCTTAATTGCAGGGCCGCTCATTCCACCAAACTTATTGGCCAAAATAGGATTTCCAGTTATAATATCTATTTTCATTCCAGGGCCTAATGAATTGATTAAGGTCAAACCATCAGCTCCCCCTTCTTCAGCAGCAATAGCTATTTCAGAAATATTTGTTACATTTGGGGTTAATTTTGCAAGAACAGGAACGCTGACAGTATCCTTTACTGCAGAGACAAATTCTCTTGTTAAATCAGGATTTTGACCGATGGAAGCCCCATATCCTTCCATTGCATGAGGACAGGATATGTTCATCTCAATCATGTCAACCAAACTTTCAATCTTGCCTGCAACATATGAAAATTCATCAGGAGTTGCTCCATAGATTGAAGCGATTGATCTGCCTTTGATTCTATTTACAGATTCCAATTCCTCTATGAATGCATCAACGCCAGGGCTTGAAAGTCCGATAGCGTTTATGATACCTCCCTCAACAGCTACAGTGGTTGGATTTTTGTATCCTTCGTTTGGTTCCTTTGAGAAGGACTTTGATACAACTGCACCTGCACCAGAATTTAAAATCCAATTAAGAGAAGATGCATGGCTTCCCAAAACACCTGCAGCAAGCATTAATGGATTTTTTAAACTAATTCCGCATAATTTAGTTTTTAACATTATTAACCTCCAAATTGTATAATAATTTAATTTTAAACTGAACTTTTTAAAATCTAAGATTTCGATTTAATTATTAATTTCCCAAATATTAGATTTGTGATAGATTTTTTATTAATTTCCTAAATATTTTATATTTAGCATAATAGTATTTTTATTAATTATACTATTTTAATTTATGATTAACATATGATATATAATATTTGATTTTTTTTAAATGAAATTCTAAAAATTATGTAAAATATATTAAAAACAAAATGCAAAATAAAACTATGGAATACTATATAACACAATTTATTGCAGGATTTATTGCTTTTGATGAGGATTTGAAAATAGCCAATTATAAATTATTTGATGATGAGAATATTGTTTCAAATAATCTTAAAATTGAAAATAAGGAATTATTAGAAGAGGAGATAGAATTAATTAATGAACTGTCTTCTGATGATTCTACAATCATTATAGAAACAAGAAAAAGAAGATCCCAATATAAAGAGCTTGACAATTATGAAAATATAATAGTTGAGACTCCAAATAAAGGTGGAGAACACTTAAGAAATAATTTAGAGAGCATTCTATTGGAAATTGGCTTTTTAAATGATGATAAAGAGAATATCGATGATGTAGAAGAAAATATAAGTAATTTAGAAGAGCCAAACCAAGAAAAATACTCTGAAATTACAAAAATTTATGAGGACATAGCTAGCCTAAAAGTAAAAGAGTCCTCACAAGAAGAAGATAAACTACTTATTCAAGCAATAAACACTGTAGATGACCTTGATGAATCAATCAGCAAATTAGTGGAACGTATTCGTGATTGGTACACCATCTACTTCCCTGAGATGGACACTATAGGAAGCAATGAAACATATATCAAATTAATTGCAGAAAGCGAAAACAGGGAAGACATCATTAAAAACCATAAAGAGCACTTTGATATAGACTTGGATTTCAGCACTGGAGCAGACATAGAAGAATATGACTTAATTATGGTAAAAAGCTTTGCAGAGTCTATCTATTCACTTCAAAGGTCTAGAAAAGACTTGGAAAAATATATAGATACTAAAATGGAAGAAATTGCACCTAACTTAAGAGATTTATTAGGCCCTACACTTGGTGCAAAGCTTATCGCTCACATTGGAAGCATAAAAAGATTAGCCACTTATCCTGCAAGCACCGTTCAAATAATGGGCGCTGAAAAGGCCATATTCAGACATTTGAAAACTGGAGAGAGACCTCCAAAGCACGGTTTGATATTCCAGCACCCAAGCGTAAGAGGTGCGAAATGGTGGAATAGAGGAAAAGTCGCTAGAAATCTAGCTTTAAAAATTACTTTAGCCGTTAGAAAGGATGTCTTTAGTGGAGAATATGATCCAAAAATAGCTGAAGACTACTTGAAAAAGGTAGAAGAGATAGAAAAAGAAAATCCTTTCCCTAAAAAGACAAGCAGCCGAAGAAAGTCTGAAAGACAGATGGAAAAAGATAAAAAGTCTAAAAAGTACAAGGGAAATAAGAAAAATAAGAAGAATAAAAAGAGAAAGAAAAGGAAATAGCTTTTTTTAAAAAAAGTATAATACTACTTTAAAAAAAGAAGAATGAAAATTATTGATTTTATAAAAAAAGCTTAAAACTTATTGAATTATACTAAAAACTAAAAATAAAGAATTTAAACAACAGAGTGAGAATAATGGAAATATTTTTAAAAGATCAAGACATAGTCACAAGGAATCTAAGGCCTGGAATCAAGGTCTATGATGAAAAGCTAATCCAAGAAGAGGGTAGCGAAATCGAATATCGCAGCTGGAATCCTAGAAGGTCCAAATTAGCTGCGGCATTATTAAACGGTTTAGAAAGCTTAAAATTAGAAAATGACTCTAAGGTATTATATTTAGGAGCATCTACCGGTACAACTGTCTCACACATTTCAGACATTGCATATGACGGATTGATTTATGCAGTGGAATTCTCACCTGTAAGCATGAAAAAGCTAATTAGACTCTCTAAGCAAAGACCAAACATTGCTCCCCTTCTTGAGGATGCGACCAAGCCAAAAAATTATTTAAACAAGGTCGAAAAAGTGGATTTGGTCTATTGTGACGTTGCTCAGGAAAAACAAAGCGAATTATTCATGAATAATATGAAATTATTCCTAAAGGAAGATGGACAAGGCCTCATTACTATAAAAGCAAGAAGCATAGACGTTGTTCAGAAACCTAAAAAAATCTTCAAGGAAGAGGAGAAAAAATTAAAAGCTAATGGTTATTCCATTCTTGAAAAAATTAAGTTAGAACCTTATGAAAAAGACCATATTGCTTTTTTAGTTGAAAAATCTTTCTAAAAGATACCACCATCATTTTTCAAGAAAAAATTTTTTAAAAAACCATACAAAATCATTTTTATTTAAGATAGATTATTAAAAGATATCCAAATAAAAAATCAATACTATTTTTTATAAGATTTTTTATAAAAAGAATGAAAGAAAAACTAAAATTAATATGAACAAATATTTAAAAAATGATAAAAAAAATAATTAAAAATAAAGGTTTTTAGCTCTTTTTAGCCATTTTAAAGCATTATAATATAAGTATTACTTTTTTATGAAAACTCAAAAACTAAAATTATTTTTACCATATTATTTTCATAATCTGATTAGGAAAATCTATTTAAAATCTAAAATAGGCAATTGATAATTAAGTATGATTGACTTGAGAAAATAAATTGAAACCATATATAAAATAACTAATAATTTAATATTTCCATATCATACGAACAATATGAAAAAAGTATTACTTATGAAAGCTTTTTATATGATAAAATAACAAATATATAATTGCTAATGCAATGCAAAAAAAGTTCATAAAAATATCCTCTAAGTTTATTCACTCATAATATTACTCCATAATTACAAAACTTAGAGGATTGAACTTTTAAAGCCAAATAACTATTTTTAAACTCTTTTTCTATAAAATTTTTAAAAAAATACTAAAATTTTTCCCTATTTTTAAAAATAAGTAAAAACAACTATTTTCTTAAAAAAAGTAATACTTTTTTGATAAATTTCTTAAAATAAAAAGCACTTTAAAACTAGTTTTAAAATTCAATATATTTTTATTATTATATTCAAAAAATAAGGAATTTAAATAGAAAAATTGTAAAAAGCTAAAAAATTACTTTGAAAAAATAAGAATTAAAATAGGAAATAAAAAAATCACATTGAAAAAAAATAGAATTCGAATAGGAAATAAAAAAAAATGACTTTGAAAAAATAAGAATTAAAATAGGAAATAAAAAAATAGAAATTAGCACCATCATCTAAAGATTAGAAAAGCACCAATTATAAAAAAAGATTAAAAGCAAGAAATAGTTAAATTTTATTAGCGATTTCCTTAAATATTGATTTAGCTATCTCAGACTTGGAATTAAGACCTACTTTTTTAATCTCATCACTTACAAGAATCACTTCATTGGAATCAGATCCAAACTCACAGCCCTTCTTATAAACATCATTTGCAACAACCAAATCTGTACCTGCGTCTTGCATTTGAGTTTTAGCACATTGAATCATTCTTTCCTCTGGAATATTATACTCTGCCTTAAATCCAACTAAAAATATGTCTGGATTAATCTTCTTTATCTGATGAATAATCTTGGCAACAGGTTCGAACTCTAAGGAAAGATTTAATGATGAAGAAATCTTATAATCCTCCTTAACAATAGGAGCAAAGTCTGAAACTGCAGCAGTGGCAATGAATACATCAAAATCTGGAACCAATTCAATTGTCTTTTCGCTCATAACGCTACTGGATTTTGCATCAATCACATCAAAGACCTTAGGAATCTCCACTTCATGATGTGCAGCAAGGATTTTTAAATTAGCTCCAAGCCTATAAGCCTCTTTAGCCAATTCAAGACCCATCTTACCAGAGGACCTATTGGATATTCCCCTAATAGGATCTATCTCTTCAAATGTTCCACCTAAACTTATCAAAACATTTAATCCTGCAATTTTAGAAAGCATTTCCATATTTAAATCTTCAATTTCGCTTTCATCTAAAGAATCGTCAGTTAAATTCTTTTTAACCCTATCAAGATTAACAGTGCGAATGGATTCAAGAACAATATCCCCAATAGCTGGGAATTTTGCCTTGCCCTCATCCAAGCGAGGATTTAAGAAAACAATTCCCTCTTCCTTTAGCTTTGCCACATTCTCACTCACTGCATCATACATTGAATCATGCATAGATGGAACAAATACGATAGGAGTGTCATGGCCATAGGCAGTTATCAGAAGGGTGTTTACAGGATTATCTGAAATTCTATAAGCGAATTTACTTATTGTATTTGCAGTGGCTGGAGCAACTAAAATTAGGTCTGCTTGAGAATATTTAACATGCTCAATCTTTCCAGTGAGCTCTAGAACAACCTCTTGACCTGTTGCAAACTCTAAAGCATTTGGATGAATGATCTTTGTAGCCTCTTGGGTCATAAATGCCTTGACTGAATGGCCTTGACGCTTAAATTCACGAGCTAACTTAACAGTTTCCACTGCAGCTACACTGCCTGTTACACATAATACAATTTCCATATAATCACTTCAAAATAAAAACAAAATTAAAAAATTAACTTAAAAGAAAAGAAAAAAATTTTAATGCAAATAGAAAAAACAATTAAATTATTAAATTAATGCAAATAGAAAAAATCAAAAAATTAAATTAATTAGAAACTAACTAAATTAATCTAATTTGTTGAATTATTAAATTTAAGATTATTTATTATAAAGTCAAAAGTGCTTTCTTCCTCTGCAAACTTGCTCTGTGGCGCAGTACATAAGATAACATAAAGGTCATCCCCTTGCTTAAACCAAATGGCCTTATGCTGTTTTAAAAAACCGGTCTTACTTGAGGTATAACCTGCTTCCATACCTTCGGTACCTGCAATTGACACATTTCCTTCATATAGAATATCGTAAGAAGAGTCTCTTCCTAAAGCTTTATAATTATTATTGAATTCATACGAAAGAGAATTATAACTTGTTTTCTTTTCAATATTTATATTAACACTACTAAAACCCGCTGAGTCTTTAGAAGCAGGGTCTGCAGCTGCTATAGCTGTAGTATTAGATTCAGATTTCGCTTCCACCCAATCACCTGGAATTAACATTGTAATTCCATTTTTGCTTATCTCTATAGACTCTTGGGACTTATCTACAGTATTTTGAGAGTCCTTATAGTTTTTATAAACTAAAGAACCTCCAATAACCAATATAACTATTATAAAAATAATACCAATAATCTTTTTCATAATTTATCTCCAATGGAAAATAAATACTTAAATAACTAATAAATTTAATAATCGCTTAATATAAGCATTTTAAAACAAATAAATAAAAATCCATTCCAATAAACGCCAAATAAAAGCAATTATTAAAACAATAAAATTAATAAATCGTCGAATAATTAAAATTTAAACTAAAAGGCTTGCTAATCAATCGATACCGAACCAGAACCACCACTGGAATAGCCAGAACCTCCACTAGAGTAAGAAGAACCTCCACTAGAATAACCAGAGCCTCCACTTGAATAGCCAGAACCTCCGCTAGAATAACCAGAGCCTCCACTTGAATAACCTGATCCGCCATAGGAATTATAAGAATTATAAGAACTTCCACTAGAATAATCGCTTGAATAAGAGTTTGAGGAGTATTTAGTATAATTTGAAGTACGATTGTACTTATAAGTCTGTTTTACTTCAGGAAAAGCTGTGTCATTAATTGTTGCACTAGCTGTAATAATATCTCCTACATCACTATTTGTATTTTCGCTAAATATTCCAAAGCTAATTCCAGCACCAAATGCAAAAAGCAAGAAAATAACTGCTAAAGCAATATACCACGGGCTAGTTCCTCCGCTTTTGGTTTTCTTTCCTCTAGAATTAATATTATAAGATTCAGGATTGTGGATGTATTTTTCAACTAAACGTTCATCCTCATCACGACTTTTTTGATAATTAGCATCTTCATATTTTGAATAAGGGCGAGGAGAAACCTTCTTTTTGCCTTGCATAGTCCTTATCCTATTGCTAGTATCAATTGTATCGATCTTATGCCTATACTGGTTTGAAAGATAGATGTATTTCTCTTCGGAAATCAGACCATCATTATAATCTCTTTCAAGATTCTTTAAAATCTGCATAAGCTTCATTTTATCTTGATTCATATTTTACCTCCTATAAGTTGATTATAGAATTTAAAAATATTTATAAGAATTAATAATTGTTAAAAATTAAAAAAATTCAAAATTCAATTTCTTTTCAAGAATTTTGATAATAAATATTTTGTTTATAATATTATTATATATTGCTTTTATATATTATAAATACTCTTATAAAAAACTGAAAAAATTATTAAAAATTCGAATTTAAAAAAGGAAACCTTATAAAAAAAACTAAGAATAATTAAAAAAATAACTAAAAAAAAAGTTAAAAAAAGAAATATGAATTAATAAAAAAAATAGAGCCTAAATTAAAAAAAAACAGAATAATGATAAAAATAATGATAAAAATAATTAATAAAGTAAAAAGAAAAGAATTTAGAGAAATCTTAATCGAATAGTTCTCTAGAATAAACTGGATAAGAGCCTAAAATCTTAAAAAATGAAGTGTTGTCCTCCAAATTATTTAGAATTTTAGCAATATTCTCATCCAACCTATGACCTTCCAAGTCAACAAAGAAAATATAATGGCCCAATCCTTCTTTAGATGGACGTGACTCAATTTTAGTCAAGTTAATGTTTTCACTGGCAAAATAACCCAATAACTCATAAAGTCCACCAGGCTTATCTTCAAATAATGAAAAGGAGATGGAAGTCTTGTCATTTCCGGTAATTGGAGAATCTTCAGTATCCAAAACCACAAAACGAGTCTCATTATTATAATTCTCTTGAATGTTTGTGTCAATGACCTTTAAATCATATAATTCTGCAGCCTTCAAAGTTCCAATAGCTGCATCCTCCCCAGTTTCAGCCACATGTTTAGCTGCAGCTGCAGTGCTTAAAGTATAATGGGCGACCATATTGTGCCTTTCAAGATAAGGCTGGCATTGCCCTAAGGCTTGAGCATGCGAATAAACGTTTTCAACCTCATCCACTGAAATATCAGAGGCCGCCAATAGATTATGATTGATTGGAATGATTATCTCATTTCTAATCTTCAAATCAAAATTATGAATCAATGAATCTAAAGTTAGACTAACTGGACCTTCTATAGAGTTTTCAATTGGAACAAGCCCATATCTGCATTCCCCTCGCTCAACTGCATCCATTACAGACTGTATGGAACAGTATGAAATCAAATTATCGCTAAGCAGTGATGCAGCTTCGTGAGAAAATGTTCCTTGAGGGCCTAAAAATGCAACTTTATCATTTATCATATGAAAACTCCTATTAATTATAAAGCTAGTTAACTATTATTTTATTATTTAATTTACTATCTTTAATTTATTTCTTTTAATATAAAAAAATATGGTATAAAAACTAAAAAAAAGAGTTTGTAAATTAGTAAATGAATAAAAAAAGTACAATAATGAAAGTTAAATCTTAGTAAATAGAGTTAAGATCTTTATAAAAATAGCTTAAAAATAGCATGAAATCTTAAGAAAATAGTTTAAAAAAAATAAAAAAAAGAACATAAGGAAACCCTTATGTTAAAAAAATAAATTAAAATTAATTATTGAGTAAAAAAACCCAATTATTGAGTTTCCATCTCATAAATTAATTTTAAAAGGTCTGACTGAGTAACGATTCCTATAATCTGATCATTTGAATCAACTACAGGATAACCATTATATCCAGTCTCCAACATTGCATCTGCAAGTTCAGGAATACTTGTATCTTCACTAATTGTCTGAACGTTTGTAGACATATAATCTCCTGCAACCAGTTCCTTAATCTTGGAAGCCATATGCTTTTCAGGAGTGTGTTTCCTAAATGAAACCAATGCTTTTGCAATGTCTTTTGAAGTAATAATTCCTGCAAGTTCGTTATCTTCAGTCAATAATAGACGTCCGACTCCAGAGTCCATGATAACTTTTCTTGCATGAATCAAACGGTCATTAGCAGATATTGAAATAATATCTGGTGTCATAATATCTTTAACTGAAACCTTTTCATAAGCTTTTGCCTTACAAAGGTATATGAAATCAGATTTAGTTACAATTCCAACCATTTCACCATCTGATAAAACAGGAATGGCACCTATATTCTTTTCAATTAGAATATTAGCCACATCTGTCAAGTCATCATCTGCATCTACAGTAATCAAGTCTTTTACCATAACTGTAGATACATGGAAATGAGAAGGAGCTAAATTACCATATTTAACTGATCCTAATTTATTAGCTATATCTTTTTCTGAGATAATTCCAACTAAAGATTTTTTGTTTTCATTGGTACTGGTAACTGGTATTCTTGACAAATTGTCCTTATACATCATTCTTAGACAGTCACAGATATTTAAGTTTTTATCAATTGATACCACATTTTCTGACATTATATTTTTGATTTTCATTTTAATCCCAACGATAAATTTGAGATAGCTATTAAACTAAAAAATTATTCAAAATTGAACAATGAATATCTTATCAATAATAGCATTATCAAAGATATAAACTAACTACTTACCAATAGCTATCTCTTAAAGTTCAACAATAGCTATTTTGTTCTAAAAATTAATTTAAACACTTCAAATAATTAAATTTCCTTTAGAACAATGCAAAATCCTAACTTAATTAAGTATTAAAATAATTAAAATAATTATTCTTAAAAAGGAATTTTAAGAACAATATTTAACTTAAAATAATCGCTCTAAAGACCATATAAAGAATAATTAAATCATTTATCTACTTTTTACTAAGTACAGCATTTAAAATATCTCTTTCTGTGATAATTCCTACAAGCTTGTTATCATCCACTACAGGAACACCACCAATGTTCTTTTCAGCTAATAAATCACATAAATCTCCTAATTTAACATAAGATTCAGTTACTGAAATATTAGGTTTCACAATATCAGAGATTTGCCTTTTCAATACATCCAAACCACTGTTTGAGGTCATGGATGCAAACATTTCCTTATCACCGAAGAATCTTAAAATATCAGTAGAAGTTACAATACCTACTAACTTGTCTTCTTCAACTACAGGAATTCTTCTTAAGTTGTTTCTAACCATAATCTTAGAACAACTTTCAATAGGGGTTCCGCAAGTAGTTGTGATAACATCTTTAATCATGAGGTCCCCAACAGTTTCATTGGTCAAGGAGCCTGCAAGTGCTAAAGCAAAATCTCTTTCAGTGACAATTCCCACCAATTTACCTTCCTTATCAACGATAGGTAAAGATCCAATACCATTTTCAGTCATTTTTGTGACACTTTCCCTAATAGTAGCCTTAGGGCCAACAGAAATTACTCCACGAGTCATAATTTCCTTGACTTGATCATTGATTGCAGCCAAGAAATTATCATTGTGTTTCTTTTCTATTATGTCAAATTTACTTCCTCCTCCAAGGAAATCAAGAATATCCATAGCTGTTACGATACCTAAAAGTTTATTTGAACCAGGTTGAGTCACTGGCAATCTTCTGAATTCATGTTCTATCATCATTTCAGCAGCTTCTTTGATTGTCTTGGTTTGAGGAATGCTAATGACTTCTTTTTTAGCTAAAGTCATGATTTCGCCTTCATTTTCAGCCACTTTGCTTTCATGTTCAACAGAACCACGATTCATAGATTTTCTCAAATTTTTAGTGCTTTTGTCTTTCATTTCGACACCTCCGAATTTACTAAGTCTTTCAGGTCTAAACTACAAATATCTATTCTTTAAAATAAAAAAAATAAAAATTCATAATTTAATTTAGAAATATGGATTTGTGGGAAGTTCTAATGTATCATTAATTCCATCATTAAATTTTCGCATCTTGAAAACTCTATTAGAATTTTAAATTTTAACTATTTAATTCCATCATTAAATTTCCGAATCAAGAAAATTCTATTAGAATAACTTATCATTGATTCCATCATTAAATTTTCAAAGGAAAATTCTATTAGAATTTTAAATTATAAAAATTTAAAAAATGATATAGAACTAACTACATTTTTAATTATGTTATGCTTATTAATATTATTATCGATTTTATTCTAAAATTGCTAAATTTTCACATCAAAATTGTTTCAATGTTGAAGCAAAATTGATGTGAAGATGTGAAAAATCCATGAAAATTAGGCTGAATTTTACAGGGTCAAATCAATTTTGACTTAAGCGTGTTAAAAAATTGAAAATATGGTATGTTAAAACTAAGAAAATATGGCGGTTAAAAATATGAAAATATGGAAATAATTCTAATTAATTAATAAAAAGAAGATAAATTGAAATTTAAAATAGCAGTCCCAAAACAATAAATATAAAACATAATTAGTATAAATAAAACAATATAATTAAATAAAATTATTCTAAAAATTACCTAAATTTTAAAGGGATAAAAATGGCTGAAATAAAAAAACAAGTTAGAACAAGAGATTTCATAATTAGTACAGACGGATTATTATTCGCTTCAACAAACTACATTCACCCTGAAGATAGAATCATTTCATTCTTAAGATACATTCCAGACGAGAACGGAGACAGAGAAAAGGATGGAATCAAATACTCAAAGGTAGGCTCAGATGAAGCTTATGCCTATTTAAGGGAAAACCACCCGGATTACTTATATTTCTGCGATGTGACAAATGTTGAAATGATGGGAGTTCCAATAGATAAGGTCGAAAGAATCATCAAGCCTGAAGAGAGACTTAAAGGTCTTAGGGAAACCTATATCCCAATTATCAATGAAAAGCTAGAAAAGGGAGAGGATTTGGATTATAAGGAAGAACTTATGAGCAAGCTAATAGATCTTTCAGACTTTTTCCACTATATGGCTAGCATTGACTACAACGACCTTGGAATATCAGGATCAATATTGCCTGGCCTTCAAAAGGCAGGAACCTCAGACCTAGACTTCGTTGTATTCGGTCTTGAAAATCATAGAAATGCAATCAAGGCATATAAAGAAAACAAGGACAAACCAGTATACATTGAAGAGCTAGACAAGGAAATCACATTAAACAGAATCAATGACGACTTCTGGGACTTTGTCTATGACAAAAGAATAAAGGACGATAGCCTCACCAAAGAAGAGTTTGCTTGGTATGAAGAAAGAAAGAGCAATAGAGGCCTTATCAGAGAAACCCTTTTCGATATCTTGGCAACCAGAAACTATGATGAAATCGAAGGAACCTGGGGAGACACAGTATATGAACCTGAAGGATTTGCCAAAGTCAACTGTACAATAAAAAGCGCATTAGGAGCATTTGACAATCCTGCAGTATATACAATCGAAGATGTGGAAATACTTGAAGGACCTGACATTGAAATTTCAGAGCTTGCATCATTAACCCACACCTATGCTGGAGAGGTAATCGACGGAGAGGAAGTTGTTGCAAGAGGAAAAATAGAAAAGGTTCTTAAAAATGGAGAGTTCGAGAAATATAGAATTCTTGTAGGAACCACTAGAGAATCCTTGAATGAATATATAAAGTTAAGAGAAAGCCCTGTATAAAATTTAGAATAAAATAAGAAAAAGTTCTAAAAAAATTAAAAAAAAACTAAGAGAAAAAGCTACTAAAAAAATTAAAAAAAAACTAAGAGAAAAAGCTCTAAAAAAAATAAATAAAAACTAAGAGAAAAAGCTCTAAAAAAAATAAATAAAAATAAAAGAAAGCCTATTAGGCTTTCAATTTACTTTTTTTAAAAACAGAAATACAAAAAAGATAAAAGAACAGTAATGAATACTATTCTAAACTATTTTTACATTGAACTTTGTAGTTGTTGCCTTATACATTGTATCTCCTGCATATTTAACAGTACAACTATATGTTCCTTTTTTATTTAAAGAGATCTTTACAGTGGCAACTCCTTTTGCGTTTGTTGTTCCAGTATATGTTTTTCCATTTACAGTAAAACTTAGCTTTTTGCCACTGATTGGATTGCCATTGCTGGATTTGAATGTAGCAGTCAAGGATTTTGTCTTAGCACTTGCTTTAAATGATTTTGCAGGTGCAGTGAGCTTAGGACTGTGCTTGCTTACTGTAATGAGAGCAACTTCAAAGGAACCGGTATAATTATCATCTCCAAGGAAGCAAATAGCAAAAGTGTATTTGCCTTCGTTTCCAAGGTTTATTTGCAGTCCAACTCCACCTGTAGCATTTGTTGTACGATCATAAACCCTTCCATTGAATCCTATTTGAACCAGTTTATTTGCCAATGGATTTCCTTTGGCATCCTTCAAGCTAACATAGAAGTATTCTCCAACTCTTCCATCCACTTTAGCAACTGCAACGGTAGTCATATTATTATAAACAATCATAGTTGCAGTTCTATTAGGAGTTACATTAACATAAACAGGAACCTCAACAGTCTGATTGATATAGACAGGAACCTCAACAGTCTGATTGATATAGACAGGAACCTCAACAGTCTGATTTACATAAATGGTGTTGTTCTTTTCGACTACAGTTATATTATCTTTGACGATGACATTAAGGTATCCTGTAGTGCTTAGATTGTTTTCGTCTTTGTAGCTTGCAATCACAGTGCTGTTTCCATTTATTTTGATTGCAACCCTGCCATTTGCATCTGTAATAAGTGTGGATTCATCGCCATTTACACTAATATCCAAAGAGGCATTGGAAATAGGGACTCCATCGAGATTGGAAAGAATCGCTGATACAGAACTATCATTGGCAGTAAAGGCAATGCTTGCATTAGGAACTATGATTATGTCTTCGCGAACAATAATGCTTCCAGTGATATTTGATTCTGTATAGTTTTCGTTTCCATCGAATTTAACCTTTACATCATAAGTGTTGGCATCCAAGTCCTTTGTAGATACTTTCACCATACCATTGGAATCGGTAGAATAAACCTCATTAAAACTATAGTCCCCATCAATTCCATTCAAATCAACAGACAAATCAAAGCCGACCAAAGGATTGCCACAAGAATCCTTCAAAGCAATGATCATATAATCATCAGATTCATGAACAGTAACTAGATCTAATGCAAATAAAGAGGAAAGGGCCTTTTCAACAGTCACCTTAACAGTGGAATTTATAGCATCATAATTTGCATTGCCCTTAAAAACAATAGATGCAATATAGTCGTTTGCAGCTAAATCCTTAATAGGAACTTTCACAATACCATTGGAATCGGTTGAATAAACATCATAATCACCATCAATTCCATTCAAAGCAATAGACAAATCAAAGCCAGCCAAAGGATTGCTTTGACTATCCTCCAATCCAATAATGAGATAATCATCTGATTTATAATCTGCAATTAGATTTGAAGCAATGATCTGAGGAATATCCTTATTTACAGTCACATTAACGGTAGCATTTGAAGGAAGGTATTTTTCATCTCCTGCAAAACTTATAAGCACAGAATAATCATTTGCATCCAAATCCTTAGTTGGAATCTTTACTTGACCATTGACATCGGAAACTAAATTTTTCACTCCATCAAGATCGATAGAAAGCTCTGCACAGGATATTGGATTGCCTTTAATATCCTTTAAGCTTACATTCAAATATCCTTCATAATTGTATTGGCAAACAATATTAGAAGAGGATATGGCTGTTTGAATTTTAGAAACACTTAGATTGTCCCTATATTCAGAGGATAAATATTTTGAATTTTCCAAATAGCTTAATTCAATGTCATAATCTCCATTCTGCAAATTATAGACATTCAATATTCCCTCTCCATTTGAAATGCTTGCAGTGTACTCGCTTCCATTTATGATTACAATCACTGTACCTAAAACATCACTTGGACCAGTTATTTTAATTTGAGCCACATCTCCAACAGAGATATCTTCAATAGAGCAATGGGTAGAGGATTCCTGCTTGAATACTGTCAAGCTTTCAGATGTTGAATTTTGGCTATAGACCTTATCTCCGGAATATTTGACAAATATTGTTTTATCCCCTGCAGTTAAATTCTCAACTTCAAACTCTGCAATTCCATTGTCAATAGCAATTAAATAAGATTTGCCGTCAATTTCAAGGCTTATGTTTCCACTTGCCCCCATAGGAACTGTCACATTAATGTATCCAATATCCCCAACCTTTAAAATTGAGGAGTTTATGCCAATAGGGCTTAGATATTTTGGAACAAACACATCAACGACGGATTCCAATTTCAAATCGCTTTCATTGTCCTCGTAAAGCACATAGGCATGATGAGCCCCATAGCTTGCATTGCTTATCACAACTTGGGCAAAGCCATCGACCACAGTTGCATTGTAGACTTTTCCATCAATCTTAACGCTTAGATTTCCTGTTGCCCCATCCCATAGATAGACAGAAACTGTATTGTTTCTCTCATCGATAATCTCCATTTGACCACTGTTGACCAGCACTTTAAAGCTTTCAGAATTGTTTAGAGAAGGGAGGTATTTTCCATCACCATTATAACTTGCATTTACAGAATAAACTCCTTGATTCAATTTTGGAACTGTAAGGGTTCCCTTTCCACCGCTTACAGCAACGATATAAGTTTCATCATTGACAATCACTGTAATGTTGCCGCTTGCATCATTGGCCAATGAAAAATTAATCACTTCATTATCGCTAATTGAAATATTCTCCACAGCCACATTTAAAAATGAAGGCACTTTATTGACTGTGAAATTAATAGATTCAACAGCGGTTCTGTATTTTTCATCACCATAATAGATTGCTGGAACTGACTTGTTTCCATAACTTAAGCAATCAATGTAGAATGTGGCATTTCCATCCACTGGCTTTTGGGAAAGTTCACGGTCATCAAAGACAATGGAGACATTTTCAGATACATCGATTGGAAGGCTTACAATAATCTTAACATTGTCCCCCACATATATTTCAGTTTCATTGATTGAAATGCCTATTGAAGGAAGAACCTTGCTTACAGTAAAGATGCTTGTAAAGTTCTTATGGTCAAACTCTGTGTCATTGACTGTAGCGGTAACTGTATAAACCCCCTCGCCAAGACCTGTGACGTTAAAGACAGCCACATTGTTTTCAAAGGAACAGTTGCGATAGCTTTGCCCGTCTACCCAAACGACCACATCGTCAACATGGTCTGGAACTACAACAGAAATGATTTCATCATCATTGATGGAAATATTCTGGGCAATGATATCAAGGCCATAGGTAGTGATCTTTTTCGGAGTCACAAAGGCTTCGATCATAGCGCTTTCGAAATTCTCATTGCCCCCATATTCTATGAGAATGCGGTAAGAGGAAAAATTTGAGAGAACTCCCCCTGTAAATGCTATCATACCATAATCTTCAATAGGACAGTCCTCATATTTCTCATCTCCAACAGTAATGTTTACAAACTCGTCATGAATCTCTTCATTGATTGAAGCCAGTATTGTAGCATTGTCATAAACAGTGCATTCAAATGATACCACGCTTAAATTCGGATCTGCTTTTTTAACTTCAAATTCGGCAGATGCAGTATCGTTTTCATAATAATCATTTCCATTATATGTGGCATCAAGAGAATAGCTGCCTACAGCCAAACCAGAAACTGAAAATAATGCCATTCCATCATGAATGGCTTCAGTAATCACTGTTTGGAGAGTGTCATTGATTTTGATTGTGATATCCCCTTCAACACCATTGGGAACGCTGACTTCAATAATGGCATCTTCCCCATAATAAACTTCACCGATTTCAATCTCGCTTATTTGGGTTTGGTACTTTTCAACAGAGATAGTTTCCAATTTAAATCCTGGAAGATAGTTATCGTCCCCTCCATAATAGACTGCAATATTGTGATTTCCAAAGCCAAGTCCGGTAATATTGAATCTAGCCTGATAATCAGTAAGGTCTTTATTAAAAGATTGATCATCCACTGAGACTAAAACATATCCGCTAGCATTTCTAACTGTAACATTGACTTCAGCAGTTTCGTTAACATGGATTGAATTCAAAGCAACATCTATTTCTGGATTTAAACGTTCATCGGAATTTCCTTCATTAAGGGAATTTTTTTGTTTAAATGAATCAGACGGTTCAATAGAATTGCTATCCTCCAAAGAATCTTCAGTTGAAATTAAATTATTTTCTAAGTTTTCCTCTGTATAAACTACTTTTTCATAATTAATACAATTATCTTGATTATCGATTTTTAAATCATTTTGATTTATGTATGTATCATTAACATCACTAGCACATACACTAGCCATACTTAACATACAAATAATAAAACAAATGAATATTAATTCTTTTTTGTATTTCATTTCATTCCTCTAAAAATTTTTGCCAATTATTAAAAATTTTTTCTAAATATAATATATTATATAGTATTATTAATTTTTTGGGTAAAAATATCTTTTTGCTTTAATTTTAATAATTAATTTTATAATTTAATTAATTGATAGTGTAGATATAGATTAACAAAATAAAAAATTTATAATTTTGTTCAAAGATTAATTAAAATAAATATACATTTAATTATATTAATTAAGTCACAACAACTATTATTTAAAATTATCGTGAAATCATTTTAATTATAGGAAAAATGTTTTTAAGAAATAGTATCCTTCATCCCCTAAATAAAATTTTAAAATAAATTTTAAAAATAAAATTTTAAAATTAATCGATTTTTTTACGAACAAATCAATTTTACGAAACCACATCAATATCACACAATCAAAACAATTTTACGAAGTCACAACAATTTAACACAACCAAATCAATTTTACGAAATGACATCAATTTAACACTTTCAAGTAAAAATTGATTTTATCTCGTAAAATTGTCTGAAAATAGTAAATTGATTTCAAATTGCAAAATTGATTTCAAATTGCTAAATTGACTTGAAAAAAACTACATACTTTATATTATATGAAAAATAGAGAAAAAATAACAAAGTATGGAGTGAAGAAAATGTTAAGTATTTCAACAATTAAGACATATATGTTTTGTCCTTTGAAACTCTATTTTCAAAGTGAAATAGATGAAATCTATGACGAAGAAGAGTATTTTGTTCCAAAGACCTTGAAAGATCTAAGAATTGACATTCAAGACCTTTTACACAAGAACCTAAGACTTGTAAAAAAGGATATGGAATTAAAAGAAATCGAAGAGACATTGTCAAAAGGAGTTTTCAATCAAATTGAAACTACCTTCGAGATAATTGAAGAGCTAAACGAAACTAAAAAAGAAAAAGAAAGAAGAGAAAAGTCTTCAATCTATAAGGATTCAAATATAGAATTTTTAGACGAAGACAGACAGATTCTCAATGCATCCCTTGAAGATAATGATGGAACTCTTGAAGACTTGGATAATGAAGAAGATGAAATCAAGAAGCTGAAAGATGAAATCATCGATGAAGTAAACTTAAATCTAAAAATCCTCTCATTGAAAGCTTCACAAGCTATGAAGAACCTTGAAAAGGATGGAAACGAAATTCAGAATTTATTCTTCCAAAGTTCCATGTACAACACTCTAATTAGGGATTTGGGAATAGATTTGATTGGAGTCATAGACAAAATCGAAGTGGAAAAGGGAAAATATTTCCCAATTTTATTAAAAACTTCAAATCCTCCATCAAAAGGAGTTTGGCAGTCAGATGAAATAGAGCTAATTGCAAATGCATTGCTGGTTGAAGGAGAATTCAATACATACATTACTGTAGGATTCGTAGAATATTTAAAAATAGGCGAACGCAGACCTATAGTCATTGACACCTTTGCAAGGAAAAAGTTCTTTAAGCTTTTAACCAAAATTAACAAAATTGTTGAAGACGGAGAGATTCCTCATGTGAAAACAAGTGTTAAAAAGTGCAGAAACTGTGAATACAGAGAGTTGTGTGAAAAGGCTTAAAAAATGATTGAAAAATCCTAAGAATATACATTAAAAAAAAAACCTAGTAAAAAAAAGAATATGCTAGTAAAAAAAGAATATGCTAGTAAAAAAAGAATATGCTAGTAAAAAAAGAATATGCTAGTAAAAAAAGAATATGCTAGTAAAAAATTAAAAAGGAAATAAATGGGATGAAAAAACAGATGGAAAAAAGTACTAGAATTTATTATTTCCTTTTAAACGTTTTACATCGAAAACTGCAGTACTAGCAACTGCCATAACAGCCATTACACCTGCTTGAATAGGATCTGTAACAATCAAATCCGCTTCTTTTGTAACACTGCCAGGCATATTTAAAGTTATTATAATAATATCTTCATGTTCTTCTTTTATCTTTCTAACAGCTTCGGTAATCTTACCCCCCATTAGAGAACCTGCAAGAACCAATACGCCTACCCTAGGCAAACGACTAACAGCTTCAACAGCTTCTGTAATATTTGCTTCGCCAACTAAAGGAATAGTGTCTACACTAATGCGCTCTCCACGTATATTATGCCTATCAGCTTCTGTAATAGCACCTACAGCTACTTGGGAAACCTGTGCACCGCCACCAAAGATAAGAACCCTTTTACCGAAAATATCATTTAATGAGCCATGAATTTCTATATCCAAAATGAAATCCTTAGATTTTAAATCCCTTATAAGTTCATCAAGCTCATTGATATTTTCAAGTTCAAGATTTAAAGTTCCTACATCCTCCTTGACATAAAGATGAACATAGGATATGTTGACTCCATGACTGGTGAGAACATCAGTTATCTCATCTAAAACTCCTTTCTCTTCTTTAGTTGTAATTGTTAATGAAATACTACTCATAAAATTACCTTTACTGCAATAAAAAATTAATAAAAAATTGATAAGCAATTAAAAATTATGTATGAGGAATAATATAAATTCTTACCAATTAATAATAAAGCGCTGATAAACCGCTTAAAAGACCAAATTTAATCTAGTTTTATCTTAAAAGACCTAATTTAATCTAGTTTTGCCTTAAAAGCATCTAAATCAGCATGAGCTTTTCTATACATATTTAAATAACTGTCTTCCTTTCGAACAGGAATAACTTCAAGACCTAATGCTCTGGTTTCTTCAATCCAAGACTCATCAAATACCGGAATCTCGAATTTAATGTGCTCAGAGGTCTTGTTTACAATAATGATGTCCCTATATGGAAAATCATATTCTACAATATATCCTCCAAGACTCATCATATGATAAGGCCTTATAACAAATTTCATAAAATCACCACGAAATGTAATTCTTTAAATCATCTATTCCAAATAAAGCATTCCGAATATAATTTTCTCTCAAATTATTTCCTAGAATAAACTCCTAATTTTAATATTATTAGAATAAAGCAATCACAATAGCTAAAACTCCCATAGCAGAAACTAATAAAATAGTAGGATATAACTGTTTATTAGTAAATATTGGAGAGAATGCACTGATGGATGCCATTATAACAGGCAATATCAAGGATACAATAACAGCTGCTATAAACTTCCAAGAGAATAAAACTGGAGGAATTCCCAAGAACAATACTGAAAATACCAATCCTAAAGTGAATATTAAAAATCCTCTAGTCACATAAACAAATGAACGATATTTGGAAGCAAGCTCCATATACGGTCCTTCAATAACATCAGATTTTGCTTTAATATATGAAAACGGATATTCATTCAAAATGATCATATATCCGACAAAGAACACCACTGCTCCGATTATACCTGCCAAAGTGAATAGGAATGGGCCATTGGCTTGTTGGTATGCAACAATATCTGCTAAATAAATGCTTTTGCTTAATGCTGCCGGAACAAATAAAGCCAAATACAATGGGAATGAACCAAATACAATCATCCTTAAGGATCTTTTTGAACTGATGTCTTCAATGGATGAAACCAATGAATCTGGTCTTGCAGCCCCCTTTATATGATCAGGGAACCTTAAATTAGCAGACATCACAGATTCAGATAAGGAACCCATAAGAACATAAGCAACCTCTTCAACCTTTAAAAATCCAACAATTGCGATTAAACTTGAAAAGGCCATAAATTGATAGTTATATGGCATTAATACTAAGAATATAGCTAAAACTACAATAAAACAAAGAACTGGCATTGCCTTATATAATCCTGGAGCCATTGAATTTGGCTGGATATTCTCCTTATACAGGAACTTTATAGATGCCCATAATCCAGGGCTTGTAACGGGAGGTCCAATCCTTTGCTGAATTCTTGCCTGAACATATTTTCTTTCAATTCCAGGAATCAAAACACCGATGAATAAGGCTATTATCAGTGTTAAAACGACTTCTAAAATTGAAATAAGTGATATTTCATAAGACATTTTCTACTCCTCATATAATTTTTAATCAGTAATCAAATAAATATAATAATTAAATAATTAGAAAAAACAATTCTAATCAACCTTAATATAAAATAAAGGAAAATTAAAAGTTATCCCTTTAATTAACCTATTAAAACTTAATGAATATTAGACTTCAATATAGACTTGTCTAATTTATTATAATTTGTATCATAAACCTCTATTGCCCTATCAGAGCAAGTGAAACATGGATCGCACTGAACGATACATAACTGACCGTCAGTTATATGATTGTCAATACAAGCATACTGCATTGCTCCAATATTACTCATTGAAGGAGTTCTTATAATGCAATGGCGAACCCTTCCGTCCTCAATGGCATAGGAGTGATACAATGTTCCTCTTGGAACCTCTATATAGCTTTCAATAAGGTCTGTATCAATCATTTCCCAAGACCTGTCTGTGATTTTGCCTTCAGGCAAATCCCTGATGGCCTGACGAACGATTTTTATTGCTTCAAATATCTCAAACACTCTCATAAGAAGCTGTGCCTGTACATCACAGGTATCTTGGGTGATTATATCATAATCAAAGTTATCATATTCATACATATCTGTTCTTAAATCTCTTTTAACACCTGTAGCACGTAAAGTAGGGCCGCTTACCGCTAGTTTAAGAGCCTGTTCCTGTGGAATATATCCTGTTCCAGAAATCCTTGATGCTACAACGCTGTCCTTTACAAACCTATTTGCAAAGTCTAGAACGTTCTTTTCCACAAGGTCCATGCCGTCCAATATTCTTTGGATTCTATTGTCATCCAATTCACATCTTGGCCTTACGCCACCAATAATTGAACAGCCATATTGAACACGGTTTCCGCCAATCATTGCCAAAAGATCCATAATGGTTTCTCTAATGTAAAACACTCTCATAGAGAAGGTTTCATGAGCCAATGTTTCACAACCATGACCTAAATACAATAAATGACTATGCAAACGTTCCAGTTCACCTACAATCACTCTTATATAAACTGCTCTATCTGGAACTTCAACTCCAAGACCCTTCTCAGCAGTTCGCACTGAATTCCATGTATGTGAATTGGAACAGATTCCACATATCTTTTCAGTAAGCATATTAGCCTTTTCTACAGGGAGACCTTCCATGACACGCTCAATTCCCCTATGGTTAACTCCAATAGTGATTTCAGCATCTTTTATGATTTCGTCTTCTACGAAAAATCTAACCCTATAAGGTTCTAAAGCAGCAGGGTGAACAGTACCCATTTGAATCTCTGTTTCTATAATCTCCTGCTTTTTAGCTTTCTTTTCTTCCATCCTATCATCCCTTTTTATAAAAATCTAAAATAATAATCAATAACGCATATAATTAATAATTACTCCATTAATAATGATTAACAATAATATTAACGATAATTAACAATAATTAACAATAATTAACAATAATTAACAATTATTATTAAAATAATTAACAATAATTAACAATTATTATTAAAATAATTAACAATATATTAACATTTACTCCGTTAATCCGCATTTAATAAATGTGGCAAGGCTGCAACTACACCTGCTAAAACATCTTGAGGTCTTACAGCACAACCTGGAACCTTAGCATCCACTGGAATAACATTCTCAACTGGTCCTTCAATCTCTTCAGAAGGAATGTCTCCATGACAGTTCTTATAGACACCACCCATCAATGCGCAGGAACCTGCTGCAACAACAAGCTTTGGATTTGGAATTGCATTGTAGATGTCTTCCAATGGCTTTCTGTTGTCATAGGTTACAGGACCTGTAACGACTAGAATATCTGCTTCACGTGGATTCCAAGTTAAGAATACACCATATTGTTCCATATCAAATTTAGGAGATAAAACAGCATTTACGATTTCAATATCACAACCATTGCATCCTCCTGTATAAACTAACATGATATGAATGGCTTTTGATCTTGAAAGTGTTTTAAGACTCATTTATTCACCTCCCTCATTTTTAGAACTTTCATCTGATTCGCTAGAACTCTCGTTTGAATCATCAGCTAAAGCAGAACTTCTTTTAGCATCCTTTTCATACTTCTCATTAATATTATCCTGTATGTCCTTTATCTTGGAAACTCTTTCTAAGCCTGCTCCCACATTCTCAATCTCATCTGCATCTGATACGATGTTTTCAGACAACAATGACTTGTCAGAGAGATATTGGGCAATGAATGATATCTTTTCTTGAGAGATCTTAATAGGTTCGCTAAGCAGTTCAGCTGTGTCTATATTTATCTCACCTACATTTCCAGGGTGAATGGTTCCTGCCTCTTCAAAGAATGAATATATCGGACAGAAATCATGACACCAATAGCATACAACACATTTAAAAGGATCTAGCTCTGGAACTTCTGTCTTTACCCAACCTTCCTTAATCTTTACAGGAGTCTGCAAAGGCTTCATTGTAACTGCGCCAGTCGGACAGACATTGGCACAACCTCCACAGCCAATGCAAGCCTGCTCATCAACCTTCTTATCAGGTTCAACTGTTCCAGTAAGGATAGCATTACGGAGTTCCATATCAGTTACCCTGTCAGATGCAAAGAGGATTCTTTTAAAATTTGTATAAGTTCCATTAAGCATAATTTTTATTACATCTTTCATTAATATCAAACTCCTAATTCACCCTATTAAACTCTCTTTCGAAAATAAATGATTTAGATGGGCAGATATTCATGCAAGCCCCACAATAAATACACTTATCATCATCTACAACAAATCTCAGATTTTTATTCTTAGTTCCAAGATTTACATCTTCATTTGATATGTCAACTGTATAGATAGCCTCTTCGCCACAAATGTCCTTACATAAGCCGCATTTTACACATAAGTTCTCGTCAATGTAATTGAATCCGCCGGAAATCTTATATTTTGTGCTAGTTGTCTTAGGTATTGCATCAGTTGGACAGTGAATTCCACAGGTCTCACACATAATACACTTATCTAAATCAACATTGATTGTTCCTCTTTTAAGGCTGATTGCCTCTTTTGGACATAGCTCAGCACAGATTCCACAGGAAATACAATCGTCACTGACTTCCCCATCCCAAGAGATGGTTTGGAAGCTTCTGGCTTGTTCATTACATACTTGGGTACATTTGCCGCAGGATACACAGTATCCGAAGAGCTTATTATCCTCATTTTCGCTTAATGTTGAAACAGGACAGTTGTAAATCGCTTCAAGACGTTTCTCATTATTCTCTTCACTGTCCTTATCTTGTGAAGGGTCATATCTTAAAGCATTTTCCTTTTTAATCAATGCAGGACTGTCGAACTTTTCCCTACATAAGCCGCAATTGAGGCAACTGACAATGGTTCCTTTAGTGTTTGAACATAAAGGATTGTCCATAGAGCTGTCTTTTATGTTTCGAACAATCTTAAAGTCCTTAACCTTTAATGCATCATTTATGCAGTTTTCAACACAAGCCAAACATAATGTACAGAGGTTTTTATCATATTGGCCATCCTTTAAGGCGCCAGTTGGACAAAGGTCTTCACATATCTTGCATCCAACACAGAATCCCTCATCTTGAATTATGACCTCTATGGCACGGGTCGGGCAGTAATATGCGCATCTACCACATTTCACACATTTTTCCATGTCTGTGCTTACGCAAACCCTATCTGCAGACTTATCAGACTTTACAGGAAGCTTCATATTTTCAATCTTCTTTACCCCTGCACGATATCCGACAGTGTTTGCAACCATCTTCATGGAGTTAAGCAAGACTTTTTGCTTGTCAAGAACCAGATTATCAGTATCTGTCCTTGCATTTCTACTGCAGACGTCTTCACAAACTCCACAACGTGAACAGATTCCTTTAACGATTCCGTTATCAATATGAATGCTTTCTATAGGACATGTGAATTGACAAACACCACAGCCATTACATTTTGCCCTATCTACAACATATCCTCCGTATTTATTTTTAAATATGGCATGATTCGGACAAGCTTCGAAGCAAGCACCACAACACATACAGCTAAAGGCTTTATTATCTACAAAGCGTATTGCTTCAGTAGGACAATTTCTTATACAATCTCCTTGTCCATCACACTTATTAGTTGTTAAATACATGATTCTTCTCCTTTAATGAGTATCAATAATAATCTCAAAGTTAAATCAATAATTGACTATCATAATCTGTCCAATTATCATAAATCAATTAAAGATTAATTTGATGCTTAATTATTAATGATCTCCTTTTGCTCGTCCTCCCAGTAATGCACTACCAATCAAAAGGCCGAATAAAGCTCCTAAAAATGTAGTTGCTATTGGCAAATCATTATAGTAAGGGAATTGTCCAATTCCATATGACACTATTAATGCACCAATAATAAGAGCAATGATTCCGCTTGCGGTAAACTTAAAACTATTTTTCTCATCCAGATGGATTCTAGAACCTAGAACGAATCCAAATATAACAGAGATAATTATCGGACCAATTAAGAGATTAGCTAGAACAAACATTATTCTTCCTCCGCTAATTTTTTAAATTGGGAAAAGGCAATTACAATTGCACTTAAACCTACAAGTACCTTTAGTCCGACTGCTATATTTAAATAAGGGACCATTCCAGCATTTGTTAAATCAGGATATTTGAATATTGCTGCAATAGCCTGTGGAACAAGCCCATAAAGGTTTCCTCCTACATTATATAAGAATGAGCCTGTCAATGCAAGTCCTGCCAAACCAAGCAAGACATAAGCTAAAGCTCCGACAGATTCCAAAAGGCTAATGAATCTATGAGATAATTTTAATGGACTTCCATTTACAGTATAAACAACAACAGACAATATGATTGCTCCTGCAATCATGGCTCCACCTTGGAAACCGCCTCCTGGAGTTATATGTCCTCCTAAAATAACCATGATTCCTAAAGAAGCTATAATGAATGAAATAGGCAAGACCATGATTTTTAATATAGGACTGCTTTCATCCTTATTCCAATTTGGAGATTTCTTTGTGGTTTTTAAATCTTTATCTTCAGCCATTATTCATCATCTCCTTCATTTAAATCAGCACCATCAAGTTCTAAATCAGAATCGCCAATTTCTAAATCTGCTTCATGGGTTAAATTAGAATCTGCAGTCCCATTATCTGCATTTACATTCTTATCCAAAATCTTACCTTTTCCAAAGATAAGCAATACGACAAGCACTGCAGTAACTAAGATCAATGATTCTCCTAAAGTATCGAATCCTCTCCAATCAAATACAACTAATGTAACCATGTTTGGAGCAAGCTGAGTCCCAATAGCAGTATAAACCAAACTTATTCCCGGCTGAATTAAGTTTTTAAATCCATAAAGGGCGTCGAATAAGCTGGATGCAAAGATTATTGTTGCAACTACCATCAATATAGATCTAATGCTTGTTTTATCAGACATATTTCAACCCCCAGTAAATTACAGAAATAAGGATTCCAAGAACAATGAGTACATAAAATAACATTTTTTCCAATGAATCGGATTGTTCTGACTTTATCTTGCTTGCAAGAGGCATGTTTGTAAAGAACAATATTGCAGCTAGAATAACTACAACTATGCATGCAGCAATATTGATATGTCTAAAGAACAAAGCAGCAAGTATTAGACCAACCAATATTAAGAATTCTGCTGCCATTGCTCCTGAAACATTGTTCATAGTAGTAGGATCTTTAGAGAAACTTGATTTTAACTCCTTTACTGAGTCTAAGAATTTTTGATACAAAGTCATTAGATCAATCCTCCTGCAAATGGAATAAATACATCAGTGACAATATTCGGGAAAAGACCTAAAGCCAAACAGATTATAAGCAAAACAGCCACTGAAAATACTGTGACCCTTGGAATCTTCTCATTTACAAACTTCAAGTCCTTTGGCTTAGGCTCTAGGAATACGCTATGGAATGCCTTGACAAATGTAAAGAAGATAACCACACTTACAATAACTGCAAGGATTGCAAGCTCTGTATATCCTGCCTCTAAAGCGGCCTGAACAAGCATCAGCTTGCTTACAAATCCATTGAATGGTGGAACACCTGCCAATGCGCATCCGCCAAGCAAAATCATAACTCCCATAAGTGAGTCAACTCCAATCAATCCTCCTAGCTTGCGGGTATCTGAAGTATTTGTAAGATAATAGATTGAACCGAATCCAATAAATAGCATTGCAGTAATGACTATTTCATTTGCTGCCTGGAACAATGCAGCTGCAATGGACATTTGAGTTCCAATACCAAAACCTAAAGCGATAAATCCTAATTCACCTACAGCTAAAAATGCTATCATTCTTCTAAAGTCTACCTCCATTGCAGACATTGCAATGCTTAAAACCATTGCAAGAATGGCAAATACAATTATGGCTGTATTGAATCCTGGAATATAAGCAAATATCTTATACATAGCAATTCCAAATGCAAGCATGCACAATACTGAAAATCCTTGAAGTATTGCTGAACCGTTAGGTCTTGCCTTACTGTATACCGCTGATTTTATAGTGTGGAACGGTGGCAATCCTGCTGAATATAGCCATCCGAACAATATTAAGGCAAATCCGATTACAAGTCCTGGAGAGTAAGGATCTACAAAGTTATTGCTGATTGCATATATAATGTCTGTAATATTCACTGAACCTATTGTTCCAAGAACAAATCCAACACCTAATAAAAGCATCGGTCCGCCGATTGAACCTAAAATCAGGTATTTCAATGCGATTTCATAATTGTCCTCTGTGCTTGAGGCTACAATAATACCCACTTGAGTCAAAGCGGTTATCTCAAAGAATACATACATATTGAAGATATCGTTAGATAGAAGCAATGCAATTACAGAGGCAAGGCCCATAAAGATAAGGTAAAGGTAAGGCCCTGAGACTTCCTTCTTCTCTGTAAAGTAGGTAAATATTGAAAGGAATGCGACGATACCCATTAGGAATATGAATATTCTTTCTATATTGTCAAAAATATAAACGATACCTGTATTATAGCTTGCAACAAGGGTTCCAACTAGATTAGAAGGCAATGAATTTGCAAGAAGACCTGGATCGTGGCCTCCGAAGTATTGAACCCCAATGGCGGCAAGAATTGCAATTATAGGAATTGCAAGTCCTACAATAATGGAGAAAGCCTTCACTGTCTTGTCCTTTCCGCCTAATATGTTAACAATTAAAGCAGCCAATATTGGAATAACGACCATTAATGGAATCAAGTAATTCATTTTTCATCCCCCAATATTTCCTTTGCGCTTAATGTTCCATGCTTTCTGTATAAGACCATTGCTAAAGCCAGCATTACAGCTAATGTGCTTGCACCGATTACAATGCTTGTAAGAACCAATGCCTGTGGCAATGGATAAGCGGAATTCTGTGCAAACCAGTCTGCAGTCATGCCAGGTAAGAAAATTGGCACAACCCCTCCAGCCTTGTATCCAAGGCAGATAAGGAATAGATTTACGCCCTCTTCGATAAATGCAATACCTATTATCTTCTTTATGATATTGTCAATGAAGATTGCTGCAATCAATCCTATAATAATAAGAGCGCCTGAAGCAAATAGGGAAGCTAATTGAATATCCATAATCATTTAAGCCCCTCCTTTTGTTTTATAAACAGCCAAAGCGATAAATACTGGCACGATAGCTCCCTCTACAATGGCTTGAGTCAAAGCCACATCCGGAGCAAGCAATAAGTGGAATAGCACTGCAATGAAGAAACCAGATATTCCAACTAGAATGGCTGATTTTAGCAAGTCTTCCTGTAAAAGTGCGATGATGGCACTTATAACCGCAACAATAATTATAATATATTCAATCATTGTCGTCACCCTCACTATTATTTAAGTTCTCGACATCTTCTTCAGTAGTTTTATTATCCACATCTTCATTAGAAGCTTCTTCTTCAGAATCAGAATCTTCTTCTACATTTTCTGAAGTTTCTTCGGAATCGGAATCTTCACCATCTTGTTCTGCCACATCAACAGATTCTTCAGGTTCTTCACCATCTTGTTCTGCCACATCAACAGATTCTTCCAATTCAGATTCATCAGATTCTTCATTTAATAAATTAGGATTAAGAACAGGATTATTTAAATCATCTTCTGCATGGAAATAAGCATTAGCTAATGCATGAGCAAGTAGCGGAGCCAAGAATATATAGATAAGAGCAAATAAAGGCTGACCTAATCCAATAAATGCTATTATTCCAGCTACATCTATCATTCCCAGAATATGAATCCTTGCATATACAACATTAGGCATGTCTTTATCCATTCTTAAAATCCCAATAGCTGCAATTATAATTATAAGTGCAGAAATAATTAATAAAATTGATTGGATAATAGTTATTAAGTTCATACCCTCTAGACCTAAAGCCATTTAAGCCCTCCTTAAAAATGTTGCATAAGCTATTGTTCCAACAATTCCTAATAAAAGTAAAACCAAAGCAATGTCCTTAAAGAATTCTATGCCCCACATCATACCGACGCAGATTAGAATCAAGGTAATTGCTAAAGTTAATGAAGAAGTACCTATAAGCCCCATAGAGACAGTTTTGTAAGTAATGATTCTCATAGATGCAAATAAGAAAACAACCAATGCAATTATTAAAAAACACTCTGAAATCAATAAAAGTTCCATTATCATCACATTCTATATGATTTAAGTTATCAACAAAATAAAAGTACATAAGATAAACCGATTATGATTTATGAATTTCGGTTTATGAAATAAAATTAAATTACTTATTTAAATTTAGTAAAAACTATTCTAACATCCCCTTTATATAAGGCTCAAAAGGAATGATATCCTTTACGTCTCTTGGAGCAATAACTGCAACCTTAATCACTTGACTTTCTGAATCTAAATCAACAGATAAAGTCCCTGGAGTTAAGGTAATGCTGTTTGCTAAGATAGTTTGAGATATTGGCCTTTTTAATTCGGTATCAATATCAATGACAATAGGATCATACTGGTCTCCTTTAAATATCCTACCAGCCATATCTATAGTAGCTTTGATAATCTCCAAAATAAGCACTACCAAATAAGCAATTGCATAATAAATTCTAGATAAAAACATTAAAATACCCCAGTAATGTTTTAGTTTGATAAATTAATAATTTTTAGTGAATTAAATTTTTAATCCCTATCCAAAATCAATATAAGAATTCATAAGAATAAAAATATTGAATATTGTAAAAATTTAATTTATGAGAAAATCTATGGAATAACTGTTTTAATAAAAAAAATAATGAAAAAAATTAAAAGAGCCAAAGTCCATAAATTGAAAAAAATTATTAATTTTTTCGCTCAAGATTTCTATAAAAAATTCATTTAAATTTGATAAAAAAATATCAAAATTCCAAATGATTTTTTAAAAAAATAATGAACAATTATTATAAATTTTCATGAAAATTATTTTTTACATTATAATACTATTAATTAATATTATTATAAACACTATTATTTATCATGATTATTTATTATAAATCTTTTCATAATTTTATCAATTAAATCCCCTTTGGAAAAGATTATAAAAATTTTATATGAAAAAATAGTTAAAAAGTAATACTAAATTCTATTAAAAAAAGGCTTATTTGAAAAAATGCTTAAAAAGTAATACCTCTTTTTATGAAATTTATTAAAAAAAAATGAAGGGTCTAAGTAAAAAATAATTAATGAAAAAAATTCAGCTAAAAAATTAATGAAATATGATTAAAAAAATAAAGATTTTAAAAAAATGATGATGATTTTAGTGAATTTTAATAAAAGTGTGGGAGAAGATTAAGATAGAAATCTAATTTATTTGGAAATAAAATCAAATAAAGAGCAATTATCAAAGCAAATAAAAGCAATCCTAATTTTTTATAGCATTTTCTATCTGAAAAAGGACTGAATGGCTTTATTCCAGCCGGACTAAATGAATCTAAAATCATATGGCTGAATAGACCTAAAAACACAGAGAATATTAGAGAATAAACGTTTATCTTAAAGACAGGGACTATTCCAAAATAAACCAAAGTGATAAAGAAAAGCATTAAAAGAATGAAAATAGAGGCCAATTGCTTATTCAAGAATAGGACAGCTAAAAATATTAAAATTCCGACTAAAATAACATAGTTTAATGGAATATTAGTAATAGTGTTCAAATTAAAGTAAGAAGAAAGATCCATTCCAAAATAGACCAATAAAAATATGGCAATGCTTATTACTACAGCTCCTAAAATAGAGTGAGTAAAGCCTCTATGAGAGGATAAAAGGAAAATAAGCCCTAATAAAGCGATTATCAACCCTAAATAAATAGGCAGATTCAATAAATAAAGAAAGATGCTTAAGATCATTCCAATGGAAATAATGATTAAAACATGGTTTCGCTTAAATTCATGGTCAAAGTCAGGGATATTTGCTCCGATAACTGCAAGTGCAATTGCAAAAGGGTCATAAAACATGAGCAATGATAAGATAAAAGCAAATATTGTGTGTCCCTTATAAGATGACATAAAATCCCTCATTTTATAAATTAAATTTAATTTAAGTTAAATAATCATATTCAAATAGAATCTGTAAATTTAAGTTAAATAATCCTTTTTAAATATAATTTGTAAAAATTAGAATATAAATTAAATGAGAGCGTCTGAAAACTAATAGCAAAGAAAAAATCGTTATAATAAAAGATAGAAAAAATCCTTAGAAAAACTATTCCATATACCTATCAAAGAATCCAAAGTATTGCAAAAATGCCTTCATTTGAATTATGGACCTATAGCAAATCCTTTCATTTGCATAGCCAATTGCAGATAAGACCTCACAGGTTACAGCAGGTATGCCCTTTAGGTTGGCTTCATCCTCCAAAGCCCCCTTAAACGGAATTCCAGCAGAGGAATAGACTATCTTTTCAGAGCCTGTCACCTTTGAAATGAAATCAGCCAATCTAAAGCTTGCCATAGTAGGAACTTCAGTGCAAAATACCCCTTCCTTACCTGGATTTGAATTTGGGGCTGATGAATGAAAGTCTCCAATGGCTGAAACTTCAAGCTCAACTGCCTTTTTTAAAATAAGGTCCCCAACGGACCCCTCGATATGAGATGTCCTGTTTAAGTCCTTACCGTCAAAGTATCTGGAATTAAGCATAGATGCCTTTGGACAAGCAAATGGAACAATATAAACAGTTCCTAAAAGGTCCAAGTCATGAATCTGGTCGATAAGATTCAATGCAGAAATCTGAGGAGCCAATTCATTTCCATGAATTCCTGCAACCATCATGACCTTGGGATAGTTAGTTCCAAGTTTGATTATAGGAGTTCCTTTTATTGACTCTTTTAATATATATTTAGTGTTTTTTGTAAGATTTAAATTATTTAATATGTTCTTATTAGCAGAGATGAAACCTCCGGTCTCATAAGAAATATGATCTAAATCTAAATTATTCTTTTCTTGAGTCATATGAAAGCTCCTACAAATTAAAAAAAAGTTGAATGTCCGATTAAATAAATTAAAATAAAATATCAAACATCAAAAATATCTATTTCTATTACAGTTTTAAATTATCTTTTTTATTTTATTTAAACTTACAATTATATATAATAAAAAACAAAGTTTAAAACATAATGTTAATTCAAGGATAGACAAATTCTAGAATTAAATTTAATTAAGATATCATAATTAACTAAATGATTCAAATAATATAAAGAGTGATAATATGGAAAAAGTTGTTCTTGCATTCAGTGGTGGATTAGACACCACCGTATGTGTAAAATTATTAGAAGAGGAATACAATTACGAAGTAGTAACTGCTTGTGTTGATGTAGGTCAACCGCAAGAGGAATTGGAAAAGTCACAAAATTCTGCAGACAATATAAATGCAGGAAAACACTATATCATTGATGCAAAAGATGAATTTGCAGAAGAATATATTGCAAGAGGAATCAAGGCAAATGCAGAATATGAAGGCTATCCATTAAGCACAGCTCTTGCAAGACCTTTAATTGCAATGAAAATCATTGAAGTTGCTGAAAAAGAAGGGGCAACTGCAATTGCACACGGATGTACAGGTAAAGGAAATGACCAATTCAGATTTGAAGCAATCATCAGATCCATGTCTGACTTTAAGGTCATTGCTCCTATTAGAGAAATGAACCTTACAAGAACTGAAGAGCAAGCTTATGCAAAGGAACATGGACTTAACCTATCCTATGATAAAATCTACAGTATTGATGAAAACCTTTGGGGAAGAGCCATTGAAGGGGATGTTCTTGAAGACCCTGCCAATGAGCCACCTGAAGAGATTTATGAATGGACCAAGTCTGCTGAAGATGCAAAGGACACTCCTACCAAAGTTGCTATTGAATTTGAAGAAGGAGTCCCTATTGCAATTGACGGAGAAATAATGGGTCTTGTAGACCTAATCAATAAGGCTAATGAGATTGCAGGTGAAAATGGAGTAGGAAGAGTTGACATCATTGAAAACAGAATGATCGGTCTTAAAAGCCGTGAAACCTATGAAGTACCTGGAGCTAAATTATTGATTGCAGCTCACCAAGCTTTAGAGCAATTGGTCTTAACCACTGACGAGCTAAGATTCGCACAGTACATGAGCGGATTATATGCAGACCTTGTCTACTCAGCGCTATGGCAAGAACCTTTAAGAGAAGACATCGATCAAGCAATTGACCATATGCAAAGAAGAGTTAGTGGTAAAGTTGTAATGAAGTTATTTAAAGGCTCCATTCAACCATTAAGCAGAGAATCACCTTTCAGCTTACACAGCATTGAACAGATAACCTTTGAAGATAAGGAAACTGAACAGAGTGAAGTTGAAGGAATGATTAAATACCACGGACTTCAAGCTGCAAATTACCAAAAATTAAATAGATAAATTTAATTTTATCTATTACTTTTCTTTTTTTATTCTAATTTTTATTATTAATTCATTAATTAAAAATCAACATATAAAACCTTTTTTTAATCAAATTCTTTTTATAATTTTTATATGCTTAATTTAAACAAGTAAATTTACTAGATTAATACAAAAATTCAATGAGTAATTTTATACTATAAAATGATAGTTATATAAAGATTATACAAAAAATATATATACTAAATAAGACTAAATAAGTATAGAGAATAATATGTACTCAATTACATATCACCCCCTTTACATATGTTTTTTTTAAAAATTAAACCTTTACATATTATTCTCGCCCCTTTATAACTATTTTTAAACTTTAATTTACTCTATTCTTAATTATAACTATTTTAAAAAAATAACAATGTTTTATTTATTATTTAAAATTAAAATATAAAAACTAATTTTTCAAAAAAAGTAATAACTATTGAATTAAATTAAAATTAATAAGCGAATTTAAAAAAAGAAAAATTAAATAAATAAATAAATAAAATTTAATTAATAAACTATTTTTATAAAAAAAGCAATATCTAACTATTTATTTAAATTAAAATCTAAACAGTCCCCAACAAGTTCAATACCCTCAAAATCATTTCTAGTTTTATAGACAAGAATCTCTACACCCTCATCATATGCCTTCACCAAGGTTTCACTAAACTTAGGATCATTTTCCCAATTTGGTCTGAAACTGTTTCCATTAGGATGTTCAACTAAAAAGAACACTACAGCACGTATTCCTTCTTTTTTAAGAGAAATCAATTCTTCCAAGTGCTTTCGACCCCTATCTGTAGGAGCATCAGGAAATTGAGCAACACCATCCTTTATGAGAGTAACTGATTTAACCTCAACATAAGTTTCATCTATAATATCTTCTTTAGAATCTTCTCCAATAGATTTGGAATCAGCATTATCCTTAAAATTGCTCTTATGGTTTGCTAAATAAATATCTATTCTAGAACTACCAATAGTCTTTTCAGACTCTATGATTGAATAATTGGAAAGTTCTTTAACTTTATTCTTATTAATTGCATCAAAAACGATTTTATTGGCTTCCTGAGAGAACATAGCAACTAAAGCACCATTGTTTTCAACATAATAAAGAGAATATTTAGTCTTTCTATTAGGGTTGTCACTAGGTCGAAGGTATACAACTGCATCTTCAACTAAAAGCTCCTTGCATCTACCTGTATTTGGCACATGGGCTTTAACTATCTCTCCATTAAGCTCAACTTCTGCAATAAACCTATTAGGTCTGCTTTTAAAAATAGCTTTTACTAAATTGCTAATAAAATCACCTTAAATAAAGAATAAATATTTTAAAATTAATTAAAGATAATTTGATATCATTAAATGAAAATCATAGCAAAATAAGAATTAATCAATCAAATTAGCCATAACCGCTCCCAAATATTGAGTCAGGTCTTGTGCTCCAAATCCATATCCTTGAGCGTCCATAGCCAAATCTCCTGCTTTTCCGTTTAAATAAGGAGCCAATATGGCAGAAGTCCAACTGTCCAATCCCTGTGAGAGCAGACTTACAGCAATTCCCGCCAATGCATCCCCAGTTCCTCCAACAGTCATGCCAGGATTTCCAGTTCTATTGATTTTTAACTTATTCTTGTTGAAAATAAAATCATACTGTCCCTTTAGAATAACTGATCCATCAAAGGAAGCTGTTATGCTCTGCAAAGCATCAATCTTATCATTCACCTTAACAAAATCACTATCATCATTCAAATTTACAATATTATCCAAATTCCTTTCAATATCTCTTGGAATCTGGTTCTTAAAGAAGGATTTGAACTCTGAATAATGTGGAGTTATGATAATATCTTCCTTTTTATTGATTAAAGAAAAATCAACCAATTTTAGAGCATCAGCATCTAAAACCAAAGGCTTATCGATTTTCATAGCCAAAACATTGAATAATTTCATTGTATCCTCATTTTGAGCAGAACCTGGACCTATTAGCACTGCATCTACCTTGGAAGCCATTTCTAGAATATCATCTAAATCATCAATAGAGAGATAATCTCCTTTAGCTTCCTTTACAATAAAGTCTTCAGAGAATGATTTAATTGGAAGTGCTGCAGATTTTGGAGTGTAAATATAAACCAAATCTGCTCCTGTTGCAATTGAGGCCTTAGCAGATATTGCAGGAGCCCCGTAATAATCAAGGCTTCCTCCAACAATCAAGATCTTACCATTGTTTCCTTTGTGAGATGAGGAGGGCCTATTATTTAATCTAAGAAGATCTCCTCCTTCAACAAATAGTTCAGCTTCAATAGGGATTCCAATATCACAGGTTATTATGCCTCCAACCTTCCCTTCACCGGCAAGCTTAACTCCAGTCTTGACCTTATGGAAGCAAACGGTATAATCAGCATCAACGGCAATGTCTGCTATCTCTCCAGTTAATGGATCCAAACCTGAAGGAACATCGATAGCCACCCTTAAGCCATTTATTGCATTGATAAGTTCTACTGTCTTTCTAACCTTTTCCCTAAGCTTTCCCTTGATGCCAGTTCCAAGCAAGCAGTCTAGAACAATGCAAGGGGAATTATTGTCAAGCTTGATTTTATCCAAATCAGCAGAATCCTTAATGAATTGGACAGATAGCCTTGAGACCCTCGGTTCAAGGTTCATTAAAATCTTAAGGTTATCCAATGCATCACCAGACTTGATTTGGTCTGCAGTGTTTAAGGCATAGACATCCACTTCAAAGCCCCTGTTTAAAAGATGCCTTGCTGCTACAAAGCCATCTCCACCATTTCCGCCAGAGCCTGTAAAAATCACTATCTTAACTGGTCTTGAGTATTTATAAGTAGAAAGAATAGCGATTTCATCAGATATTGATTTACCTGCATTCTCCATCAAGCAAAGCCTTGAAAGGCCTAAATATTCACAATTATAATCTGTAGCCATCATATCAATTGGATCCATTGTTTCACCCTAATCTCTGAAATCTTTTCTTAAATTTGAAAAAGATATTTGATAAAATTTCTAAATGACATTAAAGTTTTAAAGAAAATATCCTTAAAATTTAAAGTATAAAATTATTCTAAAAAACTCTTAGAAAAATCATAAAGATAAAAAGTATTAAATTATTCTAAAAAACTTCTAGAAAAATCATAAGAAAAGAATTATCATAAATAATATAATATATTAACTTACTAATAATTAAATATACAATAAATAAGTTGATAAATAAAATTCTAATTAAAGGACAAATAAGCCCCGTCTGAATTATAATGAAAAATAGAAATGTATGGAGAATCATTATGAGTGAAATTAAAAAATATATGGAGGATTTAAAGAAAAATAAAACCGGATTAAAAGGAATCCTCGTTATTATCCTAATATTTGCTTATGGAATTTTAGGGTCTTACTATATAATGAATCTCAACATAAACAATTCTATCTATTATACAATCATAACCATAGCCACTGTAGGATATGGAGACATAATCCCTGTAACCCCTCTGGAAAAGTTCTTTTCCACAAGCTTGGCTCTAACAGGGATTGGATTGATTGCATACATATTTACAATTATCATTACTTCATTTGAAGAAAACTTGCACGACATCAGGAGTGGAAGACATATGGAAAAGAGATTGGCTAAAATGGAAGACCATTATATTCTATGTGGTTTTGGAAGGGTAGGAACCGCAGTTTATGAAGAACTGATGAAAAGAAATCAAAAGGTAATAATTATTGAAAAGAATGAAGACAAGCTGGAAGACATTGAAGAGACTGAAAATGTGGTCCCATTTAATGCAAATGCAACAGAGGACAAGACCCTTAAGAAGCTCAATATTGACAAGTCATTAGGGGTGATTGTAACAACAGGAAGCGATGTAGACAATCTATTCATTGTTCTTACAACAAGGGAAATGAATAAGGACGCTTGGATTATTTCAAGGGCAAGCAAAAAGGAAAATATCAAAAGATTAAAGCATGCTGGAGCAAATAAGGTCATATCCCCTGAGGTAAGCGGAGGAACTGACATTTACTTTGCTGCAGTGCAGCCTAATTTAGTTCATATAACTCAAAAGCATGGCATTGATTATCTTGAAAGGGAATTTGAAATACTTAAAAAGCACAATTGCCATTTGGAAAACATAGAATATCATTTTCCAGGAATTAAGACACCAGTTACCCGGACCATTGGAGTTTTAGATGAGGAAGAGAAGGATCACTTCATTGATATGGTTAAAAACAATCCAGAAGTCCATGAATCCATGGATGTGATGTATGAAACCGTTAATGGAGTTCATTCCCATTGGATTTCCGGACCTGATAAAAGTCATGTTGATATGGTGATTGAAGAGCTGAAAAAAGAAGGAAACCTTTTAGGGGTTAATCTAGACTTTAAGGAAATTAATGAGTTTACTAAACAGTTTAAGGAATAAACTAAATAAATAGGGAGTTTACTAAAAAGTTTAAGGAATAAACTAAATAAATAGAGAGTTTATTAAATAGTTTAAAGAGTAAACTCTAACTTTTTTTTATAAACACTAAAAATCCAATTCCATTTCCAAAAGATTTTCAGTTTTTTCCAAGAGATTAATCAATTTTTCATCCAAATCAGGATTATTATCCTGATAATCTACTTCTCCGAATTCTTCTCTTGGTGAGAAGGCTAAATAGTCCTTATCCAAACTAAATTCCTCATCATCATCTCCTACATTTTCACGAGCATCCATTCTAATCCATTTATCCAAATCATCCATATAAACAGTGTTTAGAGCATGAATCATATGGCCAAAGCTGTCGTCTTCTCCAATTGTCAGTAGCTGATAGCTAATTCCAGAGGGAATTTCATTTGCCCTAAGAAGAGCCGCAAGAAGGCAAGACTTTGTCCAGCATATTCCTGTCTTGTTTTTCAATACATCACTAGCTGTCCTTGAGACTGTATTTGTCTGTATGTCCCATGAATGTGGAATTTCATCTCTTACAAAGAGGAATGCTCTTTTTATATAATCTGCATCGTCAGAGGATTGCTCCTTTAGTTCTTTAACCTTTTCTTGGATGATCGGATTCATATAATCTATGCTTTTTGTTTCGCTTAAGTATTCTTTCATTAAAGATTCCTCGCTAAATTTGATTATTAATTTTTTAAGTATAAGTTGGCGGTCTGCCTAAGAATAATAGTGATTTAAATAAAAATATAGAAAAAAAGTAGAAATAAACCGTTTTTTAAAAAAAGTAGAAATAAACTATTTTTTAAAAAAAAGAAAAAATAGAAGAGATAATAATTATTATCTCTCTAGAAAAATGGACAAATAATTAAATTATCCATAACTAATTAAATTTTTAAAAATTACGCATTTAGAATAAGTCGTGTAAGTTTAAGATGTATGCACCTAACTTACCGTCAAAGTTACCTGCGCTGATTTCAAGAACTCCGTCAACTGAACAAGCAGCTACAATACCTGCTTTCATAGCTTTTTTGACAGATTCTTCATCTAAACCGTCAATAACGATTTCAAATACACCTTCAGCATCTTCTCTAATGTCAGAGTCAACTTGGTCTTTTAAAGTTACACACATTTTTTCGTTAGTGGATGCTGGTAAGAATGAGTATTTGTTGGATCCTACTTTGGAACCGGATGCAACCATACCTCCAGGGAATGGAGTGATAGTACCTGGGATGTTTCTAATAGCTGCAACAGCCATTTGAGCAGCTTTAACACCAGTAATTTGGTCTTTAGCTAAAATGAAGAAGTTTCCTCCAGCTACACCTGCTTTGAATCCGAAAGTGGATTCTACAATGAAGTCACCAGACATGATTGGGATGGAGTGTACTTTTCTTCCGTCAATGCAACAGTCTTTTTCGAAACCGTCACCGAAGTATTTGAGTTTGAAAGCGGTTTTTAATTCGTCTTCAGATTCGAGTAAGTTGAATGCTGCTGCAGTAGGAGCAGTTAAGACACACATACCGATTCTTTCCATTAATTCGTGGTCAAGAGCTTTTTTAGAAGCGTGACAAATCATGATTGCGTAACCAGGTCTTCCGTCTGGAGTGCATTCAGATGGTACAAAACAGTCAATACCTGCTTCAGCAGGACATCCGATTACAGAAGTTGCATAACCAGTAGCTTCAGTTGCTGCAATTTTTGCAAGTTTTGCAGTTGCTGCAGTTACTAAAATTCTAGTTACTTTAATTCCGAATCCTTCTGCGTAAGTTTCTTTAATTTCTACACCATTAATTTCCATTATTTCACCATTTTAAAATGATTAAATTAGATAAATTAATATTTAAAAGATTAATTTAAAATGAAATTAATCTAATTTATACTAATGATTAAATATATATTAATTCTTTAAAATAAAGTTTCCTATTTAATTCCAATATTTTGTTTGTTATAATACGAAATAAGAATTTTAAATGCTTTTGATAGTCCTAAAAATGGAATTAAATAAAAAGAATAGAGATTTTTAAAATAGAAGAAATAAAAAAAGAAATAAATTTAAAAAAAGAGTTATAAAATTCATCAATTGATTTCAAAAAAAATAGCTTAAATAAATAAAAAAATTATAATTTAGTTTTTAACTTTCTCATCTATGGCTTCTTCTTTTTCATCAAGAACATCAATAGTTGGCTCATCATCAATGACTTCAATAGTCGGTTCTTCGTCAACGACTTCAATAGATGGCTCTCCATCTAAAACTTCAAGAACCGCTTCTTCCCTATTTTCATCAGAATCCTCAGATTTATCGCCATCTTCAGATAATTGGTCCAATATCTTCTGTTCATCTTCAGTGATCTCTTCCAGATTTTCAGCTTTCTCGCTTTCTGCAAGTTTAAATGACGCATCCAAAATAGAAGTTCCATACTTCATGAGGAAGATCAGACCTAATATTGTAGTCATTCCAAATGAGATTGACCTTTCCACAACAGTTGCAGCAGCACTTAAAGAGGCAGTGATTCCTGACCTTGAATAGAATAAAATCATCACACCATCAATAGCCCCAAGGCCTCCTGGAAGCAGTGGAACCATTCCCACAAGGGATGCCAATATAAACACTTCACCAATTATTATAGGGGATACCTTGGCACCAAAGGCTAAAAAGACCACATAAACTCTTAAAATCTCAAAAACCCAAATAATAAAGGATAAAGGCAATGCATAATAAATAATATTCTTATCCCTAATCAATGCGTTCATTGTAGATTGAAAACTTGCAACAGCCTCAACAATCCTTTTTTCAAGAGCATCATTATAATTCTTATAGAATCTTTTGGTAATCTTTAGAATCCATTCTGTAAGCCTTACGCCAAATGCCTCATTGATACAGACATAAAGCAATAGAATAACTATTGCAGTGATTCCTACAACACAAAGAACCAATATGACTATCCAATAGACAGGTAAAGAGACGCTGAAAATAATTGCTATAATTGTCAGAATTGCTAGAATGACAAATGGAAATGTGTCTAATGCCCTATCGGCGATTACGGTAGCGAAGGTGTCTTCAAACTTATAATGACCTTCCTTTGCTAAAAGATAAGCCCGAACAGGCTCTCCGCCACCACGTCCGCTTGGAGTGATGTTGTTTACCGCCAGGCTTACTAAAACCATAGGAAGCAATTTCCAGATTCCCAAGGTCATGCCTGCACTCTTGTTTATAATCTGCCATCTCCATGTGTAGAGGAAATAAGTAAAAATCTGTAATAAAACAGCCAATAAAACAAACCAAAGGTTAGAATATTTGAGAGCGTCGACAACCTGATCTATACCGATGAAGTATAGCATTGCGGCCATGATTGCCAAACCAAATATTAAAAAAATTATCAATTTCTTGTTTTTCATTTTATCAGCTCTAAAAATAGTTTTTAAAACTTAACTAATTGTTTTAAAAACTTATTAAATAATTATTAAAAAATAACTGTTTTAAAAACTTAACTAATTGTTTTTAAAAAATTATCCTTTTTAAATATGAATATAATTAATATTTAATTTTAATATATAATAAAGTTTTTATTTGAGATTAAAAACCACTATTTTTATATTTGAAAATAAATAATAAACTTTTAAATAAACTTTTCAATACATTAGTTTGTAAAACCATAAACAAAACTATAATAATATTTAAATATCTAAAAGATATAATCAATATTTGTATGAAAAGGAAATATATTACTAAAGCAGATTTGTTCATCGTACTCCACTATCTTGGATACATAATGCAAGGATTAGGAGTTGTATTAATAGTCCCAACCTTAGTTGCATTAATATACGGAGAGTACGACCCTATTGCTCCTTTTATGATTCCTTGTTTTGTATCATTTGTCTTAGGAACTGCTTTTAGTAAAAAATTCAAAGACTATACCAAGCTTAGGCTTAAGCATGGTATGCTAATATCATCCTTTGCATGGCTATGGGCCTCCCTTATCGGAGCCTCAATCATGGTCCTTTCATTAGGCATCCCATTTGTCGATGCCATCTTTGAAAACATGTCCGCATGGACCGGAAGCGGAATGACTTTTTTTGTAAACGTTGAAGTATTGCCTAAATCCATCCTATTCTTAAGAAGCCTAGAACAATGGCTAGGTGGATTAGGAATTGTAATTATCTTTATCGGAATTCTAATTCGAGCAGGTACTGCAGCATCCAGATTATATAAATCAGAAGCTAGAGAAGAGAAAATCAAGCCAAACATTACAAACACCTTAAGAAAAGCTCTAGAAATCTATTTAATCTATACAGCAGTGGGAATATTTCTTTTCATCTTGGCAGGGCTTCCTATCTTTGATGCCATAAACATCACATTCACAAGCATCTCAACTGGAGGAATGTCCATTAAGAATGCAAATGTGGGATTCTACCAAGACAGCATAGTCTACCTAATCAGCATGTTTCTAATGATTTTAGGTGCAACAAGCTTTACAATACATTATAAGATTGTAAAGACAAAAGGAAAAGCACTTTTTAAAGATGTTCAATTCCAATTATTGATTACCTTAATCATAGTTGCTGGTGCATTCTTTATAGCGACAAATAAGATGGTCCCTATAGAAGAACTCTTTACCATAGTTTCAGCAGTGACAACCACAGGGGCAAATGTGGTTGATCCCCATGTGCTTGCAACATGGAACGGGTCCACATTGATTGTTCTGATGGTCTTGATGCTTATTGGAGGTTCATCAGGATCTACAGGAGGTGGATTGAAGCTCATTAGGATTATTACAGTGCTTAAAGGAATGAACTTGACTGTAACTAACCTAGTTTCACCTGAAGGAAGAGTGGTAAATACCAGAATAGGTGGAAAAAAGATAAATGAAAGGGAAATCAAGGAAGCATCTGCATATATCGTGACTTTCCTTATGTTTTTAGTTTTCGGATGGATAATTATGACAATGTATGGATATGACCCATTCACTGCATTGTTTGACGTGATTTCCATTCAAAGCAATAATGGTTTAAGTACAGGAATCGTGTATGGAGGATTGCCATTGCCTCTTAAGCTAACATTGATATTCCTAATGTGGATAGGCAGATTAGAAATCATACCTGTTTTAGTATTATTTAGAACATTTTATGGTTTAGTCAACCCTAAACGAAGGATTAAGCAAATGAAAAAAACAAATGGAAATGATAAAAAAACAAACTAAAATAATCCATTTAATTTAAAAAATAAGAAAATAATCCTCCTATTATTATAAACAAATGAAATTACACCCTTAAAATCACCAAAAAATCCTATTTTTCTAATTGTTTTAATTTATTAAAACTAACTTTACGAAAGATTTATAAATATAAATTGAGATATTAATTTTATAAATTTTTTAAGTATATGAATTTTAAGAAACTTAAAAAATATACTAAATTTTTAAAATTTTTTAAGCATATGAATTTTAAGAAACTTGAAAAATATATTAAATTTTTATAGATCTTATCATAAAATTAAAATAACTTTTAACGATTAATTTTTAAAATTTTTTAGGTGTTGATTATGTATATTGTGATTATGGGTGGAGGTCGTGTAGGGCTATCCCTTGCTGACCGTTTGATTATTCATGGATATGATGTAACAATTATTGAAAATAATGACGAATTATGTGATCACGCATCCGAAGAGTTAGATGCAATGATTATCTGTGGAAATGGAACTGATACAAAAACTTTAGAAGAGGCGAACATTGAAGAAGCTGATGTTTTTGTAGCAACTACAGGTAACGACGAATCAAACTTATTATCTTGCATTCTTGTTAAGGAATATACCAATGGAAAGATCATTGCAAGAGTAAGCAATCCTGACCACGAAGAGGCATTTAAAAAGGTTGGAATCGATAAGGTAATCAGTCCTGAGAGAACTGCTGCAGGATTCCTTGAAAAAGTCATTACAAGACCAAATGTGGCTGACTTAATGGCATTCGGTGCAGGAAACGCTGAAATATTGGATATGACCATTCAAAATCCAAAGGTATTCGGAAAAAAGGTTTCAGAGTTTTCTCCAACTAAGGATTATATAATAATTTCAAAAAACAATGACAATCATGAATTGGAAATCCCTCAGCCAGATGATATATTAAGCAATGGAGACAAAATTTCCATTCTTGTAAAAAGAAATGCCTTTGAAAAAGCAGAAAAGAAATTCATGGGTGCAGGAGGACTATTCGGATTTTAAATCCTCCTAACTTTTTTTATTTTTTAAATCCAATTAAAACAAGAAAAACTATTTTTTTTTAATTTATAATTTTATAAAAACTTATTCTATAAAAAGAGCAATAAACAATTAAAAACTAATTTTAAAAAAAATAAAAGCTCTTATAAAAACACAATAAACAATTAAAAACTATTTTTCTAAAAAAAGCAAAAAGAAGAAGATAATTAAATAATTATCTTATTCCCATATTTAAACAAGACATTTTTACATGCTCTTTACCATTTTTTACCCAAGGACCATGCCCTGGAAGCAAGTATTCAACATCAAATTCCTTCAAACGCATTAAAGAGTCCTTCATATCAATTGGGCTACCACCAATGTCCATACGGCCAACACCACCGTTTGCAAATATGGTATCTCCGCAAATGAGAATTTCTCCATCCCAAAGGGATATTCCTCCAGAAGTGTGTCCTGGAGTCAAAATGACATCGAAATTAGCTATCTTATCTCCCTCTTCAAGTTCAATGTCAACATCATGTTTTCTAACAATTGCACCAAAGAGAGAAGAGACTGTCAATTCGCTATCTGGGTCCCTTAATGCCACAGCATCCTTTTTATGAATTGCTATTTTTGCATTTGGGAAAAAGTCATTTCCACCAACATGATCAAAATGACAATGGGTGTTTACAATCAAGTCAATATCTTCTGGTTTGACTCCAATTTCACCTAATTGTGAAAATAAGAATGCATTAGATTGTCCAGTTCCTGTATCAACCAGTATATAATTATAATCCCCATCACCATCATTATTATCAATCAAATAAGAATTAGAATCTGCCATCAGTCCTTCTATACAATAGACATTTTTGATTTTCTCCATAATTTCACCAAAAAACTTAAATAAATATTTAAAAGCTAAAATAAGTTTATTTAATAAATTAAACTTAAATTAAAGAAGTTCAAAATAAATTTCATATTCCTTAATTAAGATTTTAGATTAAATAGTAAATAAAATTAACCTAAATGAAAGAAATTTAATAAAAATGAATGAAAAAAGTGATAAAATTAGTGAAAATTAATGATAAAATTGTAAAAAACTAGTGAAAATAATGATAAAACTAGTGAAAATTAATGATAAAATTGTAAAAAACTAGTGAAAATAATGATAAAACTAGTGAAAATTAATGATAAAATTGTAAAAAAAGGTGATAAAATAAAAATAAATTTAAAAAAAAGAAAAGATGGGGTCACAGGGATTTGAACCCCGATCCTGGGATTTCTCTTGCCTCAGTACTCCAATTGGTCATCACATAACCAATTTATACTGATCATCAGACTACGCGTATTTCTTCAAAGACAACTGGAGTCCCAGATGATGCCAGGTTACACCATAACCCCTAATGAGATTAACTTTCGTTAATCAAAAGCCAAGAGAGAGATTTGAACTCCCGTGTAATTGGTCTGCAGCCAACCGCTTCGCCTCTAAGCTATCTTGGCAATTAATAATACAGTACTATAAAGTATGTTTTAATAGTATTTAAATGTATTGATTAATTTCCAATAAAAAATTTCTTAGTAAAAGAGCTAAAAGGAGTATAAATAAGAAATAAAGAATTGAAATCTATCAGATATATTAAAAAGGATTAAAATTTAACCTGTGTATCAAATCCACAGATTTCATCAAGTTCTAAAGCTTTTTCTAAACAATAATCCTTTTCTATTTTATAGTTCCCATTTTTGGTCTTAAGGATATTTTCAGGTGCTAAGAAAAGCCATTTGGTATACTTGAATTTCATACCCAAGTAAGGTGTTGCCCCAAAAATATCTGAAAACTCAATTAATGCATCAATTTGAGGATGATCGATATAAATCTTATCTTTAGTAGTTGTTTTTACTTCAATTGCCAAGTAAATCTTTCCATTTCCAGCTACAACATCAGGCAATGGTTTTTTAGTTGCTCCTCCAGATGCTGGAGCCCGCATAGCTGCAAATTTCCTATCCCATAATTTATGAACTAAATCTCTTTCTTCAGCTGAACCTTTTTTAGCCATATTAAAACCCACTCATAAGTCTATTCTTCAATTAAATGATTAAATAATGAAATCGAAGAATAATATTAAATATTTGAAAAAAATCCTAATATAAAAATCCTAATAAAAAAATTATATTTATTATTGATTAATTAAATTATAAAAAATTTCTAATAATTATCTTATAGTTTATTTTTTCCTATTTAAATAAAATTGGTGAGAGCATTTGAAAACTAATCAAGGTCAATTTCAAGTGTAAAATAAAACAGAAGATTAAGGATTAGAATTAGAAAAAATAGAATATCTGAAAAGTAAATTAATAAAAATAGGATTTAAAAAAATAGATTAAAAATGGGGCCGGAGCCGAGATTTGAACCCGAGTCACAGGATCCACAGTCCCGTAGGATGACCGCCTACCCTACCCCGGCACATATAGCCCATTAGGGAAAAACAAAATATAAAAAGATTATGCGAGAGCAGGGATTCGAACCCTGGTAGATCTGCATCAACAGGTCCTAAGCCTGTCTCCTTTGGCCTCTCGGACACCCTCGCATTAAGAGAGGGAGGAGATCCCTATAACCTTTCAAAATAAAAAATGCTCCGACCGGGATTCGAACCCGAGTCTTCGGCTCGAAAGGCCGAAATGATTGGCCGGACTACACCATCGGAGCAAAAAAATACAAATGAAAATAATAAAACTAGAATATGCAATGGGCCCAATGGGATTCGAACCCATGACATCCCGGTTATGAGCCGAGCGCTCTACCTGGCTAAGCTATGGGCCCAAAAACGCCGTCGACAGGGCTCGAACCTGTGACCAATCGGTTAACAGCCGAACGCTCTACCTACTGAGCTACGACGGCAAAATAACCCACGCTTGCAAATCAAGTTTTATTTACATCACTGCAATAAGACAGTAATAATATGTTGATTAACATAGTATATAAATGTTTCGTTTTATCATAAAAAATTTGATTTTCTTAAAAATTCTTTCCAAATTTTAAAAAAAAAATCAGCGAAAAAACGCAATAAAAAAACCATCAACAATGAAAGTTAGTATCCAATAATATTTAAAACTTACTAGAAAACATTTATTTAATAAAAGATATATTAAATATAGAACTGATATGAGGACATCTTTAAGATACTTATTGCAGAATTTAAAATCTAAAAAGAAAATAAGAAAGCTTTAAAATACATAAATACTAAAAGAATGAACTTTTTAAATGAAAACCATTATCGTGATAGCATGAATGAAATAGACAGCATAGAAACTCTCGAACTAATCAATAAAGCTAACAGCCTTAGCCTAAAGAAAGGATATACAGAAATAAGTCTTGAAAGAGCTGTTTTTCTATCATGGTGGTGCGATAAGGGAGATTGCAAATTCTGCTATATGAGCACCCAGAAAGATAAAATCAAAGATCCTAAAAAGGCCAGAAGAAGAGTAAACAACATATTGGCTGAAGCTGAAATGTGCAGTCGCCTCGGTTGGAATATAGAATTTCTCTCAGGAGGATACAAATCATTCACCACAAGCGAAATCAAATCCATTGCTGAAAACATCCATTCAATAACAGGGGATGGGGTTTGGCTAAACACCGGAATCACAGATGAGCTTGAAGAGTATGGAAAGGAAATCAAAGGAATCACCGGAGCCGTCGAAGCTGCAAATCCTGAATTTCAAAGGGAAGTCTGTCCAAGCAAGCCATTGAATCAAATCAGCAATATGCTGGATAAAGCAGGAGACCTAGGATTTAAAAAGGCAATTACAATCATATTAGGTCTTGGAGAAAGCCTTGAAGATGTTGAATATCTAAAAGACTATATTAAAGAGCATAAGATAGACAGAGTAATCTTTTATTCCCTAAATCCTCATCCAGAGACAATCTATGTAAACAGTTCCCAGCCAGCATCTCTCTATTATGCAAATGTGGTATCAAGCATTCGCCTTGCATTTCCAGACATTGAAATCATATGCGGAACATGGATTGACAATCTGGCAAACATTGGAATACTCATCTTAAGCGGAGCCAATGGAATAACCAAATTCCCATTATTTAAGATGTTTGGCACAAAATATGGAAAAAGAGTTGAGGAAGAGGTCAAATGGACTGGAAGAACATTAAAAGGAACCTTTACAGATAAAGATAAGTTAGGTCCTGAAAAAAGCCAGATAAATCCGGAATTTGACCAATATATAAAAAGATACATTAAAGAGTCTTTAAAGAACAAATACCAATAATGAGGTTCAAAAAAGAGTCTTTAAAGAACAAATACAATAATAAGGTTTAAAAAAGAATCTTTAAAAAAACATACCCACAAAGCATCATCACAAATAATTTTAATATAATAATATCAAAAACATAACCAATAGCTTTTTAAAGATAATCTTTATAAATATAATACTACATAAATTAACATAATATGAATTTAGTACTATATTGTATAATAATAAAAGATTATATGATATTATAAATAAACAATTCATTCTAATATAAAATCAAATTAATTTAAAAAGATCCTCGGAGGGATTAACATAGACGTAGATATGATGTGTGGACTTGAAATTCACGTACAACTTGAAACTGACTCAAAATTATTCTGTAACTGCCCTACAAACTATCAGGAAGCACCTGCAAACACAAACGTTTGTCCGGTCTGCCTAAACCAGCCAGGGGCAAAGCCATTTCCAACCAATGAAAAGGCAATTGAAAACGCATTAATGATTTCATTAATGCTAAACTGTAAAATCGATAAGAACTTTACCTATTTCATGAGAAAACACTACGATTATCCTGATTTGCCTTGCGGATATCAGAAAACCTCTGTGCCTATAGGATATGAAGGAGAATTGAATGGCGTAAGAATCAGAGAAATTCACATGGAAGAAGATCCAGGACAATACAAACCTGACAGAGGTATTGTAGACTTTAACCGTTCAGGAATTCCTCTTATCGAAATCGTTACCGAACCTGACATGCACTCTCCAGAAGAAGCTCGTAACTTCTTAAAAGAACTTATCAGAGTATTGCAATACAGTGGAGGAGCACGTGGAGAAGGTACTATGAGAGCTGATGTAAACGTTTCCATCAACGGCGGAAACAGGGTTGAAATGAAAAACATCAACTCCATCAAAGGGGCTTACAAAGCATTGAACTTTGAAGTCATCAGACAAAAGAACCTTATGAAAAGAGGAGTGGAAGTCAAGCAGGAAACCAGAGCATACCTTGAATCACAAATGATTACCGTATCAATGAGGATGAAAGAGGATGCAGATGACTACAGATTCATTCCAGACCCTGACTTGCCACCTATGAAAATAAGCGACGAGCAAATCGACAAGGTTCTTGACATCATGCCTGAAGCTCCGCACAATAAGGTAAAAAGATTTGTAACAGACTATGGCATTGATGAGGAATCAGCAAAAGTCCTTACCTCCGAACTTGACTTAGCGCAATGCTATGAAGAAGTTGCTAAGGAAGTAGACCCAGTATTTGCTGCAAAATGGATGAGAGACGAACTTAAAAGAGTTCTTACATACAACAAACTTGACTTTGCAGACAGTGGAATCCTAGCAGATGACTTGATTGAATTATTCAACATGTTACAAAACAAGGAAATCACTACCAAAGCAGGTCAAAGAGTCATTGAACAAATGCCAAACAGCAAACAAACCCCTAGAGAAATTGCAGAGGAAATGGGATTGATTGGTGTTGTAAAAGATGATGAAGTTTTAGCAGCTGCCAAACAAGCCTTAGAGGAAAACCCTAAAGCAGTTGACGATTACCACAACGGTGAAAAGGCTTCATTAAACTTCTTGATGGGTCAAGTCATGAGATTAACCAAAGGTAAGGCAGACCCTAGAGAAACTGTTAAAATCTTAAGAGACTTACTTGAAGAATAATTGCTTAAACGCATTATTCTAAATTTTTTTTTATTAATTGAATGGAGGGAAAAACTATGGAGCAAGAAAAAGCCGCTGTAAGAGATTACATGACCAAAAATGTAATTACAGTAAGGTATGACTCTCTCAACAATGATGTTATTGCATTAATGAAAGAAACAAAGCACGACGGTTATCCTGTTGTTGATGAAGAAGGACATATTGTTGGAATAATTACTGCTTACGACCTATTGCTAAAAGATTGGGAAACCGAATATGTCAAAAGCATAATGTCTCAGGAAGTAATTGTAGCTAGAGAAGACATGCACATCAACGATGCTTCCAGAGTAATGTTTAGACATGGAATTTCAAGACTTCCAGTCGTAGATAAGGAAAGACATGTCAAAGGAATCATGACAAATACAGATATCGTAAGATCCCATATAGAACGTTCCACTCCAACTAAAGTCAGTGCATTTAGAGAGACTATGGAAAAGCTTTATGATATTAAAACCACTTTAACAAGAGAACAAGTCCCAGTTGATAAGATAAAACCTACTCAAGACAGGGTTTATGCTGATGAACTTCAAGGAAGAACCTATGAACTTGAAAAAGGATTGGCAGAGCCAACCATAGTGGTGAAAACTGGAGACAGATATATTTTAGTGGATGGCCACCACAGAGCAGTGGCAACCGTACAATTAGGATTGGATAAAATAGACTCATATGTAGTGGACTTTAATCAGGACATTACTTTAGGAATGGAAAAAACTGCAGAAAAGCAAGGATTAAAGACATTCAATGACATTACAATCATTGATGATGATCAGCATCCTTTAATTGCCTTGACTGAAACCATTAAGACTGCAAATCAGAAGCAAAAAATATCTGAAATAACAAAAAATAAAAATTAGGCAAAAACAATCCTAAAAAACAGAATAAGGAAAAAATCCAAAAAGCAAAACAAATTGGATAAAAACAATCCTAAAAGTAAAAAAATATATTATCTCAAGGAAGTGAAATAATGGATGAAAAAATCCTTAGAGAAGTTTATAATGTTTTAGAAAGTCGTAGGGACTCTCCTATTGATTCATACACTTCTAATATCATGAAAGACAGCGATAAAAAAGCAGAAGACAAGATATTAGAAAAGATAGCTGAAGAATGCGGAGAAACCATTATTGCTTCTAAAAATGATGAAAATTTAGTTTATGAGTCTGTTGACTTAATATTTCACACATTGCTCCTTTTGGTTTACAAAGGAGTTGAATTTGATGAAATCCTAGAAGAATTTGATAGAAGAAGAAAATAATTCTTTTATTCTTCTTTTTAAGAAGGAAATAAGCTTATCAAAAGAATGAAAAAAAGCCTTCTTAAAAAAATGAAATTCTTCTTTTTTTATTTGAAAAATAAATTAGTTTGAATAAATACGAATAAAATATCTATTTAAAAAAAATTTAGATTAAAATTAATCTAAATCTATTCTCTAGCGTTATCCAGAATCAATTCCATATTACGCATTCCTCTTTTTTTGCCTGGAAATCCAAATGATTTTTTATTAAATACCTTAAATCCTTTAGAACTATAAAGCCTAAATGCCCCATCGTTTCTAAAGTCAGCATCTAAAACCACCCTTTTACAGTTCAAGTCACGCGCAAGCTGAATCAACTGGTCCAAGGCCTCGGTTCCATAGCCTTTTCCTCTCTGATTGGAGCAGATGGCCAATTCGCAAATATAAAAGTCATCATCCCCTACATCAACCAAGACAAAATTATCCATAAAAGAGACTTTTGAAAGCCCTAAGGCCTCACTAAACTTCAGATGTTTAAATTGTTCTAGGATATCCTTGAATAAGGAATGCTGAACTCCTTTACCTCCATTGAACATTCCAATGATTTCCTTTTCTTCTGTATCCTCATCATCAAAGAATAGATAGAAAAGTTCATTTTCATCCTCCCTATCCTCAGCAAATTCAAAAGTCAATCTATTTTTAATGGCTTCCACACCTTCTTCCTTTGATTTGAAAACATGAACAAATGTTCTATAATCAACATCATAGATCAGTTCAGCCACCTTATAGACATCATGAATCTCTGGGTCAAAATCTCTAAAAATCAATATAAACACCGTAAATTAAAAAAATATTGAAAAATAAATAAAAAACAATAAAATTAAGCATAAAGCAAAATATTATTTTTATTAATAAAATTAAAGTAAAAAAATAAAAATTTAAAATCAACAGGTAAAACTATAGGATTAAATTATTCCTTAGACATTTTTACCTTCTTAGCAATGTTTTTCACTATTGTTAAAGCATAAACCCCTGCACCAAATCCATTATCAATATTGACAACAGACAATCCAGGAGCACAGGACTGCAACATGGAATACAAAGCAGCCTTTCCATCTGCTCCAACGCCATACCCTACAGAAGTTGGAACTGCAATTACAGGAACATCAACCAGTCCAGCTACAACAGAAGGCAATGCCCCCTCCATTCCAGCACAGACAATAAATGCAGAAACGTCCTCTTCAACCATATAAGCAATTTTAGGAAACAATCTATGAATTCCAGCAACTCCAATATCATAAGAGCTTAAGACCTCACATCCCCCTTGCTCAACGATGACCTTAGCCTCTTCAGCAATAGGTATGTCAGAGGTTCCAGCTGTTAAAATCCCAATCTTACCATATTCTGGATTAAAATCAACTAATTTATCCTTATATATAACTAAAATTCTTGCTCTAGGGTTATAATCAAATTTAATGCCATTATCCAAAAGATAAGACAAATCCTGACTTAATAAGCCGTAACGTTCCTTGGACAATCGTGTGATGATTATATTATCCTTTAGGTCAAATTCATCATCAAAGAAGCCTTTAACAATGGCTAAAAGATCTTCATAATCTTTGCTGTCCGCTAAAATGGCCTCAGGAAAACCTGTCCTATCCTTTCTGGAAATATCAATATTGGCTATATCATCCAATTGACGAATATTCTCCGCCCTAAGAAGAGTTTCACACTCCTCAATTGAAATCTCACCTTCAGCCAAACGTTTTAGAATCTTTTTCATCATATCACATACAATCAAAATAAATATATTAAAATTTAAAACAAAACTATATATTAATATTAAATCTCATATAATAAAATTTTATCTAATTAAATATTTAAAAAGATATATTATTACCATAGTATATAATTTATACTGTAACTTAATACTGAACTTAATCTGAAAAGTTAATACTGTAAAAAAAACTGTACTTATACTGTAAATTAAAATTATAAATTTTATACAAATATTTTTTTACAAATAATTTATTTTTATTTCATTTTAAAAAGATGGTGGAATTGTGGAGTCAATTAAAGTATTAGTAGAAGGAATCGTACAAGGAGTGGGCTTTAGACCCTTTGTATATAGAATAGCTACCGAGCTGGAACTGGTAGGATACGTTAGAAACTTAGGAAACGTAGTTGAAATAATATTACAAGGAACAGACAATCAATTAGCTGACTTTATATACAAACTCCAGAACGAACTTCCTCCAATAGCTAAAATAAATAATTTAAGAACTGAAGATATAGAAATTGACTCCCCATATACTGATTTTACAATCAAGGAAAGTTCAGACAGCTTTTCTGGAACTTCTGTTATCCCTCCTGACCTTGCAATATGCGATAAGTGCCTAGAGGAAATCAATGACCCCCAAAACAGACGCTACAAATATCCATTCAATGCATGCACAGACTGCGGGCCTAGATTTACAGTTATTGAAAACGTTCCATATGACCGGGACAAGACCACAATGGATGACTTTCCATTATGCGATGAATGTGAAATAGAATATAAAAATCCATTGGACAGACGTTATCATGCAGAAGCAAGCTGCTGTGAAGTCTGTGGACCTTCATTAAAACTAATGAAAAATGAAACCGAAGAAGGAATCTCTACAGATAAAGAAGGAAATGAAATAAAAGCAATGAAACGAACAGCAATCGATACAGAATCCAATGACCCATTAAAAGACACTGCAAGGCTTCTTGATGAAGGAAAGATATTTGCAATCAAAGGAATTGGAGGAACACACCTTGTTGCAAACGTTAAGGATGAAAAAGCTGTAAGCACATTAAGAGAAAGGTTAGGCAGAAAGAACCAAGCATTTGCAGTTATGAGTCCAGACATTGAAACTGTAAGGACATTTGCAATTGTATCAGATGAAGAAGAGAAAACATTGCTTTCCAAGGAAAGACCTATCGTAATTTTAAAAAAATCAAAGGATTACGACTTTGCAGAGTCTGTATCCCCAAGACTTCACAATATTGGAGTGATGCTACCTTATGCTCCTTTACATCATCTGCTCTTTAATGAAACAGATAGCCCTGCATACATCATGACATCAGCTAATGTCCCTGGAGAGCCTATGATGATTACAAATGAGGAAATCCTTCAAAACCTTGATGAAATAGCCGATTATTACCTCATTCACAACAGAAGAATCCTAAACAGATGTGACGACTCAGTTGCAAGATTCAGAAACAACGAACTTGCTTTCATAAGACGCTCAAGAGGATACACACCAGAGCCTTATGACTTAAAGGGAAAATACACAGATATCAATCCAGACTTTGACAATCTGAACATTCTTGCCCTTGGACCTGAATTGGACGTCACATTTACAATATTAAAGAATTCAAAGGCATATGTATCCCAGCATATCGGAAATACAAACAAATACAGAACCTATGAATTCCTTCAAGAAGCTATAAAGCATATGATGAGAATTACCAAAACAGACAGCTTCGATGCAATCGCCTGTGATTTGCACCCACAATTCTTTACAACAAGATTAGCTAAGGAATATGCTGAAAAATACGACTGCCCATTGATTCCAGTTCAGCACCACCACGCTCATGGAATCTCCTTATTGAATGACCATTATGATGATAATGATTTGAATGAAATGATTATTATCGCTGCAGATGGAGTTGGATATGGTGCTGATGGCAATTCTTGGGGTGGGGAAATCCTATACACAGACATAAAAGGATTTGAAAGAATGGCTTCCCTTATGCCTCAAAAGATGCCTGGAGGAGACTTATGTACCAAATATCCTGCAAGAATGATGGCATCTATCCTATCAAACCCTGAAAGCGACTATGAGAATGAGAAATACACAAAGGAATACATAGAGGAATTGCTTAACAACAATTACTTAGACTCCTTTAAACATGGATCTGTTGAAATAAAAAGCCTATTTAGACAAATGGAAACCAATCTTAATGTTGGAATAAACACAAGTACTGGAAGAGTTCTTGATTCCGTTTCAACAGCACTCCATATCTGTGATGAGCGCAGCTATGAAGGAGAAGCATCCATGAAACTAGAGTCATATGCCTTCGAATATAAAGGAGAAGGCTCTCTTGATGACTTCCCAATAATTGTTAAAGAGTATGAAGATGAAAATGGAAAACGGTTGATTCTAGATACTACAGCAATTCTAAGATACATCATAGACAAAATAGAAGAAGGAGAAGACCTCCACAAGATTGCAGCTGCAGGCCAAAAGGCAGTAAGCATTGGACTTGCAAAACTTGCCATTGAATCTGCAAAAGAAAAAGGAATAACTACAATCGGAGCAACAGGAGGAGTCTTCTATAACGAAGCCATTACAGATTACATCAAAACATACATAGAAAAAGAAGGCTTTGATTTCATTCAACACATTAACTCATGTCCTGGAGACGGTTCTGTCTCTTTAGGCCAAGCCATTGTAGCAGGAACTAATTTGAATAATTTTTAAAAAAGGAGTTTAAAAAAACTTCAAACATGAACAAAATAAATAATAAAAAAAAGGACTTTTATGAAAAGTTTCATTATATTCTCATTTAAAAAACTAAATTAAATCCGATTAAGAGCTAAAACAAGCCCTTTTAAAAGGTTTAAATATAAATATCAAAAAAGAGATATGTATTATTTAGAGATGATATAAATGAAAAGAAAAGTAATTATGATATTGGCAATATTGCTTGCCGTTGGAATGACACTTACTGCAGTAAGTGCAGAGGACAGTTGGAGTTTTAACTTCTCCAGCGAAGAAAACTCCGACGGAGGATCAATAAACTTTGAAAATGGAAAATTGACAATACAAGGTATTGAATTTACCATTCCTGACGGATATGAAATGGATGAATCATCAAAGAAAGTAGCTGAAGACGCTGAAGATTTTGATGCAAAATATTCAGCATGCAAATTCACTAAAGGCGATGATGAAATTGTTGTAAATGTCTTCTTTACAGATGGGGATTTCGAAAACCTTAGCGCAAATAATGCCGACCAAGTCGAAAAAACCTTAAACGACATTAAAGGTTTATACGAAGAAAATAAATATGGCGATAATACTCCAACATTCACTTATATTGAAGATGGTAAAGTCGTTAAAATAAATGCCCCTAATGATGAAATCATTGAATCAGTAATGGGAAAATAAGATAAATTTATATAATTTATCTTTTTTTATTTTTTTTTTAATTTTTTAAACTTAGTACAAAAAACTCATTTTAAAAAGAAAAAACATTTTCGAAAGAGAATACTTTCTAAAACAAATAATATTAACTATTTTTTAAAATAAACCACCATTAATCCAGAACTATCAAGCATGAGGGTTATAGAAAAAGAGCATCATTGCCACATTCCTTGGCACAGCTTAAGCATAAAATGCATTCTGTACCGTTTTTCTTATTTTTATCATTATTGCAAATATCAACATCCATAGGACAAACCCTATAGCATTTATTGCAACTGATACAATTTTCCCTTTTGTACTTTACCTTTAATAAAGAGTATCTTGCCCCTATCTTTAAAAAGACTGTGGTAGGGCAAATGTATTTGCAAAAAGCCCTATTGTCCTTTAAAGCATATGCAAGGATGATTCCAACTGTGTAGTAAACAATGTTTCCCGCTATAAACAGATAAAACATCACTGTGCTTAAATTAGGCACATTCATCATAAAAAGCAATCCAACACCTATTAAGGAAGCAATGAAAAGAATATATCTGATGAAACCAAAATTCTTTCTTTCATGGTCAAGGTTTTTGTTTGGAGTCTTATAAGGCAAAAGATCAAGAATCATTGCAGTCCAGCATGCATATCCACACCATCCACGGCCAAAAAGGAATGGTCCTAAGATCTTTGCAACGAGATAGTGGATCACTGCAGCTTCAAAGACCCCTAAAAAGAGATAATACCAGAATCCCTCTATCATCATGTTTTCTCTGGAGATTATTCCAAGATAAACCAGCATATATAGTCCGATGGCCAATTGAATAAAGTTTCTAGCGTATTTTGAATATTTGCTATCTACATTGTACAAATAAAGACCGATTGATAGACAGGCTCCTATGTATGTGAAATTGAATAGGTAGAAAATATCATTTAATGTAATGAATAATAGGATGGCTATTATTTCAAAAACTGCAAAAAATATAATTATTGATGATTTTTTCATTAAAACGACCTCAATTGATAATATAATATTAAGTTTAGTATATCCACATTTACGGACAAAATTAAACAAACTTAAAAAAAATAATAAAAAATAATTATAAATATATTATAAATATATTAAATCTAAAAAATTATAGTTTTAAAGTAAAAATAGTAAAAAAAGAGTAAAAATTAAAAAGAACTAATACTTATTATAAGTCCTTTCTAAAATGTATTCTGCTCTTTCTTTTAGGTTGTCATACAAACGTATCTGACTTTTCAACTCTTCAATCGCCTCAGTATGACCTTGATCAATTCTCTTTTCAATGTCCAACAACTTAGACCATTCATCACCTGAAGGCAATTGAGGAACGTGATTGGCATTTAACATATCCTGAGAGATAGCCACATTAAATGTATTTTTGGTAATTGTAATATTCACATTCACATCATTAGGCATGTCATAATACTTTCTAGGACGGCCCCTCACTACCTTTTTGGTTGAAGAAGTTAAAATACCAATATCTTCCATAGCCCTTAAATGTTCAATAATAGCTTTCTGTCCTATTTGGAGCTCTTGAGATATTTCACTAACAAATCTTGGCTCTTCCCTTAAGAGATCCATGATGTCACGTCTAGTCTTACATCCCATAACATCAAGAATAGCTTCCATATCAACATCATTTAGATTTTGTTGATTCTGCCCTTCATTTTCCATATTTGACCTCCATAAAAATTATCAATATAATTATTTTATAAAATAAATGATTTCTGAAATTTTATAAGAATTATACTTAAAAAAATCAATATTATCCTTTCACATTAAAATATAAGTCAAAAGTATTATATTAACTTTTTGTTACTAAAATTTAATACCATAATAATAAAACCCCATATAATAAAATTACTTTTTGTAAGAAAAAACCGAAATGTTTATATAACATTTTGTTACTAAAGTAAGTATAGAGAAAGATAACTTTTTGTTACTTTAATAAAATTGACAAAAATAAAATCTAAATCCTAAAGAGATTTCCCATAAATTGGCAAAAGCGACTTACCAACTACCTTTGCCGATTATGAGAAAATACAAACGTTATTGAAAGAAACCATAAAATTCTATAAGCTAATAACATAGGATGTATCAAAGAATATTTCAATTCCTCTTTAAAATCACACTATATGATAGAAAATGAAAAACGAACGACATAAAATACTTCAAATTCTTTAACCCAAAAAGAATAAAAATCAAATTTCTTTGGTAGAGTCAAATATTAAAGGAGCTAATTGATTTCTTTCTCTTTATACTTATAATTTTTAATTAATAAAAACCGTCAAAAGGTGACTTAGATGGCTAATAAAAAAGAAGAAGAAAAGGAAGAAGAATCTGAAGATGCTAAAAAAAGCACTAAAGATAAGATCAAGTCTAAAATTTCAAAATCTTCAGATGATTCCTCTAGTGACAATGAAGAATCCTCTAGCGATAAAGAGGAATCTTCTAAGGATGACGAAAAAGACAAGGAATTAGCTAAATTAAATGAAGACCTTGAAAAGAAAGATGAAGAAATAGGAGAACTTAAATCCCATATCCAACGTCTTCAAGCAGATTTCGACAATTTCAGAAAACAGAACGACAAGCAAAAGCAAGACCTAATCCGCTTTGCAAACGAAGGTCTTATCGTAAAGTTCCTGGATGTCTATGAAGATATGGAAAGGGCTCTTGAAAATTCAAAGACTGAAGAAGAACTTAGAGAAGGTTTAGAATTAATTTATTCTAAGATGAAAGGCACTTTAGAAAAGGAAGGAGTCGAAGAAATCCCTGCAGTTGGAGAGAAATTCGATCCATTCAAGCACGAAGCATTGCTTACTGTTGACAGTCCAGATCATGAAAACAACGAAATCGTTGATGAGCTCATGAAAGGATACACTCTCAAGGGTAAAGTGATTAAATATTCTAAAGTAAGAGTTTGTAAAAAAGCAAAAAAAGCTGAAATAAATAAAGCTGAAGAAGCAAAAGATGATGAGGATAAAAAAGAAGAATAACTGAATCGTCTAAAAAGCTAATCTTCAAATAAAAAAAACAAATTAAAAAAATTCTTTAAAAAGAAATACTTCTAAAAGAATAACTTAAAAAATTATTTAAAAAGAAATAATTCAAAAAAGAATAACTTAAAAAAATCATATTTATAATAATTATTTTATAATTATAGTAAACTTTTATAATAAAAATAGTAAATAAAAATTTATTATTTTTATAAAAATAATTTTTATTAAATTACAAAATTCAAAAAAACATACAAAAGGTGAGAATTATGGCTGATGCTAAAAAAGAAAAAATCATTGGAATTGACTTAGGAACCAGTAACTCTGCTGCATCCGTACTTGTCGGTGGTAAACCTACCGTTATCCCAAGTGCAGAAGGTGCAAGCCAATACGGTAAGGCATTTCCAAGTTATGTCGCATTTACTGAAGACGGACAACAATTAGTCGGTGAACCTGCAAGAAGACAAGCAGTAACCAACCCTGAAAACACAATCAGTGCAATCAAAAGAAAAATGGGTACCGACTACAAAGTAACTATCCAAGGAAAACAATACACTCCTCAGGAAATCTCTGCAAAGATCTTGCAAAAAATCAAAAAAGATGCAGAATCCTTCTTAGGAGAACCTGTAGAAAAAGCTGTAATCACTGTACCAGCTTACTTTGACGATAACCAAAGAACTGCAACCAAAGACGCAGGTACCATTGCAGGCCTTGATGTAGTAAGACTCGTAAACGAACCTACCGCAGCAAGCCTTGCATACGGAATTGACAAACAGGATGACGACGATGACGTAAACATCCTTGTATTCGACTTAGGTGGAGGTACCTTAGACGTAACCATCATGGAATTCGGTGGAGGAGTATTTGAAGTGCAATCCACCAGCGGTGACACCCAACTCGGTGGTACCGACATGGACAATGCAATCATGAAATACTTGGCAGATGAGTTCAAGGCTGAAACCGGAATCGACTTAATGAACGATGATCAAGCAGTTCAAAGATTAAGAGAAGCAGCTGAAAAAGCTAAAATCGAATTATCCACAACCTTAACCAGTGAAGTAAACTTGCCTTTCATCAGCATGGGTGCAGACGGCAAGCCACACAACCTTATCAACAACTTAACCAGAGCAAAATTAGAAGAGTTAGTGGATCCTATAGTAAACAAATGTGGTCAACCAATCAAACAAGCATTAGACGATGCTAAAATGACCAAAAATGACATTAACAAAATCATCCTTGTAGGTGGACCTACCAGAATGCCAGTTGTACAAAAATTCGTAGAAAACTACATAGGCAAACCTGTAGAAAGAGGAATCGACCCAATGGAATGTGTAGCAATGGGTGCAGCTATCCAAGGTGGAGTACTCGCTGGAGAAATCAAAGACTTAGTTCTCTTAGACGTTACCCCATTATCCTTAGGTATTGAAACCTTAGGTGGAGTATCCACTACCCTCATTGAAAGAAACACTACAATTCCAGCTAAAAAGTCTCAAATCTTCTCAACTGCAGCTGACAACCAGCCTTCCGTAGATATTCACGTAGTCCAAGGTGAAAGAAAGATGGCAGCGGACAACACCACACTTGGAAGATTCCAATTAGTGGGAATCCCACCTGCACCAAGAGGAATGCCTCAAATTGAAGTAACCTTCGACATTGACGCAAACGGTATCATAAACGTAACCGCTCAAGACAAGGGAACTGGAAAAGAACAATCAATCACAATCACTTCCTCTACAAAACTCTCAGATGAAGAGATTGAAAAAGCTGTAAAAGAAGCAGAAATGAATGCTGAAGCAGACAAAAAGAAACAAGAGGAAATCGAAGTTAGAAACAATGCAGATTCAATGATCTACACTGCAGAAAAGACCATCAATGAGGAAGAAATCAAAGACAAAGTCTCAGATGAGGAAAGAACTAACATCGAAAGATTGGTAGCTGAACTTAGAGAATTAATCAGCGGTGACGACATACCTGCAATCAAAGATAAGACAGATGAACTCACTAAAGTCGTTCAAGACATCGGTGCAAGAATCTATCAGGAAGCTGCTGCAGCCCAACAAGCAGCACAAGGTGCAGCTGGAGGAGCAGGCCCTGACCCAAGTGCAGGACCTTCAAACGATGATGATGACGGCACAATCGATGCTGAATTCGAAGAAAAAGACTAAATATATAGTTTAAAGAAGATTAATATCTAAGTTTAAAAAAAAGATTAAATATCTAAATTTAAACTAAAAAAAACATTTTAGAATTAATTCTAAGAAAAAACAAATTTCTTAGACATTAATTCAATTTTTTAATCAAATTTATTTTGAATAAATTTTAATTAAACCTCTCAAAAAATTTAAAAAAGAATTCTAAAAGGGGAATCTGTAATTTCTCATCAAATCTAAATATATATCAACTCCGTTTAATCCCCTTTGGAATTCTTTTATTTTTATTTTTTTATTTTTCAAGATCATTTTTACTATAAAATCATTTTTACTATAAAACTACTAATAATAACTAATTAAAAATTAAAATCACTAATTAAACATGTTTTTTAAAAAAAAAACTAAAAAAATTACTAATCAAAAATCACTAATTAAACAAATTTTAAATATTAAAAATTACTAATATTACTTTTAGTGAATTAAATTATAATAATAAAATATAATAAATAATTAAAATAAATAACAAACATTATTTCATAGACGAAAAAGATTATTAAAAAGAATAAAAGAATAATTTAATTCAAACTATTTTTAAAAAACTCATACTTATTATATACTCATGAAAAACACTTAAAGGTGAGAAAATTGGCAGAGAAGCGTGACTATTATGAAGTTCTTGGAGTAGATAGAACTGCTGACGAAAAGGAAATCAAAAAAGCTTACCGTAAATTAGCAAGAAAATACCATCCGGATGTAGCTGAAGAAGACAAGAAGGAAGAAGCTACCGAAAAATTCAAAGAGATAAGTGAAGCTTACGCAGTTTTATCCGACGAAGAGAAAAGACAAAGATATGACCAATTTGGACATGCAGGTATGGATGGCTTCTCTAATGAAGACATATTTAGAAACGTTAACTTTGAAGACATCTTCCAAGGCTTCGGCGGTGGCGGAGGCTTTGAAGACATTTTCGATATTCTATTCGGCGGAAGCAGCAGATCTCGCCATTATAATGCAGGACCTCGCAGAGGCGGCGACATCTACACTGAAACAACAATCACTTTAGAGGAAGCTGCAAGCGGCGTTGAAAAGGACATCAAAATAAGACATGATGTCTTATGTCCTGAATGTGGAGGTAGCAGAGCAGAACCTGGATCTGAAGTTGAGACATGTCCCGTCTGTGGAGGAACCGGTCAAAGAAAGCAAATCAGACAAAGCCTATTCGGACAAGTAATGAATGTTGTCCAGTGTGGCGAATGTAAGGGAACCGGTAAAATAATCAAGGAGCCATGTCACAACTGTAAAGGAAAAGGAACTGTCAAGGAAGACAAGACCATCAGCGTTAAAATCCCAGCAGGAGTTGAAACAGGCAACCGTTTAAGAGTTTCAGGAGAAGGCCATGCTGGAGATCTTGGAGGAGGAAACGGAGATCTCTATGTAGAGATTAATGTAAAACCACATAAAGATTTCGAAAGAGATGGCGCAAACCTCTACTATGAAAAGCAAATCAGCTTTGTTCAAGCAAGCCTTGGTGACACTGTAGACATCCCAACCATAGATGGGGCAGTGGAACTCAAAATCCCAGCAGGTACCCAAAGCGGAACTGTTTTCAGATTAAAGGAAAAAGGTATGCCTCAAATGAGAAGAAGCACCAAAGGAAACCTTTATGTTACAATAACTGTCGTAGTTCCTCAAAAGCTTAATAAAGAACAGCAAAAGCTTTTAAGAAAATTCGCACAAATAAGCGGAGATGAAATCTCTGTCTATAAAAAAGGAATTTTTGATAAAGTAAGGGATGCTATAAACAACCCTTAGTCCCTAAAAAAGTTTTTATCTGTTTTTCTAACTATTTTTCCAAAAAGGATTTCTTTAAATCCTTATTTTTTATTTTTTTATTTTTTTATTCACACTACTTTTATTCTTTTTTAAAACCTAATTTCTATTTCTTATTCTCACTACTTTTACTTCTTAAGAGGACATTTACACTAATTTTCTTGAGTTCCAACAATTTGCATAACAAAAATTATAGAAAAATGTGCAAAAATTACAAAAAATATATGCACTATGTATCAGTAAAGAAAAATAAAAAATATCATTACATGAATCATCAATTAAAATAACAAACCCTATAATTAAACATGAAAAATATACCCCCACCATCATTTTAAAAACACCTCTTTTTAATTAAAATATAATAAAAAACTTTTCAAAAAATGACTCATAAAAATCCATAATTTTTTCTCAATGAAATTTTAAATTTACATTTTTACCTCCCCAACACATCTTAAATTTAAAAACTATGAAAAACATATAAATAATAGGCAGAAAATCAAAACCAAACAAAATATCAATTAAAATTATCGGATGAAACTTATGATGTATAGTATAAAAATGCGTTCAGCTAAAGGAGGGCCTCATGAAGAGGGTGGAAAACACATATCAGGTGCAGAACGTATTTTAAGAGAAGATGAAATAGAAGAAGAGCTAATAAATGTCTATAGAAGAGCTATCACACACGAAAAGGGAAAGCCAGACTTTATCAACCTCAAGATAGAAGCCATAGACGAAGACAAGATACTCTATAAGAAGAGGCTAAATATAATTCAGCACAAAGTAAGCTCAAAGGAAGAGGGATTAAAGCTAGCAAAAGAACTTCTTATAAAAAACACTGTAAGCGAAGAGGCAGCTAAAGAAGGCATATCAAGCATACAAAAGCTCAAGGAAAGCATCCATGGAGCCATGCTACTTGACAAGGACAGCGGAAAAAGAATTGATGATAAAGGAATTAAAGGAGTCCGAGTTACAGGAATAGCCAGTGCAGACATAAAGAAATATAAAGAATCCCTTAAAAGGGACGGCAGGGAAGGACTGCATCTTGAAGAGGCACTAATCCTTGCTTCAAAGATAGCAAGCTGTAAGGCAATAGTTGCCGAACTTTGCTGGTCAGATGATCCAAGCTATGTGATTGGATATGTTGGCACAAAAGAAAACTATCATCGCATCCCTATCCTAAAAGATAAGGGAAATCCAGTAGGGGGAAGGGTTTTCTTTGTTGATACAAGCCAATTAAATGACAATTACACCTTAGAGGACTTAATAGATTATCTAGAAAAACAAATAGTCTTAATCGAATAAACCAAGATTAAAAAAGTTGACACAAAAACGAGAGATAAAATGAATCCAAATCTTGAAATGAAACTAAAGGAAGAGTTAGAAGAGCTTAAAAACAATAATCTAAATAGAACCATAGATGACTTAAGATTTATAAGCTCTACAAAGGCCATAGATAAAGATGGCAAGGAATTTCTAGTATTTGGAACTAACAACTATCTTGGATTGACTCACCAACCAGATGTTATAAATGCATCTAAAAAAGCCAGCACATATGGAACTGGCTCCACAGGTTCAAGACTCACAACAGGAGCATCATTTGAAGCAAGAGAGCTAGAAGAAAACCTATCCAAATTCAAATCAACCGAATCAACTCTTATATTTAACACCGGATATATGGCCAATCTAGGAATTATCTACACACTAACAAAGGAAGATGACATTATATTCAGTGACCAACTAAACCATGCAAGCATAATAGATGGAACAAGAATATCTAAGGCTAAAGTCAGAGTCTATAAACATAAAGACACCAAAGATTTGGAAAACCTAATTCAAACTGAAATAAAAGAATTAAAAGAAAAAAACATAAACTCATCCAATTTCTTCATTGTAACAGATGGAGTATTCAGCATGGATGGTGACATAGCACCTCTTCCAGAGCTTGTAGAAATAGCAAACAAGTACAACTGCTGCCTTATCATTGATGATGCCCATGCAACTGGAGTCATTGGAAAAACAGGCAAAGGAACAGTTGAATATTACAAGGATAAAACTGGAATAGATTTAACAGAATCTGTTGATTTGCAGATAGGCACCTTAAGCAAGGCCCTTGCATCAGAAGGAGGATTTGTATGTGGAAAGAAGACCTACATAGACTATCTCATAAACAAATCAAGACCATTCATATTCTCTACAGCACTTTCCCCATCTACAATAGCAAGTGCCAACGCTGCATTAAATCTATTGAAGAAAAATAGCAATGAATATTTAACTAAACTTCAAAATAATACAAAACTTATGAGAAATCTGCTAAAAGAGGGCGGATTGAATGTGATTGATGGAGAAACACCAATCATTCCAATTATCATAGGCCCTGCAGACTTAACAAACAAGTTTTCAAAGGAATTAGAAAAAGAAGGAATCTTAGTCTCTGCAATAAGACCGCCATCAGTACCTAAAGGAGAAAGCAGATTAAGATTAACTGTTATAGCCACACATACAAAAGAAGAAATCACTTTTACAGCCAAAACCATAATAAAAATCTGGAATGATTTAAAAAAAAAACTAGAATATGAAAATCATTAAAAGTGCTTAAAAAAAAAAGAAAACTTACAAAAAACTAAAAAATCTTAAAAAAGTTGCTTAAAAAAAAAAGAAAAAATTAAGAATAGTTATTAAAAACTATCCTTAACTAATTTTTACTTTGAATTTTACACTGGTTGCCTTTGTATTGGCATCTCCATCAAATTTGGCAGTTGCTGTGTATGTTCCTTTTTTGCTTAAGGAGACCTTTACACTTGCTACACCTTTGGAATTGGTTGTTCCAGTGTAGGTTTTGCCGTTTACTGTAAACTTGATCTTCTTGCCGCTTAGTAATGTTCCTCTTTGTGATTTAAGTGTTGCAGTGACTGTTTTTGTTTTTGCTTTTGCCTTAAATGTTTTTTGAGGGGCTGTGATTTTTGGGGTTTGTTTGTTTACAGTGATTTTTGCTACTTCGAATGATGCCTGATATTTGCTGTCTCCGAGGTATGCGATAGCGAATGTGTATTGGGTTACTTTCAGGAGGTTTATTTGTAGTTTTGCGCCTCCTGTGGCATTTGTTATTCTGTCGTAGACTACTCCGTTGAATCCTATTTTGATAGGAACTCCGGCTAAAGCCTTTTTGTTGTTGTCTACTAGTTGGATTTCGAAGTATTTTCCGGCTCTTCCTTCAGCTTTTAGGACTGATTCGGTTTTCATGTCCTTGTAGAGGATGGAGGTTTCGAGTCTTGTGTTCTTTTGTGTTTTGTTTGCTGGTTCGGCGGACTCTGAATTTGCACTGTTTGGTTTTGGATATTTCTTGTTTACGTCTATTTTTGCTACTTCGAAGGATGCGTTGTAGTTGTCGTCTCCTTTGAAGCAGATTGCAAAGGTGTATCCATCCTCTTTTGCAAGGTTTATCTGTAGTTTTGCTCCGCCTTCAGAGTCTGTTGTTCTGTTGTAGATTCTTCCGTTGAAGCCTATTTGGATAGGAACTCCTGCTAGTGCTTGATTGTTTTCATCAACCAATTTGACTCTGAAGTAATTACCTATTCTGCCATCATTTGCACCTACAGGGGCAGTGGTCATATTGTTATATATGATTCTGGTTTCGATACGGTCTCTCACGGTGAAACTAGAGCTTGCAGTGGATGAATTGTATTCAGAATCTCCTTTATAGTCTGCAGTTACTGTGTAGTTTCCTATAGTAAGATTGGAAAGAGCCTTTGAACCTTTTCCACCTGTAATAGTTACATTATAGATAGAATTGCCAACTCTTAGCTCAATGACCCCATCAATAGGAGTTTTGTCTGCAGTTGTTAAGGTCAGATTGATAAGCTCATCATTTCCATATATGACTGTGGATGTGCTAATGCCTATTAGAGTATCTTTAACAGTTGAAGAAGTACCATTACCACCAGGATCAGTACCATTTCCGCCCGGAGAGGTTCCATTACCACTAGGATCAGTACCGTTACCACCAGGGCTAGTACCATTACCACTTGGAGAAGTACCATTACCACCAGGATCAGTACCATTACCACTTGGAGAAGTACCATTACCACCAGGATCAGTACCGTTACCACCAGGGCTAGTACCATTACCACTTGGAGAAGTACCATTACCACCTGGAGAAGTACCATTTCCGCTCGGAGAGGTTCCATTACCACCTGGAGAAGTACCATTTCCTTCAGGACTAGTACCGTTTCCACTGCTTCCATTGCCACTAGGTTCAGTGCCATTTCCACTATCATCAGATGGGTTTACTACCACAGTCACAGTAGCATATGAGGCATCATATAAGCTGTTTCCAGCGAAACTGATATCAATATTATAAGTTCCTGGGTTGAAGTCAATTAAGAGTTTAGCTTGTCCCTTATTGTCAGTATTCTCATTTTTAACAGTTGATGAATTAGATTTGAATTCTATGCTGATTTCAGCTAAAGGATTGGAATATTGATCTTTTAATGTAGCAATCAGGTATTTGCTTTCATTATAGCTAACATTCATATTCTCTGAGCTTAGGCTTGTAGAAGCCTTACTTATAATCACTTTAACCTTTTCATCTGACCCATCATAGTTTTTGCTGCCGTCGAAGATGAACTGTGCCCAGTATTCTCCAGGAACAATTCCATTAGCGGACACAACAATTTGACCGTTCTCATCGGTTGTTAGGTTTTTCTCACCATTAAAGTCTACCAAAACAGTTGCATTGGCAATGGATTCATTATAATTGTCTTTAAGGATCATTATAATGTTTTCGTTTCCATTGTATGTTGTGTTCAATGGGTTAGCTGAAATTTGAGAAGCGCGCTTATTGATTGTTAATGCAATTGTCTCCTCTCCATAGCCATATTCATCTGAATCTACAAATACTAATGCGTTATAGTTTCCAGCATCCAAATCTACAGTCCATCCGTCACCGCTTAGGCAGGAATAGTTGCCAATTAATTGGTTGGAACTGTCAAATACAGAGATTGTAACATTGATTCCATCTATTTGAGTACCAACATAGGACACATTGACATATAGCTTCTCTCCTGATTTATATGTGGATGTGAAGTCATTGACGGATATTACAGGTTTAGGGACATACCAGTCATCTCCTTCTATGCCTGCGTGGTTGTTTTGGAAAATAACATTATCTGAGCAGTTTCCTCCAAAGATTGCTCCACCGTATCCGCTTGCATTGTTGTTGATGAAGGTTGAATCTTCGACTCTTCCGTTATCGCCTTCCCACAGGATAGCGCCACCATAGCCCCCCTCATTTTCACCATTCGCATTTCCGTTTGCAAAGGTAATATTATTGAGGACAACATCAGGAGCGATAACCTGGAAGATACGTGCTTTGCTTGAACCGTTTATTGTGCTTCCGTTTCCATTGATTGTAACTGTGCGGTTAATGATGATTCCATGTATGAAAGCTGAATCCAACTCTGGATTAAACTCATAATATTTGTCTAAAGTTATTTCATCATCATCATTTCCATTAATGGTTCTGTTTAAGTCACTAAAGCTTGGAGGATAAACATTTATTGATAGTGTTTGGAAGATGCCTTCTGCCTTTGCAGTTACAGTGGCAGTTCCAATATTTTGAGGAGTGAATATTATCTTTTCATCCAATCCAGCAGTGTCATTTATATTTCCATTTGATGAGCTTAGGCTTAATATGATAGGATATAATAGATTATTGTCATATTCAATAAGGTCTAATCCATCATAGGCATATAATTTAAAGCTTACATCTGAGCTACCTAAAATAGATATTGGGTTTGGATCGGCTGTTGCATTTAAGAAAAGCCATACATTTCCAACGCTGCCTGCAGGTTTCTCATTGTAATTGCTTCCATTGTTTCCAAACCAGTTATAATCTGCATTGGAGCCATCATATACATCATAATGAATCTCATTTTCCCCATTGTTTAGCAAGATGTTGTTGTTGAAATTGGAATATGATTCTGAATGATCATTATGGTATACGCTAGCGCCGTCAGTTGCAGTGTTGTTTACAAATAAGCAAGAGGATACATTTCCATATTGTTCATGCCAAGCGATAGCTCCTCCATGACCATTTATGTGGTTGTTGGAGAAATTGGAATATGACACAGTACCGTTTAAATGATCCCAAAAGATAGCGCCACCGCCATCATACCCAGTTCCACTTCCTCCATTATTGAGTGAGAAATTGGAGTATGTCACATTACCGTTTTCACCACTCCACATGATAGCTCCACCACGACTACCTGCATGGTTGTTGATTAAATTGGAGTATTTGACTGTACCATATGCACCAAGCCACCAGATGGCACCTGCATCTGTTGCACTGTTGAGATAGAAATCGGAATCTGTAATAGTGCCCTTTGCACCAGCCCACCTAATAGCTCCACCAGAACCATCTACATCATTTTGAGAGAAACTGGAGTGTTTGACAGTACCGTTTTCACCGGACCAGATAATAGCCCCTCCAGTTAGGTATGCATGGTTAAAGGTGAAATTGGAGTATGATATAATACCATTTGCACCTTCCCAACGGATAGCGCCTCCACTCCTATCAGCACCCTCGCCGCTTGCATTTCCATTTGTAAATGTAATGTTATTGAGTGTTACATTATCAGCGATAACTTGGAAGATACGAGCTTTGCCTGATGCGTTTATTGTAGTGCCGTTTCCATTGATTGTCACTGTGCGGTTAATGATTATTCCATGTATGAAAGCACCATCTGTTTCTGGATCAAATTCATAATATTTTCCTAAAGTTATTTCAGCATCTTCATTGCCATTTATGGTTCTGTTTAAGTCACTGAAGCTTGCTGCACGAACATTTATTGATACTGTTTGGATGTCAAAGCCTTCCGCTTTTGCAGTTACTATGGCAGTTCCTACATTTTGAGGAGTGAATATTGCTGTTTCTTCCAACCCTACAGTTTCATTGATGTTTCCATTTGATGAAATTAAAGTTAAGTTAATAGGATATATTAAATCATTGTCATATTCAATAACATTTGTTCCATCATAGGCATATAATCTAAAAGTAATTTCAGAACTTTCACCAAGTAAGAGCATATTAGGGTCTACTGTAGCATTTAAAAATAGCCAAATATTGCCCTCAAAACCTCCTGGTTTTTCATTGTAATTGCTTAGATTATTTCCAAACCAATTATAATCTATATTTGAGCGATCAAAAATCTTGAATTTAATTTCGTTTTTTCCATTATTTAACATAATGTTATTGCTAAAATTGGAATAGGCACCCCGTTCATTATAATATACGCTGGCCTCAACATCTGCAGCATTATTTACAAATATGCAAGAAGTGACTTCACCTTCACTATCAACCCAATATAATGCACCTCCATCATTGTCAACATGATTTTGGGTGAAGACGGAATTTTCGACATTTCCGTTTCGACCATTCCAATAGATTGCACCACCTCTTCCCATAGGCAAAATAAGATGTCCGCTATGCTTAGTTTCAGCAGTATTATTTACAAATATGCAAGAAGTGACTTTACCTTCACTATCATCCCAATATAATGCACCTCCATCATTGTCAACATGATTTTGGGTGAAGACGGAATTTTCGACATTTCCGTTTCGACCATTCCAATAGATTGCACCACCCTTAATTGCATCGTTGTTGGTGAAATTTGAATATTTTACAATACTCTCTGCACCAGAGCAATAAATCGCACCTCCAGCAAAGGTAGCATGATTTTGGGTGAAGACGGAATTTTCGACATTTCCGTTTTGACCAAACCAATAAATTGCACCCCCATTAAATGCATTATTGTTGGTGAAATTTGAATATTCTACAATACTCTCAGCACCAGAGCAATAAATCGCACCTCCATAAGAGCCAGCATGATTTTGGGTGAAGACGGAATTTTCGACATTTCCGTTTTGACCAAACCAATAAATTGCACCACCATTATATGCATTATTGTTGGTGAAATTTGAATATTCTACAATACTCTCAGCACCAGAGCAATAAATCGCACCTCCATAAGAGCCAGCATGATTTTGGGTGAAGACGGAATTTTCGACATTTCCGTTTTGACCAAACCAATAAATTGCACCACCATCATTTGCATTGTTGTTAATGAAATTTGAATATTCTACAATACCATCTGTACCAAACCAATAAATTGCACCACCATCATTTGCATTGTTGTTAATGAAATTTGAATATTCTACAATACCATCTGTACCAAACCAATAAATTGCACCACCATCATTTGCATTGTTGTTGGTGAAGTTAGAGTATGTTACCTTGCCGTTTCTACCTTGCCAGTAGATGGCACCACCCCTCATATCTTCACCATCATAGCCATTTACATATGCATTTGCATATCCATTAACAAAACTAATGTTATTGATGGTAACATTATCCCCGGTTATATGAAATATGGGTGCTTTGTTGGAACCGTTTATTGTAAAACCGTTTCCATTGATAGTCAATGTTCTGTTTATGACAATTCCATTTATGAAGGCAGTGTCAATCTCCGGATTATATGCATAATTTTTATCTAAAGTTATTTCAGCATCTTCATTGCCATTTATGGTTCTGTTTAAGTCACTGAAACTTCCATAAAAGATTGTTCCATATAAAACATTTATTGATATCTTTTGGATGTCAATGCCTTCTGCTTTTGTAGTCACTGTGGCAATTCCAAGATTTTCAGGAGCGAATATGGCCTTATCCTCTGTAATATCCTCAATATTTCCATTTAAGGATGTTAGGGTTAAGTTAATAGGGTATAAAAGAGTTCTATTATAATCAAGGATGTTTCTTCCATCGTAGGCATATAATTTATATCTTATTTCAGAGCTTTCTGAGATTGATATTGTCAATGGGTTTGCTGTTGCATTTAAAAAGAGCCAAACGTTGCCATCAAAACCTGTTGGTCTTTCATTGTAATTACTTAGATTATTTCCAAACCAATTGTAGTCTGCATTGGAGCCCTCATAGACAGTGAAATGAACTTCATTATTTCCATTGTACAACATAATGTTATTGTTAAAATTAGAATGGGAATCAGACGGATAATCATTATAATATACGCTAGCACCATCATCTGCAGTATTGTTTATAAATAGGCAGGCAGAGACATTTCCATATTGAGCAAACCAGCGGATAGCCCCTCCAGCACTAGTTGCATGGTTGTTAATGAACTCTGAGTTTATGATGATTCCATTTGGGCCTTGCCAGTTGATGGCTCCACCATCATCGTTTGCATATCCATTTATGAAAGTAATGTTATCGATAGTGACGTTAGGAGCAGTTACTTGGAAGATGCGAGCTTTATCTAAACCGTTTATTGTGTTTCCGTTTCCATTTATTGTTACTGTGTGGGTTATGTTGATTCCATTTATGAAAGCAGCATCTATCTCTGGTATATATGCATAATTTTTATCTAAAATTATTTCAAAGCCTTCGTTGCCATTTATGGTTCTGTTTAAGTCACTGAAACTTGCTTCGAAAACCTTTATTGATATTGTTTGGATGTCAGTGCCTGCTGCTTTTGCTGTTACTGTGGCAGTTCCAAGATTTTGAGGGGTGAATATGACTTTTTCTTCCAGTGCGACATTATCATTGACTATTCCATTTGTTGAACTTAAGGTTAATGTGATAGGATATAAAAGATGATTATCATATTCTTGAATTTCTCTTCCATTATAAGCATATAACTTATAGCTAATTTCTGAACTGTTTGAAATTAAGATTGTATCTGGGTTTGCTGTTGCATTTAAAAAGAGCCATATATCTCCAATTATGCCAGTTGTTGCGTCATTGTAATTGCTTGAGTTATGTCCAAACCAATTGTAGTCTGCATTGGAGCCGTTATAGACTGTGAAATGAACTTCATTATTTCCATTGTACAACATAATGTTATTGTTAAAATTAGAATGGGAATCAGATGGATAATTGTTATGGTATACGTTAGCGCCATCATCTGCAGTGTTGTTTATGAATAGGCAAGTAGAGACATTTCCATATTGGGCTTGCCAGATTATTGCTCCTCCAGCACCTGTTGCATGGTTGTTATAAAAAGTTGAGTTTTCAATATTACCATTTGCGCCAGACCAATGGATTGCACCACCATCTTTATCCTCATCAGTGCTGCCATTTGCATATCCATTTGCAAAAGTGACATTATTGATGGCGACATTAGAGGCAGTTACTTGGAAAATACGGGCATTGTTAGAACCGTTTATTGTAAAGCCATTTCCATTTATTGTTACAGTGCGATTTATGATAACTCCATTTATGAAAGCAGCATCGGTCTCTGGATCAAATATATAATGTTTATTTAAAGTTATTATGGAGTCTTCGTTGCCATTTATGGTTCTGTTCAAGTCGCTAAAGCTTGGCACATAAACATTTATTGGTACTGAGCCAATGTAACTGCCTTCTGCATATACATCTACTGAGGTATATCCAAGAGTTTGAGGGGTGAATATGGCCTTTTCTTCCAATCCTACGGTATCATTGACGTTGCCGTAGTTAGAATTTAGAGTTAATTTAATAGGGTATACAAGGGCATTATCATATTCATGAACTTCTGTTCCATCATAGGAGTATAATCTAAAAGTGATTTCGCAACTTTCGCCAAGGAAGACACTATCATGGTTTACTATTGGCTGTAAAAACAACCAAGTATTACTATAAATATTTGGTTTGTCAAGGTAATTAAGTGAATTATCTCCAAACCAGTTATAGTCTGCATTGAAGCCCTCAGATGTATTAAAATTAATTTCATTACCTCCATTGTTTAGCAAAATGTTATTGTTAAAATTAGAATAAGATTTAGACTCAAACAGGTCCTCATATACGTTTGCTCTGTAATCTGAAGTATTGTTTATAAATAAACATCCAGAAATATTGGCATATGTAAGATGGTAGTCGATAGCACCAGCGCTATAACCATGATTGTTAATGAATCTAGAATATTTTATTGTCCCGTTGTCAGCGACCCATCTTACAGCGCCAGCTAAAATTGCAGTGTTGTTAGTGAAATTGGAATTTTCTACAGTTCCGTCATTTTTAGACCATTGAATAGCGCCACCATTTCTTCCACTATTGTTGGTGAAGTTAGAATGTTTGACGGTTCCTTTTTCACCATACCACCAGATAGCGCCACCAAAAGTTGCCATTCGGTTATTAATGAAGTTGGAATGTTCTACAGTCCCGTTGGCAGTATACCATGAGATAGCACCACCATTATTGTTTGCAGTGTTGTTGGCGAAGCTGGAATGTTTGACAGTCCCCCTTTCACCTTCCCAATCGATAGCGCCACCCTCTAGATATGCAGAGTTGTTGGTGAAGTTACAGAATTCGACTGTGATATCTGATCCGTAGGTATAAACAGCACCCCCCTTCTCGCTTGCATTGTTGCTGGTGAAGTTACAATATATCGCCTTGGTGTTATTACCATACAAATAGACAGCTCCACCATTTTGCCCATTGTTGCCGGTGAAGTCGGAATATTCTACTCTGCTGTTTGAACCCACCAATACGATAGCGCCGCCACCAGCATTATTTGCATTGTTGTTAATGAATTTACAATGTTGGACTATGCTGTCTGAACCATACATAAAGATAGCACCACCATAATTTTGACGATTACTATCTCCTTCCGCATATGCATCTCTAAAAGTAATGTTATTGATGATAACATTAGAAGTAAATACTTCAAAAATACGGGCAACGCCTGAACCACTTATTGTCATGCCATTTCCGTTTATTGTTATGCTGCGACTGATCATGATACCATGAATGAATGATTCATCCCCCTCGGTATACTGATAATTGTCAGTTAAATTTATTACACTAGCTCCACTATTTATGGCTTGATTCAGCCGGGTAAAAGAATATGTGTTTGGATCGGAGAGTTTGGTCTTATCATTTTTATTATCCTCACTTATTTCACTGTTATTCTCATCTAAAATAAGTTCTTCATCATTTCCAGCTAAAATTGCATTATCATTAGCATTTTCAACTGGAATGACATCGTCATAATCATTATCAGATATGATATTCTTATCTTGAACATCATCTAAAATGATTTTCTCATCATAAACATTCTCATCCAAGATGAGATTGTCACTTGAAATGTCTTCATTAGCACTGACTGCAGAAAAAGAAAGCAGGGAAATAATAAAAATCAGTGCTATATATAGAAATATTCGCTTATTCATATTATTAACCCCAATTTATATATTATACATAATTACTATTAGTTTTATTATCATTATATTATATATTTAACTAACTGTTAAAATATATTCAATCATTCGATTAATTAAATGAATATTTTTAAAAAAAGAGTAGATTTAATCATTTTTAAATTAAACATAAATAAAAACTTTATAAAAATCAAAAAAAGAAGATTTATAAGCCAAATAGTAAAACCTTTTGATCAAACTTTTTTTAAAAGTTTGAAAATGGTATGCCGAGAGTAACCCACATTCTGTTTTATACAGCATTCGTCTTAGCGAACTACTTTGCTTCCCATAGAGGTCATCAGCACCTTTGCTCTTGCATCCTGTAGATTGGCCGTTTCACCGATTCTTTTAATGTCCATCAGTCAAGCATCATTGTCATCCATTAAAAGCCGTGTCGTTTCTGCTCCAGAGTCATACTTCTCAGCATAAGTCTTTCGACTTTACAGTCTATTTGATGTGCGGAGTTTCCCTAGTTAAAAATAACCAGCAGCTGTCTTCGGCTTACCATTAGATATAATTTTATTTTTTATAGTATAAATAATTAAAATAAATCAAAAACAGTGATAAAAAATAGTGGAAATGTGAAAATCAAAAAGTGATAAAAATAGAAAATAAAAAGATAGGATTAATTTAAAGTGATAAAAATATAAAAAAAGAAAGGAGAATTAATAAAATTCCCAATTAAAAAAAAAAAAAAAATAGAAAAAAAGAAGGCAATATTAGCCCTCAACCATAATCAGCTTACCAGTAGATGAGTCCTTATAGACCTTACCCATCTCTGTATAGCCCTTACCTGAACTATTACTTACATCTGGAGTGTCATTCAATTCCTGACCCTCTTCAAGTTCAGTTACCTGTTGCATCTGTTGCATTACTTCCTGCTTCTCTTCCGGAGTCATGTCCTCATTGAAAACGATTCCCTGCATGTTCCAAGAGATAACTAAAAAGACCAATAGACCTACTGCAATAACTAACATAGCATCCACAAGGTTTGCTGCTCCAGACATTGGATCTTCTTCTTCACCCTTATTCAAACGCTTATTAGATTTATGACGTGCCATAATATCTCCTTTAATAAGAATTAATTTTTAACAATCCAAACCTATAACCACTTACCTAATTGGAATCTATTCATTCAACCTATCCAATACAGCCTTAGATAAAGCATCTAAATTAGATAAATACTGTTCATACCATCTTCTTCTGACCTTAGAGACAACATATGCAACTGCACCGGATCCAATACCTACAACAGTAGTGTCGAAAGCTACAATGATCGCATTAGACAAGGTTGTCACATCACCGCTACCTAATGCAGCAAGACCTGGACCCATAGGAATAAGGGTACCCATCAAACCAAGGGTAGGACCAATCTTTGTAACGATATCTGTCTTTTGAAGCTTTTTCTCAATGATGTCCTCTTCATTTTCAATCAATTTTTCAGCTAATGCCTCTCTGGAGTCTTTCTTTAACTCTCCAGATCTTGCTATATTGATTAAAACCCTCTTTTGATTCTTTGGAATTCTTGCATTCTTAAGGATATTTTCCAATTCTGTAACATCCTCACTTCTAGATATTGCGTATATTAAATCCTTGATTACTTTAACGGGTACTTTCTTACGAGAACTGTATTCTGAGATAAGCCCCCCTACAGTAATTACAGCGTACACTGCAAAAATTAATAAAAATACTATTACAGGTATCTGTAAACTTTGAGAAACAACATTTAATGCGGAAGTTAGTAAGTCACTTCCAGGAATAACTGTTACCATTCATAATCACCAATAATAAAAAAATATAAAAAATAAATATAAAACATTGAAACATTAAATAATTAAATTAAATTAAAAATTAAAATAATTGAAATATTTTAAAACAATAATATTAAAATAAAAACTAAATAAAGAAAAAAACATGATTTAAGCATATGAAATATAATTAAATCTCTCTAATTAGCTTAGAATATTGTTTTTTCTTGAAAATACTATGCCAATAACTACTAAAAGCACTAAAGCAACTATAGAGCCAGCCAAACTTTCCATTGAAACTATGCTGATTGATCCCATTGACTTATTCATGATTGCTGCAATGTTCGGAATGACCAATGCAGACAAGAGGAAATAAATTCCCAAGAAGAACATGAAGTTTCCAAGTACAATCGGATAAGGCTTATCAACATATCGAACGAATATGCTTGAAGCAAAGTAAGTAACTATAATAGTTAAAACCAAAGCTGCTGCCACATATACGCTTAAATCCACAGCACCTAAACCGACTGTAGGAGCCACTAACAAGATACTGACAATAATTGAACCGAAACAGCATGGACAAGGGGCAATCACTGCAGCACAAGTGGCAGCTGTAGTATTCTTTTCAAAGACCTTCCATTCCCTTATTGTAAAGATACCTGCTAGAATCATTATAACAGCCATTATAATAAAGAACAGAGAGTTATATGTGTAGATAAGCTCAGTAATTTCAGTAGCAAAATAGGAGGAAATTTGAGCAAGAATGAGTACTCCTGCACCATATCCAATACAGACAGTAGCCAGATACTTCTTTGAGAGGTTAGCCAAACCAACAGCCAAACCTAACTTGATACCAAATACAAGAACTGCTGCCAATATTCCAAATTGCCATAGCATACTAATTGTATCCATTTTCTCACCACAAAACATTAAATCTTATCATCAATCCAAATAAAAGATAAATAATCATTATTTTTACAAAAAATAATCATTGCTTAACTTAAATTCAATATCAAGATAAATAATCATTATTTACCTAACTAAAGACAAATAATCATTATTTAACTTAAAAAACCTTTAAAATTTAAAGAATAAAAATTAAAACTTATACAAAATCTAATAAAAAAATAAAAAGAAGAGAAATATTTTTCTCTAATTTATTTAAAAATTTAAATTTTCAAAAAGATAACAAAAAATTACTCGAACGATTGAAAGGACTCTAAAGACTATTTATATTCATAATCATCATCGTCATCATCATTATAATAATCATCGTCGTCTTTTCTGTTTCTGAAATAACCGAATCCTATTAATGCCACTAAACAAATAACACAAACAATAATAGCTATAGGCATACTTACGTCCTTTGGAGCCACTGGAGTGCTTGTGCTCTTAGTGACCTCTACAGATCTGCCTTCTCCATTTGCATCGTTCATTCCTGCATCTGAATCACTGGCCATATCTGATTGGGCATCCGCTTCTGTACCTACCATATAGCCGCCGCTTGCTCCTGGAATATTAGTGTTTCCGTTAGCGCTTTGCTGACTGTTAGAGCTTGAGTTAGTCTGAACAGTTTCAGTATTGTTTGACTCTGCACTGCTGTTTGTAGTTCGGCGGTCAATATTCGAAGAGTTTGTAGGCATATCACTGCTATTTGTATAGAAGAGCGGATTTTGAGTTGCGTCATACAACTTAGGCATCAACTTAGCAAGCAAATCAGCATTCACATACTTGAATGCCCATTGCATCATTGCCACATTTCCGCAGCTGCAGTCACAGCATGCTACCCCATTTGCAACTGTAGCCTGTGCCCAAGTGTTAGCTATATCACTTAATGTAGCATCATCTGCATCCCAATATCCTGAATATGCGGAATTCAACATTGTTCCGCTCATGGATATCAATGAATATGCATTGTTTCCAGATTGGAGCCATGATTTTACTCCTAATCCGTATTTGTCCTTATAATAGGTATTGTAAACGTCATCCCAAACTGTTTCAGAGACAGATGAAGGTCTGGTTACCTGCCATCCCCATAGGTTGGAAATGAACTTGTTGGACATATATCTGGAACCGCTGTAGCCTTCCTGCATCATTCCCTTGATCCATTCAGGGTTTAGATACCTTGTATTAAGCTCGTTATAGAAAACATTCTCGAATGTTGCAACATATGCATTGTCCTTATTTGCATACATCAATACATTCATTGTAGGAGTCTTGTTGGATAGGTATTCAACTGTCATTGAGAGACCTCCCCAGTAATCAAAGAAGTCATCGTTATCCAATACTCCGTATTGGTTGGTATTACGGCTTACCACAATATGGTCTGTATCGGATAGCGCCCTCATGAATACGACAGGGTTTGTATCTCCCCAGTAATATTTTGAATACATGTTTCCCATTCTGCCAATATAGAACTCTGAAAGCTCATCTGTATCGTTCCAGGTCCATGACATTGACACAAGCTTTGATATTCCAGCACCATAATCCCCGTTAGGAGGTGCAAAGATACGGGTTATTGCATATTCTCCAGAGACTGTAGAGTTATAGCCTAGGCTTAGATAATAGATGCAATCCTCTAGCCAATGCTTAGCGACATAATTGTCTTCTAATGATTCGTTTGACATTCCCTTGAAGCTAATGCTTCTCATGATGGATCTAAGTGCATCATAGACTTGAGGCCCATATTCGCTATCCATAATTGTCTTATTGTTTACGATAGTGTAATATGAACAAGCTAAAGCCATCCTGTATGCATTGTCCATAAGACGTGCCTGTGAACTGTATAGATCACGGAACAATCCGCTGGTAATCACAGTAACGTCTATTCTCTTTTTAGCCCATCCGTCAGGACGGGTGAGGTTTTCCAATGCTATGACATTAGGCAAGTCCTCAACTTTCTTACCTGTAGGAATGCCCTCTTCGTCAAATCCTGCACTTGATGAGTTATGCCAGACAGGCTCCATTCCTAAAAGGTAGAGCACTGTAGAGACTAGGGCACCGTCATCCCTTGCAGTCTCTACACACCAGATACCCATGATTATCTTTTCTGTAGTGTCATTAAGGTCTGCCAAGGTTAGAAGTGAGAGTGTCTTAGCATAATCCCAAGCCTTTTGAGTCGGAAGCTCAGATGACTGGTCTTGGTACATGTTTGCTCCTGTAGGGAGCACTTGAGGGACAGTCACACTTTCCCCGCCTATATTGACTGGAACATATCCTCCATTTAAGGCGGAAACCATCTCTTCCAGCTCAAGGCTGATACATTGATTGTAAAGGTCAATGTATTTCTTTGCAATGTTTAATGACTCAATGAACTCTGGACTTCCTATACCAATTGTATCAGACACTGTCTCTGTGTCCCAATAGATTAAAGCCTTACAGACATCCACTGACCTGTTTAGGATATAATCACGCTTCAATGGAGTCAGATTGGAATATTTTTCCCCATAGTAATACAAGGATAGCTGATCGAATAGATTGGTCTTCTTGCCGCCATATTCAAAGTCATGAGAGACTATGATTGCAACGGTGTTCGCCAAATCCTCATCTGTCCATTTCTGACCTATTGCATGAAGTCCTAATGGATATAGGGTATTTTGAGTGTTCTTTAAGAAAGCATTTAAAGTTGAGCTTAGGGAGAACATGTCAGTATTGTTCAATTCCTCTGCAGTGAATCCAATTGTAAGGTAGTAATTGTTTGCAATTACCAAGTCCTTGATTGCTCTTGTTAGATTGTCCTCTAACTCTTGATTGATTACTTGATAAGTGATAGTCTGATTATCCTTGATTACCTGATAAGTGATAGCCTGATTATCTTTATCAGAATCAGACTCTATAATGATATGATTATTATCATACTCCTCCAATAGAGTTGCCAATACAGTTAGATTACCATATAAATGAGTATATGATTTAGGAGAATCCAAGTGGGAAATCAATACTGCAAATCCTCTTCTTTTAGCTTGTATAGCCTCTGCTAAACCATCAGTAATATAGAAATATACTTGAGGAACCTTTCCGACAACAATAGAACCATAATCATTATATGATAATAAAACTTCCTTGCCTGGCAACCATTCGTGGGTTGCGTGCCTTCCGACAAATACCATGGCATTTGATTGCCTGGTCTGCATATAATAGTAAGCAGCCAAATATTGGTGAGTAGGAGCTACAGCTGTACAGTGGTAAAGGTTTTCAATGTCAGCCTCCCAACCTCTTTGAGGTTCAGGGCCAATGAAGACATTACCGAATGTAAGACCTGGAATTACAAAGTAATCGGTTCCATTCCGATTAACCAGCATGATATTTCCAGGAGCTTCACCCCATCCGTTTAATCCAGAAACATTCAAACTTTTAAACTCATCATAATATCTTAAGAATTCATCATAGTAAAGGGATGCATTTTCATCGCCATCGGAAGATGCGTTTGCATAGAGCTTCAGGCTGTTTACAAGCTTATCCAATATATTTGTTGCAGCAACAGTCTGATTTTCAGGAAGCAATGCCTTGATTTGATTGTACCAATCATTGACCATTGTCTCCACCTCATCGGTGTAGTTGATTAGAACCGCACGCCTAACCATCTGGCCAATATAGGCAACAGGACCTTCGGTAATCTGGACTTTAACAATATCGTCTAAGGAATCAAACCATTCCAAGTATTCATCTACAGGAAGAAGAGCGACACCTGAACGGTTAGCTAACTTTTCGACTTCTCCAGGAGCCCAGTTAGCTACGTTTATACCGCAGGCAATCATCATATCTTCAAGTTCTGAAACATTGTTTGGCAAGTCTGTAAGATAGTATCCTTCATCCTTTAAGGTATAAAGCATATTATAGACACTTGTGATTGCATCCAAGTAGCTTGCACCGATATTCTGCTTACCAGGAGGGTAGTTGTAGTATACGATGGATATGTTCTTATCCTCATTTGGAGTATACTTCAAGTCCACCCAAGCGTCTACCCTATCAGTCAAGAGTTCTATATTCTCATGAACTGGAACAAAAGTCAATATGATTGCTCCTGTCCTATTTGAAATATAAGAGTCAACACCACCAACATATGTAGCATCAAAAATTCCCTGGGACTCTGCAATTGTAACGTGCCACCATTTATCACTTTTAGTGGTAGAGAGACCTACAGGGCTTAATTCCCATTGCTCATTGGTAATGTATTCAGAGTGAACCGCTCTGAATATAGGCACATTTGCATCTTCAAAGAATTTTGTGGCATTGGTGAAGTTCTCTCCACCGACACCATATGCAACCATGGAAATAATTCCATCCACATAAATGTCAAAGTCTTGTGGATTCTCTAAGAATCCGCTGATGTTTGAACAGGCACTGGTCCAATATTTCACCATGATATTTAGCTGTTCGGCGTTACCTGCCGGACAGTAAATAGGAATGACATTATATCCTTTTGATTCAAGGCGTTCTGTGATTTCATTTACCAAATCCAATTGTTGGGATTGGATATACATTGTACTTTCCAAAATCCCTATGGTACGATTTCTGGACTCATTGAAGAAGGTGAGAACGTATTCATCAAATGAATACCACCTGTCACGGAATATTCCAGATGCCTGTACTCCTGTAAAGTTTGCAGACTCATAGGAACATCCATGTCCCAATAGATAAAGGATATAGAGCAATTCGTTTTTAAGATTTGCCTTATCGTTTATATCCTTATAGAGAACCAAATTATTAAAGATGCTATTAAAAGAGCTTCCTTCATTGTCAATGTATTCTTGAATGCTTTCGAAGTTGTTTCCTCTTTTGGTAGCCTTGAAATAATTTATCAAATCGTCATTGGAAATTCCATTGAATATCTTCTTATAGTCAATTGTAGAGTTTCTAACCAAATTCAATGAACTGGAGCTTGAATTGATGTTTCCAGTAGGTGGTTCCAAGATAAGGAACAGTTTCTTATTTGACAATTCAGGATGATTGTTTAAAAGACTGGTTAATACTGCATCCACATTGGAGCTTACCCACTGGCCGATGAATGCATCGCAAGGAGCCATCAGTTCATAGATTTCATCCTCGCTCATTGCATTTATTTGGTTTCCGCTTCTTATATTGAATTTGACATTAGAAAAATTGGAATTGTCTAAGATTTCACATGCCACTGCATCAAAAAGATTATTTCCTGTATTATCACTAATTATAAAAATATTAAATGTGTTTTCATCACTTAATGGGGATTTTAAATCGTTTTTATTTAAAGAATCATCATTTTGAACATCTTGATTTAAAGACTCATCGTTTAAATAAGTTTGATCCAAATCGCCCTCATAAGTTAAAGTTCCATCTGTCTGAATAACTTCCTCAAGATTTAAATAATCCATATCGTTATTTGAATTTAAATTAAGAGTTAAATCTTTATTAAGACTTAAATCATTGTTTAAATCCAAATCTGAAAGTTTATCATTTAAATCTATATCAACATTAAAATCATTATAATTATTTTCAGAAACTAAATATGTATTAGACAAGTTAGATGAATCTTTATCTGAAGATATGCCCTTAGAACAAGCTGAATTGCTCTTAGAACAAGAAGATTTATCCATAGAACAAGCATTATCTAAAGAAAGGTCCTTAGAACAGCATGTTTTAGATTTATCCCCATCACTAACTTTATCTAAAATATAAATATTCTCATTTTTATCATCATATCCCCCATCGGATCCATAAGTAGAACTTTGATAAGTGGAACTTATTGTTAAAGGTGAATTATCTCTAGTGTAATTACCAGCATCCGATAAATCATCAACATCCCCTGCATAAATAGCTTGAGGAATTATGAGACACAATAATAAAAATAAAAAGAATATCTTTTTATTATATTTCATATAAAGTCTCCTATGATAATAAGAAATCTTTCTAACAAAGTAATTTAATTAAATAATTAACTAAATTAACGATAGAATAATCTTATTATAATAAATGCTTATATTTTTATAATTTATAAAGATTTTGAGGACAGTATTACTTTTATTTTAAAAATAGGGCAAAAAGTAATAACTTTAGAAAAAAGTAATACTATATAAAAAAAATAAAAGAAAAAGTAATAAAATTTTATGAAATTTTGATGAAAGAAATAGTAAATAATCAAAGACAAATTAAAAAATTTTAAAAAGAAAAAAAATAAATAAAAATTATTAAAATTACCTTAACTCCAAAAAAACTAAAAAAAAATAAGTAAAGAATAGTTTAAAACAAACTACTCTTTAAAACAACTATTTTATAACCACCTTACTGCTTGAAGTGGCCCCAGCATACATATCATCGCCAGCATACTTTACAGTAAAGCTATAAGTTCCCTTCTTGCTTAAGCTTACATTCACAGTTGCAGTGCCTTTTGAATTAGTTGTAGCGCTATAGGTTTTTCCATTAACAGTGAAACTAAGCTTCTTACCGCTTATAGGATTACTGCTTGCATCCTTAAGGGTGGCAGAAATGGCTTTGGTCTTAGCACTTGCCTTATATGTCTTAGAAGAAGTGGAAATCTTTGTCTTTTGAGTGTTAACCTTAATCTTAGCTACAACAAAGCTGCCATTATAATAATCATCACCAAGGAATGCAATTGCAAAGGTGTATGTTCCCTTGTATCCAAGGTTTATCTGGAGCTTGACTCCTCCTGTGGCATTTGTTGTCCTATCATATACAACACCATTAAATCCTATCTGGACCTTCTTATCCTTCAATGGATTTCCATTGGAATCTGTAAGGTTCACTTCAAAGTATTTGCCCACTCTTCCTTCAATATTTGTATTGATGGCAGTTGTAACCATGTCTTCATAATGTATTACAGAAGCTTTTTTATCTGGGATATTGCCTCCTTCTGGAACAACTACAGAGTCCTTTCCATTGAAGCTGGTTACTTCAAACATGAATGGACAGATACCTGCAATTAGATTATTGCCGCTTATGGTCAAGTTTCTAGTTGGGGCAATTGAAGACCTTTGGGACTTAAGGTCAAGAACGGTTATTGATTCTGGAACCACATCATCATCAACAAAAGAGATATTATTCTTTTTGATGTTGATTGAAGCCACATCAATTGAAGTTGGTGTGGAGCCGTTTACAGCCCTTGCTTGAAGAATTGTGTTTGCATTATCTAAAACGAACTTGACTCCAGTGATATTCACTTCCTTAGGACCTCCTGCAGAGCGGTCGGTGACAACGAAGATGGTCTCTCCCTCTCTTGCATATATTGTTCCGCCTGTTATTGTAAGGTCCTTATTGATGATTACATTTGAGACATCCTTGAATACGTTGCTTCCCAAATTCAATGTAGAGCCTGCCCTAGCTGAATTGATCATCTTTTGAAGCTCTTCACTGGACTGGTGTATAGCATCAACCACAACGAATTGCTGAAGAGCAAGAATGGTTGAGCCTGTAGCTATAAATGACACATTATTAGATGCGCTAGGGGACTTGCCTAAATCAATAATATAGGCATCCACACTATTTGCACTGCCATTGTAGACATTGTTAAATGTCTTGTTGTTGACAATGAGCTTTCCTTCTCCAGATTGGCCGCTTGCAGCAAAAACATAAAGCCTTGAGCTTTTAATCTCATCATTTGGATTCAAGGCCAAATCTAAAGCGGCATTGCTTGCAACGGTTCTACCTAAGAAGTTATTTGCATTGGACAATAAGTCTGCACCATTGTACATATAAACGGTAGTTCTATTATTTGATTCTGTACGATTATAGAATGCTAAAAGAGTGCTTGGGTAAACTGCAGTAGTTCCATTCTCTTTTTCTAAGGTAAACTTGTTTTCAGCTGATTTGATAAGCTCCCCAACATCATAAACGACAAGTCCATATCCATATTTGCCATAAGTACCCATATTGGACTGGTCTCTATAGTGGGCCACAGGTGAAACTGATACTCCATTGAAACTTACATTCCAAATAGGCATAGACCCATTGGTCTTATCCCAATTGTATGATACATAAACAAATCCATCAACTATCTTTCCATCTTTAGGAATTTCAACCTTCCAGACATCAGTTCTGCCGGTGGTTTTTGCTCCAAGATAGGTGGAATCATCTAATGTATCAATGATTACGCCCCCATTTACAGTTATGGCATCAAAGAAGCTGATATTCTCTGCCGGATAAGCCAAGTCCTTTCCTAGATTTCCATTATATAATACAATAGGATTGAGACTGGCCTCATATAAAACAAGTCCGCTGGCCTTATCAGTTACAGTTATTGTATAATTGACCTTGGCATTATTTGCACCATTTACAGTGCTTGCATCAACAGGCCTTATTTTATCATCAACTAAAAAGATTTCAGTGCTTTTACCTGCATCAAGAGGAATTTCTGTGCTGTTTACAATCTTGCCATCAATATAGAAGTCAAGCACATAAACAGATCCTCCCTGACCGTCATTGGTCAAGTCAACTTTTAATACATTATCGGTACCTGCAAATACAGCACCAGAATATTCAGAGGACACATTTGCCTTAACAGAGGATACATAATAGTCAAGAACAATGAGCTGCTGAAGTGCCATAATGGTTGAGCCTGTAGAGACAAAGGACACATCATTGGACACACTTGGAGACTTGCCTAAATCAATGATGAAACTATCTACACTGTTTACAGTACCATTCCAAACATCTTTATATGTTTTATTATTAAATATAATATTTCCTTCACCTTTTTGAGCACCGGCACTAAAAACATAAAGCTTAGCGCTAATTACTTCCTTAAAAGAGGAGATATCTAAGTGACTGTCAGATGCAACAGTCCTGTTTAGGAAGTTATTCTCATTTGCCAATAGGTCTGCACCATTATAGATATAAATGGTCTTTAAGCTATTGGAACTAGTTGCATTATAGAATGCCATAAGGGTGCTTGGATATACAGCAGTGATTCCAGCTTCTTTTTCTAAAGTGAAAGTGTTTTCCCCTGATTTGATAAGCTTGCTCACATCATAGACCACCAATCCATATCCGTTCTTGCCGAAGAATCCTATATTTGATTGGTCCCTATAGGAGACAAGAGGTGAAACTGCAACACCATTGAATCTTGCATTCCAAACTGGCATGTATCCGTTGGTCTTATCCCAATTGTAAGGAACATAAACAAAGGCATCTGTAAATACATCGCCATCAGCCACATTTACATTCCAAATATCTGTTCTGTTTGTTGCTTGAGAGTTAATATATGTGGAATCATCTAATGTATCGACAATCACGCCACCGCTTACAGTTATATTTCTAAATGAAGTGATATTCTCTGCCGGATAAGCCAAGTCCTTTCCTAGATTTCCATTATATAAGAGGCTAGGAGTTATGGTAATCTCATCTAATACCATTGATTTTTCCTTGTCAATGATGACAACTGTATAATTGACCTTAGGATTGTCTGCCCCATTTACTGTGCTTGCATCAATAGGCCTTATTGTATCATCAATAAGATATAATCCCTTATTAGCACCAGATTTTAGGGAAATTTCAGTGCTGTTTTGCTTTTTGCCATCCACATAGAAGTCAACAGTATAGATAGAATCAAATTTACCGTTATTTGTTATATTAAGAGACAAGACATTGTTGGTACCTGCAAATACAGCGTTTGAATATTCAGAGACAAGACTTGCCTTAACTGAAGGGACATTATATTGAACAACAGCCAATTGCTGAAGGGCTAGAATATTTGAGGCTGTGGAAATAAATGACACCTCATTTGATGCATTAGTGGATTTTCCTAAATCAACCACATAATCGCCGACACTTCTATTTGTACCGGCCCATACATTCTTATAGCTTTTGCCATTAACAGTCAAGTCTCCCTCTCCAGCTTGGCAATCGGCAGCAAATACATGAAGCTTAGCACTTACCAATCCATCAAAAGCGCCGATGGATAATATATTATCGCTTGAAACATCTCTTCCAAGTGAATTGTATTCATTGGATAATAGGTCTGCCCCATTGAATATGAATGCGCTTGTTAGAAGGTCTGAATCTGTTAGATTGTAAAATGCAATTAGGGTGCTTGGATAAACTCCAGCAATACCTGCTTCCTTTGATAAGGCAAAGCTATTTACACCTGCCTTAATGAGCTCTCCAACATCATAAACAAGCAATCCGTATCCGTTTTTAGCATTTTCTCCTATATTTGGCTGATCCCTATATGAAGCTATAGGATTAACTGCCGCCCCATTGAATGTGCTTGTGAACATAGGAACATTTCCATTATCAAGATTATATGGCACATAGACAAATGCATCAGTGAAGAAAGCGCCATCAGGCAGATCAATAGTCCAAGAATCGGTTTTGCCAGTCATTGAAGCATCAAGATAAGTGGAATCACCTAGACTCTCAATGATCATGCCTCCATTAACTGTGATATTCTTAAATGAACTTATCTTTTCTGCAGGATAAGCCAAGCCCTTGCCTAAATAACCGTTATAGAGGAGATTAGGGAAGATGCTGGATTCATCTAAAACCTCTCCAGTGTTCTTATCGCTAACAACTACAGTGTAATTGATCTTCTTATTATCTGCACCGCTTACAGTGTCTGCTGCAGATGGCCTAATTGTATTGTCAATCAAGGATATTACAGCTTCCCTTCCTGCAGCTAATGAGATTTGAGAACTGTTTACCTTTTTCCCATCGGCATATAAATCCAAGAGATAGGATGCAGAGCCTGTACCATTATTGGTTATGCCCACCTTAAGCAGATTTTCTGTTCCTGAAAAGACAATGTCATCATATTCAGAGCTTATGTTGACTTTAGCATAGACTGGAACTGTCTTTACCAGCTTTACCACTGAAAGAACATTTCTAAATGAGTATGAGCCTTCCCCTGGAGTGTATACAAGGGTGTTTGTCATGTTCTTAATCTTATCCAATATGTCAAACTTGTGATGGATATAATAGTATACCCCTGTTTCAGTGACTATGGACTCATCCATCTCCTTGCCATTGAAGGTATAGACACCATCCTGGCTTGAAAGGGCAAAGTTATCAAGGGTGGCTACAGTTGGGTCGTAATTCACGTTTCCAAGCTTAAATGTAGCCTTGCTTGTCTCTCCGCTATCTGTCTTTACCCAAGATGAACCTGCATTTACCCAATAATGGAATTGGTCTCCATCTCCATCATCATATGTAAATACAAGGCCTATCAGCTTGATTTTATTATAGAATGTGTATCCTTCGATAGGAGTGGCATTTACAGTGATTGTGATATTTCCCTTTGCATCCTGAAGTCTGTCTGTAAGGTTATAGGTCATCATATAGTCTGCAAAGCATTTTGTTGTGTGGTCGTTAATGACATATACCTCACCGTCTGCACTTCCCACACTTGCAACAAGTCTTTCACTTGCTATCTGTTCGCTTTCGCCGTTTTTTGTCAAAGTGATATTTGCTTCGGATCCATATACCAAATTAGAGGATCCTGCAGTATAGCTGTCAACAAAGAGCCCTGCATACTGAATGTTTTCAACACTATCTGGAATTTCGTAAGTCAATTCTCCATTTTCGACTCCAGGATTTGAGCTGGCTATGTCAACTCCACCTGAAACCTCACCGGACTGGACTGTATTTAGGTCAGCTGCTGAGACAGCTCCAAAAGACATGACCAAACCGAGAAGAATTATTGAAATTAGAATAATTTTATAATTTGTTTTCATTTTCAAACCTTCTGGAATTGTAATAATTAATTAGAATTATAATTGTTGTTTAATTGGTAAAAACTAATCAGAATTATAATTGTTGTTTAATTGGTAAAAACTAATCAGAATTATAATAATTGGTTAATTTGCCAATAGAGTTTTTTAATGATTTTCAAAATTGAAAAACTCTTCAAATAATATAAATAATAACTGTCATTAGTTAATCAAGTAAATAAACAGCCTATTATTAATTATCATTTATAATATAGTAGTAATACTTATTTAAAAATTAGTTTATTACTAAAATTGTAAAAGAAGGATAAAAAGTAATACTTTTTTAAAATAATAATACTAATTGACTTATTTTCATTAAAAAAGTAATAATTTTTAAAAAAAGGAACTAAATAAAAACTAAAAAAAGTATTACTAATTAGATTAATTTATACAAAAATATAATAATTTAAGTTCTTGACTTATTTTTAATTTAAAATTATATCCCTTCGAATAATTTCAAAAACATAAAAAAAGATTAAAAAATCAAACTAAAAAAAAAGAAAAAGAATAGTTTAAAACTATTCTTAAAAAAATTTTTGGTCAAGGTTTTTGCGGCCGAAGGCCGTAAAAAGCTTGAATCTATTTTATAGTTACCTTACCTGTAACACTTGATTTGGTGTACATATCGTCTCCAGCGAATTTGGCTGTGAAACTGTAGGTTTTCTTGGTTGAAAGGCTTACTTTAACAGTTGCTACACCTTTAGCGTTTGTAGTTGCTGAGTAGGATTTGCCGTTTACTGTGAAAGTTACTTTCTTACCGTTGATTGGTTTGTTGTACACGCTTGACTTGAGTGTTGCAGTTAATGTTTTTGTCTTAGCGCTTGCCTTATAGGTTTTTGCAGCAGTAGTAAGCTTGGTGTTTTGTGTGCTTACCTTGATCTTAGATACAACAAAGCTACCGTTGTAGTAGTCATCTCCAAGGTAGGAGATAGCAAAGGTGTAAGTTCCTTTGTATCCTAAGTTGATTTGGAGTTTGACTCCGCCGGTTTCGTTTGTTGTTCTGTTATATACTACACCGTTGAAACCTATTTGGACAAATTTATTTGCTAATGGGTTTCCATTTGTGTCTGTCAAGTTGACTTCGAAGTATTTGCCCACTCTTCCTTCAATCTTAGAGTTAACAGCAGTTGTTTCCATATCTTGATAGTGGATTACAGAAGCCTGTTTAGCAGGAATGTTACCGCCTTCTGGAATATTGGTGTCGCTGCCGTTGGATACGCCAGTTACATCAAACTCGAATGGTTTGATTCCAGCTGCAATTGCGTTGTCAGTGACCTTGAGTTCACCGGTAGGTGCAAGGACTCCTCTTTCGCTGTCAAGTTTCAATACAGTTACTGATTCAGGTACAACGCTTCCGTCTATCATGTCAATGAAGTTGTCACTGATTCTGATGTTTGGAGTGTCGATTGAAGTTGGGCTGCTTCCATTGTCAGCAGTTGCTTGAACAATTACATTTGCATCTTCCACAATAAAGTCAACGCCAGTTATGTTTACCTCATCAGGACCGTTAGCGGATTTTGCTGGAATTACAAAGATGGTCTCTCCAGCTTTGCCCATTATGGAACCGCCTTTGATGGTTAAGTTCTTATCGATTACTACATTAGCAACATCTTGGAATACGTTGTCACCTAAATCCAAGGTGGATCCAGGTTCAGCAGCATCGATGAGTTTTTGCAAGTCAGAGCTGGTTTGATATTTGGATTTTACAACGACAAATTGCTCTAATGCAAGGATTGTAGAACCGGTAGCTACAAATGATACATCATTGGATAAGCTAGGGTCATTTCCTAAATCAACAATATAAGCATCTACGCTATTAGAAGTTCCATTCCAGACATTAGTGAATGTTTCATTGTTTACAATAAGGTTTCCTTCTCCAGCTTGAGCGCTTGCAGCAAATACATAGAGTTGGCTGGATAGGATTTCATCAAATACAGTGAAATCTAATTCTAAGACATTATTGCTTGCAACAGTTCTGTTTAAGAAGTTGTTTGCATTGGATAATAAGTCTGCACCGTTGAATAAGGAAACGGTAGTAAGTACATTTGACTCGTTAACATTATATAATGCTACAAGAGTACTTGGATATACCGCTGTAGTTCCGTTTTCTTTTCCTAAGGTGAATGTGTTTAGACCTGCCTTAATGAGGTCTGATACATCATAAATGTAAAGTCCGTATCCATATTTGCCATAGGTTCCCATATTGGATTGGTCTCTGTAATGAGCAACAGGAGTGACATTTACACCATTGAAGGTGGTGTTCCATTCAGGCATTCCACTTGCAGTCTTATCCCAGTTGTATGCAACATAAAGGTATGCCACTTCGAAATCAGCATCTGAAGGAACGGTTAAGTTCCATTCATCAGTACGTCCGGTTGTCTTAGCTCCAAGATAGGTAGAATCATCTAATGTATCTATAATCACATCACCGTTTACAGTGATTGTGTCAAATAGGACGATTTCTTCTGGAGGATGTGCTAAGTCCTTGCCTAAGTTACCGTTATATAATACAGAAGGAGTGAGGGTCACTTCATCCAATATAAGTCCGGTATCCTTATCGCTGACTAAGACTGTGTAGTTTACCTTAGCATTGGCTGCGCCGTTTACAGTGCTTGCGTCAACTGGCCTGATTGTATCATCGATAAAGTATTGGCCAAAGCTTTCGCCAGAGTTGAGTGCAATTTGAGTGCTGTTTACCTTCTTGCCGTCAATATAGAAGTCGACAATGTAAGAAGTGTTAAGAGCGCCGTTGTTTGTTAAGTTGAATTGCAATACATTGTTGGTTCCAGCGAATGCAACATTAGAATATTCGCTAACGAGGCTTGCCTCAGCTGAAGGAACATTGTATTCAACAACAATGAACTGTTGCAATGCTAGAATGGTAGATCCGGTTGCAACAAATGATACCTCATTAGATGCCTTAGGGTTTTTGCCTAAGTCAATAGCATATGCATCTACGCTGTTGCTGCTGCCATTCCAGATGTCAGCTACAAGATCGCCATTTATGACAAGGCTACCTTCTCCAGCTTGAGCGCTAGCTGCAAATACTAAAAGGTCAGCGCCGACTATATTGTCAAATGAATCGATATCCAATGTGCTGTTAGATGCAACAAGTCTTCCTAAGAAGTTGTTTGCATTGGATAATAAGTCTGCGCCATTGTATAGGTATGTAGTTACATAAGTGCTGGATTCAGGCATATTATAGAATGCTACAAGGGTACTTGGATATACTGCAGTGGTTCCATTTTCTTTTTCTAAGGTGAATGTGTTTTCACCAGCTACAATAAGGTCAGATACATCGTAAACGATAAGTCCGTAGCCATATTTGCCGTAGGTTCCCATATTGGATTGGTCTCTGTAATGTGCAACAGGAGTGACAGTTACGCCATTGAATGTGGTGTTCCATACAGGCATTCCAGCAGGGGTCTTATCCCAGTTGTATGCAACATAAAGGTATCCGGCTGCAAAGATAATATCTTCATTAGTGGTTAAGTCCCATACGTCAGTACGTCCTGTTGTCTTAGAGCCAAGATAAGTGGAATCATTCATTCCTATGACAATGATATCTCCATTTACTGTAATTACATCGAAGAAAGTGATTTCTCCAGCAGGATATGCCAAGTCTTTGCCTAAGTTACCGTTGTAGAGTACAGAAGGAGTGATAGTGATTATATCTAAGACATCTCCAGTTGAATTGTCTGTGATTACAACAGTGTAGTTGACTTTAGCATTGTCTGCGCCGTTTACAGTGGTTTCATCAACTGGTCTGATGGTTGGGTCCACAAGGTATAGGCTGTCGCTTTCACCGTTTGCAAGTTCAAGTTCTAAAGTGTCTGCCAATTCGCCATCGATATAGAACTCAATGGTGTATGCGGTAGGAATTGTTCCGTCATTGGTAATGTTAAATTCTAAGACATTGTCGGTTCCAGCAAATGCAACGTTATTGTATTCAGAGCCTAATTTAGCGTCAACAGAAACAAGCTCGTATTCCACAAAGATGAATTGCTGAAGGGCTAGTATAGTGCTTCCGGTTGCAACAAATGATACTGTGTTGGATTCTTCGATATCATCTGTCAAGTTAAATACGCAAGCTTGGACTGAGTTGGAAGATCCGTTCCAAACATCTTCAAAGCTTTCTCCGTTTACTATTAGATTGCCTTCGCCTTTTTGAGAGCTTGCTGCAAATATTCCAAGTGCACAATCAATTACATCATCAGGCAATTCAATGTCTAAAACACTGTTAGATGCAACAACTCTTCCTAAGAAGTTGTTTGCATTGGACAATAAGTCTGCGCCGTTGAACATGTAAATGGTTTTCATGCTGTCAGATACTTCTTGGTCGTAGCCTGCAACCAAAACACTTGGATAGATGGCAGTCATGTTAGCATCTTTTGTTAAGGTGAATACATTATCCCCTGCTTCTAAAAGGTCGCTTACATCATATACTAAAAGTCCGTATCCATATTTGCCATAGGTTCCCATATTGGATTGGTCTCTGTAATGTGCAACAGGAGCGACAGATACACCATTGAATGTGATGTTAAGTGCAGGGATTCCTGCAGAGGTCTTATCCCAGTTGTAAGCCACATATACAAATCCAGCTACGAAATCAGCGTCTTCAGGTGCTTCAATGTTCCATATGTCAGTTCTGTTGGTAGCTCCAGATGCAAGGTAGCTTGAATCATTTTGGATTTCAATGTAAATGCCACCGTTTACTGTGATGGAGTCAAAGAATGTGATCTCCTCAGCAGGATATGCTAAGTCCTTGCCTAAGTTACCGTTATAGAGGATATCCGGAGTGATTGTAGCTTCAGCATCCTCAACAAGGTCGTCAACATCTCTTACGACTGCAGTGTAATTGACTTTTTCATTGTCTGCCCCTTTGACTGTGTTTTCTGTAACCGGTCTGATCTTCTCATCGGTAAACATTGCAATGGCACTGCCATAAGCGCCTACTTCAATCAATTGACTGCCTATTTCAACGCCGTCAGCATAAAGGGTTACATTGAAGACAGCATCTTCCTCAGCAACGTTTGTTACATTGACCTTTAAGACATTGTTTGTGCCTGCAAATGCAACGCCCTTATATTCAGAGATAATGTCAGCCTTAGCGTATGGGGCGTATTCTGAAACTATGACAAATTGTTGAAGGGCTAGGATAGTTCCTCCAGTGGAAACGAAGGACACATTATTGGATTCAGCTATGGAATCAGTTAGATTGATCATATAAGCAGCTGCACTATTGCTTGTTCCTTCCCAAACATTGGTGTATTCATCACCGTTTACAATCAAGTTACCTTCTCCAGCTTGACCGCTGGCAGCAAATACTACAAGTGTTGCTTCATCGATATCGTCAACTGAATCAATATATAAAACGCTGTTACTTTCAACAGGTCTTCCTAAGAAATTATATGCATTGTATAATAAGTCAGCGCCATTGAACATGTAAGCAGTTGTCAATATAGGTGAGTCTTCAACATCATAGAATGCTACAAGAGTGCTTGGATAGACAGCAGTGACATCATAATCCTTTAGAAGCTCAAAGCTATTTTCGCCTGCAGCGATGTACTCTGAAACATCATAGACAAGCAATCCATAGCCGTATTTTGCAGAGCTGGTTCCAAGGTTTGATTGGTCTCTGTAATGAGCTATAGGAGTGACAGTTTCACCATTGAATGTGGTATTGAAGACAGGGCAGGTGCCATTGGTCTTATCCCAGTTGTATGCAAGATAGACAAAGGCCTCAACGAATTCTGCATCATTTGGAACATCAACAGTCCATACATCGGTACGGTTGGTTGTTTTAGTTCCAAGATAGGTGGTATCATTTAAAGTGTCAATGATTACTCCACCGTTTACTGTGATAGCGTCGAAGAATTGAATTGTGTCATTAGGATAAGCGTAGTCCTTACCTAAGTAACCGTTATAGACAAGAACAGGAGTTATTGTAATTTCATCCAATATCTCATCGGTTGCATTATCACTGATTACAACTGTGTAGTTTACCTTAGCGTTGTTGTTTCCGTTTATAGTGTTTTCAGTCACTGGCCTGATTGTATCATCAATCAAGTATAGTGTACTGTTTTCACCGCAATCGATTTCAGCTTCTATGCTGTCTACCAAGTCGCCATCAGCATATAAGTCAATATGATAGACAGTGTCTACTGTACCGTTATTGGTTAAATCAAGTTTTAATACATTGTCGGTTCCGGCATATGCGGAATTTGAATATTCTGTGCTTACTTTAGCTTTAGCAGAAGTGACATCGTATTCGAAGACAATGAATTGTTGAAGTGCTAGGATAGTTCCTCCAGTTGAAACAAAGGAGACTTCATTGGATTGCTTGAGACTGTCCAATATATCGACACCAAATACATTAGTGCTGTTTGTGCTTCCAGACCAGACATTCTCATATGTTTCATTATTTACAATCAAGTTACCTTCACCTGCTTGAGCGCTTGCAGCAAATACTAAAAGGTCTGCAGATGCAAGGTCATCAACCAATTCAACTTCTAAAACGCTGTTACTTTCAACGTCCCTTCCTAATAGGTTGTAGCTGTTATATAACAAGTCAGCACCATGATACATATAAACTGTTGTAATGACATCAGGGACCTCTTGGTTATAGAATGCTACAAGAGTGCTTGGGTAAACTGCAGTCTTGTTAAACTCTTTTTCTATTAATAATGTATTTTCTCCAGCTTCAACAAGCCCAGACACATCATAAACGATTAATCCGTATCCGTATTTGCCGGAGCTGCCTAAGTTGGATTGATCCCTATAGCTTTCCATAGGAGCAACAGTTTCTCCATTGAATGTTAAGTTCAAGACAGGGATGTTTGCACCGGTCTTATCCCAGTTGTATCCAATATAGATAAATGCATCTGCAAATTCAACATCATCTGGGACATCAAGCTCCCATACATCAGTTCTGTTAAGAACTGTAGCGCCCATATAAGTGGTATCATTTAAAGTTTCAATGATAACTCCACCGTTAACTGTAATGGTGTCGAAATAGCTGATTGTCTCATTAGGATAAGCGTAGTCCTTGCCTAAGTAACCGTTATACCATATGGTAGGAGTGATTGTCTTTTCAGCTAAAAGACTTCCAGCAGCACTTACATAGACTGTGTAATTTACCTTTTGATTGTCTGCGCCATTTACAGTGTCTTCAGTCACTGGCCTGATGGTGTCGTCGATTAAGGTTAGGACATTGCTTTCGCCAACATCGATTTCAACATGTTCATAGTCGACCCTTACACCGTCAGCATATAATTCAATCAAATAATTGGCTTTTTCCAAACCGTCATTTGTTACATTGACTTTCAATGCATTTTCAGTACCAGCATAACAAGCTCCATTATATTCAGAAGCTATTGTAACGTCAGCAGAGTAAGCTTCATATTCAACAAGAACGAATTGTTGAAGTGCTAAAATGGTAGATCCGGTAGATACAAAGGAGATTTCATTGGATGCAAGAGGATTGTCTCCCAAATCAAAGACTTTCTCTTCTACAGAGCTGGTAGTACCGTTCCAAACATCCTCATATTTTTCGCCGTTGACAAGCAAGTTACCTTCACCTGCTTGAGCGCTTGCAGCGAAAACATACAAATTAGATCCGAGGACATTGCCCTCTGTACTAATGTTCAATACAGAATCTGTCATAACAAGTCTTTCCAAAACATTATAGCTACCGTAATATAATAAATCAGCACCATTATACATGTACATGGTTTTTACAGTGCTTGATTCAGTCACATTATAGAATGCCACAAGGGTACGTGGATATATAGCTGTGTCCCCTTTAGTTAATGAGTATTTGTTTTGTCCTTCCTTAATCAAAGAGGAAACGTCATAGACCACAAGACCGTATCCATATGAACCGCTTGTACCCATATTGGATTGGTCCCTATATTGAGCTACAATAGGGATGGACTCATCATTAAAGCTGGAGGCCCAGTCAGATGGTCCATTTTCTGTCTTATCCCAGGTATATGCAACATATACATAAGCTCCTGCAAAGCTTGCCCCTTCGCCAAGAGCAGGAAGAGTCCAAATGTCAGTCAATCCAGGGTTGCTATTTCCAGAGTAGCTTCCAGTGGTGTTAATGAAATAGCCTCCATTGAAGGTGACATTTCTGAATGAGCTTATGAATTCATCTGAATATTCGTATTTCTTAGATAAATAACCGTTGTATAGGACATATGGGAAATAGCTGGATTCCCCTATAACTTCTTGGGTTTCATTATCCTTAACAATTACAGTGTAATTAGCCTGTAGATTGTCATGTCCCAATATAGTTGATTCGTTTAGATCCCTTATTTTCTCATCAATAAAGTTAATATCGCTTGTGTAGCCAGCATTTACCTTAGATTCTTCAGTTCCTGCAAGCTCGCCATCCACATAAAATTCAACAAGATAGTTTCCATCTAAAGATCCGGTGTTATGCAATGAAACTGCAATAAGGTTTTCCACACCTGCATAAGTGGTATTTACATATTCGCCTCTAAAAGCAATTTCTATAGCAGAAACAGGTTCCTCTCCCACAACGATTGATCCTGTTAGGATATTGCTAAGCTCAGCCTTGGAATAGTTTCCAGTTACATAATAAGTACCTATTTCACTTGGTGTGTAGCTTGTCTTATATGTGTATCCATCCAAATCAAATTCAGTGATGTTGGTTCCATTGATCTCTACGCTTAAGCCTATGCCGTTAATGAGATTGCTGTTGTCATCTACAAGGTAAACGTCAATAGGCACTTCATCGCCGATGTCTGCATATACTACATTGGATGCAGCATCATTGGTTTCATTGACAATGAGATATAAATAAACGTCAGTCAATATTGAACCGTTTGTGTAGATTCCATCACGAAGATCATTGGTTGTGATGTTATTTTCAGATAATTTTAATTTTCCTGCATTGTTAACAATGGAATAGTTCAATACGTCTGCAGAGTTATCTACAAAATTACAGTTTCCAATACCAAGGAAATTGGCTACATTGGAATAGAGCATTACAGCACTTCCATTCTGTTTTGCATGGTTGCTGGTAAAGTTACAATCAAGAAGGTAGCATTGGTCTGCACGGAAGCCCATAGCACCTCCGTTTGCATCTGCCTCATTGTCTTCAAATGAGCAGTACATAATTAGCATTTCATTTGCACCTGCAGCGGAATAATATGCGCCACCATCTCTTCCAGCGGAATTTTCCTTAAAGATGCTGTTGACTATTGTACCGTTGATTTTACCTGCAGCCCAATTAACAGCGCCTCCATAAACTTGAGCCTTATTTCTTATGAATGTACAGTTATTGATTAATCCAAAGTTTTCCTGCCAATAGATAGCTCCTCCACCATTGCTTGAACCAGTAGCTTGATTGTCTGTAAATGTACAATTGGTTACATTTCCATATTTTCCTACCCAACTAATGGCTCCGCCGGTAGTTGCAACACAACCAGTGAAGTTAGAGTCTCTTACAACCGCAAAATCTCTAGAATTTACACGGATTGCACCACCATCCTTTCCAGTAGCATTTTCAAAGCTGCATTCCTTAACGGTGGCATTGTCTCCAGCAATGTAGATTGCGCCTCCTCCAGTACCTGTGGAAGTGGTGTTTATGAATTTACAATTTTCAATCATAACATTTTTAGAACCGGATATGTAAACAGCTCCTCCAGCTCCGGTATTATTAATGTCTTTGAAAATACAATTTGTCACAAGGCCGCCATTCGCATCGCTATCGAAATAAACTCCCCCTCCAGTTCCTTTACCATGTGTAAAAGTCAAGCCGTCCAAAGTTACATTGGCACCATATACTCTAATGTTTGCAACAGAATTGTTTCCATCGAATATTACATTTCCAGGATTTACTGCAACAATGGATGAGTAGTTTGCCCTAATGTCATAACGTTTGGATTGGGTGTAGGTACCATCCAATACATGGATTATACCATTATTAGCCAAAGCAGGAGCTGCCTTATCCATAGTGGTAGGATCATCTGCAGTAGTACCAGTTCCAGTACCGTCAGGACTTACAAATATTTCCTCTAAGTTCTTTGTAACTGTCAAGACAGAAAGTACATTCTTAAAAGATTTGGTTGAATTAAAAGTTAAATTATTTGTCTTGTTTTTTAAGAGGTCAGTTACATCCCACTTATGGTATTTGAACATGGAATCAGAGATGAGTTCCCCACCAGTTAACTCTTGCTTATTGAATGAATAATTACCGTCAGTGCTTGAAAGTGCAATATTTCTTATGTTAGCACTTAAGAAAGGACTTACAGTTCCCACAGTAAAATTAGCTTTGGTAACTGAATCCGCACTATTTGACCAAGCCTGACCGGAATCCACCCAATAATCAAATCTATTATTGCTTCCGTCATTATAAGCAAAGACCAAACCGATTAATTTGATTCTGCCATCAAAATTAGCATATCCTTCAAGTTTGGTGTTTGTTACATTGATCTTTATTTGACCGGTTGCACCTTGAACCCTATCAGTGATATTATAAATCATCTGATAGTCGGAATAGACCTTGGTGATGTGGTCATTTACTATATAGACAGTGCCGTCGCCACTGCCATCAGTATAATTTAAACTTTCGCTTGCAATTTGACTTGTCTCACCATTGGATGTTATTGAGACATTGGACTGGGCACCATAGTCTCCCTGTGCAGACCCTCCATAAACATTTACAAAGAGTCCTGCATACTGGACATCACTAACATCCTCCGGGACATCATAGCTTAATTCTCCAGATTGTATTTCTTGGCCTCCTGTTTGAGAAGCGTATGGATTGGCAGTTGCCACATCCACACCTCCAGAAACAGTTCCATTAGTCACTGGACTTAAATCTGCGGCATAAGCAGATCCTAAGGCCAGCATTAGAACAATAAGAATTAAGCTAACTATCAAAAATTTTCTATTCTTCATAATTATGCCTTTTTTAAATTTTTCCAATAAATATTAAAAATTAAAAGTCAACCGAATTAACTTTATCTTAGCCAGTTTTTTTTCATTAAGTGTGCTTATATTTAATATTTATTAATTATAATAGAGGAGTAATAATTATTTAAATCTTATTTTAATACTTAAATGGAAAAATAAGGACAAATAGTAATAATTTTTTAAAATAATATTACTAAAGAGCCTAAAATGATAAAAAAAGTATTACAAAATCAGTATTTTACAAACTTCATAAATGAAATAGTATTATTAATTACAAAATGTTATAAAAATACTGATGAATTTTGATAAAATAGGAACTAAAAAATTGAAGGAATTGATATAAAAATTGTGAAAATATGTGAAAAGATAATAAAATTCATAAATTTCATATAAGATTTTTATAAAAATAGATGAAAAATTGAATGAAAATTAGACAAAAAAATCATCAAAAAGTATAAAAAACCGGAAAAAAGTGCATGAAAAACTAAAAAAATAATTAAAAAAAGAAAAGAATTAGTCTAAAAGACTAAAAATAAAAAATAAATAAAATTAAGCAGAATTATTCTGAACCATAATCAATTTACCCGTAGACGGATCCTTATAAACCTTACCCATCTCAGTATAACCTTGACCTGTTGCATTGCTTGTATCTGGAGTCTCATTCAAGATTTGACCCTCTTGAACCTCAGTCATCTCCTGATTCATAGCATCCATGACCTGCTGCTTTTCCTCTTGAGTGAGCTGCTCATTAAAGAGCACGCTTTGCATGTTCCATGCAAGCACAAGGAAAACAAGCAGGCCTACAGCAATAACCAACATTGCATCTACAAGGTTGGCGGTTCCTGCCATAGGATCTTCTTCCTCACTTTCAAAACGTCTATTGCAACGACGACGAGCCATATAATCACCAATTTAGTTGAAATTATTGATATTTGTTGATATTACTGATATTATTGAATTATTAATATGTGTTGAATTTATTGAGATTGTTTAAACATGTTTTTAACAATAATAACCACAATCAGTGATTATTCTAGCCTATCATCCCTTTTATTGATATTGTCCAATATTGCATCCATCAAAGCATCCAAGTTAGCAAGATATTCACCGAACCATCGTCTTCTAATCTTTGATGCAAAGTAAGCGGCAGCACCTGCTCCAATACCGATAACAGTTGTATTGAATGCAATGGTGATTGCGCTTGCAAGGGTTGTCACATCCCCTGTACCCAATGCTGCAAGACCTGGACCCATTGGGATAAGTGTTCCCATCAATCCAAGTGTAGGACCTATCCTTGTAACAATATCTGTTTTTTGAAGATTTTGAGTAATCTTATCCTCTTCATTATCAATCAATCTACGAGCTAATGTCTCCCTTGATTTCTTACCAAGATGTTCACTGTCAGCAAGTTCACAAAGAATTGTCTTTTGTGAACTTTGAATATCTGAACTATTTACTATATTTTTAATTTCCTCAGCAGACTGTGCATCATAGATTGAATAAATCATTTCTTTGATTAATTTAATAGGTACTTTCTTACGAGAAAGGTATTCTGATAGAAGCTTCCCTAAAGTTACTACAGCGAATACTAAAAATATGAGTAAAAGAATGATTACAGGTATCTGTAATGCTTGTGTTATAGCAGTTAGTGAACTATCTAAAAATGGAAAGCCAGTTCCGTTTGTATTTGAGAAGATGGCGAATAGTCCATTGTTGGCTCCCTGATAAATAGCTTCATCTGCAAAAATCAATGTATTTCCAATAGCTAATGTCATTTAATCACCAAAAAAATAAATGAAATAAGTTTAAATGAAAAATAACCTAATATCCAAGAGATTTGGATAATGTTTTTTAAAAACTTCAATATTATAGAATAAAAGCAAAAAGCTTAAGCAAATCATTGAGAGAATTTTTAAAAAACAAAAAGATTTTGGCCTTTCGGCCAAAATACCTTATTATTTTAATTCATAATAGCCTTCAGACAATGCACTATTATTTTATTTTATAGTTATCTTTCCGCTTGCTGTGGAAGATGCGTACATATCATCTCCGGCATACTTTGCAGTGAAACTGTAAGTTCCCTTGCTTGAGAGGCTTACCTTGACGGTGGCTACTCCCTTAGCGTTTGTAGTTGCTGAGTAGGACTTACCGTTTACTGAGAAAGTAAGCTTCTTGCCGCTTATCGCATTGCCACTTGCATCCTTAAGTGTTGCGGAAATGGATTTTGTCTTAGCGCTTGCCTTATAGGTCTTTGAAGCAGTTGTAAGCTTAGTCTTTTGAGTGTTTACCTTGATTTTTGCAACAACAAAGCTTCCGTTGTAGTTATCATCACCAAGGAAGCAAACTGCAAAGGTGTAGGTTCCCTTGTATCCAAGGTTGATCTGCAATTTGGCTTGGCCCTTTTCATCGGTTGTTCTGTCATATACAGCACCGTTGAATCCGATTTGTATGAACTTATCTGCTAAAGGCTTGCCTGCATCATCAGTTAAGTTGACTACAAAGTATTTGCCCACTCTTCCCTCAATCTTAGCGTTTACAGCCATGGTTTCCATATCTTGGTATTGGATTTGGCTAACTTGCTTTTGAGCCAGGTTTCCACCTGATGGAACATTGATTGAATTGTTGTTGGCTACGCTTGTTACTTTAAACTCAAATGGATTGATTCCGCTTGATAAGGTATTGCTCTTGACGGAAATGTCGTTTGTTGGAGATAGGACTCCTCTTTCGCTGTCAAGCTCAAGGACCTTGATGGATTCTGGAACAGCTCCATCAACAGCGTTGAAGACATTGTTCTTGATTGAAATTTGTGCAGTGTCTATGGATAATGGGCTTGTTCCATTATCAGCAGTTGCAAGGGCAACAATGTTTCCATTGCCAAGATTGAATTCGACTCCAGTTATGCTTACATTATTTGGTCCTCCTTTGGATTTAGGAGTGATGACAAATATAGGATTGCTTCCGTCTCCAGAGATCTTTCCTCCGGTTATTGTGACATTCTTCTTGATTTGCACATTTACAACATTGTTATATTCTTGGTTTCCTAAATCAACAGTTGCACCATCCTTAGCATTATCTAAAGCGTTTTGAATATCTTTTGTGCCGTTTCCAGTATTAATTACATCGCTTACATTGAATTGGCATGCTCCAGCTCCTACTCTGTAGATTCCTCCATTTACATAAAGAACTACAAGGTCGTAGGTTCCTTTAGGATAAGCGCCAATTCCAAGTGAGGTGCTTTGGCCCTTGATAGATGTTGAATTTACAAGAGTGTTGTTTACATAAGCCAAAAGGCTTCCTACAGTTACTGTCTTATTGTCTTCATCCAATACAGTGAGGTTTAGCACAATAGGACTGTTTGACTGTGCAGTTATGTTTGTGGAGGTAACTATAGTGTCTTTTAGGACAGTTACAGTTCCATCAACAGTGTTTTCACTGCTCTTGTATGAAGCTATATTGTAAGAGTAATTGTTTGCGCTTAGGGAAATCTTATTGGATTTTAAAGTGCTCTTTGAAGAGTTGTATCCAAGCAATATGCCGATAGCATAGTAAGGGGATTTTACATTGATGGCGTTGGATTCGAATTGGTTGTTTGAGGAAACATAATCAGTGTGGTTTGAATTTCCTCCAACCACTCCAGCGCCATACATGAATGGATCATTACCATTTAATGTTATATTATTAGATTTAATGATGTTGTTATTGCTATTGTGGTGGATGAAGATTCCTCCAATAGCATTAGTTGATTCTATATAAGTAGCATAGCCTTTTTCTAATGCAGAGCTTACATCAACTTTGTTGTCTGTTACATTGTTGTTTGATGAGTATACCATGAATAAGCCATAGGTTCTGAATATTCCAGAGATTATGTGGTTTACTCCTTGTGCTCCATCTAAACAGCCATCAGCGCATCCGTCTGCACAGCCGTCAAGACAACCATCCAAGCAACCATCGAGACATCCGTCAAGGCAACCGTCTAAACAGCCATCGAGGCATCCATCAAGACAACCATCCAAGCAGGATTCATTTAGGAAAGTGTAATTTTGACCAGTTCCTATTGTCTTTAATGAATTTCCGCTTAATACTGTGTTGTTTGTATTGTATAATAAAACTGCAGAAGTTAAATAATCTCCTTTAGCTTCAAGATTATTGTTTATTAGCTTACAATCAGATGAATCAATGAGATATACTGCATATGCTGAGAATGCATCATAGATAGTTATGTTACAGTTTTTGATTGTTACATCCTTAGCTCCATTTACTTGAATACCCCATTCACGGTCGTTTTTAGCCTCATTTGGATTGTTGATTGTGATTCCATCAATGACAACGCCGTCGTCTAAAACAATTATGGTTGTGTCCTTGAAGACTGCATCAATACCTGTGATGTTTACCTTATTGTTTATGTAGATTTTGTCCTTGCTTTCTATTGGGCCAACGAAGATTAAGATGTCGTTTTCCTTGATTGTGCTCTTAAGGTATCCTGTGTTGTCGAAATAATTATAGAAGTTGGAATCTATAATGTAGTAGGTTCCGTTACCTTCTGTGCTAGGATCTGTTCCATTGGAAGCTTCCTTGATTATTCTGTTGTTTTCTACAGTTATGTTGGTAGAGTAAGCCTCTTCATAGCTGATTGGGTTTTCCTTTGTAGTGAATATTGTGTTTTCACTTACTGTAATGTCATGAGGAGCAAGAGATCTTGAGGTTTTTACAAGGGAAACAGCGGTTTCTGAGGCATTTATTATATTGCCTGAAATATCAATGTTGCTTACATTTCCTTTAGCTATGATTCCGTCATTTGTTAAGCCTAATAAGCTATTCTTATTGCAGACTACATTGTTTCCTTCAATCAAGACGCCGGTTCCTTCTATATTGGAGAGGACATTATTAGTTACATTAGTGTTTGCTGCCGCATGGATTGCTGCAGTGGAGTCTCCAATTTTGGAATCAGAGATTGAATTGTCTTTTACAATAGAGTTGGTAGTTACATATATAGTATAGTCTGCTCCATCGTCATTTGTACCTCCAGAGTACCAGGTTCCATGGATATTTGATAGATTATTGTTGACTACCTTATTTCCAGTTTGGGTAGCGCTTATGCCTCTGTACATATTATATACAGTGTTTTCAATGATTTCGTTATATGCACCCATAACTTGGATACCATAACAGAATGAAGATGGGAGAGGCTTGTTTCCATCCTTATCCTTTGCCCATTCAACTCCTCTTACGCTGTGAACTGTGTTGTTGTATATATAATTGTAGGTATTGGATCCTTGGGTGGAATCTCCCATGCTTCCTCCGCCAAGGTATCCGGTCAAGTAGATTCCATTTGAATCGTTTACAATAACATTGTTTGATGAGATATTGTTATAGTTTGAACCGCTTAATACCAAAGCAGAAGGATGTCCCCAGCCCTCCACAAAGCATGTGGTTTGGAATGTGTTAAATAGAACATCTGAATTGTTTACAGTATTGAGCAATAAGGCATAAGAGCCTGTTGCAGTTGAAAGTACTGTGTTATTTACAAAGGAGACCTTTGTAACATTGACAGCGCTTAATGCAGGAGTC